>NZ_JAYMCO010000003.1:0-847703 GCF_036903125.1 Halobacteriovorax sp. DPLXC-1
GGGGAAACACCTGATACCATCCCGAACTCAGCAGTTAAGCCCGCTAGCGCCAAAGGTAGTGCCAGGGTAACTTGGTGTGAGACTAGGAAGATGCACCTTCTATATAAAAAGCCAGATCAATGATCTGGCTTTTTTTGTTTTAGGGGTTAAAAATCTTTTAAATCCTATCTATAAGCCTTTTCTTTTGCCTTTAGCAACATTTCATATACAATATTAATATGAAGAAAAATATCCTTAAAACTCAACTACTTATACTATTTGTTCTTACGTTATTTTCATTTACATCTTTCTATTTCGGAAATGATCTACCTGATAATTACTTTACAATTACTTCAGAAAACTCAGGCAATATATTAAGTTATTATTTTTTTTCATTGGTAAAGTTAGCTTCTTACTTTAGTGGGCCATGGATTTTAATACCTTTCTTCATTTTTTCTATTTGTCATACTTTCATTTATGATAAGCGAGAGTATTTAGTCGATGTATTGAACTTTTTTCCATTAGTATTTGTTTCTGGAAGTCTTTCATTCTTATTTTTCCAAGATAGTTTAGGTTTTGGTCTTCAATACGCATTTAAAAATGGATTCACAACACTTTGGTTATCTATCTATACAGCAGCAGCTTTTATTGCCTTTTTATTTGGGACTTTTAGAACTGGATTTAAGGATTCTATTGTAAAAACATTCTATTTTGCTAAGTCTGTACCGGCCAAAACAGTGAAAGCTAAGCAGGTTCTTCTTGCTCCCTTAGCTAAAAAAGAATCGATTGCTCAGATTGAGCACGATAATAGTCTAAAAAGGAGAATGGATAATATTCTCAAAGATGACTCTAAAAAAGAGAAAAAAGAAAAAAGTGGCTTATTTGATTCTTTAAATAAAATTAAAACTCCATCTATTTTAAAGTCTAAAAAAGACGATGATGTATCAGATGATTCAAAAGATGAGGATATTGAAGATGCTATTATCAAGCCTACTTTAACTGCAAATACTAATAAGCAGGATAGTGCAGATGAAAGTCAAAAGGCGGAGCAAGTTGATCTTCAGCAGCAACAGGCTTCTAGCGAAGAGAAATCACCACAAAGAGACCCTCAGGTTAAGAAGATCCATGTTACTGCACCTTTAAATAGAATCGCTGATAGTGAAAATGATAATCAATATTTTGATATTGTTGATACTGCAAAAGAAAGTACTGTTGATAAGGTTTCAAATGAGCCAGATAAAGCTTACTTTGAACAAATTATTACACTCCTAGAATCAAAGCTTACAGAATTCAAAATTGAAGGTGAAATTGTAAACGTACTAAAAGGTCCTGTTGTTGATACCTTTGAGTACCGACCTGGTGCAGGTGTTAAGGTTTCAAAAATTACGGGATTAGCAGATGATTTATCTCTGGCCCTTTATGGAGCCCCAATTAGAGTTGTTCCTGCGATGTCTGGTAAGGATACCGTTGGTATTGAAGTCCCTAGAAATCCTCGTGATATCATATATTTAGATGAGGTTTTAAGTTCTCAAGAATTTCAAGACTCTAAATACTCTCTTCCAATTGCAATGGGGAAGAATGCATTTGGTGACTCATTTGTTATCGACTTAGCGACATGTCCACACATGTTAGTTGCTGGTGCAACAGGGGCCGGTAAGTCAGTATTTATTAACTCTCTACTCGTTTCTCTTCTTGTGAAGAAGTCACCTGAGAAAATGAAGTTAATTCTGATTGACCCTAAACAACTAGAAATGGCACTTTATAAGAAGCTACCTCACTTATTGATGCCTGTTGTGACAGATGCCAAAACAGCATCAATTTCATTATTGTGGGCCTGCCAAGAGATGGATCGACGTTATTCAATTCTTGCAGACTTTGGTGTTAGAAATATTTCTGGATTCAACGAAAAACTTAAGCGTGCGACACCGGAGATGCTGGCAAAAATTCATCATCACTATGAGGATACGACAGCTGAAAATTACGAACTTCCGTATATTGTTATTATTGTTGATGAGTTCGCGGACCTCGTACTTACAAAAGCTGGGAAAGAAATTGAAAATAATATTGCACGTATTGCTGCAAAAGCTCGTGCTGCCGGTATCCACTTAGTATTAGCAACTCAGAGACCATCAGTTGATGTTATTACTGGTGTTATCAAGTCTAACTTCCCAACTCGTGTTGCCTTTAGGGTTTCGTCTCGTACGGACTCAAGTACTATTCTTGATAAAATTGGAGCAGAAAGACTTCTTGGTAAAGGGGATATGCTATATAAACACGGAATTAATACACAACGTGTTCACTCTTCATATGTTGATGAAAATGAAATTGAAGCACTTACTAATAAGTTAGAAGCACTTGAGCCAGGCTTTGATGAAAAAGCAATGGAATTTCTTGAGAATGGTGGAGAGGTTGAAACAGATGATTATACATATGGTTCTCATATCTCGACTCCATCTTCATCGAACTCAGGAGATGCACTTTATGATGATGCGGTAAAAATTGTCATGGAATCACGCTCAGCGTCAGCCTCAATGTTACAAAGAAGATTGAGAATTGGTTATAACCGAGCAGCAAATCTTATTGAGGAACTCGAAAAGCGTGGTGTAGTTGGTCCTGCTCAAGGGGCTAAGCCGCGTCGCGTCCTTGTCGATGGTAATTCGGCATCATTATAATCTCGAAAGGCCTTGTGCGAGTCTAGTTCAAGGCCTATACATCCTTAAAAATATTACAAAAAAATATTGAATCCCTGAAGTCATCGTGTTAAAAATGCACCATCGCAATATCGCGAAATAAACAGCTGCTCGAAGGGTTGGTCCGTTCGGTTCGAGTTAGTGTAATTAACCAACTTAGGAGTAATAATGTCAGAATTAAACATCAATGATCTATTAAAAGCTGGTGCTCACTTCGGTCACCAAACACACAAGTGGAACCCAAAAATGAAGCCATATGTATTTGGTGAAAGAAACGGTATCTACATCTTAGATCTTGCTAAAACAATTCCAATGGCAAAGAAAGCTCACGATTTCCTAAAGAAGACTGCTTCTGAAGGTAAGCCAATTCTTTTCGTAGCTACAAAAAGACAAGCATCTGAAACAGTAAAGAATGCTGCTGCTTCTTGTGGAGCTTACTACGTAACTAACAGATGGCTAGGTGGGATGCTTACAAACTACAAAACAATTAATCTTTCAATCGATAAACTAAGAAAAGTTGAAAAGATGAAAGAAACAGGTGACTTCGAGCTTCTAACTAAGAAAGAAAGAATCAAAGTTGGAAAAGAAGTTGAAAAGCTTGAGAAAAACCTTGGTGGTATCAAGGATATGAGAAAGCTTCCAGGTGCAGTTGTTATCGTTGATCCAAATAACGAAAGAATTGCAGTAAAAGAAGCTAACAAGCTAGGTATTCCTGTTGTTGCAATCGTTGATACTAACTGTAACCCAGAAGGTGTTGACTACATTGTTCCAGGTAACGATGATGCAATCAAATCAATTACTCTATTCTCTGAGTACTTCGCTGGTGCGATCTCTGCAAGTGGTGGAAAGACTAAAGCTGCTGCAGGAACTAAAGCTGCCGATAAAGCTCTAGAAGAAGAAATTCTTTCTAAGTACGAGAACGATATTGATTTAGCTGGTGAAGAAGAATAATTAAATCATAATTAGCGAGGTATAAGATGGCTATTACGGCAAGCGCTGTTAAAGAATTAAGAGAAAAAACTGGTGCAGGTATGATGGACTGTAAGAAAGCTCTTACAGAAACAAACGGAGACCTAGAAGCGGCAGTTGATTTCCTAAGAACTAAAGGTCTAGCAAAAGCTGCTAAAAAAGCAAGCCGTGTTGCTGCTGAAGGTACTGTAGTATCTGTAGTTGATGGTAACAAAGGTGTAATCCTTGAAGTTAACTGTGAAACAGACTTCGTTGCAAAAGGTGACGACTTCCAAGGTTTCGCAAAATCAGTTGCTGAATGGACTCTTGCTAACAAGCCTGGTTCTGTTGATGAACTTAAAGAAGCTAAGAATGCTGAAACAACTGAACTTACTATGAAATGTGGTGAGAAGATTGATCTAAGAAGATTCTCTGCAGTTGAAACTACAGGTGTTCTTGGTTCATATAACCACGGTGGAAAAATTGGTGTTCTAGTTGATCTAGATACTGATAAGGCCGATGCTCCAGAAGTTGCGGAACTTGCAAAAGATATCGCAATGCACGTTGCAGCAGCTGCTCCAACTTTCTTAACTTCTGATGACATTGATGAGTCATACAAGAAGAGAGAAGAAGAAGTTTACCGTGCACAACTTAAAGAAGAAGGGAAGCCTGAGAACATGATCGATCAGATCGTTAAAGGTAAACTTGGAAAACTTGCTAAAGAAGTTTGTCTTGTTGAGCAAGTATTCATCAAGAACCCAGACTTCACTATCAAGAAACTTGTTGCTGATGTAGCAGGTAAAGTTGGTGGTAACATTACTGTAAAAGCTTTCCATAAAATCAACCTTGGTGAAGGGATTGAGAAGAAAGAAGATAACTTAGCAGACGAAGTTGCTAAGATGACTCAACAGTAAAAATAATTACTAAATATAAGAAAAGGGCTTTTATAAGCCCTTTTTTTTTGCAAGGTTTTGGGGACTTATGAAATATAAAAGAATTCTATTAAAGCTATCAGGTGAAGCTTTAGCAGGGGAAGCTGGTTACGGTGTTACACACGATGTTCTAAATCAAATCTCAGAGGAAGTTAAAGATCTTGTAGAGATGGGTGTTGAAGTAGCTATCGTTGTTGGTGGAGGAAATATTCACCGCGGTGTAGCTGGAGCAACTAGAGGAATGGATCGTACTTCATCTGACCATATGGGAATGCTGGCCACTGTTATAAATGCACTTGCAATGCAAGACTCGTTAGAGCAAAAAGGTGTGTTTACAAGAGTTATGTCAGCTATTGATATGCAAGAGATTTGTGAGCCATATATCAGACGTCGCGCTGAAAGGCATTTAGAAAAGAAACGCGTTGTTATCTTTGCAGCTGGAACAGGTAATCCATATTTTACAACTGATACAGCGGCAGCGTTAAGAGCTAATGAAATTGACGCACAGGTAATCTTTAAAGCAACAAAAGTTGACGGAATTTATGATAAAGATCCTATGAAATATGATGACGCAGTTAAGTTCGATCAATTAAAATATATCGATGTATTAAATAAGGGAATCAAAGTTATGGATTCTGCCGCTATCTCACTTTGTATGGATAATGAGATGGAAATTGTGGTATTTAATATGTTTGAAAATGGAAATATTGCAAAGGCCGTAAGAGGTGAAGCAATAGGAACAAAAGTTATTAAATAAGAGGTGTAAAATGATTAATGAAATTAAAGCTGGCCTTGAAACAGATATGTCAAAAGCAATTGATTCTCTAAAGCATCAACTGACAAAAGTAAGAACTGGACGTGCATCAGCATCTGTTCTTGATGGTGTTATGGTTGAGTATTATGGAGCTCCAACTCCAGTTAATCAGGTTGGGCAAATCTCAACTCCAGAGGCTCGATTACTTCAAATTCAACCATTTGATAAAACACTTATAAGTGAAATTGAAAAATCAATCATCAATGCAAATTTAGGACTAACTCCATCAAACGATGGAAACCTAATTAGAATTCAATTCCCAGCTCTAACAGAAGAAAGAAGAAAAGAGCAGGTAAAAGAAATCAAAAAGATTGGTGAAGATAGCAAGATTCAAATAAGAAATGCCCGTCGTGATGGAAACGAAACGGTAAAAAAGGCAGAGAAAGCAAAAGAGATTTCTGAAGATGATTCAAAGAAGTTTCAAGCTGAAATTCAAACTGTTACAGATAAGTTTACAAAACAAGTTGATGAAATCGTAGCAGGAAAAGAAAAAGAGCTACTTACTCTCTAATAGAAATATGGACTTTCAAGTTAATAAACTTAAACATGTCGCAATTATAATGGACGGAAATGGGCGTTGGGCACAGAACCGCGCCCATCGTCGTGTTTGGGGTCATGTTCGTGGAAGTTCTGTTGTAAGTAATATCGTTGAAAAAGCAGATGATATGGGGGTTAAGGCTTTAACCCTCTATGCATTTTCAACAGAAAACTGGGGACGTCCCCCTTCTGAGATTAGAACCTTATTTCTACTTCTAAAAAAGTTCTTAATTAAAGAACGAAATAAAGTCTTAAAGAATAATATCAAATTCAATATCATTGGTGATATCTCTAAGCTTCCAAAAGATACAGTAAAGATTATCGATGATCTAAAACGAGATTCAAAAGATAATACAGGCTTAAAGCTCACATTTGCGTTTGGCTATGGTGGGAGAGCTGAAATTATTAGTGCTGTTAATAAATTAATTGCTGAAGATATTGAGGTAACTGAGGAGAGTATTTCAAATGCTCTTCATGCGCCTGAACTTGGTGATGTAGACTTAATGATTAGAACTGGTGGCGATCAGAGAATTTCAAATTTCTTATTATGGCAAATTGCTTATGGTGAGTTGTATTTCACTGAAACAATGTGGCCAAATTTTACTTGTACTGAATTTGAAAAAATTATCATGGAAGTTGAAAAACGTGAAAGACGCTTTGGCCAAGTAACAGAAACAGAGTCATTGGCAGCAACAAAGACTCAAGTGAAAAATAATTTTAGATTAATTAATTAAACGGACTTAATAATGACAAATACTCAGAAAAGAATCCTATCTGCGATAGTGATGATAGGAATTGTGGCCATTGCCTATTCAATTGGTGTTATCGGGATTGAAGTTTTACTCATACTCGTTAGTGCCGCCTGTCTTTTTGAGTTTAGTGTTAATTTCCTTTCTTTAAAAATTGGAAGCCTTTTTTCTATCTTAAATTTCTTTATTCTAATAGGTGTTCAGTCTTGGGCAACATTGAATCCACAGATTTTTGGAAATCAGCTGATCCCTCTGGCGGGATGTTTAGTGAACATTTTACTTATGGGATATTTGTTCATTTCACCAATGGACTCCATGAGATTTGTTAAGTTTCTAAAAAGTATTTCTATAATGTCGATGGTTATCTTTTTGATTCCATTTTTGAACTTACATTCACTTCTTCATCGAGAAAATTGGCAAGGCCTTATAATCATTCTACTTATCTTTAACTTTGGAATGGATACTGGGGCCTGGTTCTTTGGTAAGAACTTTGGCCGAACAAAGTTGTGGAAAGCGGTCAGTCCTAATAAGACAATAGAAGGGCTTATTGGTGGGGCCTTAACTTCAGGTATCCTAGGAACTTTGGCCTGGTATTATTTAATTGGTAATTTTGAGGTAAAATATATACTGATCTTTTTTATTTTGGGGATTTTAAGTCAAGTTGGTGATTTAGTTCAGTCAAAATTTAAAAGACAGATTGGTGTAAAGGACAGCTCAAATTTAATACCTGGGCATGGTGGAGTTTACGATAGGATTGATAGCCTATTATTTGTCATCCCTTTTTACACCTTATTATTAAGCGATAAAATTTTATAAGGAATACCATGTTAGAAAAAGTCGTCATTTTTATTTTATTTTTAGGACCTCTTGTATTTTTTCACGAGCTGGGACACTTCTTATTTGCCAGACTTTTTGGAGTAAGAGTTGAAGTCTTTTCAATTGGCTTTGGCCCTAAATTATTTAAGTGGAAAAAAGGTGATACAGAGTACGCGTTTTCTGCAATCCCTCTGGGGGGATATGTCAAAATGTATGGAGACGATCCATTTAATAAAGATGGTGTTCCTGAAGAAGAAAGAAAATATTCATTTATTCATAAGAAAAAGTGGCAAAGATTTTGGATTGTTTTTGGTGGGCCATTAGCAAACTTTATTTTGGCATTTTTTATTTTCTTTGCATTATTTTTAACTGGAGAAAAAGTTCCTGAGATAAAGATTGGGAATGTTACGACAGAGTCAAAATTTTATAAGCTAGGCTTCAGAAGTGGAGATATTGTTAATAAAGTAAATGAGCATCGTATTACTTCTCCAAGTGATATCGTGTTAGAGAGTGATGGCCATATTCATTCGATTACAGTTAATCGTTTAGGAGAATCAAAAGAGGTTTCAGTTGATATGAAGCCCGAACAGTTCTTTCAAGAGCTAGTTAACTATCCTCCGTTTTTACTTCTTCCAATAGTAAAATCAAAGAATGGCGATATTTTCTTAATTTCTAATAGCAATAAGCCTAGTACAAAATATAGCTTAGAAGAGTTATCAATTAACACACAGAAAGTTTACGTATTTCCAGTTAAAAGTATTGATAGTGAAACTAATAAACCAATATTTGATAAGAACGCTAAAGTTGTAAGAGAGATCGAAGTAAGTGGTGACTTAAAAGAATCTCTTGTCGCTAATGACTTATACCCAATGGACTTAATCATTAAGAGTGTACAAATGAAGTCTCCTGCAGACAAAGCCGGTTTATTGGCCGGTGACATTATTACAAATGTTGGAGGAGAAAGAGTTTACTCTTTTGATCGACTTAGAGGTCGAATTCAAGATACTGATGGGGCAGCGAGCTTAAAAGTAATTAGAAATGGTAAGCTTAAAGATTTTCAGATCACTCCAGAAGTGAAAACTCAAGGTGATGAAACAGTTAAGTTAATCGGTGTTTATAGTTATGGTATTTATGCTCCTGGTAGATATGTTACAACAGAGCCAATGAATTTCTTTTCTGCAATACCAAGAAGTTTCTATCGTACATGGGATGGAGTTGTTAAAACTTTTGAAGGCTTCAAGAAGTTAATTACGGCAGAGGTATCTTTAAAGAATATTGGAGGCCCTTTATCAATTGGAAAGGTTGCTTCTGACTCTTTTAATACATCAATATCGTATTTCTTTCAGTTAATGGCATTAATCTCAATTAATCTTGGAGTTATTAATTTATTTCCTATCCCTGTCTTGGATGGTGGGCATATTGTTTTTCTTATTTTAGAGGCTATAAATGGTGGGCCACTTTCACGAAGAAAGCTTGAGATCGCTCAACAATTTGGTCTTTCGGTACTTCTTCTATTAATGATTGGAGCACTGTTTAACGACTTTACTAGATTTTTCTAATGGCATACTTATTTATTGATACATCACATTTACTTCACTTTGGTCTTCTTGATGAGAACTTCTCATGGATAGAAAGTGAAGTTGTTGAAACAAAGAAGACATCAGAAATTCTGCATGCAAAAGTTCACTCTTTATTAGAAAAGCACAACATAGAAATAGCTAGTCTAAAAGGACTAGTCACTATTGCGGGGCCCGGTTCCTATACTGGCATGAGAGTTGGAGAAGGTTTTGCACAAATCTTTGAATTAGAAAAATTACCGGTATTTTCATTCTATAGTTCAGATATCCCTGAAATGCTCGGAGACACAGATGGGCATTGGGTTTTTCCTGCCTTTAAAAGGGAGTACTATATTCGTACAAGTGGCGAGGAAAAACTTCTAAGTGAAGAAGACTTTGGAGCGTTTGCCTCTGGTGTTGATAAGTCCCTCTTATATACTCATGGGGAAAATGAATTAAGCTCTCAATGTGCTAAGGATACTCGAGATATTCTAATCTCACGGCCACAGTCCATATTTAAGAAGGTTATTTCTGAAAAGATGAGGAAGAGACCTTATTATTTTAGACCCCTACATGTTGAATTTAAAAAGTCTTAGTATGACATGTCAGCATAATATTGGTACTTTATAAGAGTGAAAATATTTTATCTATCTAAGTCGACTATTAATTTCATAATTGTCATAGCATTTCTTCTAATGCTCTTGTTTAGCTTTTATATTTTATTAATCTATCTTTTATTAGTTAGTCTTTTTCTGTTTTTATTTCGTCGAAAATTTATTTTCTTCAAAGAGGATCAGGTTACAACTGCTGGAACAATTTACGCACCCGTTTCAGGTAAGATCTCAGAGATAAAAACGATTGATGATCAGAAGACAGAAATTTCTATAAAAATGAATCTCTTAAGTGGATATGGTATTTATTTACCAATTTCAGGCCGCTTTAATAATGTCTCTTTTAATAATAAAGAACACGGAAATAAAGTAACGATAGAAGATAGAGACAATAGAAAGATTCGTCTTTTCTTTATCAATTCTATATTTAAAAGAAATCCAGAACTCGTTGTTCTTCCAGGTGATTTAGGAAGAAGACAAGTTGATTTTGGATTTTATCCTTTTGGTGCCACCGTTAAAATGGAGTTAGACAACGTTCAATCTCTGGTTAAGCTTCATGAAAAAGTTCGTGGTGGTGAAACAATTATTGGACGCTACAATGAGGAATCACATGAATAAATATGATACACAACCACATCGATTAACATTTTTTCTACCAAATACATTCACAGCATTAAATATGGGTTGTGGTTTTGCAGCTATCATTATGGCAACAAAGGGCCTTTATTATGGTGCTTGTATGATTCTCATCTTGGGTGCAATTTTTGATAGTGTTGATGGACGTATTGCTAGATTAACAGGGACTCAATCAGAATTTGGTGAGCAGTTTGACTCAATTAGTGATGTCATCTCTTTTGGTATGGCACCGGCCTTTATTATTTATTTTAAATATTTTCAGGATCTTGGTCGTGCGGGAATGATTATTTCTTTCCTCTATCTCCTATGTGGAGCACTTAGGCTTGCAAGATTTAATGCTAATATTAATAAAGTTCCTTCTAACTACTTTCAGGGGTTACCAATTCCTGGAGCGGCCATTGCTATAATTGGTTTTATTATGGTGACATTGGAATTCGACTTTGGAATGTATAGAAATTACTATGCAGCCGCTTATGTTGTTTTCTATGCCTTACTAATGATCTCAAATATTCCGTTTAATTCTTTTAAGAATTCTGATTATGTTAGAAAGAATCGAAGAAAGGTTCTAGCTTTAATACTTCTAATCCTTGTTATGGTCTTTATTTACGAGAAACTGATGATTTTCGTGCTCATTTCTGCTTATGTGCTTGGATGTATGGTGTATAATATATTCAGTAAAGACACAAAAGTTGAAATATTTGACTGGGAAGACAATGATGAAGAAAACGAATCTTAATCTCTATATTTTATTAATAGGATTATTATTTTCATTTAATGGTTTTGCTGAAATATCTGGCCATACTGTTTCAGGAGAGTTGGATCCTAAAGATTCTCCTTATGAAAACTCAGACTCTAGTGAACCATCTGATAATACTTCTGTACCTAATATTTTTGGCTCTGTTCCTCAACAGTATACAGAAGAGGAGCTTAAGGGTGCTCAAATGTCTGCCAAGGATAAGAAGTGGCTCGAAAGTGCTTCTGAAGAGGACTCAATTCTTTTTAAATCTCATAAGAATGAATACGCAGAATTTACGACTGAAGAAATTCTAAAAGATAGCTATCAAGCAACAAAGTCGCAGATTGGCTTCTCTTATATATATGATACGTTTGATTATTATGATAATTCGGGAACATTCGAAAATACCTTTAATAATAGCTCAGCAGAAGCTGACTCAGTCCAAGCCGGTTATTTATTTGCAAGTTATAAGCATTATTTCCAAAGAAATTATATTTCAACATTCTTTCAAGGAAATGTTGGTGTCTCTTTTAATTCGGGAAAAGGAAGCTTTAATACAGGGGCCTTATCTCAAACGACATTCAACTTATGGATTTTTCCTATCGATTTAAATCTTGGTTTAAAGATTAATCCGAGTCGCTATTTTTCTTTAACTCTGCAAGGTGGACCAACTATCGCTCCAATATGGCAAAATCGAGATGACAGAGAAGATGGTGAAGACGGAAAAGATATAAGACAAGTTGGATATGGCTTTAATGGATCTGCATCTCTTGATTTTTCTATTTATAATATATTCCCTGAGTTTGGCCTAAGCTTGAAAAAGTTTAGTGATGTATCTGATATGAGCATTAGTTTAGTGGCCAGAACAATGGAATTATCTGGATTTAAAAGAGAAGATTTTAAAGTAACTGGAACCTCTTTCGGGATAGGTTTTAACTTTGAATACTTATAAGATTACTTTTTCATATAATGGTAGCGGCTTCTTCGGTTGGCAAAAGCAAATAGATCAAAAAAGCATTCAGGGTGAAATTGAAAAAGTCGTTCAAAAAATTTCTAAATCTCAAGATATTCAGGTTGTAGGATGTGGACGAACAGATGCAGGAGTGCATGCTGTTAAACAAGTTACCCGTGTAAAAATGCCTCTGAAGATTGAAGAAGATAATTTAAAAAATGCATTAAATAGCTTATTGCCTGAAAGTATTAGAGCAAGCCATGTTGAGATGGCCCATGATGACTTTCAGCCTGTGTATGATGCAAAATCAAAAACCTATCGTTATATCTTTAGTTTAAATAAAATCTCCAATCCATTTTTAAAAGATACGGTCTCTTTTATTGGGAAGGATATTAATCTAACTAAGATGAATGAGGCATGTAAGATCTTTATTGGCAGTCATGACTTTGAGGGATTTTCCACTAAAGGAACTCCTGTTAAGACGACTATCAGAGAGATAACTAAGTGCCACATCTTTAAAGAAAATATAAATTATGGGCCAGGGTTAAGTGAAGATGTTTACATCTTTGAGGTTTCTGGTAGTGGATTTCTTAAGCAAATGGTTCGACTAGTTGTGTCAGCAGTTTGGTCATATGCTGAAGGAAAGATTGAAGAGAGAGATATTCTTAATCAATTTAACAATCCGAGTGAGAATAAGATCGCTCCAACAGCACCACCACAAGGTCTTTACCTCTTTGATGTTCAGTATTAACCAATCTTATACACCTAAAACCCTGATATTCATTGACTTTTTGGCCTATTCTGGCTAATTTCGGCTATTCTTAATTATAATAATGTCGCATAGCGTAGTGAGGATTTATTCATGACTTATAAAGTAGAACAAGTTAATGACTGTACTAAGAAATTATCTTTTACATTTGATAACCTAGACCTTTCAGAGCAAATTACTGTAGCTCTTAAAGAGAAGCAAAAGTCTGTTTCAATTAAAGGTTTCAGAAAAGGTAAAGCGCCAATCGCTATGGTTGAAAAGCTATATCGTCCACAAGTTGAAGGTGATGCTCTAAATCGTTTCGTACAAAAAGAACTTTTTGAAGCAATCAATAAAGAAGATCTAAAAGTAGTTGGTTACCCTAACTTCGAAAACATGGATTACAAAGATGGAAAATCAGTTTCTTTTGATGCTGTCGTTGAAGTATTCCCAACTGTTGAACTTAAAGATTACTCAAAACTTTCTTTCACAAAAGATAAAGTAGAAGTAACAGATGCAGATATTGAAAAAGTACGTACAAACTACTTAGCTCCTAAAGCTGAAATGGTTGAAGCTGCAGAAGGTACTGCTCTTGAGAACGGACTTTTCGCTGTAATGAACTTTGAAGGTGAAAAAGCTGACGGTGAAAAACCAGAAAATATGAAAGGTGAAGAATACCTTCTAGAGATTGGCTCTGGTCAATTTATTCCAGGTTTCGAAGATCAAATGATCGGTATGAAAGCAGGTGAGAAGAAGACAATTGAACTTACTTTCCCAACTGAGTATCACGTAGAAGAACTTAAAGATGCAAAAGTTAAGTTTCATGTTGAACTTCTAGAAATTAAAGAAAGAAAACTTCCAGAGTTTACTGACGAAGTTGCAAAAGAGCTTGGTTTTGAATCTGTAGAAGATTTCCAAGTTAAAACAAGAGAAAACCTAACTAAGCAAAACGAAAGACAAGCTGCTGAAAAGTTAAATCAAGAAATCCTTGAAAAACTAATTGAAGAGAACTCTTTTGATGTTCCTTCAACAATGGTTGCTCAACAAAAAGAACACTTAAAGAACGATCTTGCTAATAACCTAAAGCAACAAGGTTTCACAGAAGATATGCTAGGTGAATACTTTGAGAAATGGGCCGGTGATCTTGATGAGAAAGCTCTTTTCCAAGTTAAGTCAGGTCTTATTCTTGAGAATCTTGCAACTAAATTTGAAATTGAATCAACTGAAGCTGACTTTGATGCAAAAATTGAAGAAAGTGCAGGTCTTTCAGGACTTACAGCTGATCAAGTAAAAGAATTCTACACAAGAGATGAGCGCATGAAAGCAAACCTTATGTATGCAATCCGTGAAGAAAAAACTTTTGCAAAACTTCATGAAGAACTAAAAATCAAATAATTTAAAAGGCCCGCTCAAAGCGGGCTTTTTTATTCCTTCTTTTAAAATCTCAAATCTCTAATATAATTATTAAATATGTTTTTTTGGAGAATTTATGAGATCGATTATTTTTACCTTTATTTTATTATCATTAATGAGCTGTGCTCAACTCGATTACAATATCCCAACTTCTCGTCTCGATAGTCCGGAAACAGCTGGTGGGCTTGGTAAGTTTGATGTTGCAATAGGTGCTGCAAGTGGATACGACGTGGATCTTGCTGAAGCTTATGACTTTGTTATTAGTGGAACGACTACACAGGAATCAGTAACAGGGCCAGAACCCTTATTAACTTTTAAAGGGAATGTTGGACTGATGCCTCGTCTTGATATTGGACTTCAAACCTACCCTGATACATCTGATCTATTAAAGGTTAAATACCAATTTATAGGAGGTGATCGTTCAACAAGTGGTCTAAAAGTATCTCTCCAAGGAGAGTTTGGCTTTGGCTATCATGAGAATGGAACACTAAATACAGATTCGAAATCATACACAACAGACCTTAAGGCGAAGTCATTAGGAGCTTCCTTAAATGTTGGCTATCGTGTTAATCCAGACTTGTTATTTTATTTAAATACTGTTTTTATGGAATATAAAGTTGACGGTGTTTTAAAAGATGGCGCTACCGTTGAGTATGATGGAGAACAGTCACCTGAGGTTATTCTTGTTTTACCAGGATTGAGGCTTGATTTTGATAGTGCCTACGTTCAAATAGAGTCAGGTTACTCTTTCTTGAATTCTTCATATAAAGAGAATAACTCTGATGATTTTACTTACGGATTAAGCTTAGGTTATACATTTTAAAAATAAAAAAGCCGCTGATTTCAGCGGCTATCTTTTAATCAATAATTTCATTCATTTCATAAATTACATCAAAGTCTTTTCCAGTGAAATCGGCCTTAATATTATTTTCACCTTCGCAGAAAATATTAGATGCTTGCTGTTTATACTTCTTTTGAGTATTTGGATCGATTGCATTTAAGACAAGATCTACTTTTCGACATACTTTTCCATCTATCTTAACTTTTGATACTTTTTCAATATCCATATAATTTGAACAATCACGATCATTTTGTGGAGCAGTTTCTACTGAAGAGTATGAATTGATATGGATACTTCTCGTATCAGAGAGCCCACGCATTAACTGAATACCAAATTGACGAGTATCTTCTATATGGAATTGGCGAAAATCACCTTCAATTACATCAGAATAAAATGCTCTCGTTGAATAACCAATATTTACAAGTGCTTGATCGTTATTAATTTGTTTATTCTTTGCGGCTTCAAGCATTTGAAAACATTTATTAAAGCTTAGGTTTTCTTTAATCTTTACTTGTGAACTTCCACCTCCATTAAGAATTGAAGATAGTCCATTTCTTAAGTTTTGTGATTGAGAAGGTGATAAGTTTAAGTTTGCTGTTAAATTATCAAATAGGTCTGCTTGAGCAGATGTTGATAGGAGCATTGTTAAAATAAGTAAGTTCTTCATATTTATCCTCTTTCTAATTGTGTGTTTCTATAAAGAGAATAGCTAATAATGGGAGGTAAGTGGCTGAAATTGGAAAAATTACTAGGGGTGTAAAGAAAGTATTCAAGCCCCTAAGGGCTTGAATTTATTGGTCATTTTTGGATTTGTGCCTTCATTAAGCGCTCAATTTGAACTCTGTGATCACAGACAATCCAGTCATTTCCGGCACCACGTCCAATTGGAGCATACTTATCTTGATCAATTCGTCCTTCATCAAGAAGCTCATCTTCAACGTGAACTCTCACAACTTCACCTGTAACAAATGTTCCCGTTCCCGGGACATCACCATAACTTAGAGAGTCTCTAAACTTACATTCAAAATGTATTGGCGATTCCTTCATTCTTTTTGGAGTGACAACTTCTGAATCAAGTTCTGTTAATTTTGCAAAATCAAATTCTGATTCACCATGAGGAAGCTCAGTTGAGCAAAGATTTACCTTTTCATAATTATGTTTTGTAACAAAGTTTACGACAAACTCTTTTTGGCGAAGAATATTTTTTAATGTGTCTTTTTGCTCTCCATCGCTTGAGCGAATCATTGGAGTAAAGCCAATAATCATTGGGTTTGCACTAACAACTGTGAAGAAAGAGAATGGTGCAATATTACTTGTTCCATCTTCATTTACAGTTGAAACCACAGCAATTGGCCTTGGAACGACTGATCCAATTAGTAGTTTATAGTTATCTTTAAATTCTTGTTTTGTTGTATCAAAAGTTGCCATAATTACATCCAGCTTTTCCAGTAGTCTTTATTTTCATTCTCTTCAAACCACTTAGTTGGTTTTAGAGGGTAGCGAGTATCAACCATGACAGCATACTCGTCAGTGTATAATTTATCTTCACCTGCTTTAAAGGCTTTTGGGTGTGGCCCGTGATGAACGCCTTGAGGGTGAAATGTAAGAGCTCCTGCATCGATATTATCACGAGAAAAGAAGTCTCCTTGATGATAGAAAAGGACTTCATCAAAATCGATATTAGAGTGATAGAAAGGAACTTTAAGAACCTTATGTTTC
Source organism: Halobacteriovorax sp. DPLXC-1 (assembly GCF_036903125.1). Classification (NCBI taxonomy): domain Bacteria; kingdom Pseudomonadati; phylum Bdellovibrionota; class Bacteriovoracia; order Bacteriovoracales; family Halobacteriovoraceae; genus Halobacteriovorax; species Halobacteriovorax sp. DPLXC-1. The sequence goes on from NZ_JAYMCO010000003.1 coordinate 16,678, forward strand.
TTATCCTCAAGTGGTCTTTCTACAAATGAGCAAACCACAAAGTTCTTTGCTACAAAAGTTGTGTGACCTGATGGTGGAACATGATAGCGATGACTCATGATAGGGCAGATATCATAGATTGAAATCTTCCATGGATAGACTGATCCTTTCCATCCTTTTGCCGTAAGAGGGTTAAATGGATAAGTGATGGTTGTAATTTCACCAAGCCTTTTAACTCTTACCTTATATTCTGACCAATCTTGATCTGAACCTAGTGCAGCTTCAGGTGTAAACTTCGCCGTCTGATCATAAAGTGCATTTGGCCCAAGAAGTCCACGTGAAGGCTCTTCAAATTCTGAGCGAGACTCAACTTGGAAGAATTTAGCCTCTTCAGTAATCTTTATTATATAAGTTGTACCGCGAGGAATAACGATGTAATCACCCTTAACAAAAGGTATGTGTCCATAAATTGTTTCAAAAGTTCCACTACCTTCGTGAACAAAGTAAAGTTCATCAAAGTCTGCATTTCTTAAAAAGAAGTCCAGAGACTTTGTCAGTGTTCCAAGACTTAGTTCACAATCTGTATTAGCTAAGATCGTTTGAAAGTCATCTTTAAGATCTGGATGTGAAAAAAGTGAAGGAAGATTCTTAGGTTTTAAGTCTCCCGAAATATCTGTCCAGTTAACTGGTGGTTGTGTGTGATAAAGTTGGCTGACTCGCCCAAAGAAGCCATTGCGTCCATGTTCTTCTTCATATAACCCCTCGGGGATATCAACGTGTGCCTGCTTAGTGTAGACACCGCTTGCTTTAAAACTTTCCATTTTATTATCAGTTGCCATTATCTAGTACCTCTTTTAGATCCTATTTTATTGGTTAACTTTCCAATACCTTCTACTTCAAGTGTGATTTCATCCCCAGGCTTTAGCCATTTATCGATCTCAAGTCCACATCCTGTACCAACTGTACCTGAGCCAAAAAGATCACCAGATAGTACCCATTCGTCTTGAGAGACGTGAGCAATCATTTGTGCCCAACTGTAATGAGAGTCTCCAGAGAATCCTTCTGACCATTTCTCACCATTAACCGTTGCAGTCATTTTAAGATTTGGTTCTTTAAAATCAAATTCATCAAATGTTGTAATAACTGGTCCAATGACTGAACAGAAGTCTTTACCTTTGGCCGGCCCAAGACGGACGGCCATTTCTTTCTTTTGAATATCGCGAGCTGATATATCATTTAGGATAGTGAAGCCAAAGATATAATCCTTTGCATCGTCTTCACGAATATTAATTCCATCTTTTGCGATTACCATTCCTAGCTCTAATTCATAATCGAGAATTTCTGTATAACTTGGCCAAAGAACTTCTTGTTGATGGCCAATAAAACCATGAGTTGGTCCTTTGTAGTAAGCAGGGATCTCATACCAAGCTTCTGGAATTGGCTCTTTTCTTTTTTTGAATCCAGCAGCAACATGTTTTTCATGTGCATAGAAGTCGCGATAATTTGGAATTTTATCAATAGGAGTTCTCAAATTAACATCATCAGTTTTAAAGGCAATTGGTGTACCATCTTTAAGAGTAAGATCACCTACTTTTTCTAAGAATAGATAAAGGCCATAACATTCCCCTAAGAAATCAATTGGATCATCTTTTGTTTGAAGAATCTCTAATAGAGAAGGAGGGCAAACATGATTGGCCCTTTGCCAAAAATTAAAATAACCTTCTCTTTCATAATCACATGCCCAAACGTTGTTAGGGTCAATGACAAGACCGTCATCAGTGAGAATTCCAAGTCTTGCTTCTGGTCGATTTGATCCATGAGTTATGTACTGACAAATTTTCATACGAGATCCTTTCTAAATCTTTTGTTATATGCAGGTAGTATTCTGTCAAAAGCTTCAAAGAAGTGCTTCATCTCATCCTTCGTTCCAATACTGATGCGTACGAATTCTGGCATTTCATTGGCAACAAGTTTTCTTATAATAACACCTTCATTAAGGAGTTCCTCAAACATAAAGTCACTTGCTTCACTACTGCCTGTTTTAATTGTGACAAAATTTGTTATGGACTTAATAGGAGAGAAGTCCCTCTCTTCTAAGAAGCTCATTAGTTCATCATATCTTTTTCTATTATTTCTAAGTGTACGATCTAGGTGTGGTTGATCCTCAAGTGCGCCAACAGCTCCAAGTTGTCCAATTAAATTAGGTTCAAATGGAAGCTTAACTCTAGAAAGATAGCCTATTAATTCTGCATGGCCAAAACCGTATCCGACGCGAATTCCAGATAGGCCATAGGCTTTAGAAAAAGTTCTTAAAGTAAGAACGTTATCATATCGGTAATTCATTGAGTCTGGGTAATCTTCTTGATCTTGAGCAAATTCAAAGTAGGCTTCATCAAGTATTACGAGAACATGTGGAGGTACGTACTCCATTAGATAATCAAATTCTTCTTTTGTAATATAAGTTCCAGTCGGATTATTAGGATTTGCAATATAGATGACTTTCGTTTTATCTGTAATATTTTTAGCTAATGCCTTTACGTCAAAGCGATAGTCTTCAGTGAGTGGAACTTTATTAAGTTTTGCTCCTACACTTCGTGCAAGAATATAAAAACCAATGAAAGTATTATCACATGTTAAGACTTCATCATCCGGTCTTAGGAAAGCTCGAGCAATATAGGCCATAATACCTTCAGAGCCATTACCTAAAATAATATTTTCAAGTTTTAAATCGTATATATCTGCCAGTTTAGATTTTAAAGCATATGCATGCATATCTGGATAACGATGAAGATCCCAGAGTCCTCTTGTCATTTCACGAATAGCAAATGGAGATGGCCCAAGTGGATTTTCGTTTGAGGCAAGTTTTGAAACTCTTGTTAGTCCTTTCTCTCTTACAACTTCATCAATAGGTTTACCTGCTTGGTAAACTTGTAAGTTTTTTAAATATTCTGGGACAAGGTCTTTGCGGTGCATGTTGCTCCTTATTCTTCTAAGTAATTTAAATTGATATTAACCTGAGTGATTCTAACTTCTTTAGTGCTAATTGAATAGTTTTGACCGGTGCATCATGTACTTAGGATTAGGATGATTTAGACTATCATTTATGACGAAATATCACTTTGGACAATTTACCCCTGAACATCTAGAGCTTATTCAAGAAGGTCTAGAATTATATAACACTGGGCACTATTGGATGTGCCATGAAGTTATTGAAGATCTATGGATGGATGCAATGGGAGATAATGCTCGTTATGTTTATTGGGTAGTTATTCAACTAGCTACGTCTCTCTATCACCATGAGGATGACAATCTTAATGGAGCAAGTGGGATGGTTAATAAAGCAAAAGGTAAAATTGACTTCATCGAAAAAAATCACGTGGAGTCAGATATAATGGATAAATATTTAGACTGGCAAAGGCTTAAGAGAATAGTAAAGAAGATTCCACATTCTCCAAAGCTTTCAGACTTTAAAGAGTTAAAGTCTTTTAAATTTCCATTAAAACAAGGTGTATAAAAAATGGTAAGTAAAATTCCATATTTCTTTTTTCGCTCAATGAATATTTTAAAATCAGATAAGAAGATGATTCTTATTGCATTATGTCCGGTAATTATTGGCTTTGCTCTCTATTACTTTTTAGGACAATACGCATTTAATGAAGTCTCAACATGGGGTCATGGTTATATTAATGAAAAGTATCCAGATCAAGGATGGGTGAGTACTGTCTTTTCTGGTGTGTTGATTGTCTTATTAGGCGTTATTATTAATTGGACTTTTTTCCTTGTTATCTCTTTTATCGCCTCTCCATTTAATGACATGTTAAGTGCAAGAGTTGAAGTTATATATAATCTTCAAAAAAAAGAGTCAGACACTCTTGTTGCTACATTTAAAAGATTACCTAGCATTCTTTTAAACGAAGTAAAGAAAGTAGGAGTCATTGTTATTTTATCAGTGATAAACATCGCGTTTGGATTTGTTTTTCCACCAGTTACTTTTATTTTAGGTGGATTAATCTTAGCAATTTCTTTTATCGACTACTCATGGGCAAGACATGAGCTTAGAGTCTCAGAATGCATTAGAGATGTAAGAAAAGGCTTTCTTCCTTATTTACTTGGTGGAGTTTGTTTTATGTTTCTTATTTCGATCCCTCTTTTAAATCTATTTTTCTTACCTCTAGCAGTTGTCTTTTTTACTGTTATCTTTTGTGAGTTAAGAATAAATAAGCAGGCAAGTAATGAAGAAGTTTCTTCTTAGGGTTACAGGAGATGCAACAGAGTTCGCCTCTGTTTTACCTGTAGTACAAGCGATATTGAATGAGAATGAAGATAATCAAGTGGCCATCGTTTACAATGATGGGCTTGAATTAGAAGACTTTTGGTTACCTTCTCGTTGTTGGGCCTATCCAATATCTAAAAAGGAAACAGAATCGATGTTTGCTGCACATAAATTTGCTGCAAATCTTCACGATATTTTTAATACTGATTACTATATCGACTTTATTAGCGATATGTATTCTGCATTCTTAGGTTTGGCCTTTAGAGCAAATATAAAAATAGGATTACAAGGTGGCCCAAAAAGCTTTTTCTATCAGGTCTCACTTCCTGAGTTCTCAGGAGAATTTCTTGATGAAAAAAAAGTTAGCAGTTTAAATGCAATCGAAGGTGACTTTAATAACCCTGCAATCGATAATTCTTTCACTCATCAAAATATAAGAAATATATTTATCTCTTTTCCACATAAAATGGATGTAGCATTCATTGAAAAAATTAATTTTATCGCAGAATGTTTACCTACGATAAAACTACATGGTTACATATCCCCACAAAGCGTGGATATCTATGATGCCGTTAAAGTTCATGGAGCAATAAGCCTTTTTAGTGAGTCTTCAAATGTTTTGGCCCGTCGAATCGATGAGTTTGATGGAGTTATAACTGATAATCTGGCCATCGCTCAAATGTCTCGAAACCGAGGTCAGTTAGCATTTCTTATTTGTGACGAAGATGATGAACTACCACAGTGGAAGTACATGCCTGAGTCAATTGGTCGACTTAATTTTAGCGGAAGTTCTCTTCTTTCATACGGTATAAGTGAGACGATCTCATTGAAAGCTTTTCCTGATTTAGAAGATTATATCTTAAATTATCAGTCACTTAGGCTCGTTCCTTAAGCACAAAGCCCCAACGTTGCGGGCCAGTGGGAAAGTTGATAAAATAAACCTATGGCGGCCGCAAAAGATCATACATTTGCACCATTTGAAATCCTTCCTGTCGAGGTTGATGATATCAAATCTCTGGCCCGCATTTATGTTGATTGCTTTTGGGAAAATTACAAAGGCATTCTTTCAAAAGAATATCTCTACTCACTTAAATACTCCGACGTTCAACAAACTTGGGAAAGAAAAATTCCAAGACGCCCAACAGAGGGGGGGACACTTGTCTTTCATGGCCCTGATGGTGATGTTGCTGGATTTATCGATTATGGACCAGCGAGAGAGCATGAACATGGTATCCCTGGTGAAATTTATGATTTTTATATTTTAAAAAAATATCAAAAGTCAGGAATGGGTAAACAGTTATTTGAAGCAGTTGTGAAAGATTTTAAAAACCGTGGTTTTGATTGCTTTTATCTTTGTACATTTAAAGAGAATCCTTCAAAAGGTTTTTTTATCAATAACGGTGCTAAGTTGTTGAAAGAGTCTCCATTTGAATTCAACGGGGAAGTTTACCAAGAAGAGTACTTCTACTTCGAAATATAATTAATTACTTAAATTATCTGTAAAAACTTCATATTCGAAATAAATTAACTATATTTATGGTAGTTTCCACCAAATCAAATTGGAGGAAAGTAATGAAAAAAGTTATCTCAACGGCGATACTATCGCTCGTTCTAACTGTAATTCCTGTACGTTCATCAAACGCTACAATTGGAATTTACACTGCATTTTTTAGTCCTGCTGCTGCTTCAAAGTTGGCACTTACAGGTCTTGCAACTATCGCTGTCGGTTATGGTGGTTCTTACGTAATGAAGAAAACACTATGTGATGGTGAAAAAGGTTGTCTAGCACCTATGGTTGCTGGTTGGATTATTGGTATGATCTTCTTAAACGAGGAATCAGGTGTTGCTGAGTTTAAGAAAATAGATCTTAAAACGGCCGCTGATCTTGGCTTAACTTCTGTTGAAGTTGATTCTTACAATGCTGAGATTGAAGAAGTAAACGCTGTATTTAGTGAAGTCATCGCAGAGTTAGATAAAGATTCTTCTGATGAAGATGCTGCTGATGTATGGCAAGAATACGAAGAATTCTTATCGCCAAATACATTTAAAGTAATGAAGGCATTAGCAACTCCAAAGGTTGATTAATAAATTATGGAGGCAACTGCCTCCATATTTACTTTAATGATGAAAGTAATCTATCTATTTCTTCTATTTATATCTCTATCGACGAATGCTCTTGCAGCACGAGTTGTCCTAATGTCTTCTTTAGACACACCAAGAATTTGGTATCATAAGAAAGATTGGGAGATCGAAAGACCATTAAAGAAAATCTTTAAAAAGCACTTTGAAGGCTCAGGTTATGAAGTTGTTATCAAAGAAAAGGTAGATCAGGTAACTCTTTGGAAGGAACTACAGAATCCGGAGAACCTGGCGATATTTTGGGTTTCTCATGCTAAGGGACAGGCCCAAATAGGTGCTGGTATAAATTCAGAGTCAGCAGTTGTCGATTACTATGGAAATGATGTTAAAGATCTATTTAAAACAGTTCATAAAAACCTAAGGTATCTAGGTGTTGTTGGATGTAATGCAAAAGAGATGTTGGAATCGTTTACTAAAAATGGCTATTACAAAAATAATAAGAAGCTAGTAACTCACTCATTTGATAAAAAAGTTGAAGTTAGAAGAGGATTACGTCGTTCAATAAAATATTCTGCAAATGCTTTAGGACATTATAAAAATACTTTTGGCCCAGGTGGACGAATAGATATTGAGAGTGAATTACTAGAGGATTTTCAATCATATAATAATGAAAATAAAGACCCAAAATTTTTCGAAATCAATTATGAAAGGTTTTCACAAGTTGACTCTGAAAGTGTTGCCATTAAAGTGAATGGATTAGTTTTAGATGTATTAGAGTCGCAGAAAGCTGGTGAATTATCTAAAGGTACTTTAAAACTACCTCATGACTTAGATCCAAGAAAAATTACTGTTGATTCAAATCGGTTTTATTCAAATAAGAAACTAGATCTAGGTGAGTTTATATTCGTAGGTAGAGAGATGAGCTGGAAACCATTTGCTAAAAGAGATGGCACTCCAATAGGAGCAACTCGAAATATATATCGATTAAAGAAATAAAAAGGCCTCTTTAAAGAGGCCTTTTTTTATGATTTGAATTGTTCGATTTGTTCTTCTAGTGATTTTATTTTTTCTTCAAAGCTTGCGGCTTTTTCTCTAACTTCTGTAACGACTTCATCAGGTGCATTTGCCATAAACTTTTCGTTATTTAATTTCTTGCCAATTTTATCTAGCTCTTTCTTTGTCTTATCATAATCTTTTTCAAGACGTTTGATTTGAGCATCTAGATCAATTACACCATCAAGCTTTAAGAAGATATCCGTGTGAGTTGTTGCTTTCATAATACACTTTTTCGGGTTCTCAGTAGATTTGGCTGCAATCTCTACATCTTTTGCACGAGCGAGATCTTGTAAGCCTGCCATATTGTCTGCAAAGTAAGAAGATGCTTCTTCATCATCTGTTAAAAGGACAACTTCAACCTCATCTTTAGGTTTAATATTTACTGATTGTCTTAGGAAGCGAATACTTGAGACAACTTCAATAAACTTATTCATCTTAACTTGTTCACTTGGGTAGTTAAGAGATGTATCGTATTCTGGGTAATCGGCTGAGATTAATAGGTCTTCGTTTTCTTCCTTTAAGTATCCCCATAGCTCTTCAGTGATGAAAGGAGTAATTGGGTGAAGAAGGGCAGTGATCTTTCTAAAGCAGTACTTTAGAACAGTTGCTCTTTGAGTTTTTGCTTCTTGATCATCTCCGTTAAGAGTGTTTTTAGAAAGTTCAATAAACCAAGAACAGAATTTATCATATACAAATGAATATACTTCAGAACATGCATCGTCGTAGCGGAAAGCATCGAGTGATTCATTGACAACTTTCGTTGCATCATTAAGTTCTGATAGTATCCATTTCTCTTGATCATCAAGCTTTGCAGGAAGTTCTTTATTTGCAAGATCTAAGAATGGTGAGATGAAACGGAAAGCATTCCATATCTTATTAATGAAGTTTCTGTATCCTGCGATTCTTTCTGGATCAAGATTAATGGCACGATTGTAACCAGAGCCTGCTGCTAGTGTAAAACGAAATGCGTCTGCACCATATTGCTCAACCATTTCAATCGGATCAATTCCATTACCAAGAGATTTACTCATCTTGCGACCAAGTTTATCTCGAACGATTGCATGGATATAAACTTTATCAAAAGGAACCTTGTTAGAGAATTTTGTTCCCATCATCATCATTCTAGCTACCCAGAAGAAAATGATATCAAAACCTGTAATAAGTACTGAAGTAGGATAGAACTTATCGAATCCTCTTTGTTCCATTCTTTCTTTATTTGGCCAGCCAAGTGTCGTCATTGGCCATAGCCCAGAAGAGAACCATGTATCTAGTACATCAGGGTCTTGTGTATAATCTTTTGTACTACACTTTGGACAAGAGCTTGGTTCAAGTTCTTCGTCTGCCCATTGGTGCTCACAAGAGTTGCAAGTAAATACTGGAATTCGGTGTCCCCATAAAAGCTGGCGTGAAACACACCAATTCTTTGGTTCACGAAGCCAAGCAAAGTAAGTGTTCTCCCACCCTTTAGGATAGAATCGAGTTGTATCATCCTCAACTCTTTCTACAGCTTCTTTGGCCATAGAATTTACATCAACAAACCATTGCTTTGAAATCATTGGCTCAATAACAACGCCTGATCTTTCTCCATGACCAACTTGATGTACGTGCTTTTCTTCTTTAACAAATAACTCTAGTTCTTTTAACTTTTCAACTACGCCTTTACGAGCTTTCTTACAAGGTAGGCCTTGCCACTCTAGTCCGTGCTCATTAAGAGTTCCGTCTAGATTAAGAATATTGATTATTTCAAGATTATGTCGTTTTCCAATATCAAAGTCATTAAAGTCATGACCAGGTGTAACCTTAAGGCAACCAGTTCCTTTTTCAATATCAACATGCTCATCACCAACGATTGGAACCTCTCTATTACATAGAGGAACAATCGCTTTCTTACCAATTAAGTGAGCGAACCTTTCATCATTTGGATTAACGGCAACAGCTGTATCTCCAAGAAGAGTTTCTGGTCGTGTCGTTGCAATTTCTAGCTTAATATCACTATCTTTTACAGAATATAGAATATGATAGAAGGCACCATTAACTTCTTTGTGATCCACTTCTGCATCAGAAATTGCTGATTGTAGTTTTGGATCCCAGTTAACAATATAATCTGATTGATAGATAAGGCCTTCATTATAAAGAGTCACAAATGCACGTCTTACAGCATCATTTGCCTCAGGGTCCATTGTGAACATTGAGTAATCCCAATCACAACTTGCACCCATTACTTTTTGTTGGTTTGCAATAACACCACCATATTGCTCTTTCCATTCCCAAATTTTCTTTAAGAAGTCCTCTCGAGAATAGTCGTGCTTTGTTTTCTTCTCTTCGTTCCAAATTAGCTCTTCAACTTTTGATTGAGTTGCAATACCTGCGTGATCCATACCAGGAAGGAACAGAGTTTCATATCCTTTCATTCTTTTAAAACGAATAAGGGCATCTTGTGTTGTTATATCAAGAGCGTGACCTGCGTGAAGAATACCTGTGACATTTGGAGGTGGCATGATGACGCAAAAAGACTCACCTGTCTTTCCGGCTTTTGGAGCGAAGTACTTTTCACCTTCCCACTTTTTATACCACTTTTTCTCAACATCATTTGAGCTATAAGTCTTCGGTAAATCTTCGAATGATTTTGTCACAACTTTCTTCCTTTTATCGATTTAACTATTTGAAATTATATATCATATGATACACATTTTTTCTTTTAAAAATAGATGGGTAAACTATTGAAATTTCAAAAATATATTGATGGGATCTACCAAGAATCCACGGGATCTGGGAGTTCTTCAGGTGCTTGATAGTCAGGATCTTTCTGGGGAGTTGTGTCAAAAAAGAGTTTATCAACTGCACGGCGTGCCTTTATAAGATCAATGTCATTAATTGAAATATACTGGCCTTTAGTATTTTGATTACCAGTTCGTGATGCTACTTGAAGGTTTCTGTTAACAACATTAAAAACTTCTAAGTTTGTATCAAGTAATGTTTGCTTTCTTGTTGCAGCTGGTTTCCTTAGTGTCTGAATCCAAAACTGAAGATAGCTTATGCGATTCATGAATTGGGAAAGCTCTTTTGAAGCTTTTTTATTTCTATCAGTACTTTTTATATAAGCATTATATTCTCGAAGAGTTTGGTTAGTTAGTAGCTCCCCCAAGTCTTTTAGAATTTTCTTTGCAATTCTTTTAGAAAAATACATCTCTTGATTTAACTTAAGCACTTCTTTTTCCAGTTCATTAAAAAGGCCTTGAGAAATATCAATATGTTTGTATTCTTTTGTCGTCTTTGTTTTTAAAACAGTATCCATGATAGAAAGCTCAATAAAATCATTATCAATAGGGGCCAAAAGGTTTTCTCCCAGTATGACGACTTCTTCTTGTGTGATTTTACTATTTAAATATAATTCTAAGATAAGGTCTTTGAGATATGGACTTACATTAGAAGCAAATTTGATTTCCTTCTCGCTAGGTGCAGATGCTAGGATTGAAAGAGTAAATAGAAACGAAATAATTAATTTCATAATTGTGATTTAATCTCCTCGTTTATTGAATATTTCCCTTCTTTATTTGTTAGTAGATAGATTTTATCTTTATAAGGAATAAGAACTTTTTCATTTTGAATCGTATATGTCGAAACATAATTTAGGTCTGTTCTTTTAAAAAGTTTCTTTTCTTTAAGATCAAATGAGACGAGCTCTCTTTGATTAATTAGATTTGAATTTTTACTCTTTAAAGTCAAAATGAAGTTTAATTCACCACTATTATATTGAAGATTATAAGCTGGACCGTATGTTGTATTAAAGAGTGGCGTCTTTTTAGTATAGTCGATTGAGCCTTTCTCAAGGCTTGAGAGTTGTACATATGACTTATTTGATATGGCAGTCTCAAGAATATAAATTCTTTCATTATCACTTGTTAGACTAAGTTTAGAATTTGTCGTATCAAATTCATGTAATAAAAACTGCTTTTTGGATCTGTTATTATAGATTGAAACATATTCGTAAAAGTCTTTGTTTCTATCAGTGAAGTAGATGAGACTATCATCGAAAATAACCGTTTGTGGACGATAGAGAAGATCCCTTGTTTTAAGTGGGATCTGGAAGCGATCCAAATAGTTTCTTGTATTGATAACTTCTATAAAGAGCTTATCTTTGTCTTCTTTCGTAAATGAAATATAGCCACTTTTTTTATGGAACTTAGGATATGAGCCTTTAGAGATAAAATTAAGTTCGTTGGACTTTATATTATAAAAATATATCTCAGAATCTTGAAAGAAACTAAAATTCTTAAAATGATTCTCTTTCACACTGATAATATAAAGATCATCATTAACTTTAATTACATCAAACTCGCTATTAGACTTCTTTTCAATGACAACATTTGCTCTATTCTTTGCTGAATAAGCTAAAGTGTTCTTACCCTTTAGATAAAATGTAACACCTGTAAGGCTGTCGAGCTTTAAGTTATGAACGTTTTGTCTTGTTGAAAACTCAAGGAGCTTAGTCCTGGCCATAACTAAGCTATTCGATAGTATCAAGATAAGTAAAAGAGCTTTAGTAAATGCCATAAAACTCCCATGCTTTTAAAGGTGATAGGGTTGAATAACGTGATAATGCAGTGAAGACGTTTGCCCAGAGCATAAGTCTTGGGGAGTTCACATCGTCAATTGCCCCTCTGAAACTCAAGTAGGTATTGTTGTTAATCTCTTTATGGCCATCGATTATAAATGGCATAGGAGTACAGATTCCAAGTTTAGTGCTTTGGTAATGTGATGGATAAAGATCTTCACCACAACCCATTCCGTGAATTATTCCGTTTTTCTTTTTATCTAAAAAGAACTTAAGAGAAGAAAGAGAGTTAATCTCTTGTTCCTTTAGTCTTAAAAGATTGATCATTCGATCATGAATTGAGGAATCAGTTGAGTTATACTTTGTTTTAAAATAATCAAAGGTTAATTGTCCTTCACTCCAAATTTCTTTAATCGCTCTATTGTCTAACATGATTTTGTACTTACAAGATACAGTACGACATGCTACTTCTTCAGGAACAATCCAACATCCAGCTTTATATTTTAAGCGAAGGGGATTGTATTCTTTTTTGGAAACTTCCTGGCACTTGATTCTATTTGATACTGTTTTGGTTTGATAGAGCATATTAGCTACAACCATATTTAAAGCATTGTAATTTTCTTTTGAGTTACCTGGAATATAAGGAAGACATTTCTTCTCCTTACTTATCGAAGTATAACAAATCTTTAGAGGCCACTTATCTTCTTCATCTGACTCAAGATAGAGCCCATAAATCTTTTCATAGCTTGGAAATACACAGTCATTGCTTTTTATATCATTTGTTGCAAAGTGCTTTATCACTCTTGCTCCATTTACAATGGCAAGATTTCCTATGAACTTTGGACAATCATTAAAATTATTTTTTAATCTCGAAACCATTAATGTCTCAGAGACTTTTTGACAGTCTGGCATCGGATAGAGAACACTTCCTTCTCTAGGTCCTTTCGTTTCACATACTTCAGGTCTTTGTCTTAATAGCTTTATACATTTTATATATTCAACATCTTTTAAGTCTTCTTTCTTAAAGATGTTCTGACATCTTTGCTTAATATAATCTCTTGATCTTTGTTTATTTCTTATTAATGCCCAAAAGTCTTGCTGAGCATAATTATTACAGAATTTTTCTTTTCGATTTAGGTTAGAACAGAAGTTTCTAAAGTATAGAAGATCTTTTTCCTTAATTTCTTCAGTATAAGTCTTTGCTTGTCTTCTAAGTGAGTTTATATAACTTCTTTCTCTAATTGAAAGATCATTTTCTGTTAAATTTTGACTAAGTTTAGAGGCAAGATCAATTGTATAAGGGGCACTACAAATATGATCGACATTTATATTTGCACTTAAATTATTATATTGATCTAAGCATTGTCCTTTGGAAGTTGGAAACTTTGGTGTAATTTTTTTGAAAGTATCTGCTAGGAGTCCTTTTTCAAATACACGACTTTGTTTAAAAGAAAGTCGACAGTTGCTTTTATAATAGTGAGATAAGAAAGAATCAATCGGGACAATTGCCTTTGTCTTTTTCTCTCCTTCTGTTACCGTAGCTTCCACGTTTAATAGGGGAGTTCCGTTAATGTTGATAAGTCGGTTTTTTAATAGAGTATAGATTGAACAATTATTAATACGATACAGTTCTTTGTAATAGTCTGGTGAATAAAGAAGAATTGTATTTATTTGGCGTGTTGATAATTCAATTCTTTCTTCATCTTTAAAGATTTGTCTTATTTTCTCTTCATTAGAAGGATTTAAAATTTTTTGACCTATGTCCTGACGATACAGGTTTAGCTTTTCCTCAAATGATTCAAGGAGTCCTTTCTCTGGTAATGTTAATTTGGCTTTTGTTTTTTGAGGTGTATTTGATTGAGCATATAGACTAGGCCCAGTTAGTACTGAGCCTAGTATAATTAATTTAATCGATAGTTTTTGCAAGAATTGAGGCAACGTCCTCAATCTCAAGGTTTTCTGTACCTGTCTTTTCGCTAATTCCACCCTTAAAGTTTATCATACAGAAAGAGCAGGCCGTAGCTAATTTCTCAACTTTCTTCTCTCCAACATGGGCAAGTCTGTTAACGGCAGGATCATTTCCTTCCTCAACTTCGTACCACATGTTTCCACCACCCATACCGCAGCATAGAGCAGTGTCTTTAGTCTTATCCATTTCCTTGATTTCAACACCTGTTGCTTCAAGGATTTGTCTTGGTGCGTTGTATTCACCGTGATGGCGACCAAGGTAGCAAGGATCATGGAAAGTAAGATTTTCTTCTACTTTTTTCTCTGGCTTTAGTTTTCCTGAGCGTAGAAGGTCTGCGAGAAGTTCTGTGTGGTGAACTGTATCGAAGTCACCATCATCAAATTTCGCGTATTCTTTACCAATAGTATGAAGACAGTGAGGACAGTGAGTTACAACCTTATCAAAGTCATATTGATTCATATTGGCAATATTTTCAATTGCGATTTCAAAGAAAGAGTATTCATCACCAATTCTTCTGATTGGGTCACCATTACACTTTTCAGTTTTCCCCATTACAGCAAAGTCAACGCCTGCCTTCTTTAGGAGTTTAACAGTATCTTGAACTACTTTTTGGTTAGATGCATCGTATGAACCAGCACAACCAACATAGTATAAATAATCAACTTTCTTTCCTGCTTCGATTACAGGAACATCAAGTCCATCTGCCCACTTAAAGCGATCATCTTGTGAGATTCCCCAAGGGTTTCCATTGATTTGAACCTTTTGAACAGCTGTCGCAGCATCTGCTGGAACTTCACCAAGTGTAAGAGTCTTATATCTCTTTGCACCCATGATGATGTCAACGTGCTCGATATTTGCAGGACATTCTTCCATGCAGGCACCACAAGTTGTACAAGAGTCTAGCTCGATTGCTGAGTAAGTCGAGTTCTCCCAGAAGTCAGCATCGGTTTCACCTTTAGCTGCTGTATCAAAAGCAAGATCACGTGCTTTTGTGATAATTGTTTTTGGATCTAGTGGTCTTTCTGCGATATTGGCCGGACATACTTGTGTACAACGCCCACATTCAACACATGCTAGAAGATCAAGCTTGTTTTTAATTGTTAACTCAGAAAGTTTACCTAAACCAAATGTTTCTGCTGTTTCATCTTCAAAGTCCATTGGATCAAGAAGGGCCCCGCGTCTTTTTGGTGTAACAAGGGCAGCAAATGGTAGAACAAAAATATGAGAAAATTTAGTTGTTCCACAAGCAGCAACAAATAGCATTGTATTTGCCATGTGAACCATCCACATTCCACGATAAGTATATGCCCAAGCTTTCTCTGAAAGTGGAATGCCTTGGAATAATGTAGCAAGGAACCATCCAACAGGAGACCATGTTGCTTCACCAACAGGCATACCTGTTCCCATGATTCTTACACCTTCAATTAAGTAACCAAGAACGACAAGAGCAATTAGCATACTGTACATAAATAATTCTTGCTTTGGCTTAGTCGCTTTTAAGTAGTCAGGCTTATCAATATATCTTCTTTTGTATGCAAGAGCGATTCCGGTAAGAACCATTAGACCTGCAATATCAGCGAGGAATGAGATTACGATGTAAACATTACCTTTATAGATTTTAAAAGGTGTATCGGCATGAATTGCAACTAGGTCAGTAGCAATCCAGAGAATTACAAATCCCCAGAAAATAAGGCCGTGGAAGATTGCAACATTTAAGAAACGAGGCACTTTTCCTGTTAGAAGCATCGTTTTGAAAAACGAACTCCAGTTTAACTTTTCAGGGAAAAGATCTTTTAAGCCTTTTACAGCATCGAATCCTTTCTTACCTGTAATAAATTTGGCTTTTTCATAAAGCCCTTTGAACATAACAAAGACCGCTGCAAAAAATAGGATGTACATGACAACCTTAAACGAGTATGGAATATTCCAAAATATTTCTCGCGTAGCAGCATCAAGAGTTTGATTCATTTCTTCCCTCGCTTACTTTTTGTAGGTGAATAACATTTTTAATAATTTCAATCTTATATATATGGTAATATACCATAAGTATCCTTATTTAAAGAGTCAGAAATTATGTTGTACAATAAAAAAAACTTAATATTATTAATACTCTTCGGCTTATTTTTTTCTTGTTCAAGAGTAAAAACCATTAATTTAAAAAATCATTCTTTCAATAACTATCCCTCAAATTTAGTTTTTATTCAGATACCTGGCCTGAGTGAAGAGCACATGGGCTACTTGCACTTTAAAAACTTAAATTTCAATGCTCAAACAGAGCTTGAAAAGTATTCTTGTTTTGGAAAGATGTGGTCTTATAATATGATGACTGTAACTCCAGACATCGACGACCAGCTTCTAACACAGCTAAATGGATATTCACTTCCAAGTAATAGTTGTGAAAAATATCAGAGAAGAGCAATTTGGGATGTTTTAAATGGATCTGGCTATAGTTCTTCGGTTATTTATCGTGGCAAAACTCCAAAATTTAAAGAAATTGATAAATGTAATACAAATTTCTACAAAAATACTCGACTATTCGTCTCAGGGGCCAAAGAAAAAGTTGCAAGTGATAAAGAAACTTTTCACTTTCAACAAAAGAAAGAATATCAAAAAGGTAGTACTTACTATGATAAATCGTGCAAAAGAGATAAGTGCTTCTCAACAACAACAGATTTATTTAATCATGTCCTAACTGCGATGAATGATTCGAATCGTCGCTTCATTAATATTGTTGATTACGAATTACTTAATATTTTGAATAAGCAGGATGTGAAAGGGTTTACCTCTTATATGTCTAATCTAAATAACTTTCTTATCCAAGTAAGAAAGAGAATTAGTAAAACAAACGATTATTTAATTGTCGTTAGTTCGGCTTCTCCAAAGGCCATTGATTGGAAAAGAATTAATAAAAAATGGAGAAGTATTCCTATCGCTACAAATAAAAAGTCACAGTTAATGGCCCCTGTTTGGGCAGATGGCGCTTTGGCAGAAAATTTTTGTGGACTATATTTAGAGTCTGACTTAAATCGACGCTTCTTCTGGCGTTCAGAAGAAACGACATTACCGTTTTAAGCTCTATTGTAGATTAAGTAAGTTTGTAACTTCTTCTTTTGTAATAAGGTATGCAGTTTTACAGTAGTCACATTTTGTTTCTACCGATAGGTCTTCGTGGAAAACATCGTCAAAGCCACTTGATCTTACAACACTGGCCACTCCTGTTACCATACGATCACGAGAACAGCTGCACTTAAATTTAATCTCAGTTGAAGTAAGGTAATCATAACCTAGTGATTCAAACTTCTCTTGAATTGGACCTTCTTCATTAAGTGCTTCTTTGAATATTGTATCTAAAGACTCTTTGTTTTCAGCAAGAAATTGATCAAGGCTGACAGACTCAATAACTTCTTCCTTATCGACATTTACTTCTGGAAGTTTTGTTATCAGTGCAACTTGGTCACTATCCTCACTAAGAATAATTGCTGAATTCATTTGATATGATCTTTTAAAAAAGTCATTAATGATTCCATTTACATTTTTATTTTTAACTTCAATGATACTTGTATAAGGAGATTTAGAATGAGGAAATTGCTTAGCAGTTCTAAGGTGTCCTGAGATCTTTTTTGGCATCTCTGGTAATTCTTCTGGAAGAATTAGAGTTCTAAAGAAGCCTGCCTGATTCATTTCAAGTTTGAATCTAAAATATGGTTCTTGTGAATCTAAAAAGATCCCCATATTTTCTTGTGGCTTAAGAAAGTTGATCATTGGAAGAATTGAAAGAGTAATATCTCTTAAAAATGCAAAGCCTTGCTGGTTGACACCGTGAATTAGTGCAAGATCGTGAATAACCTTCTGCCCCTCTAAGAAAGAGATTGCAAATGTTTTTTCTTTATTAATGAAGTTGAATAGACGACTTTCTTTAATCACAGTAAAATTCTCCTTGTATGCGCTTTATATATCGTTTTTCGAGTAAAGTGTCATTAGGAAGCTTAAAAAAAGGTAACGTTACGTGTTAAATCTCTACTTATACGAGAATCAATTCGATGAATTGCTGGCCAGCAATGAGAACATTAAAAATTGGCAAATTATCTGTCCTTCACCACAAAGGGCCGATCTCTACCGAGATATTCTTATTCGTCGCGGACTCGCTTCCACTTGTGAAACTATAACAATTGCAAAATTCTTATCAGATCACCTAGAACTTAGTGAATCTCAAACAAAATTATCAAAATCTGAATTAATGGTAGACCTATGGACTTTTTGGAAGTCTGCTGTAAATGATGACTACGAAAAATTTCATTTTAGTTTCGAACTCTTCACTGAAGTACGCTCTTATGATCTAAGTCAAAATCTTATTGAAGAATTAAGTCAGTTAGAGACTCTGGAGAAGGAGTGTATTGCTGGGCTGATGAGATTTCATACATATGTTGAAAATTTCAATATAGTAGATGAACAAAAATCGTATCAATTAGTAAGTGAGCAATTTAGGGCCGAAGAGAATATCGGATATATCTTTATTGGATTTGATCACCTTAATGCAAATCAAATAGATATGTTGAAGGGGATGGGGAATAAAGCAGAGGTCTATGTTCCAATTAGTAAGGAGGTCTTCAACCAATGTGATGGTAAAGTCTTTTGGCCAAATTGGATAGAGACGCAACAGTTGAAAGAGGAAATTGATTTTGAAAATATTGATTGCGAATATATTTCAATTCCATCTGGACGAAGTGCAGAATATTTTAGTGAATTGATAAGGCAGGACAAACAATTAATTAGTTTTTCAAACAGCCTAGACCTGTCTCAAGTCAATTCGTTACTGATACCTGAAAAGAGGTTTAAAACTGATTTTGCATTATTTTTTAGTAGCGTTGATCAAATTACTTCAAAAATCCAAGAACAACTAAATCTCAATGGTGGAGTTTTAAGTTGTGATGATATTCAAAAGTTTTTAACTAAATTAAGTCTTCTAAATTTCAATGAAGATAATTTTATTAAATTGAAAACAATCCTGTCTTTTAAAAATGAAATTAAGGCTTACTCAGAAAAAGCGACGATTAACGAAGAACTCAGAAGCTCAGATCTGAAGCTAATTAAAGAAGTATTAGGGCTGAATCTCCCAAGAACATCTGTTGTTAATTTAACTAAAGATGACACGGGAACGATTGGAATAAGAGATAATCTTTTAAGTTTAGAAGATTGTGAAAATAAATATCTTTATATTTCAAAGGATGACTTAGGAGCTTTAACAACAGCACAAAGATTCTCAAATGATGTCTTAGTTATCTTTAGTGCTTTTGGTCCTCTTCAAAGTAAAGCCTTAGATATTGCAAGTTTGAGATCATTGATAAGACAATTTATTCAAAGTGGTGGAAAGCTTATTCTTGAGGAAGGTTTGCTACACGGTAACTCTATAGCAGAGTCTCTTTTTGATGGCGTAAATCTTAACGATTATAATTTAGAAGTAAGTAAGAGACTGAGCTTTGAAAAGAGGGCCCAGCAAAAAGCGAGTGTCGGTGAGAAGTTGTCACCTTCATTTATTCAAACTTATATTGATTGTCCAAAGAAGTGGCACTTGAAATATGCACAAGGGGTTGATCTTGATGTTTCATCTTCGGCGTTTATTGATAGAAGATATATTGGGACAATTAATCACAGTGTAATTGAAGCGTATGTTGAAAAGCATGAAAGCTTTAGTGAATCTATATTGAGAGAGTTAATTAAAAACACATTGAATCGTTTTATTGTTGAAAACTCGCTACTTCCAGAAAGAATTGATATTGAAAGCTTAAGGCTTGCGATTGAATCATATTGTTCGTCTATTATTATAAAGTTGTTAGAAATAAAGAAAGACAAAGATGTCGAATTAATTTTTGAAAGAGATATTTCAAAAGTTAATGAAGAGTATAAAGGTTTCATTGATCTTCTAATTAAAAAAGGAAATGACTTTTATGTTTATGACTTTAAGACATCTGGAGGTTCAATACCTAATAAAACAGATATCGTTGATTATCGAAAAATTCAGCTTATAGCATATTATAGAGCATGGTCACGTGAACATTCATTAAAAGGTGGCGGATATCTCTGTCTTGAAAACTTGAAGGACTCATTCTTTATTGGGGATGAAGTATTCTTTGGAGAGTTCCATTCAAAGTCTAAACAGATCGAAGAAGTTGACCTTGATGAATTCCAGGATCATATGAAAGAAATTATTAAAGAAATGGGCTCGGTAGAGACTTGGCCTGCAAGACCAATGAGTAATCAAACATGTACTTTCTGTGTCGCTAATCCTGTCTGTGCAAAAGGAGAGATACAATAATGGCCATTCAATTAAATGCAGAACAAGAAAAAGCAGTAAAGCATGATGGTGGTGTTCTTCTAAACGCTGGTGCAGGATCAGGGAAAACACGAGTAATTATCGAACACTTAGCTTATTTAATAGAGGAAAAGTATACGGCCTTGGAAGAACAACAGGTTCCAGATATTGGTCAATACTTGAAAGCTTACCTTTCTAAAATAGTCGTTATGACATTCACTAAAGAAGCCGCTGGTGAGCTTCAATCTCGTATGTTTGATCGCTTTAACGATGTTGAGGATAAAAATAAGAAGAAGATAATCGATGAGGCCCTCGAATCCTTAGGTATTTCAACGATCCATAGCTTCTGTTTAAAACTAATTAAGAGAGGCTATATCTTTGGTGCACCTGCTAATCTTGATATCGTCGATCGCTTTAAAATAAATGTAAAAATAGAAGAGCTTACAAAGCAGTGGTTTAATCGAAATCTTAATAATCCAAAAATAGAAATATTTCTAAAAAATATTGATGCACTTACTAGTTCGATGCAATTTGTATTTGCTAGTCCTGAGTTACGATATGAGTGGCAAACACTTGATGTTGATCATGTAGAATTTAATGAAGAAGAATACTTTGAGAATATTTTAGGTCTTTTGGGATGTTCCGATATTTTTAAATGTCATTACTCGAGTGATACCTATTCAGAAGAACACGCAAAAAAAGCATGGTGGAAGCATTTAAATGCAAGCGAGTCATTCTTTTCTTCTAATAAGTATGATTGGGGAAATATTAAAAAGTTTTGCGAAGTCTATAAGGCAAATAAGCCACGTAAATCGAAGGGGATACCACTTGAAGTTGGTGAGTTAATTGAAGATGCAAATAAATTACTAAAGTTTGTTGAAAAAGAAGGTGAGAACTTCGATCAATTTTTTGCTAATGAAAATATATATCGTGAGTGGTTAAGCTTATATAAAGAACTATTTAATTATATTCAGGAACATTATTATAATTACCCCGGTATGGACTTCTCAGATATCGAATATTTAACTTTGAAATCTTTAGAGGAGTCTGAAGAGTCAAGAAGGCTCTGTCAGGAAAACTTCGATTATATTATTGTTGATGAGTATCAAGATACTTCACCTGGACAATTTCAAATAATACGTCATGCAATAGGTGATAATTTTAAAAAGCTTATGTGTGTTGGTGACAGGAAACAGGCCATCTACGGTTTTCGTGGAGGAGAGATTGCCGTTTTTAATCAAACAGAAAAACTGATTCCTCAAAATCTCTATATGTCTAATAACTATCGATCAGAAGAAGCAGTTGTTAAATTTAATAACCAATTCTTTGATACCATCTTTGGTTTGGGTGAAAAATACCAAGGGCACGATCAATATAGTGTAAAGGTCGATTATCAAAACTTTCCAGCTGATGTGAAAGAGTCCGCTCTAGGTAGTGTCAAAGGGCATATTGTTGATCTTGAAATGGAGGTCGAAGGAAGACTTACCTCTACTGTTTATGACGATATTGAAGCCAGTTCAATTGCTGAATTAATTGAAAAGAAGTTCAAGGAAAATCCACAAGAACAAATTTGTATTCTTTATCGTACTCTGGCCCCGTCAAAGCAATTGATTTCAAATTTGATGAGTAAGAAAATACCGTTTGTTGCTCAGGTTAAAATTCCATATGGTGAAGATCCGTTGGTAATTATCTTTAAGGCTTTTATTAATTTCTTGATTGAAGCAGATAAAGAAGGGGCGGATTCAAAGAGGTTACAGGCTATTGCTCGTTATTATAATTTTATAATTAATGGAGTATGTCGACATTACTACAATGAGTATCGAGAGTTTACAATTGAAGATCTCGTTAAGATGAAAGGGACGTACAAGAATAGTAATGTAGAATATGCGTTTTGGTCTTTTGTATTTGACCTCGGACTATCGAGTTCTACATATAAGAATAATTCAGAAAAGATAAATGGAATTATAGGTGGCGCTAAAGGAGATATAGATCAAATTTATAAAATCTTGAAGTCTCTTGAGAAGGACTCTTATAGTGCAAGCTTTTCATATCTATCTAATGCGAATGTAAGAATTATGACAACTCACGCTTCAAAGGGTCTTGAATTTGATACAATTATATTAGGTGGTATTCATACAAATGGACGTACTGTTGTTGATACATCAAAGTTTGGTTCACTTCCTGGAGCCTTGTCTTGGGGAGCTGATATACATACAAAGAAGTTAAACTCGTCTCCTAATTTAATTCTAGAAAAACTAATCAAAAAGCAAAAAGAGTTTTCAGAATCAAAACGACTATTCTATGTTGCCTGTACTCGGGCCGTTGAAAATATTGAGTATTTTGATATCAGTGTAAATGGGAAGGAAGTAAAGCATTCAGATAATAGCTGGATTGTACCTCTTCGGACTCATCGTCTAAACGAAGTAGAATGTGATGACTTTTCAGTTGCATATGAAGTTAGCTCGTCAAATCGTTCACCAATCTATTTCATGGATGCACTTGGAATTAAAAATGTTGAATCAACTACAAAGCTAGGACTAATTTCAGAATTATCAGTTACAAAGTTATCTGAACTGGCCTTGTGCTCACGAAAGTTTTATTTAAACCAAGTTTTGAAATTAGATGAAGACTTTAAAGAATTCGCAAAAGAGAATGAAATTGAAACTCCTTCTGCATTCGGTGTTTCTGATATCGACCGTGGAAATCGTCTGCATTTTCTTGTTGAAAACTTAATTAAGGGCAAGGACTTAAAGTTTAACAGTCCTCAGGAACAAGATATTGTGGAGTGGGTAAATGAATATATTCAAAAGTCGGCCCATGAAAAGATTCTAAGTGAGCATCAAATTAAGTTTTCTTTCTTTGGCCAGATGATAACTGGGATTATAGATGCTTTAGTCTATCAAAATAATCAAGTAGTGGAGATATGGGATTTTAAGTCAGGTCTAATTGATGAGGATAAGCTGAGATCATATTTCTTCCAGCTAAAAACCTATGCTTTTGGTCTGAAATTAATCAATGAAAATATGGCAAGTACTATAAATCTTAAAGTTTTGGCCCTTGATGAGAAGAGAATTATTGAAGAGAAAATTGAAATCAGTAATGTTGAAAATGATCTCTTCGAAGTGTGGAAAACACTAAGTGATTTGGTCGGAAAAAGAATTAAGCACTGTTCATCTTGTTTGTATGGAAATTTATGCCACCAATAAGCGACTTAATTAGTACTTAACATCTTATGTTAAAATAATCTCTGTAAATCCAACTATTTGAAAGGCAGGACGCTAAAATGATTAGGATGATCTTTGTATTATTTTTAACTTTTCTAACGATGAAAACTTTCGCGGCAGAAACGGATCTTTATAATTTTTCATGGCTTGATAAAGATAAAGAAATTTATGTTTTACAAAATCGTAAATTTAAAAAAGTAAATCGTTTCTACGTTAGTGGAGGTTTTGGGAAAACACTATCAGGTGCTTTCGTTGATTCTACATCTCTACAATTAAGAGCTGGTTATTTCTTTCATGAAGAGTGGGGGGCAGAGTTTATTTACGCTTCTAACTCAGGTGAAGAAAATGATACGGCCGCTTCAGTACGTAATAGTAATGGAGGAGGAAGTGGGTCTATTCCATTTCGTCGCATTGTAAATGATTACATCGGTGCGATGGCCCTGTGGTCACCATTTTATTCAAAAATTAATACATTTAACTCTATTGTCTATGTTGATTGGATCTTCGGTCTTGGTTTTGCAAAACTGAACGAAACAAATAATGGTCCTGAAGTTAGAGCTGGTTCACCAAACCCTGGCCTAACGGTTGATGAGTCGCATACTGGATTAATGTGGAATGTTTCATCTAAGTTTTATGTAAACACTTCTTGGAGTGTTAGAGCAGATATTAACGGAATCTTATATCAAGCGGCACCTGCTAGAGAAGCGGGATCAGAGTCAGATCAACTATATTCAAATATTGATCTAACTTTTTCTGTTCAATTTGATATTTAAGGGAAGCTGTTGTGTTAAAGAAATCGATCATTGCATTTTTACTCATGGGGCAAGTCTTTGCTCTCGAGTCTATTTGGACAGACTTAACCAAATCTCGAAATCGCATCGCACGATATCCCCATATTATTAAACTCCTAATCGAAAAGGAAATGTATCATACTGCTGTTCCATATGTGAAAGAGTACTTGGTTACATATAAGGGACGTACTAATAAAGACTTTGAAAGACTTTTTGAAAAGGTTGTCTCTAAAGTAGGTGATAGACAATTTGTTCTTTTACCTGAGCAATATCTTAGCAAGATTGATTCTCCGACTTTAAAGTACTTACTTGCAAAAAAACTATTAAAGAGAAGAAAGTATAAAGAGGCCCTACAAACATTAAATGGAACGATT
Source organism: Halobacteriovorax sp. DPLXC-1 (assembly GCF_036903125.1). NCBI lineage: Bacteria > Pseudomonadati > Bdellovibrionota > Bacteriovoracia > Bacteriovoracales > Halobacteriovoraceae > Halobacteriovorax > Halobacteriovorax sp. DPLXC-1. The sequence continues at coordinate 41,288 of NZ_JAYMCO010000003.1, forward strand.
CCAGCAGGGCATCCTGTAAAAGCATTCTCTCTTCACCTTGAAGGGATGGCGTTTACAATGCAACGAGGTTTCCGCGCCGCTATTTCAGCTTTTGAAAGATGTGTTGATATGTCCACTTCAAGTGATGATGAGGTGAGGGCCAGACAATTACAAATAAATCATGACTATTGTTTAGCAGGTATTGCTCGTGTTAAATATGAGCAGAAAAAGTTAGATGATGCAGAATTATCATTCATTGATGTCGATAAGAGATCATATATTTGGCCTGAGCTTCTAATTGAGGAGGCTTGGAATAGTTATTACAAGGGTGACTACAATAGAACGCTTGGTAAGTTAGTTACATATAAAGCACCGGTACTTAACTATATTGTTAATCCAGAAATTAATGTTTTAAAGGCTTTGAGTTATTTTAAACTTTGTTTATACGATGATATGTCTAAGATCATTGATGATCACTATGCGGAGTTTGATAAATCTAAACAAGTCATCGATAAGATGATTGCCCGTAAACATTCTCTTGAATGGTATTTTAACTTTATTAATTCATTTGTTGATGGAAAGAAATACTATGATCCTTTAACGAATAAACTCCTTAGAAATGTTTCTAAAGACCCAGCATTTATACAGCTTTTTCAAAGTTATAAAGCTGGCTTAAGAGAAATATCAAATATCAAAAAAGTACGTAATCGTCGCCTTAGAAAGATTCTTGCTATAAACCTTAAAGACTCTCTGATGCTTCAACAAAAACTTATTGGTTCATATACTAAGAGAACTTTTAAGTTAGTTTCAGCACAACTTGAAAAGTCATTCATTGGTCTAAGTTATTTAAGACTTGAAGCTTTAAATGCAAGAAAGGCTAAGTTGTATAGTGGGATTACTGATACAGGTGCACGTGGCGATATTAAATATTTAAAAAGAAATTCGAAGCAATACTTCTGGTCATTCAACGGTGAATTTTGGGCCGATGAAATGGGTGACTATGTATTTGCTCTTCGATCGGAGTGTCAATAATGATTAAAGTATTATTACTAGCATCTCTTATAAGCTTCAGTTCCTATGGAATTAAATTAAGTCCAAAAAGGGACCGTATCGTCTCTGTTATCGATATGGAACTTAAAGAAATCAGTAGAATGAAGCGTTATACAAAGAGGGATAATACTTTAGATCTTAGAATGGCCGAACTAAACCTTGAAAAAGGTCGTATCATTCGTGAACAAGAAAATGAAAACTTTTTTAAACTAACTCCAAAGCAAAAGAATCAAATCGATAGAAAAAAGTTTTTTTCGGTTTCTGACTCATACTATAAGAAAGCTCGTGGAATAGGTATTTCTATTTTAAAGAAAAAACCTAACAGAAGGGCCCGCTCTCATATCTACTACATTCTTGCTTATAATGAATTAGAGAATGTAAACATGGAAGATGCAAAGTCGTTATTTGTAAAATCAGTAAGATCAGCTCCCAAAGGTGACTTCATCGAAACTAAGTCTCGACTTGCTCTAGGTGATATTTACTATCGTGAAGGTGATTTTAATAAATCTAGACAGTATTACAATACAGCAATTGGTAAAATTAGAGACGATAAATGGTATACGAAGTATCTTTATAACCTTGCATGGTCAAACTTTAGGGTAGGACGAAAAAATACTGCGGTAAAGCAAATGGAGCAGGTTTTTGAACTTTCTAAGAGTCCTAAATATATAGATAAACAAGATATGGCATCACGTGATGTCGGTTATTTCTACGCAGAAAGCGGTAAAACAAATAAGGCACTGAAGTTTTATCAGAATCAAAATACAGATGCCGAGAAAAACTTCTATGACATGGGAATGATCCTTATAGGAAAACAAAAATATTCTCAAGCTGCAGATATGTTTGGAAGAGCATTCAATGGCAAAAATCCAAAGTATAAAGCAATGTCATTAGTTCAGCTATTAATGATTTACGATAAATATGGGAATAATTCATATTTCCTTAGATATGCAAGAGCGATAACAAAGTCGCCATTAAATGCAGAACAAAAGAAAGAAGCACTATATTTTGTTACGAAAAGAGCGGCACAACTCCAAAAAGAATTAGAGATGTCTCATAATAAGAAGCGTCCCAAGGTAATGAAGTCTAAGGGTAAAACAGCTGCTGAGTTATATTTTATTTCACAACAAATTGATCCTAAGCTAAGTGAAAGAGCACTCTTTTTTGCTGGTGAGTCATATTATGCAGCTAATGAATATCCTGAGGCACTTTATATGTATGATAAAGTCTTATCTACTGCTCAACCAGGTTCAACTTATTATAAAAGATCTCTAGCGGGGATGATGATTGTCCTAAATGATCGTAAGATTTCTAAATCAACACGTAATAAGTACTTTGAAACAATCTTCACAAACTATATCAAAACAGAAGAATCTAAATCGAAAAAGAATAAAGCAGTAGAAAAACTATTTTCTTTCTACGTAGATGAAAAGAAAGATGTTGAAAAAGCAAAACAAACATTCTTTGTGTATGCAAAAGAGAATCCAAGAAATATATCTAAAAATGAAGCAATGATTGGCCGTATTGTAGACATGTATAAAACCCAAAAAAATAAAAAGGGACTTATGTCCTTTGTTGGGGAGCTAAAAGGTCAGGGAATTCCTTTAAAGAGAGGATTTGTAAATCATCTAAATAAGATTATTCTTGTTGCACAATTTTCAGATATTCAAAAGGCCAATAAAAGTGGTGATAAGATCACTGCGTTAAAGGGATATCTTTTCATTTATAAAGATCCAGAAAGTACCGCAGATGCTAAGAGAAACGCTGCTTATAATATTGCCGTTCTTTTTTATGAGTCAGGAAATGTCGGCTTAACTGCTAAATGGTTGGATCGAGCAATTGAGGAAATGACCACTACTGAATTAGTAAAATTCTATGAATCTTTTAATAGTATTATAAGTGAACTATTTTTGAGACAGAGAGTTGCTGATGGAATGTCATTAACACAAAAGTTACTTGGTAAGACATGTGGTATTAATAATAAGAATAAAGAAAAACTTCTAAAGAACTATATCGTTATGGGACTAGCAACTCGTAATGATTCAAAGGCCGTAGCATTTGTTGATCAACAATCAAAATGTCGATTTAATAATTCAACGATGCTAGCTTCTTATGAACAAATCTTTGACTACTATATAGACTTTAAACAAATTACTAATGCAGATAAGATTTATCGTGAAAGATTGTCAGCATATACAAAAAATCTATATCGTAAGTCTGAATATGTTGGAAAGTTAGCAAAGTTATCTCGTGAACAAGGTAATAGCTCTCGTTACAACAATGAGCTTAATTATATTTATCGTAGGGTTAAAAATAAGAAAAAACTTGCAATTGAGACGATCGATGAAGTTGCCCTAGCTGAAGTTGCAGATGTAGAAAGAGCTGTTAATAGCTTTAATGCAATTGAGTTAAGCTTCCCTGAGAATAAATTCAATAACACTATGAAAGGCAAGTTTGCACGTCTTGAAAGTATCCAGAATCAAGTAACAAAGATTGTGGCCATGGGCTCTGGTGAAGCGATGGTTAAGAGTTACTCATTACTTATTAGTTCATATGATAAGTTCTCAAAAGATGTCGCTACTTTTACACCGACTGGGAAGTCTCAGGAATATGTAAACTCTTTTAAGGGAAGTATGCAAAATGTATCAGCAAACCTCGCTTCAAAATCAAGACAATTAAAAAGAGAACTAGATTCTTTGATTAATAAGAATGATGTTCTAACAGTAAACTTTGGAACACTTTCTCGACAGGGGTTAAGCCTTCCATCGATGACAGGTGCTGTCTTAATGGATAAGAGGGGGAATCAGTAATGAAATTTTTAAATATTTCTCTTTTGATATTACTTTTGGCATCATGCGCCTCTGGTGGAAAGACTGTACAGAAATTAGGTGGCGAAGAAGCTGAGCAAATTGAAAACCTATCAAATGAAGATTTTAAACCGAAGAAGCAAGTTCGTTATAATGCTGATGCCGATTATCATCTTATTAATGATCTAGTTGATGATGTTTTAGAGGATGAATCTTTAGATAAGGTGTCTAAGGAAAGATTAGAAAGCATTGATGAGAAGAAAACAGGCCTAGTTGGACTTTGTTATCTTGGAAATACAAAAGAAGGTCTCGCGAAGCTTGACTCTCTTTATGAAAAAAATAAGAAGAATCCTGCATATTGGAATCAGCAGGGGATTTGCTCTTATAAAACAGGTAATAAGAGATTAGCGAAGGTATATTTTAATAAAGCTGTCGCTTTAAATAGTAAGTATATTCCAGCTATTAATAATATTGGTGTTATCTCAGTTGATGAAGGTAAAGATCGCAAGGCCATTGCAGCTTTTAAACAAGTTCTTTTAATTAAGAGAAACAATAAGACAGCAATGTTTAATCTTTCAAATATATACATCAAGTATGGGCTTTATAGTAAATCAACAGCAATGCTTAAGAACTTATATCGCGTTAATAAAAAAGATCGCGATGTGATAAATTCGCTGGTTTATTCTTATTTGTTTGATGGGAAACCTAAGTTTGCTTATACGATTTTAAAAGAAATGAATTCTGATTACTTTGAAATTCCAAGTCTTAAAATCGCTTTATATTATTCTCTAAAACAACTTAAAAGCGAACACGCTAAGAGGGTAAGAGAAGATATCGAAGATATGGATTTAAATGCAAAAGATAAAACAATCTTTCAGCAGATTAAAGGGTTAACAATATGAAAAGAATTATAACAACGGCCTTATTTATCTTGTTGTCACAAGCATCGTTTGGTCAAAAGTCTGTAAACGATAAAGTTATTTATAAGTACAAGAAGTTTGAGAAATTTAATTTAGATGAAATTAGTGTCGATGGTGAGCTGGGTGCTCCTGGCGAAATCACTGTTTCAAGTCGTTATCTTAGACAATTTAAAAATAAACTACCATCGAAACCTAATTTTCATCTTGAAATGATGAAGGGATTAGATCGAATTAGATAGGGAGACCTCGTGGATCAAGGAAGATCATTTTATTTAAAAGGTAAAAAGGATATACGTCTACCTCGTAAGAATAGAATTATCCTAGGGGCAAGTGACTCTTGTGATGTAAGAATGAGAGGGGCAGGAATAGATGATATTCATTGTCTTATTGAATTCGCACAAGATAAGACATCAATATATAGTATGTCGACAAAGAATCCCGTCAAAATAAATAATGAAGAAGTCGTAACGTGTGAACTTAGAGGGGGAGAGACTATTACAATTGGTAATTACTCTTTTACCTTTGGTGAAAGTAGTGAGCTACCTCCTCAACAATTAATACATCCACAAGAAGTTGTTAGAAACTTACCGAAACAACCTAAGTTTAACGATGAAGTCATTCAAAAGAATCAAAAGGATAGTGATTACCAAGTTAATTATCCTTTAAGTATGGATGATAATGTAAAGTTCTCTGAGTATATTTTTGAAGAACCAGATGAGATTTATCCAATCTTTAAATACAGTGTCGATAAAGAAGCTGCTGAAGTAATCATTCTTTTTAATGGAAAGATTGTTGGACTCGATTATATTCCACATAAAGACGGAAAGTATAATCTCGTTGGAATGAACCCACGTGGCAATGATATTGAATTTCCATATTTAGGAAAAAAAGATAAAGTTGAGCTATTAGATATAAAGAAAAATGATGTTGCTGTTGGAAGAATTCCTGGATTTGAACATCGTACATTTTTAAATAATAAAAATGCTAAAAATTCATTACGTCGTGATGATATTCATATTTTTGAAAAAGATAATTTAAAAGTATTTATCAGAGGTACTGAAGCACCTCCAATTGTAAAATCGGCACCAATCTTTAGAAGAGATAAGGAATTAAGAAAGTACCTGGTTTTCTGTGTGCTAGTATTCGCTGTTTTTATGGGGGGAATGCTTAACTTCCAAGTCGATAAAGAGATTGAGAAAGAGAAAGTTCCTGAAAGAATTGCAAAAATCTTATATAAGCCAAAACAGCTTAGAGTGACTAAAAAGAAAAATGTCATTAAGAAGGAAACACCAAAGAAAGTACAAAAGAAGGCTCCAGTTAAGCAAGAGGTTTCAAATACTCCTAAAGAGCAGAAGCCTTCAAAGAGTAGGGGGGACCGAACTGCTAAGGCTTCAAATTCTACTCCAAAAAAAGCTGCTCCTAAGAAGGGACCAACAAATGATAAAAAGGTTGTGAGAAAGTCCAATAAAAAAGCAGGCAAACCTTCTCGAACAACTAAGAAGGCCTCTAAAGTTAAGAAGCTTTCTAATAACAGAAAGAGTAGAGGAAAAGTCGATGTATATAAGTCACCGTCTTTCACATCTTCAATGAACTCTTTGATGGCAAAGGGCGGATCACTAAGTTCTTTTGCTGATGCTGGTACGACTGAAAGTTTTAAAGATGATAGTAATGCTCTTTCAACGGGTGAGTCGGCCCAAGTTCAAAAGGCTGATGTTAAAGCAGAGGTTGGCTCGCTAAGTAGTAAGACTCGTGGAAAACTTTCTTCTTCGTTTGGTACAGATGGACTAGTTCATAAAAAGAAAGTTTATATTGCTGGTGTCCCTTACCGTGAAGTTATTCTTGGATCAATGGATCGTAATGATATTATGAGAATTCTAATGGAGAACGTTCCTCAATTCCGTTACTGCTACCAAAAGGAATTAGATGTTCAGCAAAAGGCCATTTCAGGTGTTCTTGCTATGGACTTTGTCATTGGTGCATCAGGGAATGTTACAAGAGCTAAGGTGACGAAAGCTGATAAGGCCGTGCCACGTAGTGTTAAAAACTGTGTTGCAAATCACCTTAAAACAATTCAATTTCCAAGACCAAAAGGTGGAGCTGAGGTTGCTGTTCACGTACCTCTTAACCTAAATCCAAGCTCTTACTAAGTATATTCAATCAATATATGATGCCCCTTGTTGTAAATAAGGGGCATATTTTCAGCTATTTAATGAATCCATTACTATTATCAATACTAAATATTCAATCATTGTGATGTGAATGATAGTATCTTGTGGAAACAGACCAACGATAATGAGGTAGGATAATGAAATTTGTTAAATTTTTCTTAATAATGTTTTCTCTTGCAGTTCTTGCAGATGAGAAAGGTCTTGAGATTGCAAAGAAGATGGATGCGGCCAATAAAGGTTATATCGGTGACACATCGACAATGGAGCTTATTTTAGTTGATACAAGTGGCGTTGAGATTGTTAGAGAAATGCTTGGTACATCTGGTGAATTTGAAGGCGTTGATAAAAGTCTTATGGAGTTTAGAAAGCCATTAGATGTAAAAGGGACAAAGCTTTTAACTTGGACATGGAAGAGTTCTGATAAGGATGATGACCAGTGGTTATACTTACCTTCTCTAAGAAGAGTAAAGAAAATCAACTCTCGATCTAAAGGGAGCTCATTTATGGGGTCTGAGTTTTCATTCGAAGATATCGGTGGTCAAACAATCGAAAAATATAATTATAAGTTCTTAAGTGAAGATAAGAATACTTGGACTCTAGAGCGTAAAGCAAAGGGAAAGAGTTCTTATCTAAGAGTTATTCTACATGTATCAAAGAAGTATTTAGCGCCAGTAAAAACTGAGTACTACAACAAAAGAAATGAACACATTAAGACTTCGACAATGAGTGAGTTTAAATCTTACACAGTTGGAAAAAGAAAGATGTGGCGAGCTAACCAAATTGATATGGTTAATTTAAATAATAAGAAGAAATCAATATTTAAATGGAAAAATAGAGTTATTGGTAAGAAAGTAAATGAGAACGATCTTACTAAGAGGAAGTTGAAGTAAATTGAAGAATATATTTTTTACAGTAATTATTGGGGCCCTCTCTCTAGTATCTGAAACTGCATATGCAGATGGCAGGGGAGAGATATCGTTAAATTATCGTTACTATACTCAAAAGAAGTATACTGATGTTTTATTGGGAAATGAGAAACAGCCTACTGATTTGAAGTTTGTTAAGTTAAGTCTTGAGGAACGTGATGATTGGAAAGGGTGGGAATACAATCTCTCTCTAGTTGCTCGTGCCGATGAAAAATATCAAGAAAATAGTTATGTGGACTTTAATGAGTTAAATATCGGACGCAGTCTTGGTAATTGGCAATTCTCTGCTGGTTATCACATGTTCATGTGGTCTCGCTTAGAGGCATATCATGTTGTTGATGTTCTTAACTCGCGCATAAATGATGGAAATATTGAGCGATTTGAAAAGCTTGGTGAGAAGTCCATTGTTGCCAGTCATTATACAAGTATCGGTACGATGAAGTTCATCTATATGCCATATTTTACGGAAGGCTTTTATCCTGATCCATTAATGAGAATTTTTGATGGGCTAGAGCCGGTAAGGCAGAATGTCGTTTCAGGAAATGAAGTTAAAAGTAGTGACGAAGAAGATCAGTATAATCAATTCGCAGTCTATTACGCTCATCAGTTTGGAGATCTCGATCTGACAGTATTTGCCATGGATCATATTGATCGAACGAGACCAATATTTGGCGCTAGACCATCAACACCGACAACGCTTGAAGCATTCTATGTTGATGTTTTAGATATTGGAGCGGCCGCAACATTTTTTTGGGGCGAGCAAACTTTTAAATTCGAATACCTCTACTCTGATTTTAATGCAGATGATTCAGTTGCTATTCTCGATTATACAGGTGGAACGAGAGAAGTTTTTGATTATCAATTAGCTTCTATAGGTCATGAATATACTCATAACTACGCAAATAATTGGAGTTCTAGTTTTTACACTGAATATCAATATGTTCTAGGGGTTGGAAAAGAGAAGAGAAGCCAGGCCCAGATTTTTCAAAATGATCTCTTCATCGGTCATCGTTTTGCTTTAAATGATGCTTATTCAAATGAGTTTACACTTGGGCTGTATATTGACCTTGAAAGAAACGGTGAAGCTTTGTATTACTTAAGCTATGAGAGACGCCTGAATAATGCATGGAAAGCCAAGGTTAACTTTAGGGGAGTTACAATTGGAGATGATGCAGAAAGTGATCGTCGTGGTCTCTATATCCTAGATGGAGATGATGAATTAGGTGTCACGCTAACTCGTTTCTTTTAGATTTATCAAAATAGTATTAATAAAAATAAAAAGGCTCCTTACGGAGCCTTTTTTTATTCTATTCTTGTCCAAGGACAACGAATTTATACTTTTGAAAACCTGCCTCAGCAGCAGTATGCATGAGTTTTTTGATATAGTTGTACTTCAAAGACTTATCAATTACGAGATTAACTATACCTGAGAAATTCTTCGCATTAGGTGTCGTCTTTGCAATATCATCAATTTCTTTCTTTTTGGCCACTAACTCGTTGTAGAGAGGAAGAATTAATCTTCCGCCTTGAGAGTAGAGACGTCCCTTGTAAGTTTCAGTGTTGTGAACTTCTTTATCATCAACCCAAATGACCTTAGGTGAAACTTGTACAACAACTCCTTGCTCGTTAATTGATTTCGAAACTGAGTGAGGAATTGTAATATCTTTTGGAATATTTAAAATTACACCAGTTGTATCGTAACTTCTAATTAGGAATACAAGTAAGATAACAAGGATATCAAGAAGGGAAGTGATATCAATATCAAGTGGTTCCTTCTTTCTTCTTATTCCTCTATTTCTTATCGAACGTTTTCTCATACTTTACCTATTGTCTTAAGACTGAGTGTCACCAAAGATAATATTATTAAATAACTCAGTGACTTTTGTGTCTTCGCCATTTCTTTTCGTCCAGATCTCTGGATCTGTTTTCTTTAGATCGCGTACTGCATCCATAATCTTAATGAGTTCTTCATAAGTAATATTTGCATTAGGGATAAAGATGACTTCTTTTTCATCAACATAGCTTTTCTTTAATTCGATGAGCTTTTGACGAAGTTTGAAAAGATCATATTCTCCGCTGGCCGTTTTACCTGCGCTGAAGATTCGTCTTTCATTAGGTCCAGAGTGGAGGCTAATATTGCTTTGATTGATCTTTAAAGTAAGATCAAGTCTCTTCTTATCTGTTTTTGGAGGTTGGCTGTTTGAGATAATTGGAACATCAGAGCCAATCTCATAGATTCTAACAAAGTTAGCAGACATAAGAAGGAAGAAGATAAAGATGAAGACCGAATCTAAAATTGGAATTAGATTCAGCCTCTCAACTTTCTTATTCTTATATTTTCGACTCGGTTTTCTATACATAATTAATTTCTTTCTTACTGCTTACTTTCTTCTGTGCTTAGGATATCCATTAGCTTTACAGAATATTCATCGATTTCATTAATGATCTTTTCAGACTTTGAACTTAGGAAAGAGTGAATGATCATAATTGTGATGGCAACAAGTAGACCTAGGAAAGTCGTATTCATCGCTTGTGAGATCCCTTTAGCAAGTAGTTCTGCTTTTTGTGTAGGATCAGCTGCAGCTACAGCTGCGAATGAAGCGATTAGACCTTGAATTGTTCCCAGTAGTCCAAATAGAGTTGAGATATTTGCAATTAACTGAAGATAGTTAAGTCTAAGTTCAACCTTAGGGATAACTTCAAGTGCAGTAGCATCAATTGCATTTTGAATTTGTTCTGGTTTTGCTGACGCTCTTTCAAGTCCACTTCTTAGAACTTTTGGTAGGGCCGCGTTCGATCCAGAGCAAACACGTGAAGCACCTTCAACATCATTTGCCATGATGTAGCGACGAAGTTCATTCATAAAAGAAGCTCCATCAACATCAAATTTAAAACTTAATTTAAAGAATCTCTCTAATCCAATTGCCAGACCTACGGCCCAGATGAATAGAATGATCCACATGAAAAGTCCGCCGTTTTGAAAAAAAGCAGCGATTGTGTTTACGGATGATACAGCAGTGCCTTCCATTATATAGCTCCTTAAAATTGTGTACTAACTTAAGATTATTTTAACTCATAATCGCGTCAAATACTTGATTTTAAAGACTTGGAAGTTTGTGCCGGTTCTTTAGTAATTTTCTGGGACATCGTGCGTTCAAAAGTTGCCACAAGGCAAGTTTTGACGAGCAGATGGATGTGACAAAAGTAAAGCTAGCCGAAGGCGCGGCTTTACGACCCTTTAGTAATTTTCTGGGAAAACCTGGCGCTCAATACCTTCGATAAACGTATGAATAATTTTAATGTGCATTTCTTGAATTCGATCAGAAAGATCAGCTTCAATCACAAGAGGGAAGTCCACAAGGTCTTTCATCTTTCCGCCACCTTTTCCAAGTAGCCCAACAACTTTCATTCCCTTTGCGTGAGCAGATTTAACTGCTTCAAGACAATTTGGAGAATTTCCAGAAGTTGAAATTGCAAGAAGAACATCGCCCTTGTGTCCATGTGCTTCAACATATTTTGAAAAGATATACTCAAATCCGTAATCGTTTGCAACACAAGTAATGTGTGAAGGATCTGCTACCGCCATTGCTGGCATCGCGGGACGATCTTTACGAAAACGCCCAGTCAGTTCTTCTGCAAAGTGCATGGCATCGCACATTGAACCACCATTTCCACAGCTTATTACTCGGCCATTATTTTTAATAGCTGAAACCATTTCATCAATTGCATCTTGCATAACTTTGAAATTATCTTCGTTAGCAATAAACTTTGTTAATGTTTCTTGAGCGTGATTAAAAGCGTGAGAAATAAAATCATTCATTATTAGATACCTTTTCGATCCTTGATAAAGATAAAAGAAAAGCCTCTTTGATAGAGGCTTTATATTACATTAATTCTTCTAAAGACTTTTTAATTTCTTCTTTCGTCTGAACACCAACAAGTGTCTTTGTTGCTTGTCCATCTTTGAAGAAAATCATTGTTGGGATCCCACGGATTCCATATTGTTGAGCAAGCTCACCATTATCATCAACGTTAACTTTAACGATGCTTGCACCTTCACCAATTTCTGATGCAACTTCGTCTAGAACTGGCCCTAGAGTTTTACAAGGTCCACACCATTCTGCCCAAAAATCAACTAGAACTGGCTTTGCGTTCTTTAATACATCAGATTCAAAATTTGCTACGTCAGTTTTACCAACAGTACTCATATAATTATCCTCCAGAGCTTTTTTGCTCTTCTTTCTTTCAGTCTACATTTATAACTTAAAATATTATTTTTGGCTATTAGTGATCATCTATTGGTCTATAGAGAAGTTAAAGTATTTCTTTACTTAATATTCCTTATTTGAACGTGGTGCAAAAAATGCCTTGTTTTCTAATAAAATTCATAGGATAAGATATTTATTATGGATAGAAAGTACTTATTGAAGTCGGCCATAAAGGTTGCACGTTTTTCAAGGATATTAGCAAAGGCAATAGACCTATTTATTGTTCTTGTGTTATCGCTATTTCTCTATCCAATCGGTATTCTTTTTTCCATTGTTTATTTAACTTTTGCAGATGCGATCCAAAATGGTCAATCGGTAGGAAAGAAGTTTATTGGCTTTCGCGTTATCTCTCTTGTTGATGGAACACCTTGTTCATTGAAGCAGAGCTTTGTTCGTAATCTGCCTTTTATTATTCCACTTATTTTTGCCATTATTCCAGTTCTTGGTTGGTTTATGGCCGTGATAATTGGTATTCCAATGGTCGGAATTGAATTATATCTTTTATATAAACTAGATTCAGGTCACAGATTAGGTGATGTTATGGCCGATACTACAGTTATGGCCAATGATGACACGATGCTCGCTATTAAAAAGAGACAGGCGAATTGGTTTGAAGATCAAGGAACTCCAACCTAATTAAATACTCTGTTAATTATCTCTTCGAGGTTTTCTTTATCTATATCATTGAAACTTGCTTTCACATCACTATCAATATCTAACACTGAGATTAGCTTTCCATTTTCTAAAACAGGCACGACAATTTCAGACTGGCTCTTAGGATCACAAGTGATGTGATTTTCAATTGCATAAACATCTTCAACAATTTGTGTTTCTAAAGATTGAGCAGCTGTTCCGCACACTCCTTTACCAAATGGAATGCGTAAACAGCCAAGAGTCCCTTGGTAAGGGCCAACAACGAGTTCAGATTCTTTTGAGTTATCAACATTATAGAACCCACACCAATAAAAGTGTGGAAAAGCCTGCTTTAATACACAAGAGATTGTGGCCATTTTTGCAATTGTATTCGATTCACCTTCGCAAATCGCAAAGATATCTCTTTTTACATTATTATACAGCTCTTGTTTTTGTGCATTGTCCATAACTTGGTCCTATATTAATCATTAACAGATTCAACATAATTGGCTAGATTTATAGCATAAATTGGAGATTATATGTCAAAGAAAAGATTAATCGTCGTCGACGTCAGTAACTTTATATTCCGTGCGTTTTTCGCAATCCGTCCAATGACGGCACCAAATGGTACACCTGTTAATGCAACGTATGGTGTTCTTTCAATGCTTCTTAAAATTATGGCCAATTATAGGCCGACTCATATGCTCTTAGCTCGAGATACATCGGGAGGATCATTTCGTAATGAAATGTATGAAGAGTACAAGGCAAATCGCTCAGAACCACCAGAGGATTTAGTTCCTCAATTTTCTCTTATTAAAGAGTTAATTGATAAAATGGGACTTCTAAATGTTGCAGATGAAAATTATGAAGCTGATGATATTATCGGCTCATCTGTGACTCAGTGGAAGGATGACTTTGATGAAATTCTTATAGCCTCAGGTGATAAGGATTTAATGCAATTTGTAGGTGGCAATATTAAGATGCTGGATACGATGAAAGATGTTACCTACGATGAAAAAGGCGTCTTTGAAAAGATGGGTGTTCGCCCTGACCAAATTGTAGATTACTTATCAATGGTTGGAGATACATCAGATAATATCCCTGGTATGCGTGGGATCGGAGCAAAGGGAGCGGCAAAGCTTCTGGCAGAACACGATACATTAGATAAGTGCTTTGAGATTTCAGATACGTTTAAAGGTAAAAAATTAACAACTGCTTTTACTGAATATGTTGATGATGCAAAATTATCACGTGATTTAATTAAGATTGTTACAGATATTGATTTAAAATGTAAGTCAGAAGATTCCGAATTAAAGTTCTATCCTACAGATGAGTTACTTGCATTCTTAAAAGAGCTTGGAATGAATTCCATGATTAAAAGAATGGAGGATCTAAAATATCAACTTTCTATTGCTGATGGTGAAGATGAAGAAGGCGAAGTCGCATCTCCTTTCGAACATCTAATTGTTGGAAAAGATATTAAAGAAGATGAGTTTAAAAAGTTAATTAAAGAGAGCAAGAAACTTGCAGTGCAGACTGAGTTTGATAGTTCTGATATTCATGCTCGTAATCTAGTGGCCTTAAACCTCTCATTTGATGATAACAAGTCGTACTTTCTCGAAGTTGACCAAAAGAATGAAAAAGAATACTTAGAGTTAATTTATAGTGATGAATCAAAAGAAGTTTATAGTGAACATTCAAAGAGGGATTATTCGCATTTATTCAGGCATAAGGTTTTATTTAAGGCAAAGAATTTTGATATCGTTCAGGCCCATTATAATGTAAGTCCAAGTATGAGGCATAATATTGAGGCTATTTGCACTAATGTAAATGTTAATGTCACAACGCTTGATAAGAAGAATCCATATATAACTTCTCTTGAAACAATTGAAGAAAGATCTACTTATAGTGGCCTTCGCTCAATTGCTATATTTAGACTAGCAAATCTTTTAAAAGAAGAGCTTAAAGAAAAAGAGCTTGTTTCTGTATATGAAGATATTGATAATAAGCTAATTCCTATTCTTGCAGAGATGGAGTTTGAGGGAGTGTGTCTAAATAAAGAATTCCTTTATGATATGGCGAGAGACTTAGAGGAGAAGCTTTCAGTTATTCAAAAGAAAGTTGATTCATTCTCTGTAAATGACACGATTAATTTAAATTCTCCAAAACAAGTAGGAGAGTTTCTATTTAACGAATTATCATTTCCTGTTGTGAAGAAAACAAAAACTGGCTACTCAACAGACTCTTCGGTTTTAGAAGAGCTTGCAGCGAAGAATATAAATGAAGTACCAGGCTTGATTTTACAATATCGTGAACTAGGTAAGATCTTATCAACATACGTTAAGGCTCTTCCTGAAATCGTTAATGAGAAGACTGGAAAGGTGCATACAAGTTTTAATCAGCATGTTGCTCAAACTGGAAGATTATCTAGTGTGAATCCGAATCTTCAAAATATACCTATTCGTTCAGAAACAGGAAGACTTGTAAGAAAGGCATTCATCGCAACACCTGGAAATATGCTACTAGCAGCCGACTATTCTCAAGTTGAACTAAGAATTCTTGCTCATTACAGTGAAGACCCAACAATGATAAAGGCATTTAATGAGGACAAAGATATTCACGCACAAACAGCAAGTGAAATTAATGATATTGCTTTAGAAGATGTAACTTCGGATGAAAGATCGAAGGCCAAGGCCGTAAACTTCGGTCTAATGTATGGACAATCATCTTTTGGATTGGCCTCAGCACTTAAGATTTCAAGAAAAGATGCTAAGGCCTATATTGAAAAATACTTTGAAAGATTTTCTAAAATTAAGGGCTTCTTAGATGGGCTTAAGGAAGATGCAGAAAAGACAGGGTATTCGATTACAATGTATGGTAGAAAGCGTTTTTTACCAGACATTCACTCTAATAATCGTACGGTAAAAGCAAATGCTGAAAGAATGGCGATTAACTCACCAATTCAAGGTACTGCTGCTGACATCATTAAGTGTGCAATGATTAATATCCATGAAGAAATTCAAAAGCGTGGATTAAAGTCGAAAATGCTTCTTCAAGTACACGATGAGCTTATATTTGATGTTCCTGAAAACGAATTAAATGAAATGAAGACATTAGTAAAAGAGGGAATGGAAAACGTTGTTAAGCTTAAAGTACCATTAAAAGTTGAGCCTTCTCTTGGTGTTAACTGGTACGACTTAAAATAACTCTAAAATAATAAAGCCGAGTAAACTTCCTCTCCACAGTAAATTAATTGTGGGGAGGAAAATATATTTCCATAGCCTCTTTCAAAGAAAATAATAGCATCGTATTCATTTGGACATAAGTTTTGAAATAGGAGCTTTTTGATTTCTTTAGATCTACTTGATACAACATCGTATGGAGTATCATATTGGATAGTTATGTATTCCTCTTCAAATAAATAATTAATAAATTCATCTGTGCTTATAAGTTCACCACGATGTAGATACGTTGTGATGTCATTAAAGATGAAAGTTGCATTAATAGAGTCAGAAAAACATTCATCGCATATTGATTCGAAAATGATACCTCGACTCGAACCATCAAGACACCCTGGATCCCTACATTCAAGATGTATTTCTTTTTCAAAATTTTCTGTCCAAACAATATCAAGCTTTATTGCAAAAGCATTTGAGATTGTAAGAAGCATGAATAGAAGTATTAATGCTTTCTTTTGCATTTTGAAAATAGCCTTGTGAAATGTTTATCAATCATGACGGTGAGTTCATTGTTACATTCTTGAACCTTAAACTTATATCCGTTTATAATCTTTTTAGATGCTAGGATTGTTAATTCATTTTTTTGTATGAGTTCGACAGCTGCGAGTTCTTCTTTGTCTTTAAGACAATTTCGACCATTTAAAAGAGTTGAACGGCAGCTTTTTGGAATCTCGCCATAGCGTTGGTATGTCGTTTTTAATTTGTTCAGGTCAAGTTCCCATCTTCTTGGAATATTATCAAAATCAGTGAGTCCCTGATAGAGACTGTATAGGGCCCGAGCGATATAGAAAAATGGACCAAGTTTAGAGTTGAAGTAAGTTAGTGTATTTGAAATTCCTTCAAAGTTAATTCTACATGCAGCACATGCTGCGACACCATCTGTTTGTTTATCACTAATATCGGAACCACTGTTGGCGATGATATCACCACCTTGGCGGTCAACACATGCACCCACTGATATTCCTCGAAAGTGATATAGATTTGTAGGGCTGTTATTACTTCCTGTAATTGATACTGCACATGGTACACCAATTAGAGGGCCAAATTCAGTAATTAATTCTACATTAACCTTAGATTTTTCATATTCTTTATTAAGTTCAATTTGTCCATCTTCGATCATTTTATTAAATGAAGTAACGTAACCAGGAGTTAGACTTACACGTGTGTAAAGTACACCTGGAGTAAACCAGCTCATGAGTCCTTGGCCAATATCGGATACAAATCGAGTCATAACTTGTTTTGTTTTAAAGTAAGGGTCGTAGACTTTACAAGCAACCCTTTCAGCATAGGGATTGAAGAGGTCTGAAGATGGCTGTGAGAATTTTGATTTCCAAAATAAGTCACCATAGTAAGTAGCACGAGATGTTTCAATGATACTGATGATTGATTTTCTTAAACAGTGACTAATTGATCGACAAATAATGTCACCATTTTTGTAGATGATGAAGTCTTGTGAAAGAGCGTCACTTTCATAATGCTTGTCTGGAAAGGTTTCAAATGACTGATCAGCACGAGTTTTGTCAATATACCATTGATGAAAACCTTCATATTCTATTTCAAAACTTTCATCCCAAATCTCTTTTTGCTTAAGACCTTTACAATATGATCTCGTCTCATCCATTAGTTCTTTGTAGTAATCAATGATTTTATTGTAGGGAGAGTCTGTAAAGAGAATGTCGAGATTATCAATTAACTCAGTTCCTTTAAGTCCTTCAATATGCTTTTTCGTAAAACTGAATATATCATCAGATATAACAGACGCCTCTGCACAAAGATAGTAGAGGTCATTTTTAATAATATTTCCATCAAGATTTCGAAAGTAAAAATCTAATTGATCTCTAACTTCTTTTGGATCGAGCCTTTTTCTTACTAGGGTATAAAATGTTAAGGCATCAATTAGCTTGTTTTTTACATAATTCTTAGTCTGTGTTTGGTTTTTGAATATCTGTTGAATCCAAGCATCTGCATCATCGTAAGAGCCAAGGTCTAAGATATCTTTATTAACATTAGCAAATGGATCTTTTAATAAATCATTTTGAACGCCTTCAGAAATAGGGGATAGAATATCGAGTTCAAGCGCTTCTTTTTCAAAGTTTCTACGAGAAAACTCTCGGAATGAATTCTCTGCAAGTCTCTTATTATTACAAGTAGGCATGATATCACTACGACATCCATTAGGAGAAAATAGAATATAATCTTGAGTGTTTGAATTGCGAATTATGTTTTCATATTTTGTGTTTTCGACTTTCAGATTCTTCATTGCCCATGCAAAGTAGAGTTTCATCGAATTCCAGTAATCAAAGCCAACTTTTTTATCCCAATAACGCTCTTTTATATTTTTAATATCAAATTGATAACCAGCTACTTGTAAGTTCTCAAGTGTATCAATTCCATCCATGCGACATTCGTCTACTGTTTCTCCTATGTCGCTAAGTTGTTTTGCAATCCTATTCAGGTCTTGGATACTTGGCTTTTGTCCAAAGAGATTTGCCTGTAATGGGCCAAATTTTTTTACTTTTAAACATTTGTACGTATTACTATCTTTAATGTACTTAGAGTTGAAGTAGTTACTATCCTCAAAACTGTCATAAAGACGATGCTTTAATCGATGGGAAGAAGTCCAAATATTTTCAATATAATAATTAAGTTGCGGGCATTGTAACTTTCCATAACATTCTTTAAGCATTGTTCGGTACTTAACAGGAATATTATTTTCACTATCAAGATGTGGGAGGAGTGGAAGCTGGCCGGAAAGTAATTTCTCATGAATCTCTTGTGTTAGTCTCGTTGTTTTATTTCGAAAGTCTCGTATAAGTTCTTTGGTAATTGTTGCTCTATCTTGTCCTGTCCTATTAGCTAGGCGATATGCCGCTTTTGCTGCAATCGTATTATTTAGAAAAATAAACATGGATCGTGTTGGCTTTTTGGAATCAATGGCACATGAAGCACGATTTCTTAACTGAACCTTACTTAATTCCACATCTAGATCATTAAGATCTAAGTTTTTCCACTCATTCCACTTCGTACCAGCAAGAGTACTTAGTGAGACCCAAAAAATAAAAGCAATAAAAAAACCTCTCTTCATAGAGAGGTTTTATAATTTTGAGTTTTTCTTAACAATTAAAGAAAAAGTTAATTATTGACCGTTTTTACCGCAATTACCTGATTTCCCGATGATCGTCGTATAGAATAGGATCATTGCTTCATCGGCAGGAGTGAAGCCGCGGCGAGTATTACCATCTGTATCAAGTAGGCCATACATGTAACGGTTAATAGCAATATAAACAGACTTAGGTACTTTAATACGTTGAGTACACTTACCGTTGTAGTATCTAACGTTGACTCCCCAGTATTCACCACTGATTTGTCCACCGTATCCTCCTGTGTAGATATTCACACCACTACCAGCTTGCTGATTCATACCTTCTCCGATATTGAATCCTACTTCAAAGCCTCCAAATTTGTTTTCTGTGGCGAATAAAGTACAAAGTCCTTTTCGACAAGAGACTTTAATGTCTTCCTCAATTTTTAGTAAAATTTCCTCATTTGAAAACTTTTCAAATTCAAATTGGTCCTCACCATTACCAAACATGTCGTCGATATCTCCGCCATTTTGGGCAAACGTCAAGCTACTTCCAAGTAGTAAAATTAAAAATAAAAATCCCTTCATACGTTTCTCCTCACTTTTATTGGATGAATTAAAAATCAATATCTCCTAAGTCATCATCGTCATCGTCATTGTAATCATCATTCGGGTTAGTACAGTCAACAGCAGGGGGGATATAGTTATTAATTACATTAACTGATTGGCCCCTGCTAACAGTTTGTTTTAAATTAGTAACTTCTATGTCTTCGTTTTCATCGTATTTAATTTCAAAATTTAAAGTGATGTTGTAGTCGTGGTTTTTCTTAAGAACACATGAGTTTTCAAAACAGTAGTCATTCACATATGGTGGCCATATATAGCTATTAAAGAAATAACTAATAGAATTTATCGTACTCATAACAGTTGTATGATTGCCACCAGTGAAATTTATTTCTTTAAACTCTGGGTAATCAGGTAAAGGTTGATATGATGTTGCTTTTCCAAACGATGGGATGTCTGGCAAGGATCCACCGTTTTGTGGCATGTCCGGTATAGATGTTGGGCGTAATTTTAAAATATTTTTAATCTTTCCTTTATACATTAAATAATTAAATTCTTGATCATTGAAATTTGCTTTGATCTGATACTTTCTTCTCTCTGAAAAGAATTTCTTACTTAAGTTCTTTCCTGTACCAGTTACTAGCCCCGTCCATTGTGCAGGGATAATGCCACCATCATACCATGATGATAGATATTCTTTTTTTCCATCCTCAAGAAGTTCGTAAAGGACAAACTCAGCGGCAAGGGGTTGTGTGTAGTCACAAGGAGATGTACATAGTCCATCGTTACATGTTCTTTTACACTGATTACTTGCAAAGATTGGAACAAATAGATTTGCTGTATTGTTAATGTAACTGTTGAATATAGGCTTTGATAGGTTCAAATTATTTACTGACCAAGTCGATGGCCAAACTGGTATGCGAGGGTCTTTGTACCTATCATTTATTGTCGTATTAATTAAATTTGAATTCGGATTTGTTGAGTACCTAAATTTAATACTCTTTAGTGATTCTAAATCACCAGAAGTTCCAGATGCATCACCGGTACTATAGATCTGAACTAAACCTAGTATATCTGATTGATACATTTTCTGTGATTTGTAGTAATTATCATTTTCGCATTGTTTATTAACATTAACTTCATATGAGATACTTGAATCGATATGTGGTTTTACAAAGCAATAATAACCGTAAATAGATGCTGTGTTTTTATCGATTTTCTTTACAGCACAACCTGGCTGTCTAAGAGGGATATCTAATCCCTTTTCGGACTTGTCTGTTATTTTAATAGAGATACATTTATTTAGAACTTTTCTTCTTTGTTTAAGTCGCTCATGTCGATATGACTTAGTTGTATCTTTTTGAATAGGTGAGTTTTCAATTTTACAATAGTCGTTTGAGTTGTATGTGATTAAATCATTGATACTATAACTCATAAATTGATCTGTTAATAAGAAGTTCTCTAAGCCTAGAGAAATCATTAGATATTTCTTCTTTGTCACAAGTCTGTGACAATTAGTTGCTTTAATTGTTGGGTTATTTTCGGATATAAATTCGTTATTATAAAAAATAGTTTGTTTATTTTCATGTGATACTGAAACGTTAATATTGCTTGGGGCAGATATATACTCACAAGCACTAGAGATAAACTGAAAAAGTACGATTGTAAGAAATAGTTTTAACATAATCAGTTCCCCATGAGAAAGGAGGAGGGCGCACCCTCCTCTTGTTTTATTATTCAGTTACATCAGCTTCATTTACTGCTGTTTCAGTACAAATTCTAGCAGCGTGCATACGCCACTTACGAATTGAGTCAATCCCAGTTCTATTTCCTTCTCTAAATTTATATCTGAATACACACCCTCTTAAATCTGATGGAGAGTGATTTGTGAAGTGCTCAGCTACTTGCATTGCTGCTAGAGACATCCATGAAGTACTCTCAGTGAATTGTGTATCAGGGTTACCATTCACACCTTTGATTCTACAAAGAGTTTCAATCTTAACTTCTAATCCCGCTAGATTTTGGTATGTTCCTGAAGCTCCTGGAGCATAAACGATATCATCATTGAAGTCCCAATCAGTGTTATCTGGAGTGCTGTCACCATCTGGTCTAAGATCAGAGATCGTTACACGTCTTTGAAGTGCATGGTTAGGTTGAGCTGATCCAGTGTAGTCAATTTGAGTAGCTCTATAGCAAATGTCTAGGAAGTACTCAGTTCCGTATCTTTCTGACCCTAGGTTGAATACAAGACTACCAAGTTGTCTGTTGAAACGACTAGCGTCGTTAAACAAGACTTTACCAGATTGGTTTGCAGACTTGCTGTGAACCTGTTGTGTTTGTGGATCAATTGCATCACCGTTTTCAGACCATGCATAAGATGTAGCTTCTAATGTATCCATTAGCCATTCACCATCTCCTTGATGGTTATCATCTTGGAATCCTCCAGTACACACACAGTCACATCCGGGTCCAGTTGGATCTTCTTGACAGCTTTCTTGCTGTGAACCCGATGGTGGTGTACATGCATCTAGAGTTTCTCTGTTGTAACAAACTCTGTCGCTGTAACCTTGGTGTTTGATACCAGCGTTACATGGATAGATTGATGATCCAGATGAGTATACATCGAAGTCAAATGAAACATATGCAGCGTTGGCCGTAAATGCACCAAAGAACAACGAAAGTGCTAAAAGTTTTTTCATTACCCTCTCCTTTTTAGTTAGGTTGTTAGACAAAAAATATTGATGAAGAAATTTGTAGCAACCCAATTTTTGAAAGTCGATAGGGGTCAAGGTTAGGAAAGGTGAATTTGACTTTAATTAACTGCCTTTTAAGAATTGCTTAACTAGATTGAAGGTTTTCTTTAGAGACTTCTTCCGATTCTTTCGCTTCTGTAATTTGGTAACCAAATTGTTTGACGATATCTTTTGGGGTTAGGATTCCAATGATTCTTTTTTCATCAAGTCTTGAGACGACCGGTAGACGGGAGATATGGAATCTTTTGAGTCTATGAAGTGCAATATATAAACTCTGATCAGGATAAATCTTTATAATTTTCTTTTCGCAACAATGTTCAATTTTCATTTCACCATTGCCCTTAGCGTGTTGAACTCGAAGCTCTGATGTTGACATCATTCCAAGTAGTCTTCCATTTTTTAAAACGGGAAATCCTTGTAGTTTTGGATTGTGCTCTTCAATGTCTTTAAGTGTTTCTGCAACAGATAGACTTGCACCATAGGTAATAATATCTCTAATCATTGCATCTTCAACATGTAGTTGATCAAGAACTTCTAGGTCTTCTTTTGTTGGTAGATGAATTCCATCTTGTGCAGATATTTGTTCATAGATTGATTCGTTCTCTGTTGGTTTTGAAGAGAGCATATAGGCAATGATATTTGCAATCATAAGTGGAAGAATAATATTGTAGTCTCTCGTCAATTCAAAGACGATGAGTATTGAAGTAAATGGAGCTCTAATAACTGTTACAAAAAAAGCTCCCATTCCAACTAATGCATAAGCTCCAGTGTTTGTTGTAATCTCTGGAAAAAAGGCATTGGCAAGTGAACCAATTAAACTCCCAAGAGTTGCTCCCATTAAAAGTGTTGGCATGAATAGACCACCAGATATTCCAGCTGAATAACAAAGTGATGTGGCAAGAAACTTTAGACAGAACATGATAAAGAGAATTTTCGGATCAAGAATTAACGATAGTAGAGTATCTTCAATCGTTCCGTGACCACTACCAATTACGCTAGAGTGAACTTGGGTCATAAGTGCAATGATTAAAAAGACAATCATCATATATGTTAGCTTATGGCTTTTCATATATTTTCGATTAAATTCTCTAAAGGTAAGAACTGACTTCATCCACAGTGGTCCAATAAAGGCACACACAATACCAATTGTTAAATAGAATAATAACTCACGGTGATCATGCATCTTATAATAAAGTTGCTCAAACATGTGAGTTTGTCCTGTTAAGATCTGTCCTGTAACAGAGGCAACAACAGAAGAGATAACAATTGAACCAAGTACTTTTGCGTTTAGATCACCCACAACTTCTTCAAGTGTAAAAACAACAGCGGAAATTGGAGTTGCAAAAGCGGCAGCAATACCACCAGCTGCACCTACGGCAACGAGGGCCTTTATTTTCTTTTTAGAAAGATGAAATGAAAAACCTAAGCGAGATGCAATTCCGGCCGCTATTGTTACAGTCGGTCCTTCTCGTCCAAGTGAAACACCTGAGCCAAGGGCCATTAATGTTGTAATTGTTTTTGCGAAAGTGTCTCTAAGGCTAATTTTTCCATGATCAACAACTAGTGCCGCTCGAACTTTTGGAATTCCAGAACCCTCTGTGAATGGAAACTTTCTTGTGGTTATCCAGCCAGATATAAATAGGGCCACACCTCCAAGAAGAACGGATTCCCATGTAAAAGTTGAATCAGTTTTTAGTATATGTTGGAGCCAGTGGACTCCTTTTTGAAGGCCTACGGCCACGAAAGCTGATAAAACGCCTGTAATTAGCGTAAGGACAAAAAATGTTCTCTCTTCTGCAGTTTCATCCTGCAGGAATTTGCCTAAAAGTTTTTGGTTAAACTTTAGCTTCATACAGTATTTATCGGTCTCAATCCTTATTTTTATAGGATAACTTGTTAATTTCTCGCAATATCTCATATTCTTAAGATTCCGTGAAGGAAATTGTGCTTGGTGCCATCAAAAAAAGTTGATACATAACCTTGACATGTATCCGTTTGCTACCAAGTTATGTATAAAGATTATGAATTAAACAAAAAATGTATTTAACTGGAGGAATTATGCAAGTTAAACCATTACAAGATAGAGTTCTTATTAAAAGAGTTGAAGACGAAACGAAGACAGCTGGAGGGATTATTATTCCTGATAACCACTCAGAGAAGCCTGCTCAGGGAGAAGTTATTGCTGTTGGTCCAGGTTACCGTTTAGATAATGGATCTGTAGCAGAACTTGCTGTAAAAGAAGGAGATAAGGTTCTTTTTGGAAAGTATTCAGGAAGCGAAGTTAAGCTTGAAGGTCAAGAGTACCTTATTATGAAAGAATCAGATATCTTAGGAATTTTAGTTTAATCGAATCGATTACATATAGGAGATAATTATGGCAAAAGAATTAAAGTATTCAGAAGAAGCAAGAGGACTAATCCTAGACGGTGTTAACCAACTTGCTAATGCAGTAAGAGTTACTCTAGGGCCAAAAGGTAGAAACGTAGTAATCCAAAAATCATTTGGAGCTCCACACATCACAAAAGAT
Organism: Halobacteriovorax sp. DPLXC-1; assembly: GCF_036903125.1. Classification (NCBI taxonomy): domain Bacteria; kingdom Pseudomonadati; phylum Bdellovibrionota; class Bacteriovoracia; order Bacteriovoracales; family Halobacteriovoraceae; genus Halobacteriovorax; species Halobacteriovorax sp. DPLXC-1. Next base: position 66,204 of record NZ_JAYMCO010000003.1, read on the forward strand.
GGTGTTTCTGTTGCAAAAGAAATTGAATTAGAAAATAACTTCCAAAATATGGGCGCTCAAATGGTTAAAGAGGTTGCTCAAAAAACAAATGAAGATGCAGGTGATGGAACAACAACTGCAACAGTTCTAGCTCAAGCAATTTACACAGAAGGTGCAAAACTTGTAACTGCTGGTCACAACCCAATGGATCTTAAAAGAGGGATTGATACAGCTGTTGAAAAAGTCGTTTCAGAACTTAGAAATGTTTCTAAAGAGATCAAAACAAATGAAGAGATCGAACAAGTAGGAACAATCTCTGCAAATAACGATAAAGAAATCGGAACACTTCTTGCGCAAGCTATGGATAGAGTTGGAAAAGATGGTGTTATCACAATTGAAGAATCAAAGACTGCTGAAACAACTTTAGATGTTGTTGAAGGTATGCAATTTGACCGTGGTTACCTTTCTCCGTACTTCGTAACTAATTCTGAAAAGATGGAAGTTTCATTTGATAATGCAAATATCCTTATTACTGATAAGAAAATTGCAAATATGAAAGAGCTTCTTCCAATCCTTGAAAAAGCTGTTCAAACTTCTAAGCCACTTTTAATCATCGCTGAAGATGTTGAAGGTGAAGCAATTACAACTCTTGTTGTTAATAAGCTAAGAGGAACATTAAACGTTGCAGCTGTTAAAGCTCCAGGTTTTGGTGATAGAAGAAAAGAGATGCTTAAAGATATTGCTGCCCTAACTGGTGGTACAGTTATCTCTGAAGAGCTTGGAATGAGCCTTGAGACTGCTGACCTTGCACACCTTGGTTCAGCTAAGAAGATCTCAATTGATAAAGAAAATACAACTATCGTAGACGGTGCTGGTGAAGCATCTGCAGTTGAAGCTCGTGTTTCTCAAATTAAGGGACAAATTGCTGAGACAACTTCTGATTACGATAGAGAAAAACTACAAGAAAGACTTGCAAAGCTTTCTGGTGGTGTAGCTGTTGTAAACGTTGGTGCTCCAACTGAAACAGAAATGAAAGAAAAGAAAGACCGTGTTGAAGATGCACTAAATGCAACAAGAGCTGCTGTTGAAGAAGGTATTGTTGTTGGTGGTGGATCTGCTCTTGTTAAAGCTGCAAACGTTCTTGCAGGTCTTAAGACAGATAGAGAAGAAGAAATGCATGGGATTAAGATCGTTCAAAGAGCTGTTGAAGCTCCTCTTAGACAAATCGCTACAAATGCAGGCCTTGAAGGTTCAGTAGTTGTAAACGAAGTTAAGAAGAATGAAGATGCAAAATATGGATTCAACGCTCGTGAAGAAAGATATGAAGATCTAATCGCAGCAGGTATCATTGATCCTGTTAAGGTTACTCGTTCAGCTCTTCAAAATGCTGCTTCAGTTGCAGGACTTATGCTTACAACTGAAACAATGATCGCTGATCTTCCAAAAGAAGATAATGGTCCAGCAATGCCACCAATGGGTGGTGGAATGGGCGGAATGCCAGGGATGATGTAAGCGCCCCCGCAAAATTGACTGGCTAAGGCCAGTCTATTGTTTGCGGCGCTAGCTCCCCAGTCTTTAGCTAGAAAACTATTTCAACAAGCCTGCATTTATGCAGGCTTTGTTGTCTCTGGAGCAATGGGAAAGCATCCGCAAACAAGAACGATATTTTCACGAAGTGAAAATGAGTAAAATACTTTCTCATATAACCGAAACACGCGAGCTACGCTCTTTGTTTCTTGAGTCACATCCATCTCTGCTTCAAAACTGCCCGTTGGGGCACTTTTGCCGCAAGATGTTCACGAAGTGAAAGTTAGCAAAAACCTCTCTTAAATAGCGGAACATCGGAGAATCGAACCCACGTCCGTTCCCACTCCACGCCCACCCCCAGAGGCGTAAAATGTTTTTACACTTAATTTTCAATCTCAATCATTTCAACGTATTACACTCTTTAATTAAACTAAATAAAGTTATTTTTTAGAATTCCGATATAATTTTTATTACGTTCTATTCTTTTTGGGGGAATCAAAAATGGACTATTCAAATATTAAGGCCTTAGTGGTTGATGATTTAGATTATATAAGAAGCTCACTCTTAAGCCTACTTGGTGATATGGGAATTACTAATATTCAAGAAGCAGAAGATGGAGAAATTGCCTTAGAAAAGATTCTTAATGAATATGAAAGCGGAGCCCCTTTTCAGGTGATACTATGTGACGTTCATATGCCAAATTGTGATGGTATTTCATTACTTGAAAAAATTCGATCTGATAAGAGAGTGGGGAGTGTTCCTGTGCTTATGGTTAGTTCTGAATCGGATGTGTCGATAATTAAAAAGCTTATTTTGATGGGGGCAGATAGCTACTTATTAAAGCCTTTCACATCGGATAATTTAGAAAAGAAAATTCACAGTGTTTTAAAAGTAGATCATGTGGCTTAAGAGATAAGCCACATGAAATTTATCTTATTATTGACGACGTAATTCGTATTGAATTTCTCTGAAGTTTGAATTGATACAACTCTGGTATGAGAAGCTAACACCATCTCCAAAGTTCATACAGTGGCTTAAGAATAAACCAAGGCTTCTTTCTACTTTATTGAAGTTGTTATTTACACAGCTTTCAAATGAGAAGCTTAAATCATCTCCAAAATTATTACAGTAAGAAAAGAACTCTCTTGGTAGATCAAATGTTAAACGACGAAAGTTTGAGTTAATACAATTCGTGAAACTTAAGCTTACTGTGCTTCCATAGTTAGAACAGTGTGATGGAAAAAATGATTCTTCTTCGGCATTACTTGCACTAACAGAAACAAATGCTAATAGTGAAAAAATTGAAACTAATAGATATTTCTTCATAAATCCTCCCTAATTATTTATAAATACAATTTTATGATTAAAGAAAATCATTCGGCAACTTAAGTTTTCTAACGCGTGAAGCCTTACAATGAAGACTTTGGGAGTTATAATACTTAGCATTATCAAGTGAGGAATTATGTTTAATAAAGAGAGTAAAGTAGAGGTTGAAAAACCTGCATTCTTATCTGCGAAATGGTTTAAGGATGAAGCGTGGTCATGGATCAAAATCATCTTAATTGTTTTTGGTTTTAGATCGACATTTATTGATCACTATCATATCCCAACAGGCTCTCTACTTCCTACAAATGCAATTGGTGATTCAATTGTAGTAAATAAAATGTCTTATGGATTTAAACTTCCTTTCACTGAATTTTTTAACCCTATTTATCTCGGTGGTCAGTCTCTTCCTGAAAGAGGAGATATTATTGTATTTGAATATCCAATAAACCCAGCGATTCTTTTTGTAAAAAGAACAATTGCTCTTCCAGGTGATACTGTTGAGGTTTATGAAAATAAGCTTTTCATAAATGGGAAAGAGGTTGAGAAAGAAGTTATAAGTGGTGAGAAGGAGAAAGAACTTCGAGACCTTTATGACAAAGAGCCAACTCTTAATCCTGAAGATATCAAATTCTACTATCAAAAAATTGGTGATAAGAAATTTACAATTGGTGAGAACCCAACATTTTTTAGACACCTTAATCAAGATAAGGTGACTGTTCCTGATGGCCATGTATTTGTGATGGGTGACAATAGAGATTACTCAAGTGATTCCAGAGTTTGGGGATTTGTTCCTATCAAGAATATTAGAGGGAAGGCGTTCATGGTTTGGATGTCTCTTGTCTACCCTTGGTCAGATAAACCATTTCATTTTAGGCCAGAACGAATCGGTACATCTCTTTAAGAAAACCTGACAATAAATTTTCTATGGTGCCAGAAAGGAAACTACTCAAGTACTAGTTTCCTTTTGGTCCTACCGTAAGTCCCTGTTTTTGTAGGACCGCTTAATCTTCTTTGGCGCGGCCTGTGGGGCGTTTTGCTCATTTTAGATGTCAACTTTTTGTAAGTTATTGAATCTACTATTAGTTAATTTTGGCACAATTCCTGCTTATATATAAGTAACCAAGGGGCATCGGGACCCTTCCAAAATTAGGACGATTTTGGGTTAATTGCAATAGGACGTTGCAGTGGTTACTGAGAAGTTACACTTATGAATTTAAGGTATCTTTCGGAAAAAAACGGGCCTAGAGGTTAGGGCGACAGAATTGTAAAAAGCACGAAGCTTGAAATTAATCCACCTCTAGGCCCTTTTAAAACATTGATAAAACTTGGTGTCCACGGATGGACACAGAAGAAACATGGAAGTTATAAAGCTTTGGAGATACATCCCTCTCTCCCTATGATTTAATCCAAAGCTTAAGAAGCCGAGAGCAATGTGTGTGGTATTTATTTAATCTTGCTCTCGGCTTTTCTATTATTTACCGGCAATTTTTTCCCCTTAGTATTTCAACATAAACATCCACTCCAATAGAACCGATGTGTTCATTGTGAGAAAGTCTAACTATGTAATCTATTTGCAATTTGAAAAGAAGCTTGGCGAGGAATTCCTCTATATGTCGAGAGTATTTTCTGAATTTGGAATAAAGCTTGTTCCAATGAAGTTAGGTGACTTTAAGTCTATCAGAATGCGTGAGCATCAATTTATTATTGCTTCTGTTCGCGATATTCGATCATTCGTAAATTACAATAAGTTATTGAAGAGATATCTGAATTATATGCTCAGACAAGGAAGTGTAACTCTATTTGAATTTAGTTCATTTTCTATTGTTCATGATGATTCAATCTTAAAAACAAAGCGCGTTTTTCAAGAAAGACTGCCTGTTAGTATGTTTCGTATGGCCGATCTTATTGGCCAAAACATGTTTAGTAAGCTTGTTACCAATTCAAGCCGCTGGCCAGGTGGCCGTAGGGCGAAGCTTCCAGAATACTAATCGGGAAGCCTTAGAAAAAAGTGGGAGAGAATGAGAGTTTCAAAAGATACTAGCCGTTTATTGATTATATTGAGGCAAGATGCAGCTAGGCTTGCGGATCGAATTATTACTCGTGAAAAAGAATACCTCCATATACTTTCAATGAAGCGAACGCGTGAACACTTTAATGCTGTTTTTCGTTCAAATTTTAAAACAATAACCGTTCAACAATTAATGCTCTTATCTGAAGAGCTCATTATAAGTCTAGAAGACTTCTACAATACTATCGACGATATGCATTGGTATTTAGTTCATACGGAAGATATGCCTGCTACTATTGAAGATAGAGTCCATGCTATGGTAAGAGATGTAAAAAATAAGTATGATCAATTAAATTTATATCTCAATGCTGAGCTGGAGACTCATGAAGAAAGCGATGTTGCTTAAATTCATTCTGATAAATATTTTTCTCGTTCAAATCGTTAGCGCCAGAGGAGTTATTTCTGGAAGTCGCTTTGAAATATTAACGGGGCAAAAAGCAAAAGAAAAAATCTCTAATGTATGGGATAAGAAATTTGCTAATCATGACTATATTTATGGAAAATCTCCGGCACAATTTCTTGCTAAGAATTATCAATTTATCCCTCGCGGCTCAACCGTTCTTGATATTGGAATGGGTGAAGGAAGAAATGCGGTTTTTCTTGCTACAAAAGGATATAAAGTTACAGGTGTTGATATTAGCTCTGTAGCAATTGAAAAGTCATTAAAACTTGCAAGACAAGCAGGTGTCCGAATTAAAACAATTCACAAGTCAGTTGATCATTTAAAAATTGCCGATAATTCATTAGATGCAATTATCTGCTTTTATTTTGTAGACAGAGAAATTTCTGAAAAACTAAAGAAATGGTTAAAGCCAGGTGGTGTAATCATTTACGAAGGTTATACTGTCGCCCATAAGAAGAAGTTCAATGACGATAGCATTGATTCTTATTTTTTAAAGTCTGCTGAGTTACTTAATATGTTTAATGACTTTAAAATCTTGAAGTTTGAGGAGCCTGTGCATGGTTCTGAGTTAACTCAATCAATTATTGCCCGAAAACCAATGTAGAAGGGCATCTCTTTCCCTTATCTTTTAATAAGTTACATCTGTGGCAAAATAAAAGTGTGAAGTACTTCATTCTATTTTCTATATTCCTTAGCAATCAAGTTGGTTTTTCCAGTACTTTGGAATTCAATAAAGAGTTGGGGTATTTCTCTGGTAGAGTTTCGCATGTTGAAGAAGCGGCGAGGCTTGTTCGATTCAAGCTTGATTTTGATAATATTAAGTATGTAAATAAGTTGGACGAAATAGATCTTTGGGGACTTCACCAAGAAGATAAGAAATGTCGTGCAATAGTAATGGGTAGAACAAGTGATTACCTCTTAGTTAGGGTTCCAAAATTTGACTCTTGTAATCGACACTCAACATTTGTGACAGGCCGCTACTATAATTTTTACTCACAAGATCTTGTAAATAATATTGCGATGGGTAAAGAATTAATTGAGATTTTGGCCAAGAAAAGATTGGCACTTAAATCAAAAATTAAACGCAATAAAAAAAGTCTAACGACGTATGCGCAGAGAGTCGAAACTGTTAATACAAGGTATGCTGTTCTTCGTGAAAAGCTTGAGAAAGAATGGCGCGACGAGCTGCGTCGCCTCGAAGAAGACCATCAACAGCTTGTTCGAAATACTGAGGGAATTCAAACACGTTTAAATGAAGTGGACTTTAAGCTTCAGCAATATCGCGTTGAGTCTAAGAATTTAAAAGAAGACCGTTGGTCCTTGGATCCAAGAAATTACATCATAAAATAATCATCTAAATATTTAATATTTTTTGCCTCTAGACAGACAAGAGCACGCATCTTAATGTGGCCTCTAGTCAATTGGTGTAAAATCTTATATCGTGACTCGCTAAACATAAAAAGGGATAAGTTTATGAAAAAAGGAATCTTTTTAGCTCTATTAAGTACACTTTTAATTTCAGTTGTAAGCTGTAATAAAGGTGGACCAAAAAAGGCTAATAACACTTTCTATTACAATCTTAGTGGTACACCTACTACTTTAAATCCATTATCTTCAACTGATGCTTACTCATCAAATGTACATTCTTATGTTTTAGAAGGACTTCTAAATAAGAATATTGACACAAATGAGTGGGAGCCTGGGCTTGCTGAGTCTTGGAAAATTGAAAATGACGGTTTTGATTTCGTTTTCACAATTAGAGAAGGCGTTAAGTGGCATGATGGAAAACCATTAACAGTAGAAGATGTTAAGTTTTCTTTTGATGCAATTATGCACCCTGAAAATAAATACAAAACAGCTCACATGAAGTCATACTTTGCTAACTTCAAAGAAGCTGTCATTGAAGGTCCAAGAACAATCCGTTTTAAGGCCAAGAAAAAGTACTTTGGTAACTTAATGTCTGTTGCAAGTGGTGGATACCTTGCCATCGTACCAAAGCATATTTATGAGAACCCAACAGAAGAACAAGAAAAAGAGTTAAATAAGACTCTTATTGGTACAGGTCCTTATATCTTTCAAGAGCTTAAAAGAGGGAAAGGTATTTCTCTAGTTAAGAATAAAGATTGGTGGGGTTATAAAACAGACCTTTATAAAGATGATTACTCATATGACGAAATCTTCATGAGATTTATTAAAGAGTCTTCAGTTGCTATTCAAAGACTTGAAAAAGGTGACCTAGACTTCAATGCTCTTTCTCCAGAGGAATATGAGCAGAAAACGAATGGCCCAAAATGGGGTAAAGACGTTTTAAAAGTAAAAGTAGAAAATAAAGCAGTTAAAGGTTACGGTTTTGTTGGTTGGAACTTTAAGCATCCAATCTTTAAGTCAAAGCAAGTTCGTAAAGCAATGAACTACTTAATGAATCGTAAAGAGATGAATAAGAAGTTCCGTTTTGGATACTCTGCACTTGCGACAGGTCCGCTTTACCTTCAGTCTGAATATGCAAACAAAGATGTTAAGCCAATTCCTTTTAATGTTGGTGAGGCAATTAAGATTCTTAAAGCTGACGGTTGGGCCGATACTGATCAAGACGCTATTCTAGATAAGGTAATTGATGGAAAGAAGACAAAGCTTTCTTTTACAATCTTAAATCCTTCAAAAACTTTTTCTAAATACCTAACGATGTATCAGCAAGATGCTAAACAAGCTGGTGTTGATATTGAAGTTAAGTATATTGAGTGGAACTCATTCATTAAGGCTCTTGATGAAAGAAACTTTGATGCTGTAACACTTGCTTGGTCAGGTGGTTCTCTAGATTGGGATCCAAAACAAATTTGGCACTCAGACTCAGCAGCAAATAATGGATCTAACTTCATTTCTTATTCAAATAAAGAAGTTGATAAGTTAATTGATCAAGCACAGCTTACTCTTGATAAAGAAAAGAGAAAGAAGATGCTTAAGAAAGTTTATAAGTTAATTGCAGAAGATTATCCATATATCTTCCTTTTTAACGATCGCTTTGCTTTCTATGGAAACACTAAGCGTATGCAAAAAGAAAAAGACACTTACACTTACGGAATTGGTTACGGAAGTAAGTGGTCAATTAAGCAACCTAAGTAGAAGTTAAATAGGTAGGAGTAGAAGTTGTTTAACTATATCGTACGAAGATTAATGATTATGGTCCCGACGTTGATCGGGGTCAGTATCCTTATGTTTGCGATGGTTAACCTGGCACCAGGTTCTCCAATCGAGCAAAAACTTCAGCAAATGAGATTTGGTGGAGTAGGACAAACAACATCGGATACAAGTTCAAATAATGGAGCTGTTTCACAAGAAGTAGTTGAAGCACTCAAGAAGCAATACGGCTTTGATAAACCATTACATATTCGTTATGTAATTTGGCTTAAAAACTTAGCAACGTTAGACTTTGGTGAATCGTTTACTTATGAAGAGCCAGTTATTGATGTTGTCATGAGTAAACTTCCGGTCTCAATTCAATTTGGACTTGTTTCATTCATCATGTCTTATTTGATATGTATTCCGCTTGGAGTAATTAAGGCCGTTAAGAGTGGAACGAAGTTTGATGCTGTATCATCTTTCATTTTATCAGGGCTTTACTCAATCCCTCCTTTCATGCTTGGTATTCTTCTTTTAGTTTACTTTGCCGGTGGTACTTTTGTTGACTGGTTCCCAATCGGAGACCTCGTTTCAGACTACTACGATGATCTAGGGATTTTTGGAAAAATTACAGATCGTATTTGGCACTTTGTGCTTCCTTTAATCGCATACATGGTAGGTCAGTTCACTGTTCTTACTCTTCTTATGAGAAACTCAATGTTAGATGTTATCTCTCAAGACTATGTACGTACTGCAAGAGCGAAGGGTCTATCTGATAAGATGGTCTATATGAAGCATGCTTTAAGAAATGCTCTTATTCCAATTGTTACAGGTTTTGGACACTTCCTATCACTATTCTTTGCTGGATCACTTCTAATTGAGCGTATTTTTAACCTTGATGGTATTGGACTACTTGGTTATCAGTCACTTTTAGAAAGAGATTATAACGTAATTATGGGACTGTTCTTCATTCAGACTGTTCTAATGTTCATCGGAAACTTAATCAGTGATGTTCTATACACTGTTGTTGATCCAAGGATTGATTTCTCATGATTGAAAAATTTATTGAAAATGAACTTACACTTAAAAGATGGAGACGCTTTAAGAAAAGAAAATCTGCTATCGCAGCTTGTATTTTCTTATTTGCATCATTGCTCCTAACGGCAGCTGCACCTTTAATTGCAAATAGTAAGCCTATCTATATGACATACCAAGGAAAGTCATATTTCCCTGTGTTTAAAGATTATCATCCAAGAGATTTTGGTATCACAAATGTTTATGTAACTGACTACCGAAAGCTTGATATGGATAGTGCTATTTGGCCAATTGTTAGATGGGACCCATACGAATCGAATAAAGATGTATATGAGTATCCAGCTCCTCCAAGTGATGAAAATATCATGGGGACAGATGATCGAGGACGTGACGTATTCACAAGACTTCTCTACGGTTATAAGTATTCAATCGCTTATGCATTCTTAGTTTGGCTTCTTTCGACTGTAATGGGAGTCTTCTTTGGTGGTATCATGGGATACTTTGGTGGGAAAGTTGACTTCTTCGGACAACGTGTTGTTGAGATCTTCAGTACAGTTCCAGTATTCTTATTACTTCTAACAATGATTTCAATTTTTAAGCCGACTCTAACACTTCTAATTTTCATTTCTTCTATCTTTGGATGGATGGGAATGAGTTACTATGCTCGTGGAGAGTTCTTGAAGAATAGAAAGCAAGAATTTGTTGAAGCTGCTCGTGGAATGGGAGCATCGACTTCAAGAATTATTGTAAAACATATTCTACCAAATTCACTTGGGCCAATTATTACTTTTGCTCCATTTTCAATTGCTGCTGGTATTTCAGGACTAGCTTCACTTGATTACCTAGGGTTTGGACTTGCTGTTCCAACGCCATCTTGGGGTGAGTTATTAAATCAGGCACATCAAAACTTTAGAATTGCTTGGTGGCTAGCTGTTTATCCATCAGCTGCACTATTTACAAGTCTCTTCTTACTTGTACTCGTTGGAGACGGAGTAAGAGACGCACTTGATCCAAAAATGCAATAAGAGGTAAGCGTGAGAATATTCATCTTAATATTCTCCGCTCTCTTTTTCTTTAATATTTTCGCACAAAAATTTAGAGTGATTTCAACACTTCCTAGTTACACAGAAGCAATGTATTTTCTAGATGCACAAGATCTTCTTGTTGGTGTTTCGGATTATTGTAATTACCCGTCTGATGCTAAGAAGTTACCGCGCTTTGGTACTTCTTTTGAAATTAGCCTAGAGAAGCTCATTAAAGAGAATGTGAATACTGTCCTATTGGCCGAAGTTCAAGGGAGTCGAATAAAAGAAAATCTTGAAAAGGTAGGAATAAAGACAATTGTAATACCATATAAGAAGTTAGCTGATGCAACGGCAATGTTTGAAACTATTAATAAAAATTTCAATTTAGATAAAGATAAGCAAATAAAATTATTTCAATCAAAAATGAGTTCATTATTAAGTCCTTTAAAGAAGAAGAAAAAGGTCTTAATGGTTATCGATGAGAAGTTTAAAAACTCTAAACTTCATGAATTGAGGGCCATTGGAACTGGTAATTACTTCAATGAAATTATTACCAGGCTTGGCGCAACAAATGTTATTTCTAGTAATGGTTATCCTTTGTTAGATCTTGAAAACCTTTTAAAGCTCAAATTCGATATTCTAATTAGAGTCTCAGATCGAAAGATTGAAAATGCAAAGAATTGGAGATCTTCAATATTTAAGGATAAAATATACCTATATGAAAAAGACTATGCTGTTGTTCTTGGACCTCGAACTTTAAACTTAATAGAAGACTTCAGAGAAATATTAAAATGATTAAACTAGAAAATGCATCCATTGACAGTCGAGTTCAAGTGGAGCGCTTCACGTTGAGCGAGAAAAGCTGTGGTGTCATCGGTCCAAATGGAGCAGGTAAGTCTAGCTTTTTGAAAATGATTGCACAACTTGAAGACTTTCAAGGGAGTATCATATGTGAAGGTGATGTTGCCTATTGTGGTGACGCAACCTCTTTGCAGAGTGATATGCTTGCTAGTGAGGTTCTTTTTTATGCACGTGGAAATAAGGCCCAAAGTTCAGACTTTTTAAATCATCTTATAAAACATTTTAATTTTACAACATTACTCAATCGCCCTGTCTCAACATTAAGTGGTGGTGAAAAACAGCGATTAAATATAATTTCAATTTTTTATTATGATTGTGATTATACGCTCTTAGATGAGCCAACTAATTATTTAGATCCTATATACGTTGACTTACTTTCTGAATTTTTAAAGAGCTGGGAGAAGTCTCTTTTTATCGTTAGTCATAATCTAAATTTTGTAATTGATAATTGCCAACAACTTCTTGCCTTCAATGATGGTTGTGTGAGCTTTGATGGAAAAACTTCAAAAGCTTTAGATGACAAAGCATTTGATAAAGTCTTTTTAAAAGAATTCAATTATCAAAGCTTTGATGGAAGAAGGTATATTTTATGAAAAAAGGTATCCTGCTTTATTTTGTCGCTATTATACTAATCGCTCTTGCGCCTTTTTTAGGACGTAGCGGATTTATTGATTTTGATAAGCAGGGTCTCTATATATTAGAAAACTTAAGATTTCCTCGTGTTTATTTGGCCTTTATTGTTGGTGGACTTCTTTCTATTATTGGAAATACTACACAAGTCATTTTTAGAAATCCTTTGGCGACACCTTATACATTAGGTTTTTCAAGTGTTGCTGCACTCGGATTAGCAATTGCTGAACTCGGATTTGAAAGTTACTCATTAGGTGCTTATATTGCCCTATCTTCAACATTTCTATTTATTCTTCTATTCCTATATTTAAATAAGTTTTCGTCTCAAAAAGTTCTTCTCTTTGGAGTGTGCTTATCAATATTTTCTTCAAGCGCTATCGTCTTTGTTCAAAGTCTACTTGGAAATGAAAGTATTGCACGTCTAATAAGATGGATGATGGGAAGCCTTTCAATTGTTGGTTTTGAAAGCTTTACTTATACATTACCTCTCTACTTAATCGGCCTCGTCTTTTTTATCGCGAATCGAAGAAATTTGGCCATGATATCAATTGGTGAAGACTTTGCAAAAACAAGAGGAGTTAAAACTCGTCAAGTTAATGCAACTCTGATTTTAATTTCAAATCTTCTTGTTGCAATCATTGTGTGGCAATGTGGACCAATTGGCTTTGTTGGGCTTATTATTCCGCATATTACAAGACGCTTGATAAGTGCAAATTATCAAAAAAATCTACTTCCAACTTTTATTTTTGGAGGCGCTTTCTTAGTTCTTTGTGATCTCTTATCTAGGGTTATATTGGAGAATAGTATTATTCCAATTGGTGCGATTACAGCATGTGTTGGAGCACCAGTATTAGTACTCCAACTGTTTAAAAAGCCTAGCGCTTAATTTCTTCTAGTTTAACTTTTGCTTTCTTAAGTGCGCTACCGCGACGGTAAAGAACTTCCACAATATCACCAACTTTGTATTCGTAGAGAATATTAAAAATATCATCAAAATCGTTAATTTCTTTACCATCTACTTTTAAGATAACATCTCCTAGCTTCACTTCTCTTGTTCTAGGATTTTGTGAAAGACCTTTTAGTCCTGCCTTCTCAGATGGCCCGCCTGGCCTTACACTTTGTATTGGGAGCCCTTTTTCTAGGTCTATTCCGTAGAAGTAAGCAAGCTCTCTTTTTTCAGCAATAGCAATTCCTAGTCCTGGTCTTTTAACCATTCCGAACTTGATTATTTGAGGGACAATTTTCTTAACGATATTAATTGGAACAGCAAATCCAACTCCTGCCGATGATCCTGAGCTTGAAAAGATCATTGTGTTAACACCAATAACATTTCCAGAAGAATCAATAAGTGGTCCACCAGAGTTTCCTGGATTAATTGAACTATCTGTTTGTAACATTCCGCGAATTTCTACTCCACCAATTCCTTGTATTCCTCTTTGTTTTGCTGAAATTATTCCTGTCGTCACTGTTGCATCCAGACCAAATGGTGATCCTATGGCAATTGCTTTTTGACCGACTTGAACATTATTTGAATCTCCGGTCTTTAATGGAGTAATATCTCTAGGGACTTCTAGTAACTTTAATACAGCGATATCCTTTGCTGGCTCAGTTCCGACAAGTGTTGCTTTGTATTCTTTTTTATTATTATTAAAACGAATTAAGAAATTATCGGCGCCTTCAACGACATGATAATTGGTAATAATATGTCCATTTTTGTCCCAGATCCATCCAGAACCTTCACCTTTTACGACTTCTCTTGTTGATGAGCTAAAGAAGAAGCCGCGACGTGCTCTTAGCTTGCCAAGACTAGAGATATTCACAACAGAGTTCACTGAATCTTTAAATATAGAAATAGTATTCTTTTCAGACTCTAATCTTGCTTGGCCTTCGTCAAATAATGCATGTGTATTAAACGAAGCTAGTAATAAAAAAGTTAAGAAAAAATGTCCTATTTTTGTTCTCATAATAATCCTCATATTCTTTTTATTAACTCTTTTGACGCTTATCCCATTATACATATATAATCATATTTAATGAATTCTTGATTCAGATAAATGTCAAATTTTTGTAAGAACTCTGAGGGGATAAGTGGATATACGCTATTATAATCGATATACGAATAAGGTTGAAGTTGAAAAGGTTTATGGAGATGGAGCTGTTCGTTTTTTATACTCAAACCCTATTGGAAAGCTTTTGTCTGGTGCTGTTACTTCATCAATAGTGTCGACTTTCTATGGTGAATTACAAAGTATGACATTTACAAAGAATAAAATTCCAAAATTTGTAAAAGATTTTGAAATTAACCTTGATGACTATTTGCCAGCTGAAGGCCGTTCATTAGATGATCCATATGGTAGCTTCAACGAATTCTTTATTAGACGATTTAAAGATGGTAAGCGTGAATTTAACGCTGCTGAAAACGAAATGCCTGCTTTTAGTGAAGCGAGATATTTTGGATATGAATCAATTCAGAATAGTTATAAAATTCCAGTAAAAGGAAAGTATTTAAATTCAACTGAATTACTCCAGAATAAGAAGTGGCAGGATGTCTTTAATGATGGCCCACTATTATTGGCAAGATTGTGTCCAGTTGATTACCACCGATTCCACTATCCACTAGATGGACAAGTCATTGACTATTATAAAGTTGATGGTACTTATCACTCGGTAAATCCCATTGCTTTAAAAATGAAAAATGATATTTTTTCTACGAATATACGTGAAGTAACGATTATCGAGACTGAAAAGTTTGGAAAATTAGCTTATGTTGAAGTAGGGGCCACGATGGTTGGCCGTATTGTTCAAACAAGTGATCTTAAAGAATGTAAGCAAGGTCAGGAAAAAGGTTACTTCCTCTTTGGTGGATCGACTGTAATTGTATTAGGTGAAAAAGGTAAGTGGTCACCTTCAGACGATATAATCAATAATACAAAAAATGGTATTGAAACTTATATTCACTTAGCAGATATCGTTGCAACTACAGGAAAGTGATCCGACGGGTATATCCCATCACTTTCTTCCTTGTGCATTAAGATCTCTTCGCATTTTAATTTATCTTTTGAACAAAGAATCCAATCAATGCGTGAGCCATCTTCTCGTTGTCCCTTAAAGCTATGGTGACTTTCACATTCTTCATGCTTGTGCTCAAGCCATGGGTCTATGAGCTCGGGGATTCTTTGATTGATAATTGAGCGCACTTGCTCAAAAGGTGATTCGTTAAAGTCTCCTGTCAGTATGACTGGATAATCAGACCTTAGACGGTTTATTTCATTGATAAGAACATTTATTTGCTCTTGTCTTGTATTAGTCTTTAAATGATCAAGGTGAGCATTCACAACAAAGAATTTCTTATTATTTGCTCTTGCTTCTAAAATTGCCCATGTACATACTCTAGGAAACGCACTTCCAAATGATTTTGAAGCTGCTATATACGGTGTCTCAGATAGCCAGATGTCTCCAGAGTGAATAAGTTTAAATTTTGAAGGCCTATAATATATAGAGGGATACATTCGATCATCGATCCATTGACGATTTTCTTCAACAATCTTAAGTCCTTGGAGCAGTCCTTCAAGGTCCTTTAGTTGAGGTTGCCACCCTTCTTGGGTTCCAATAATATCAGGATGATAGCCATTAATTGCGCATGCCAGAAGCTTTCTTCTATTGTGCCAATCGTGTTCTCCATCTGCTGGATTATCGAAGCGAATATTTGATGTAATTACTGTGAACTTAAACATATTTCATTAATGAAAACATATTTTTCATCAATAGAAAAATAGAAAACACCAGATTCAGCACTCTTGGCCTTAATTATCTCTTACATTTACTTTCCTTTTAACTAAGGAGGACTGATGTCTAAACAAATCGAATTATTTAATGAAGTAAGAAAAAGGTACCCTGATTATACCTATAAAAAGTTATCAGCTTTATTTGAAATTCAACAAACACGACTATTTCGCTTGATGACTGGTGCGTGTGATTTAAAGGCCAGTGAATACTTTATTATCAAAGAAAAATTAGAATCGAATTCATCGGAGATTGGAGAATTAATCCAGTTCTTAGAAAAGCATTCATTTGGCTTAAGTCGTAATGATTGTATTGAGTTTAAAAGTGAAATTGAAAATAAATTATTTCTTAGAAAATTAATTGGTGCTTAGGGAGCTGATATGACACGTTTACTTATGATTGAAAGAGCCATTTTAGAATCTTGTGGAAATAGTAAAAAAACAATATTTGAGATCGCTGATGAAACAGGTATTGATATTTCCATGATTGGTACCCTTTGTATTCGCTTGAAGAAAAAAGGAATACTAGCGAGAAATCAGAATCACTATTATATAAATAAAGATGCAAATAGCTTAGTCGTTGCGAATTCTCCAGAGAATATAAGAAAAGAAGTTCGCGAAGTAACAAATTCAATGATTGAAAATTATTTTACAAGAAAAGAAAATCGCTCTCTTAAACTACAAAAAGTATATGTCGATAAAACAGAAGAGTTAATATTAAATTCAATGCTTGATCAATTAAATCGCTTCGTTGAAGACTTACAGAAAAATCATAAGAAAAACTCAAGAAATATCGTAAAAAAACAAAAGGTTCTTATGTGGGGACACGGTAATTATAACGATTTAATTGAAAGCTCTCTTCAATTAGCGAGATAATATAAGAAAACTTAAATTATGTTTAATTGAGTCACCTTGTGAAATGAAATAATCTTTATATATTTCATTTCACGAGGTTTTTTTATGAGGTTTTTACCTATATTCCTAATAATAATTACAATTTTGAGCTGTCAAACAAAAGAGAAAGAGACTTTGTACTTTGGAGGGAGGATTCTAACAATGGATGGGAAGTCTCCAGCATACATTGAAGCTGTTGTAGAGAAGGGTGGAAAAACAGTTTTTACAGGAGAAAAAAAAGAGGCATTTAAAAAGTATCCTGATGCAAATAGAGTAAACTTAGAAGGTAAGGCGATGTTACCAAGCTTTCTTGATTCTCATGGGCACTTTGTTGCTGCTATTCAAATGGTTAATCAAGTAAATCTTTCAATACCTCCAGTGGGAAATGTAGAAAGTATAAAGGATATCCAAAAGTCATTAGTTAACTTTCAGCGCTCAAATCAAATACCAAAAGGAGAATGGGTTGTTGGTTGGGGCTATGATAATGAAGGCTTATTAGAAAAACGACATGTTACAAAAATAGACTTAGATGAGGTTCTTCCTGAACATAAAGTAATGCTAATACATGTCTCTGGGCATGGGATTGTTCTAAATTCAAAGGCATTAAGTTGGGCCAATATTAATAATGAAACGAAAACACCGTCAGGTGGAGTCATTGCGCGCTTAAATGATTCAAATGAGCCAACTGGTCTTTTAATGGAGACAGCCTACTTCTCTCTTGTTTTAGATAAGTTGCCTCCGATGTCCGAAGTGGATATGCTCAAGCTTCTTGATAAGTCACAACAGTTATATGCTTCATTCGGTTATACACATATGCAGGATGGTGCAACATTAGCAAAAGATATTAAATTTTTTAAAAAAGCTGCAAAGAATAAAAGTCTTTATCTAGATCTTGTGGCCCTTCCTGTATTTACTGAGTATGAAAAATGGTTTGATAAAGATGATTTTATATTTGGAAAATATGAAAATCACCTTAAGTTTCAGGGAGTCAAAATGCTACAAGATGGGTCACCTCAGGGAAAAACAGCATTTATCAGTGATGAGTACCTTACTGGAGGTCCAGGAGGTCAGAGACATTGGCACGGAGAAGGAATATTAAAAAAAGATGAGTTTTTGAATCTTTTTAAATTATTTTCTGATAAAGGCCTTCAGATCTTCACCCATGCTAATGGTGATGCTGCTATTGATGAAGTTATTGAGGCAACAAAATTTTCCGGTATAGATGCATCAAATGATCGACGCTTTGTCGTTATTCATTCTCAATTTCAGCGTCCTGATCAATTAGATGAATATGTAAAATTAGGTCTGACTCCATCTTATTTTACTAATCACACATTTTTTTGGGGAGATGTTCATATTAAGAATATTGGGAAATCTAAGGCAAGCTTTATAAGCCCAATAAAGGCCGCTGTTGATAAAGGGTTAATATACTCGAATCATTCTGACTTTAATGTAACTCCTCTGGATCCATTTTTTATTCTTTGGACAGCTACTACAAGGAAAACACGAGAAGGAGTTATTTTAGGTGAGGAACAACGTGTCGATATGTATACCGCATTACAGGGATTGACAACTGGGCCAGCTTATCAAGTATTTGAAGAAGAAAGAAAGGGGAAAATCAAGGTTGGATTTTTAGCGGATTATGTCATTCTAGATAAGGATCCGATGAGGATAACAGGTGATGAAATTAAGGATATTCAAGTAATTGAGACAATTAAAAATGGAAAAGTAGTCTATTCAAAAAATTAACCAACGAATCCAAATTCGTTGAGCATTTTTTCAACGAGCTCTTTTAAATTATATTTTAGCATTTTATTTTCCGGAGACATTGTTGAACATTCAATATATCCAATCATTTTTTTGAAGTCAGTTTTTCGGCCTTGATTTTCTAACCAATTATCAAATAGAATTATAGCTTCAATCCATTCACGAACAGAGTATTGAGTTTTATCAATATAAGAAAAAAGGAGCTCTCCATTTTCTTTATGATTCGGCGATGACTTTAGATGCTTTTGTAGGTAACTAAAGATTGTTTTTAATTCATCTTCGCTTCTTATATTATTTAGTAATAATTCCAGCCTTTCATCAGATAAAAAGCTAATTGGGTATTGTGCCCTGAGTCTTTGGAAATAGTTTTCAGTCATAGTACCTAACATGGTGTGCAAATTAATAATTTTGTTCTAAACTAACGAAGTTATCTATTTATAATTTAGCAAGGGTTTTACATGTTTGAAACTATTAAAAATATATGGCCATTGATACATCGCCATCGCTTACGAGTTATCGGAAGTATGCTCTTTGGTGTTGGAATGGCCTTGATTAAAGGTGGGCAAGTTGCGCTCATTGGTCCTTTATTTAATAAAGGTTTATCACCTGATTCGACTATGGAAGATATCTTGAGTCTTGTGGGTCTTCTATGTTTACTTGCCTTGATTAACTTACCGGTAAGATTCTTTCATTTTTATTGGATGGAATATTCAATGAATGACGCTATCTGTGAGATTAGAACGAAGATTTATTCAAAAATCCAAGATATTCCAATCTCATTTTATACAACAACAAAGCAGGGTGATGTCATTTCAACAATCTTAAATGATACAATGATCTACTCTCAGGGGATTAGTGGGATTATCACTATGGTCCGTGAACCAGTGACGCTGATTGTACTTCTTGGTTATGCATTTTATATCGACTGGCAACTAACTTTAGTTACTTTTGCAATCTTACCTCTAATGCTCTTTGTTTTTACATTCTTTGGAAAAAGGGTACGTGCTCATCAAGAAGATGTTCAAAGGCGCTTATCTGACATGACTCATATTATTGGTGAAGGTGTTGGTGGACAAAAAATTATCAAGGCCTTCAATCTTCAAGACTATACAAGAAATTTTTTCAAAAGTTATCAGAGAGAGTTTTTTGAATTTCAAATGAAAGCAGAAGTGATGAGGCAGTTTTCTCATCCTCTAGTTGAATTTATTACAACTTTAACTCTTTCTGCCGTTATTGTTTTTGCTCAGATTAAGATTTCTGGAAGTTCAATGAGTACGGGAGACTTTATTACTTTTATTGGTATCATGGCAATGATTCAAGATCCGATTAGAAAAACTAATGACGGAAACTTGAAGATTAATCAGGCACAAGCGGCAGAGAAAAGAATTTTTAAGTTTTTAAAAGTTGAAAATGAAGCTGATCCTGGAACTCAAGAAAACTTTGAGTTAAAAGAAAGAATTTCATTCAAAAACTTAGACTTCTCGTATGGTGATAACCAGGTCATTAATAACTTAAGCTTTGATATTGAAAAAGGTGAGAAAGTAGCGTTAGTTGGACTTTCTGGATCAGGTAAATCGACCTTGATTAATGTTCTCTTAGGCCTTTATCCAGTTAAAAAGGGAAGTTATAAGATTGACGGAGTTGACTCTTCTGACTTTACACTTAAAGGCTTGCGCGAATACTTTGGCCTTGTTTCTCAGGATATTTTCTTATTTAACACTACAATCAGAGAAAACCTGATGTTAGATAAAGATGTATCGGAAGAGAAGTTGGAGGAAGCACTTAAGGTTGCTCATGCAACAGATTATATTAATGAACTACCTGAAGGGCTTGAGACTATTATAGGTGATCGAGGAGTAAGGCTTTCAGGAGGTCAAGCTCAGAGGTTAACGATAGCCCGTGCTTATCTTCAAGATAATGATGTATTTTTATTTGATGAAGCTACTTCTGCCTTAGATAATGAGTCTGAAAAAGTCGTTCAAGAATCATTAAATGATCTAGCAAAGAATAAGACAGTTGTTGCAGTTGCTCATAGGCTTTCAACAATTCAAAATTACGATAAAATAATTGTTCTAAAAGATGGACAAAAGATTGAGCAGGGACGTCACGAAGAACTGATGGCCTTAGGTGGTGAGTACAAAAAACTATATGAATTAAGTATGAGATCTTAAGATAGCGAAGGCTACCTAGAATGGTAGCCTTTTTCCTGCTCTAAATGGGTGTATCCACTCTGGAGCCACTTTATTTAGCTTTTCACCAGACATGACAATTTTATACTTTTCTAAGAAGTCATTTGTGAAGTTTTCCATGGAAAAGTTTTTTAAAGCATAATTTCTAATATATTCACGATCATAAATGTCTTTAGTTGTATTAAAGTATTCGATGATCTCTTCATGAGAATAGAATGTTCTTCCTGTACCTTCCACAATTAAATCAGGAAGTGAGCCAAAACTTGAGCCAAATACTGGTAGACCTTGAGTCATGGCCTCAATAATTGCTAGTCCAAAAGGCTCGTGCCAGCGAACTGCAAACAAGAGTGCATCACATTCGCGCATTAGATCAAGCTTGTGTTGTCCACCTACCATTCCATGGTTATGAATGAGAGGATGCCAACCAAATAATTTTGAACCACCGCCACAAATATGAAGATGCTTATTTGTCTGTCTTGCTATCTTTACTGATTGTTTTAAATTCTTAACTCGCCAAGATGCTTTTGCTAGAAATAGAAGATTCTTAATATCTTTTATCTCTTTTTCTTTATAGATGGCAGGATACTCTTCCATATCAAGGCAGTTGTTTACGTAGCTTGTTGATCCATGATTCCTTGCATGGGACTTGGAAACAAAAACAGTGTTTAGATCAAACTTTTCACCAGGAAAACCATTACCTCCAATATTAATTAAATAAGGAATATCAAGTTTTATATCATCATTGAAAAATTGATGAATAACATCTGTGTTATCAGGTACAAGTTGTTGCCAATTATCTTTCTTTGACCAAGGTATATGTTGAATACCGTATTCTGTAACCTGGCTCTCTGCTGGTCCAATAAATGTAACCTTATGTCCGAACTTAATGAGTTCTTTCATATGCCAAAAAACAAGTCTTTCGACACCACCATATGTTTTGATTGGAAGAGCGGTGTGATGATGAATACAAACGTGCATATTAATTCCTATAGAATTGGCCTTAGCCATCTTTCAATTTCTTCTACTTTCTGATTTTTTTGTTTGGCATAAGACTCAACTTGGTCCTTTGCAATATTCAAAATATTAAAGTATTTTGCGCCAGGGTTAAAGAAGATGTAGCCTGATACTGAGCTCGCTGGATACATCGCATAGCTTTCAGTTAAGATTGCACCAGTATGTTCTTCAACCTTTAGGTATTCCCAGATTTTACTTTTTTCAGTGTGATCTGGGCAAGCAGGGTAACCAGCGGCAGGTCTAATTCCTGTATACTTTTCTTTTATAAGCTCCTCAAGTGAGAGTTCTCGCTCTTTTTCAATTCCACACATTTGACGTGCTCTTTCGTGGATTAGTTCAGCATAAGCTTCAGCTAAGCGATCTCCAACGGCCTTAACCATAATTGAAGTATAGTCATCACCTTTGTCTTCAAAAGTTTTTGCATACTCTTCAACCTCTTTACCAATTGTAACGACAAAAGACCCGATATAGTCTTGTTTATCTCCTTTAGGAAGAATGTAGTCTGCTAGAGATAAATAAGGTCGATTGTTTTGTGTTTTCTCTTTTTGTTGGCGTAAGAAATTAAAAGTACCAAATTCATTCTTATTTTCATCGAGAAGGATTACTTCCTCCTCTTTTGAATATGCTGGCCAGAATCCAAGAACGGCTTTGGGTTTGAAACGATTATTATCGATAATATCATCGAGAATATCCTGTGCTTCTTGATATAACTTCTTAGCTTCTTCACCATAATCTTTATGAGAGAGAATATTTGGATAAATTCCTTTAAGTTCCCAAGTCCAGAAGAAAGGAGACCAATCAATATACTTGGCAATTTCTTTTACTTCAATATCGTCGAACTTTCTTTCACCGATATACGGAGGGGTAAATTCCTTAAAGGTATCCTCTGGATTAATGCGGTTTCTCTTACGTGCTTCCTCAAGAGGTATTGTCGCCTGAACAGAGTCTTTTTTATTTTCAAAATATTCTTTTGTTCTTTTTTGATTATCTCTAAGATCCTTAATAAAGTTTTCGCGAAGCTTTTCATTTAATAAGCTGTTACATATTCCAACTGTTTGAGATGCATCTCCTACATGAACGACTGGACTTGTACATTCTGGTGCAATTTTTACTGCAGTGTGTGTCTTACTTGTTGTGGCACCACCAATTAGAACTGGTGTTTCAAGTCCTTGACGATTAAATTCTGCAACATTATGGATCATTTCATCAAGTGAAGGAGTAATCAGACCACTAAGGCCAATGATTTTTGCATTATGTTCTTTTGCTGCCTTTATTATATCTTCACAGCTTACCATAACACCTAGGTCGACAACGTTATATCCATTGCAGGCCATTACAACACCAACAATATTCTTACCGATGTCGTGAACATCACCCTTTACTGTTGCGATAACAAAAGTATTCTTCTTACTTTTACCTTCCTTATCTTTTTCCATGTATGGTTCAAGATAGGCGACAGCTTGTTTCATGACTCGAGCACTCTTAACTACTTGTGGGAGAAACATTTTCCCTTCACCGAAAAGTTCTCCAACAATACCCATACCATTCATTAATGGGCCTTCGATAACATCAAGAGGTGAGCCTAGCTCTTGTCTTGCTTGCTCTACATCTTCTTCAATAAACTTTCCAATCCCTTTTACAAGAGAGTGAGAGATTCTTTCTTGAAGAGTGCCTTCACGCCAAGATAAGTCATCTTCTTTAGCTTTTGATTTAACGCCTTTAAATTGTTCGGCGTAGTCTATTAGTTCATCTGTTGCATTTTCTTTACGATTAAAGAGAACGTCTTCAATTTTTTCTAATAGCTCAGGTTTAATATTTTCATAGACTTCAAGCATTCCAGCATTAACAATCCCCATATCAAGACCTGCTTTAATTGCATGATAGAGAAAAGAGCTATGCATTGCCTCGCGAACGACATTATTTCCTCGGAAAGAAAATGAAATATTTGATATCCCACCACTCGTAAGTGCACCAGGGCAAGTCTCTTTTATTTCTCGTACCGCTTCGATGAAGTTAATTGCGTAATCATTATGTTCTTCAATTCCTGTTCCAACAGTTAGAACGTTTGGATCGAAAATGATATCTGTTGCTGGAAAACCAACCTCTTCTGTTAGAATCTTGAATGCTCTTTGGCAGATTGAAACTTTTTCTTCTTTTGAAGCAGCTTGTCCTTTTTCATCAAAGGCCATAACAACAACGGCAGCTCCATATTGAAGGATCTTCTTAGCATGTTCTTTAAATTGTTCTTCCCCCTCTTTTAGCGAGATTGAATTTACAATACTTTTTCCTTGAACACACTTTAGGCCTTCTTCGATAACTTCCCATTTTGAAGAATCGATCATAATTGGTACTTTGCAGATGTCTGGCTCAGAAGCGATAAGGTTTAGAAACTTCACCATACAAGCCTTAGAGTCCAGAAGACCTTCGTCAAAGTTGATATCAATTATATTGGCACCATTTTCAACTTGTTGGCGGGCAACATCTAATGCAGCTTCAAAGTTTTCTTCTCGTATTAATCGAGCAAAGCGAGGAGAGCCGGTTACATTTGTTCTCTCTCCAACCATGATAAAAGGTCTTTGCCCATGGTGATTTAAATTCAGTGGCTCAAGCCCTGATAGTCTTTGAGTCTCAGGTAAATCGTGAATACTACGAGGCCTAATATCTTTTAAATGATTATAAATTGCATTGATATGCTCTGGTGTTGTTCCACAACATCCACCCACAATATTAACTAGCCCAGACTCCGCAAAATCAGTTAGAAGGGAAGCTGTTTCATTTGGCTTTTCATCATAACCAGTATCACTTAGAGGATTAGGCAGTCCTGCATTTGGATAGCAGGAGATATAACAATTTGAAACTCTTGATAATTCTTCAATATATGGACGCATCTCCTTTGCACCTAAAGCGCAGTTAATACCAACGCTAAATGGCCTTGCGTGTTCGATTGAATTCCAAAATGCCTCAACAGTTTGTCCTGAGAGGGTTCTTCCCGAGGCATCAGTAATTGTAACTGAAAGCATAATAGGAGTATCAAGATTATTGTCATCGAGATACTTTCTCATTGCAAAAATTGCTGCTTTTAGATTTAAAGTATCAAAGGAAGTTTCTGCAAGAAGTAAATCGGCGCCACCATCAATTAGCCCTTTTGTTTGTTCGTAGTAATTATCCACGAGCTCATCAAAAGTAATCCCGCGGAATGCAGGATTATTAACATCAGGAGAGATCGAAGCCGTTTTATTTGTTGGCCCAAGGGCCCCTGCTACATAGCATTTCCTATCAGGATTCTTATCCATAAATTCAAGGCAAGCTTCTTTTGCAATCTTTGCAGCTTGAACATTTATTTCATAGGCATATTCACTGAGGTTATAATCATCTTGTGCGATTCGCG
Source organism: Halobacteriovorax sp. DPLXC-1 (assembly GCF_036903125.1). Classification (NCBI taxonomy): domain Bacteria; kingdom Pseudomonadati; phylum Bdellovibrionota; class Bacteriovoracia; order Bacteriovoracales; family Halobacteriovoraceae; genus Halobacteriovorax; species Halobacteriovorax sp. DPLXC-1. The sequence goes on from NZ_JAYMCO010000003.1 coordinate 91,209, forward strand.
TTCCAGAGAATGTATTTGTTTCAATGATATCAGCACCGGCTTCGAGATATTTAAGGTGAATTTCCTTTATAATTTCAGGACGAGTCAGATTTAATAGATCATTGTTTCCCTTAAGATCAATTTTAGTATCTTTAAAAACATCACCTCGAAAGTCTTCTTCTTTTAGATGGTATTGTTGAACCATTGTTCCCATAGCACCATCAAGAAATAGAATTCGGTTTTTTATTTTGTCTTCAAGCTGACTACGAATATCAGTTACATTTGTCATTTTAGTATAGGCCCTTTAAAACTTTTGATACATTGTCACAATCATTCATGACATAGAAGTGAACAGAAGGAACATTTGCATTTAATAATTCTTCTGTTTGTTTTCGTGCCCAGTTGATTCCAATCTCAATAATGTGATCAGGGTTTTCATGGGCCTCTGCTACAAATTCATCAGGAAAATCAACGTAGAAGTGACGAGGGACATTTGAGAATTGATTCATTCTCTTAATAACTTTTATTCCCGGTACGATTGGAACAGTAATGCCTGCTTCGCGACACTTATCAACAAATTCAAAGTACTTGCTATTATCAAAAAACATCTGAGTTACAATATAATCAGCACCAGCATCTACTTTCTGTTTTAAGTAATGGATATCTGTTGCAAGATTAGGAGCCTCGAAATGCTTCTCTGGGTATCCAGCAACTCCAACACAGAAGTCTAGTGGAAAACTATTTGAAATATCGTCGAGGTATACACCTTTATTTACATCACTTATTTGTTCAACAAGATCTTTGGCATAGAAATTTCTCTTTCGAGAAAGATCATATTTCTTATTGTAATTAAGAGCATCGCCTCGCAATGCTAATACATTGTGAATCCCTAGGTAGTTAAGTTCGATTAGAGCATCTTCGGTTTCTTCTTTAGTGAAGCCTTGAGTGAGAAGGTGAGTTACAGTATCGATCTTAAAGCGATTTTGAATAACTCCACAAATACCAACAGTACCTGGACGTTTTTTATAGATTTTTCTTTCAACAGAACCATCACTTTTTTCATTATAATATGCACCAGCGGAATGAGCTGTTACATCAACCCATGAAGGATTGAATGGTAAAAGTTTTTTTACAATATCAGTTACTGCAGAAATATTCTTTCCTCTTGGTGGAGGAACAATTTCAAAACTAAATAATGGACTTGTGGCCTTATCGATGTGTTCAATTACTTTCATTAAATCTAAATCCCTATGTGTTTGTTGTGAAACCTTATTTTAATCATTTATAAGCGATAAATAAAGCTTTAAGGGAAGGTAGGGGCCTCAAGTTTTGAGGCCTTAGGTTAATTCGAATGAATCTGAGTAATTTGAATTTTTAGACTATTGAGGCAGGACGAATGAGGGAAAATTTATTTAAATAAATCCATCAATTTGTTGAAGATGTTTTATCTAAGGACTCTTCGATTTCGTATATTTTCTCTATTTGGAATGCAGAGGTGATTTCATATTGGAATAATATAAGTATTATCAGGGGTTTATGAGTTTCATGTTGAAAGAAAAGCTGATATGATAGTAATAAGTGAGGATTCATCGATGGAAGAGAATCAAGTATACCATTTAGAAAGTGAATTTATTCGCGTATCAGTATCGTCTCTTGGGGCGGGACTTCTTTCTATCTTTGACCTCGAGTCAAATGTTGAATACCTTTGGCAGGGGCATCCTACTTTACATCCATGGAAGCCTCAAATTCAATTTCCAATAGTAGGAAAGCTTAAGGATGATCAATACTGGCTTGGCCGTAAGTATTATCGCATGCAAAAGGATGGTTATTTAAAAGAGCTTCTATTTGAAGTAAAGAACCAGAGGCGCGATCGCATAACCTTTGTCCACACAAATACTAATGACACAGAGCTTATCTTTCCTTTTCGTTATAGTATAGAAATAACTTATATGGTCTATGGGCCAAAACTTACTGTTTCATTTGTTATTAAAAATCTAGATAAGAAAGAGATGTTCTTCTCCCTTGGATTTGGGCCTACATTCAATCTCCCATTAGGGTATGAAAGTGTCGAAGACTGCTTTATCGAATTAGATCGTGAAGAAGAAAGAGGAGCTTACTTTTTAGAAAATGATCTCGTTAATTTTCATGATGCTGATAATAAGAAGATTATGAATAATCGAAGGATTTTTGTTAATCAAGAGAACTTCAGAGGCGAAGAGATGGTCTTTAAGGACATTATTTCTTCAAATGTTACTCTTAAGAACTTAGTTAATGAAAAATCAGTAAATATAGACTTTGGTAATATACCATATCTATCGATATGGACTTATCCAGGTGCAAAATTTGTTCGTATTTCACCAGCATTTGGAGTTACTGATGCTCTAGATTCAAATAATGATTTCTATATGAAAGAAGGACTTGTTGATCTTGAACAAGAAAAAACTTTTAAGCATGAGATCGTCTTTCACATAAGGTAGATATGTATCGAAATGAATTAGATAAAATAAAAGAAGGTATTCACAATAAACTAGAAAGCTTGTCTTGGGGCGATATGTCCATTGAAAGAAAAGCAGATAAGAGTATTGTTACTGAATTTGATATTTTTGTTTCGGACTATATAAAGAAGGTCTTTGAAGAGTCTGGTCATAATTATAATTTTTTTTCAGAAGAAGATCAGGAGCGTTTTGAATTTCCTGTCATTGTGCTTGATCCAATTGATGGAACACGTGAGTTTGCCAAAGGTTATGGTGAATGTGCAGTTTCGATGGCGATATTGTATTCGGCAGATATCAAAGATGAAAGAAACTTTGGCTGGATCTATAATCCATTTACAGGGTTTGAAATTACAAGTGATGTGAAGTTTCCATTGGGAAGTCGACATGCTCATGCTGATGCTATAAATATAATGATTTCTCGTTCAGAGTGGGAGAAGGGTGCATATAAGAAGGACTTCTCGAAGAATTTCCGTATTGCTCCACTCGGCTCAATCGCTTTTAAACTTGGACTTCTTGCCGCAGGCGCATGTGAATGTGTCATCTCATTTCGCGATAAGAATATTTGGGATATCGCCGCTGGAGTAGTGATATGTCATTCTAGAGGAATTTATTCTGATGAAATCACTGATCTAGCAGACAAGAAGCTTAATGGGCCATTTATTTTTTGCCGTGATGAGCTAAAAGATATTGTCCATGAAGAAATTGAGCGCTTGAAGTCTAGTTAAAGAGCTCTTCAAAGTCTTTCATTGTTAATTTACCGCTAAATAACTCATCTTCATCTTCAGGAAGAAGTTCTTTAAATAGCTCTCTTTTGATTTCTTGTAACTTTAAGACTTTCTCTTCAACAGAGCCTTTAATAATTGGCCTAAAAACGTTTAAAGTATTTTTCTGACCGATACGGTAAGCTCGGTCAATGGCCTGAGATTCTACTGCTGGGTTCCACCATGGATCCATTATGAATACATAACTTGCTGCTGTTAGGTTTAGACCAACACCACCGGCTTTAAGAGAGATTAAAAATAACTTCGTTTTTCCACTTTGGAACTCATCAACTGCCGCTTGACGTTTTTTTACGTTAAGAGAGCCATCGATTCTAGAGTACTTCCAAGTCTGCTCGTCAAAGGCCGAGCCAATGATATCAAGATATGTTGTAAACTGTGAGAAGATAATGACTTGATGACCTTCTTCAACAATTTGCTCTAAACTTTCAATGAGATAGTCTACTTTAGTAGAGGCCAAGCTTCGAATATTTTTTGTCATCTTATTCGAATGATTTTGCCAAAGGCAACTTTGTCTAAGCTCGAGAAGACCTTTTAGAATCTCACCATACTTCTTATTCTTTGGAGCATTATTAATATTGTTCTTAATTGACTGAAGTTTATTCTTATAAAACTCTTCTTCCTCATCATTGAAGCTAAGGAGAACATTATTTTCTAGTTTCGGAGGTAAGTCTGTCAGAACCTGGCTCTTTGTTCGTCTAAGAATAAAAGGTGCAGCTGTTTTTCTAGCATATACTCGTGACTTAGGTGTTGAGCTCGATCTTATAAATCGTAGATCTCCCCAAATTCCAGGAATACTTAAGTCGATAATATTATAGAATTCTGCCAAATCATTTTCGACAGGGGTACCTGTGAGGCAAACTCTAAAGTTTGCTTTAATCTTTCTAGCTGAATGAGCACCGAGAGATCTCATATTCTTTAAATGCTGGACTTCATCAAGAACCAGAATATCATAATTTGTTTCTTCAAATTCAGCTTCAAGCTCTCTCTTTAAGATACCGTATGAAGTTAGAATAACTTTTGCTTTACCATCTTCTGGAAGCTCTCTATCTGCGCCATGATAAATATGGACATCAATATTTGAGAATTTCTTAAACTCATTCTCCCAGTTCAGTAGGAGAGAGACAGGGCAAACAATTAGAACCTTATCGATTTCGTCATAGATACTATCGATAAAAGCAATTGTCTGAATAGTCTTACCAAGACCCATATCATCGGCAAGACAGGCCCCAAGCTTATTTTCATAAAGAAAGTTTAGCCAATTATATCCTGTTTTTTGGTATGGCCTTAAAATATCATCAAAGTGCTTTGATAGTGGGTAATCAGGGATTCCTTCAAGATTTTGTAGACGTTCACAAAGTGCAACTTCTTCATCTGTTAGAGCTCCCTCAAGCCCAATCTTTTTGAGTTCAAAAAGTTCAAATATTCTTGCGCGAGAAAATGGTAGGATGAATTTTTTGAATTTACCTTCCTGTATTTCTTCTTTTGCTTCAAACTTTGTATATTTTTGAACAAATTTTAAAAGATCCTTTTGCTCATTATTTAAAAGGACGACACCACTTTTTGTAATGGCGATATTATTTTCTAGATCGACGTTCTTTATAACATCTTGATCGAGCTCATCGATCTCAAGCTCGAGATCAAACCAGCCTGAACGTCCAATTTGCTTTCTTTCAAAGCGAATACGAGAGTTCCAGCTTTTGAGTTCATTATTATCGTAAAAGATCTCAACACCATAAGGTTTAGTCACACTAAATAGTTTTGAAAGTCCTTGAGTGATTTGAGACATGGAAACTTGAAAAATAACTTCGTTACTATCTCTATAATGATAAGAGTAGCGGAAAAAATGATCTCCAAACTCTGTAACCATGATTTTAAAAATTAATCGTTGAAGTTTATTGTCATATTTATAGAGTTTATGATTTTCATGATCAAAGCTAAGTGTATATTCTTTGCTTACAACTTCAGAGATGATACGAATCCAAGCTGACTTTTTACTCTTACCAGAAAGAGATTTCTTATAACCATCAACACCTGTTTCAAAATAGTGCTGAACTTCTCTTAAGAAGTTATATGCTTCACTTTTCTTTCTAAATAAATCGAGGTATCCACCTTCAAAAGTAAGGGAAGAGAAGAATTGTGGTGGTCTTGTTCTCTTATCTTCCTTATTAAAGAACTCTACAGAAAAGTTATTATATCCCTTTCTTTGAGAGTTATTGATATAAACTCTTAAATCAGGAGACTCAATTTCATTAATATCAAATTCATTACCTTCTACTTCAAAGGAAATATACTTTTTTAATCTTTCTGAGTAGGCGAGATTTAGTGCATCATCAATTTTATAAGAGTGAATATTAGATCTTAGAGATGATACAAATTCTCTTACTTCACTTGGAAGAGAGAAGAGTTCACCAGTATCCCAGTTAAAGAGATAAAGATTTTCAAAAACGCTTATATTGCGATGGGTTTTATCGTCATCTTTAATAGCAAAGCGAATACTAGACTTTAAGTCATCTTGAAAATCAATTCGCTGCTCTTTATTAGGAGCGATATTAAAGACAAGTTTTCCATTCAATGTTTCAGGAATTGGAAACTCAATCGTCTTCTTATTAGTAAGTGAATAATTAAGAGTTGAATATGTTGGCCCATGTGGAGCATTTTCTAATTCATGCGGGCCATTAATAATAGTTCCGTACTCAAGAGGGTAGACACCATATCCTCCAATTGGGGGAAGTTGTGTACTATTGTCACTTTGGTCGCCAGAAGTGGCCATATAATACATAAATAGGGCCGCAGTATGATGGCAATGTTTCTCAGCTGTCCACTCTAAACAATCACAAGTGGTTGAAAGAGGTGGCTCATCAGTACCTTCAAGACGTTTTTTATAGACGACTTTCGATTCGTAAGGACGATCTTCTTTAATGATTCCTGTTGTGATGAGGTAACCATCAAGACTACCTTTCTTAAATGAAAGGGATACTTTTCCATAGCCGAGAAGTTTTCTGGCCTTAGAAATGGCCAACGTCGTAAAATATTTTTTTGCTAGATCGAGTCCAGGTTCTTGTGTCATAAATAAGCTTTATCTTTAAAAGTCTTATTATAACGTAAAATTAGAGAATGTAATAGTCATTGTTCTGTTAAAAAGAAAGGCCCCTGAATAGGGGCCTAAAATACTTAACTATTTTCGATATACGATTTTAGAAGTTTTGCTCTCGATGGGTGTCTTAGCTTACGAAGCGCTTTTGCTTCAATTTGTCTAATACGCTCACGAGTAACGAAGAAGTCTTGACCAACCTCTTCTAAAGTGTGGTCTGACTTTTCACCAATACCAAATCTCATTCTAAGAACTTTTTCTTCTCTTGGTGTAAGAGTTGAAAGTACTGAACGAGTTTGCTCAGATAATGTAATACTCATTACAGCATCGGCAGGTGAAATGATCTTCTTGTCTTCAATGAAGTCTCCAAGAGATGAATCTTCTTCTTCTCCAATTGGAGTTTCAAGAGAAATTGGCTCTTTAGAGATCTTTTGAACTTTCTTAACCTTATCAACTGGCATTTCCATTTTCTCAGCAATTTCTTCTGGAGTTGGCTCACGCCCAAGTTCTTGGATAAGTTGTCTTTGAGTTCTAACCATCTTGTTAATCGTTTCAATCATGTGAACTGGGATACGGATTGTTCTTGCTTGGTCAGCAATGGCACGAGTAATTGCCTGACGAATCCACCAAGTTGCATAAGTTGAGAACTTATAACCACGACGGTACTCAAATTTATCAACTGCTTTCATTAGACCAATATTTCCTTCCTGAATTAGGTCAAGGAATTGTAGTCCACGGTTTGTATATTTCTTAGCAATTGAAACAACAAGTCTTAAGTTGGCTTCAACAAGTTGAGCTTTCGCGCGGTCAGCTCTTTCTTCACCATTAGTGATAATCTTATAAACTGTTTCGATATCATCAAAGCTCATTCCAGCTTCTTGAGATAATCTTCTTAGTTTTCTAAGGATATCTTCTTGGTTACGAACAAGTTGTTCTACTTTAGCATCTGTTGTGAAAAGCTCTTTTGCAAATGCACGTTTAAATGCATCGTCTTCCATAATCTTCTCATGAAGTTCACGGTATGCTTCAATTGTCTCTACTTCAAGGAATTTAAAGATACGATCTTGTTGTTCGTAAAGGTCTTTAAATTGTAGATAGTATTTCTTAACTGGCTCAACAAAGCTATTAATGATTTTTCTATTGAAAGTTAGATCAGCAAGATCTGTTGCAATACGGTCCATTCTTTCTTTCTCTGATTTAGAGAATTTTTCAAATGTTCCATCATCTTCATTAACGTTTTCATTGTAGATACTTGTTAATTCATCACAAAGGTTGATGATTGTCTTCTTAACTTTATCAACATCTTTTTGAGTTGATTCGTCATCAAGACCACGTACAAGCTCTCTAACAAACTCTGTCGGGTTTTCTAGTTCAGTAATACGATCTTTTAGAGTGATGATCTCTGCGATTGCGTGTGAAGACTTTAGACATGAAAGAATAATTTCTCTTTCACCTTCTTCAATTTCTTTTGCAATTACAACTTCGCCTTCTCTTGTTAGAAGAGCGACAGATCCCATTCTCTTTAAATATAATTTTACTGGATCAGTTGAGGCACTTCTAAGTTCAGCTTTCTCTTCTTTAGAAAGTGTTTCTTCGATAATTTCTGTACCATCAAGTTTGATCCCCTCATCTTCTTCTTCAAATTCTTGCTCTGTAATTTCGATTTCAGCTTCGTTGATAGCAAGCATGATGAGGTCAAGTTCTTCAGGAGCAATGATACTTGCTGGAATCGCATCATTGATTTCTTCTGGAGTCAGGGTGTCTTGATCCTTACCTCTAGAGATAAGTTTTTCAAACCCCTTTGATTTTAAAAATTGTGCAGCACTTGACATGTTCGGTTTCTCCAATTTTTACTTCAAAGTAAATAACTTTTTTTCGATGTCGTGAATCTCTTTTAACAACTCAGTTAATTCAGATTGAGTTTTTATCTCACTTCTTTTTAACTTTAGGAGTTGTCTTTTTTCTCTAAGATTTTCTTTAATTAATTTTTTTCGAAGGTCATTAATTATTTTTACAGCTTTCTCTTTTTCTAGTTGGATTCCTTTATTTTTTATAATGCCTTTTTTGATAATTTCTTCAAGGCCGTATTCGGAAGAACTCGAAAGTGCAAAGTTTTTAAATTCCCTCTGATCTATCTCAAAGATTAAATTTTTTAGATTCAAAATATATTCTTTTACCCTATCTGACTGCATAAAATCAAGTAGATCGGTCATTTCATCATACTCAAGGCAATCCGGATGTTCAATGATAGCAAGCAATAAAGTTTCCTCTGTTTTGGAAATCTTATCCTCTTCTTCAGGGTAACTTGGCATCCCGTTTGCAGAGTCTTCCACAAAGTTTGCCATATAATCTTCATCGTATGCAGGAGGTTCCTCTTGCGGGGTATTTTGATTAGTAATTTTAGGTTGAAAAGTTGAGCTCTTCGAATCTTTTAAGAATTGTCCATAGTTATCGAGAATACTCTCTTTACTAGACTCTAGGCCAAGTTTCTTTGCCCATGAGACAAGCCTTTCATTGGCATTAAGGTCATTGCCAAGAGGTGAAACAATATCAAAGGCTTGTTTAAGAAGATTTAACTTTTCGTCGAGAATCTCTATTGGTCGCTGAGGAAGCAACTTGTTAAATTCATAGTCAATAAAGGCCTGGGCATTATCAATTCGATCTTGGAAAGCAAGAGTACCTTCTTTATCAAGAAAGTCATCAGGATCTTTATGTGGAGATAAGTCGACAAACTTAGGTAAAATACCGTGTTCCAAGAATTGGCGGTTTGTTCTTTGCGATGCTTTATATCCTGCTTCATCATTATCCAGAGCAAGATAAATATTTTTCGTCATAGACTTTAGTGTACGCAGGGAATTGTCACCAAGGGCCGTACCCATGATAGCAACGCTATTTTCGAATCCTTTCTTGTAAGTTGCAATTTGGTCCATATTTCCTTCTACGACGATAACGCTATCGCGCTTTCTAATGAAAGATTTTGCAAGATGGAGGCCATAGAGTAGGTTTCTCTTATTAAATATGAACGATTCTATAGAATTCATGTACTTAGCGTGTTGATACTCGTGAATTCTTCGGCTTGTGAAGCCAATAACTTTACCGTAGTGGTCCCAAATAGGAAACATAATGCGCTCCCTGAAAGTATCATAATGGGACCCATTATCTTTATTGTGTTTAATAATTCCTATTTTTAAGGCCGTTTGAAGAATTTCATTTCGGTCTTTTTTGGGAAGAGAGCATACATAGTCATAGACACTATTCTTCTTTGGAGCAAACCCTAGTTGATAGAGGTCAGCAATTTCATCACTCAAGTGACGATTTTTTAGAAAGTCTAGATACTGCTCTGGCTTGAGGTTTCGGCCAGATTGAAAATATATAGTTGATGCCACCTTAAGTAGTTTTTCAGCATAAATGAACTCTTTGGATTTCTCTTTCTTATTTGTGTAAGAGTCAAAATCAATTCCAAATTTGTCACATATATCCTTCATTGCTTCAATGAATTCCATGCTTTGCAGGTTCATAACAAAATCAAAGTGACTGTGACCGGCTCCACATGAGAAGCATTTATACATTCGTTTATCGTTGACGACAGACATAGAAGGGTTTGTGTCATCATGGAAAGGGCAGACTCCATAGAGATTATTTCCCTTTCGAACTAAGTGCACACCATAGCGCTCGATTAAATCTGAAATCGGGATCTCGTTGACGATTTTTTCGCGCAGTTGTTGTAAAGACATGTGTGTGACTAACCTAGCTAATTAATTTGCTTTTTTGGATTTTAGAACAAAAGCTTTAATATTTACACCTTGCTCGATAAATATTTTCTCAAACTTCGTCTTAAATTGGCAAAGTAAGTGATCTGGAGCATCATTCCAAAGGTCTTTAGTTTCTAATTCAAGTTCAAATAGATCCTGTTTTTCAATAACTTCCTTCATCCACTCAGCATATCCATCGTGATCTGTTTTAACAAAGAAGTATCCACCTGGCTTGATAACTTTGTAAGCTCTCTCTAAAAAAGGAAGTTGAAAAAGTCTCTTCTTGTGATGACGTGCCTTCGGCCATGGATCAGGGAAGAAGTAGAAAACCTTATCAAGCTCGTTTTCAGCAAAAAGATGCTCAATTCTTTCACCTTTTGCTCTTAAGTATTTGAAATTTCTATATGGTAGTGATTTTAATTTCTTTGCTAGGGCGTAGCTTCTCTTAAAACGATAATCGAGTCCGACAAAGTTTTGGTCGCGATATGAGTCACAGTATTGGAGCATGAAGTGTCCGTAACCAGATCCAATCTCAAGACATAATTCACCATCTTGTTTGAAAACTTCGCTATTCCATTTCCCTTGGTATTCTTCGGCCTCTTCATCTCGAAGAACGAACTCACTAAATTCAGTTAGTTTATCGTGGTATGGATTACGATGCTTGTATTGGAAGTCTTTTGAAAAAGACTTATCCTTATTTTGTTCATAAGCAAATGGATCGTTTGTCGCTTCTTGAGCGTCTGATTTTACTGGCAACTTGAACTCCTAAATGATTATTGCACCTAGTTATCAAATTCAAGTCGCTCAGGCAAGGTATTATAGGCTCTATTAAGAGATTCTACATACTTGGATTAAGAGAATTTTATTGAATTCTTAGCGATTGAGCATTTCTTCAATAATGCGTGCAGCTTTTTTGACTTGTTCTGGATCTTTGAATCGATCAGCAATAGCTTTTTTCAATTGTTCGATCTCAAGTTTGTCTTGCTGCTTATTGTGCTCTTTTGATGTAGTGGGTGCTTCATGCTCGTGTGAGCGAGCACCCATGTATAAATTTGTGTATTTTTTTACACCCATTGGATATCCTAAGCTGCAGCTTCAGCTGAGCTCTTTTTCATTGATGATACTCTTTTCATGTGATCTTCAATTACTTCATATAGTTCTAGTTTTGTTGAATAAGGATCCATTCCGTCTGGCATCGTTGAGTAAACAACCTCATCGTTAATCTCAGCGAAAATAAACCAGTTATTACCTAATTTTTGGAATAGTACTTCTGTGCCTTTGTATGAAACTGTCATAATCTTCCTCCTGATTTATGCTTAGCAATCCTTGCTAAAACAATGACACTAACTATATCGACACTTAAATTTATTAATTAAAAATATATGAGCTTTCTTTTAGACGGGGAAAAAACTACCTAGGTCGTCTAAACCCTAGTAACGATAGGTGATTCCGACATTATAGCCAAAGGTTCCTTCAAGCTCTGTTGAAACGGAAGGTGAGGACCATAGTTGCCCATGAGTAAACTGAGCATCAGAGTCAAGTGTTGATGGAAGCTTAATATCAATCACTGGGCCGTGATAGAAGTAGGTGTGTTTTGAGCTGAATGCTCTTTTATGAGATAGATTAACTGCAAGGCGAATATTGAACATCATGCCAGAAAATAACTTCTCTTCAGCAATGGAATTTGTCTGGTCATCCTGAGAAATAAAACGTCTTTGATAATTAACACCTACTTGAAGCATCGATTCGATTTCAAAGTATTGTCTTTTATGAAAGGTGTATGAAACAACAGGCCCTAATGTAAAAATTGAACTACTTTCTTTCGTAAAAATATCTCCATTTAACTGATACTCACTCTGTCCTGTTGAGATACCACCATAGAAGCCAAAGTAGAGGCGGTTCTCGTCATCAAAGCTTGCAGGTCTTAAGTATTTGATATTTAGACTACCCTCAAAACCATTGCTCTCTCTTTGAACTTGAGAGGTGTAGCCGTAACGCGAAGTTGGCCCTTGCTTAAATATGAGGTCCACTTGGGCCCGGTTTGTAGGATGGCCTTTTAGGGGATATTCATCAGGAATTGGTTCATCTATTACATAATCAGTTGGGTCGTTCTTTACATAGATTGTGTTTCCAATTTCCTCTGAGTCATTATTTAATACCAGCTTAATGAAGTCTTTCCTAATATAGGCCTTTCGTCCATCTCTCGTTAACGTAACATAATAGTTTTCATTATTTAGATAGTTCGGATGTAAATAAACACTGTCACCCTTTCTGATGCGCATAAGAATTCTTCCACTAGCATTGGGCTCGCTTACAACTGGTGCTTCATGAACTCGTATAATTCCTTGAGTTGCAAGAGTATTAAAAGTCAGTAAGAGTATTAGGAATACTTTTATCATATGGAAACCTCAAACTCCTTTCCTATACTGAGACTTAGCATTGTCGCTGAATTATCATCAGTAAGTGATGTATTTGGAAAGAAGACATTTGCATCAAATGTATATGTTTGTATTTTTAAGTCAAAATTTAAGAAATAACTTTTGTAATTATAGCTAAAGTTGGCCCCAAATGAGTCAAGAGAGTGGTCTACTGACTGACCAAATACTTCGGCCGAAGAATATAGTGAACGATTGGCGCCAAGTCCGGCCGTAATAAATGAATCATCGTTAATACGATATCGGTATTCAATTCTTAAGCCTATAGAGTAAGTATTAAATTGAACTTCTTGTCCGCTATTTTGTGAGAGGTACTCGAAGTTTACAAATACTGGAAGGTCCTTAAATGTCTCGACACCTGCTTCAAGAGTGAAGTTTGTAGCATTAAGAGATAGGCCATCTGTGAAGAAATTAGGCGATGAAGAACCAACTCCTGCTTGAAGGTGTAAGTAGGTATGGATCTGTTTTTTATCAAATTCCACGGCCTTAAATTTATCTCGATTAAAGGGTTTAAATGTTTTCTCATGGAAGGTGAGAATATTCTCTAAGTGGTTTAAATTTTGTCCTTGTGTGACATATTTAACATCCTTCATTTCACCGCTTTTAGGAACAAGGTAATAGTATTTTGATCCTGGTCTTATTTCTTGTGTACGAATAATCGTATTCTTTGGTACTCGGTAAAACTTTGTTCCCTCTAGGTTTTCAACAAGAGAGTTCTTTAAAATAACACTTCGAAATGTACGTACTTTGAAATTATTCTTAGTGTATTTAAAGCGCTTACGATAGTTGATTTTTTGAGCATTATCTTCTCGACCAAGCTCTAGTAGGTCGTTAAAGAGCTTCTCTTCATTTGCATGGCTTGCATTTGAAAAGAAAAGAGTAGTCATCAATAATTGGAGAAGAATTAACTTAGACAATTTATGGCCTCTTGAAATGCTAGAAAATTACTTTCGTATTTAAAATCTTTGGATTGGACTTCGTTTATAGGAAGCCATTTAAATCCTTGGTGTTCTTCTTTTGATATTGTTATTTCATCCTTGTTAGTGAGGGCCGCAAAACAATATTCAATAACATCCTTTCCCCAGCGATCATGAAATTTAAATTCTTGGGAGAGTTGAACTAATTCAGCTTCCTCAATTCCCGTTTCCTCTAAGAGTTCTCTTTTGGCCGCAGTGAAAATATCTTCTCCAGACTCAACAGATCCTGTTACATTTTGCCAACCAAATCCTCGATCGGCTTTCATCTCAAGGAGAAGGAGGGCCTTTTTCTCTTTGTGCAGAGTGATAATTTGGACTTTTTTATGCAGTGAATTCATATCTTTATTATAGCAAAATTTTGAAATTACAGTGGCTTGGGCAAAAAATGGGTAAATTTCTTTAATTTGTCTTACATTCCGTTCATTTTGCGTCGCAATTTTTTGTCGATTCCCGTGGTTTTTGGTAGATTATTGCGATGGATTTAATGCAGATAATAAATAAATTGACGTTGGCCTTACCAGGCTTCTTACTGGCAATCTCGTTTCATGAGTTTGGTCACGGATGGATGGCCAAGAGATATGGAGATGATACGGCCGATAGACTTGGGCGCTTAACTTTAAATCCAGCTCCACATATTGATCTTGTGGGAACAGTTATCTTTCCACTTGTTGCTATTTTTGCTGGATGGATCCCATTTGGTTGGGCAAAACCAGTTCCTGTGGATGTTCGCCGCTTTAAAAATATTAAGTCAGGACTTTTTTGGGTTAGCTTTGCAGGCCCTGGAGCAAATTTATTGCTGATGGTGTTTTCTGCTCTTCTTTTTGGAATGGTTTACGCCTATGTTCCTGCAACATTCTCACTGAAATCACAATTCATACAAATGCTTGAATACTCTGTAATGATTAATGTCGTCTTAGCAGTATTCAACTTGATTCCATTTCCGCCATTAGATGGCTCAAAGATGGTAGCAGCATACTTAGACTACAATACAGCACGCAAATATGAAGAGCTCCAAAGATTTAGCTTCGTTTTCATCCTAGTACTTTGGTTTACACCAATTTTAGGCTATGTGATTCGACCAGTAATGGGGCTTGGATTGATTTTAATGAATGGTTTTGCAGCTATTCTTTCCTAGCAATAGGATTTTGAGGGATTAACACATGTTAGACACAACGATTAAGGTTAAAACGGATACGTTTGATGGCCCCTTGTCTCTACTTCTTCTATTAATTCAGAAGGAGCAGATGTCAATTAAGGAGCTTGATCTTACAAAGATCACAAAGCAGTACCTGGATTATCTTGCAAATATGAAAGAGTTAAACTTCGATATTGCAGGTGATTATTTATTCTTAGCTGCAACTCTTGTTTTACTTAAATCTAAGAATGCCGTCACAGAAGAAGAGCAGGCAAAACTGCACAATCAATTGGGAGCAGAAGGCTCTCTTAATATCACTTCTCATGCAGAACTTGTTCGCCGCCTTGAGGAGTTAGCTCTTTATCAAAAAATGGGACAACGCCTGATGGAGCTACCACAAAAAGGTGTTGATATCTTTGTTAAGCCAAAGATTAATCGCAAAGAGATTGTAAACTCAATTCTTACACCAATGGATCTCGAGAAGTTAACTGATACGATGATTGACTTTATTTTCCGTCAAAATCGTAAGTACACGGTTGTTAAAAGAGATCGTTTATCGATTAAAGAAAAACTAGAATTCTTAAAGAGTTATTTATCAGTTGGTCAGAAAACTAATTTGGAAGAGCTTTTAGAAAACGATAGTAATAGTCGAATTGCAACAACGACTGGTGAGAGTACTGCAAAAGTTTCGGCCGATGGTAAGAATACGATTGATAACGTTGTTATCACTTTTATTTCATTATTAGAGCTAGCAAGACTTAAGCGACTAGAGATTTTTCAAAATGAAAACTTTGGTCAAGTCTATGTTGATGTTGTTAGATCACTCGATGACTTTGACGTAACTCAGGCAGATGGCTTTGAAGATGAAAATACAGCTGAGCAAATTGATGCTCAAGAACTAGAACAAGCAATACAACAATAGCATACATATTTAGAGAGATTTATGATGGAAAACAACACAATGAATGAAGATTTAAACTTAGAGTTTGTATCGACAGATGAAGAGATGCTTGAAGAGCTTGAGATGGCCCTTATGCCTTCAGATGATGATCTTGAGTATCCAGAAGAATACTTAAAATTAGAGTCAGACTTTGCAGATGAAAAACTTCAAGAAGATAAGCTTTGGAAGGCGAGAACTGGCCTTAATGAAGAGACAATTTGTGGTGCAATTGAAACAATTGTTTTCATGAGCGATAAGCCTGTTCCATTAATGAAGATTAAGGCTCTAATTGATGATGATATTCCACTGAGAGTAGTTCACGAAGCAATTTCAAGACTTCAGGAAGAATACGAGTTAAAGCATCATGGTATTCGACTGCAAGAAGTTGCTAATGGTTATCAATTTAGAACGAAAGCAACTTTCTCTAAATATGTTCAAGATTTATTTAAAATTAACGAGCTTGTTTTATCTCCAACAGCTCTTGAAGTACTCGCTATTATTGCTTATAAGCAGCCAGTTTCAAAAATTGAAGTTGAAAAGATCCGTGGTGTTGATAGTTCTCATATTGTGCGCGGACTTATGGATAAGAGACTTGTTAAAGTTGCAGGACGCTCTGATGAAGTCGGTAGACCAGTTCTTTATGGAACGACTCCAGAGTTTTTAGAAGTATTTAATCTTGCAAATATTGATCAACTACCACCTGAGCACGAGCTATCTGAAATTGCTACTCAAGGTGTGGGGAAAATTGAAGATATTAAAACTCTTGTTAATGCTGACCTTAAGTCGCGCTTTGACCAAGATGAAATTGAAGAACTTGATAATATTGCAGCATCAATTAAGTCGATTGATTCTGAAACAGCATTTACAAAATCACTTAGAGTTCAAGAAAGAAAACGTAAAAAAGGGGAAGGAGATGAAGTATCTCTAACTGCCTTTGACCTACTTGAGCAACATCTTGATAATTCTCTTGTTACTGGTGCTAATAAAGAGTCAGCTAGCTCTGAAATATTCACGGCCATTACTTGTCCTGAAGTTATTGAAGACCTTTCTAAAGGTCCATTTAATGTACCTGAAGAAGAGGAAGATGACTTTGAAATGATCGATCTAGATTCTGGTGAAGTCATAAAAGATGAGCCAATAGAATTTGAAGATAATAATGAAGATGAGTCTGAGATTGAGGCACAAGAAGTTGAAGCTCAAGATTCTGTTAATGAGGCCCTTAGTGAAGTGGCCGAAGCAATCTTAACTCCTGAATCAACTGAGAAGAAAGTTGAAGAAGTTGAAGAAATTGCAATTATTGATGAAACGAAAACGGACAATGAAGCCAATGAGCTGGCCCAGGCCCTTGATGATGCCTTCTCTAAACTTTTTGGTGGAGAGACTTCACTACCTCAAGATGAGATGGCCGTTGACCTTGATGATAGCATCAATGAAACAACTCAGAATTTAATTAATGGGGCCCGTGATTTGGATCTGGACCTTGATTTCTTAAATAACAAGGACTTAGAAGATTCAGACTCACGTCCTGAGTAATATATAATCAAGAAATAATTACTTAAATACTTGTAAAAGCTTACGTTTAGTTCTATCTATGCGTAAGCTTTTTCTTTATAACCTTTTAACCGCCGTGATGGCAGATAGGAGTATCAAATGTCTAAACTAGTACGTTTACAAAAATTTATTGCTGATTGTGGAATTACTTCACGTAGGAAGGCCGAAGATTTAATTGTTCAAGGTCGTGTGAAAGTTAATGGAATCACAATTAGAGAATTAGGAACAAAAGTAGCACCTGAAGTTGATGCGGTCGTAGTTGACGGTAAAGCAGCTGATCTTGGTGCTGTTGAAAAAATCTATATGGTTATGAATAAGCCTCGTGGTGTTATGACAACTGTTAATGACCCAGAAGGTAGAAAGACTGTTATTGATCTTTGTAAAGAGATCAGTGAGAGGATCTATCCTGTAGGTCGTCTGGACTACCTTTCAGAAGGTCTGCTTCTCATGACAAATGATGGTGATTTTGCAAACCTTGTTATTCACCCAAGTTCAGATTTAACTAAAGTCTATGAAGTTAAAATCTTTGGTGCTGTTAATGAATTCCTTCTCAAGAAATTAAGAGCTGGTGTTTATATTGATGGTGTTATGACAAAACCTAAGGCGGTTCGAGTTATTAAGCAACTTGAAACAAAGACTTGGTTAGAGTTCAGAATTACTGAAGGAAAGAATCGTGAGATTCGTCGCATGTGTGAAGGTGCGGGACTAACTGTTGATAAACTAAAGCGTGTTGCAATTGGTGGACTAACAGTTGATGGAATTGCCCCAGGTTCATATCGTTTAGTTTCAAAGAAGAGTCTTCTTGCAGCTATTGGTATTGATAACGTTGGAAATAAAACGGCAAAAGCTGTTGAATATATTTCAAGTAAAAAATCAGTTAATCTTAAAAAGAAAGGTCATCAAAACTGTACTGCAGCTGATGATAAGGCCTTCACGAAGTTCAGAAAAGAAACATATTACAAATCATTAACTGATATTGCTGAGACTAAGAAGGCGAAAGAGAAAGAAATTCGTCGTCAAGCTTGGGAAGAAAAAGAAGCTGCTCATAAGAAGAGACAGGAAAAGAAGAAGGCTCGAATTGCTAAGAAAGAGCTTAATGAAAAACCAGTTCACGTTGAATTTGTTAAATAATAAAAAAGCCGCTTATCTAAGCGGCTTTTTTTTAATCATTTATGGACATCTGGATATCTTCTATTCTTGTGTCTATTCTTAAGTCTTCACCATTTCGTCGAATATATCGATCGAGGTATTCTAATTGGCCATAAATCTCTTTATAGTCATTAGTTCCAAATTGTAGATCAACTAATGTTTCTGAATCATCTGTAATTAGTAAGTCAAAATAGAGGTAATCCTCCAGATTATCTTGTGGTAGGAGATCTGCAAGTATTTGCATAACATGGTATTCATTTCTTAATCTCTTGAGCTTCTTTGTGAACTTCTCCACTTTTTCTTGATATGGAGAATCACTCTTAATAATATTGTAGAAGTACTCAGCTAACTTTTTTGATTTCCTTAAGTACTCACGCTCAAGTTGCCACGTGTAAAAGTGATCAGTCTTATGAAGGTGACGATTTGATAAACGAATAACGTCTTTACCTTTTAACTTTTCTTGCATGATTGAGATGAATTCTTCCAGAGTGTATTTATCAAATACTGAAAAGGCAGGGCCTTTAAAAATCATCTTAAGATTTGAACTAAAGTTAACGTATCTCCTCTCTAGTGAGATACTATCTAGTACATCCTTCTTGAAACGTTCAGGAACAATCCCTTCCAGAACCTTCTTATATCTTCTTTGCTCTGACTTTCTAAATTCATTGTCACGTCTTATGAAGTTCATCCCGACATTTAAGAATTTATGATCCTCATGAGAAGAAGTAAGGCCATAATAAGAGAGAACCTTTTCTTCTTTTGTATCAAAAATTTGAATTGTGATTTTGGATTCTGATCTCTTCGTATAATTAGGATAATAGAAGGCGATTGTAGAGCCATCTAATCTCTCGAAGTTGAATCGGTTGTTAATATAGTGGCCACGTGAGCTAAGCTTTAGAAAATCTAAGTCTAGAGTGACCCCTGATGAATTTGAGGTATAGCGGTTGTGACCTTTAAAGACTCTTTCAACTCTTGGCGCCTCTTGGTCTTTGTCTGCAACTGCAAGACGATCGACATCTTCAAGGTTTACTACGTAGTAGCGATCGAGAAGATCTGTATTTAATGATTCAGCAAGAAGTTTTGCTTCTTTGAATTTGAATACATTATTGAATAGATTATTATAGACCTTACGAACTTCTTCATCTTTTAGATCAAAAACATAGTCAGATAGAATAATATTACCTTTTGTTTTCGATGTATCGAGTTTGATCCAGTCTATTTTATATTCATGATCAACATCAAATCCTAGAATTTCGAAGCTGAATAATTCGACACCAAAGCTACTTTTAAAACTAAGTCCTCTGGCCTTCTTCTTTTCTGCAATAATCTTAACTCTTACTTTTTGATCTTCAAGTTTATAGACTTGAATAAGAAATTCTCCTGCAAAAGTATAAAAACCAGTGAGACCTGTTTTTAAGACAGGAGCAACGTCACTATATGAAAAACCTGTAGTAAGTGCCATTGAAGCCGGTATGGAAATGAAGTCTCCTTCATTTAAACGATCAACGTATTTTGCTCTAATAGGTAGCTTGGCAACGTTAAATGGTAGTGCCTTCATAGCATCAATCTTTTTAACATATTGACGTGAAATAATAACTTCGTTTTTACGATTCCCCTTTAAAAATAGAGGTGATTGTAATTCAGGAAAAAATGTTCTTTTGCTATCGTGATCTATTTTAAATTCAAATCTGTCACGTCTTGTGTATTGGCCTGGAATATAAGACTTATCGACTTCATATTCATACTTACCTTTCAAACTTAGGCCATCATATAAGTCGATCTTGAAGATATCGGTATCGAGGCTAATAGTTAAACTATTAAAAGCATCCACAAGATTACGCTTTATATTCTCTTTGGTTAGGTAATTCTTTAGAAAATAAGTAAACTTACTCTCTTTTTCTTCCTTCACTGGTTCTGAAATTTCAGGGTTTGCAGCAGAGGTCGTTAAGCTAATTAAGAATAATGTGAGGATAGTGAATTGTTTCATTCTTAGGTTGTATCACATAACTAACTGATATAACTGTAGGTGTGTAAACCTTATCTATAGCTGTATAGTGTGTAAACGGCCGTAACATATTGAACTTATATAACAGCAATTTTTGGTGACAATAATTAGAGTCAAAATAAGTCTCATTGTTTGTAAGGGAATTTGTTTATAGAAATGTTAGCAAAAGTAAAACATTGACATAAATCAATATAAAAAAAATCTCAATATCTCCGATAAGTCATCATAGTTACTAAGTTTTCAGTGAAAATCTCATTGATAAATATTTATGGGAAAGAACGTACCAAATATTTAGAGTGATATCACGGTGTTATAGTAGGAAATATACATTCCCCAGGAGATAAAGAAATGTACGATTTAAAGAAGTTCTCTTTCTTAATTGTGGACGACATGAGCACAATGAGAAAGATCGTTAAGAAGCTGTTGCGTGATCTAGGTGCTGACAAGTTTGTTGAGGCTGTTGATGGAAAAGATGCTTTAAAAAAGATTGTCGAAAACAAAGGTGGACCTCACGAAATCACATTTATTATCTCTGACTGGAGTATGCCAAATGCTACCGGACTTGATTTGTTAAAAACAATAAGAGGGAGTGAGAACTTCAAAGAAATGCCATTTGTTATGGTTACTGCCGAACAAGATGTTGCCCAAATTCAAGAAGCTATCGCAAGTGACGTTGATGGATACGTAATTAAACCATTCGACTCAGATTCTTTTAAAAAGAGACTGTCGTTAGCACTGAAAAAAAGGTTTCCACAAGGATAACGAGGAGAGCTTGTAATGGGCATGGTAGAGAGGATTACCAAAAACCACTTTTCCGTATTAGTCTTTTCGGGAGATATCGATCAGGATTGTGTTAAGTCACTTGCAATGATCTTTGATGCTATCTTAGAAGATGAAAAGGATAAGTTGATTATACTAGACTTCAAAAAAGTCGAGTATATCTCACCAAATATTTATAATGAGATTTTTAGGTTATTTTCTTCTGCGCAGGAAAGAAAGATCTTAATTTATACAATCAATGCAAAGCCAAAGCTAGTTAGAGAATTAAAGAGTGATTTCGTTGATCAGAAATTCAATTTTACAGACTCAATTACTAGTAAGTTAGAAGAACTTAATCTTAAAAAGAAGAGAATTGTTCTTGATGTAAACTTTGTAAATCCATTTATTCAAGCAGCTATTGATACTTTTGGAGTTCAGGCAAATTTGAAGGTTTTACCTGGGAAAGTCTCTAAGGCCAAGGACTTTGAAAGTTATGAAATAGGAATAATTGGATCAATTGATATTCAAAATGAGGCGTTTGAAGGAAGATTACTGATTTGTTTTCCCGATGCTGTATTCATTAGTATTTATAATGCCATTTTTGGTGAAGAGTATATGGAACTTAATGAAGATGTGAAGGACGCTATTGCTGAATTCACAAATATTACTCTTGGGCAGGCCAAGGCCACACTAAATCAAAATAAAGGAATTGTCATAGACCGAGCGATACCATCAGTTTTACTGAGAGAGAACTTTGATGAGATCGAATTAAACAAATATGAATCACTAATGATCCCTTTAGCAACTAAAATGGGTTCATTTTATATTTATATTCTCCTAGGTGTTAACGAATAGTTAATAACTTAGGTTTTAAATGAAATGATAAGTATTTAAGAAGTAAAGATTATTTACAGAAAGTTTTAATAAGTGCCCAAAAACACTAATTTATTTTTCAATATGTCCGAAAAATAGATGAGATAAAAACCAAACGAGATGTGATTTATGGATGAGTTTGAATTAGAATTAAAAATGGATTTCCTTGAAGAGGCAATTCAGCTTCTAGAAGACTGTGAGGAATCTTTCCTTGAACTTGAGTCAGGTGTTGAAAACCCTGATGATCATGTTGATAAGATTTTCCGTCTTGCTCACAACCTTAAGGGGACTTCAAGGGCCGTTGAGTTTAGTGATGTGGCAGAGTTCACACACGAAATGGAAGAGTTGATTTTAAAAGTTAAGAAAGGAGAGGTGGAAATCTCTGCTGATGTAATTGATGTCTTTCTAAAATGTTCTGACCATTTAAATCATATGATCGTAGGCCTTAGAGAAGATATTGAGGCCCGTTTTGAATCCGATGAAATTATTGAACTTATCAAATCCGTAGGTAGTGCTGACTTTGAGCATGAGGAATTAAAAATATCAAATCTTCCTGAGGAATCTGAAGACTTTAACGAGGAAGTCGTTGCTGAAGATGATTCACATGAGTCTGAGGACTCTGATGATCTTGAGGAAGAAGAATTAGAAGAGATTTTTGCTAGTGATGAAGATGGTGAAGATGAGGAAGCGCTAGCAACTCGTCCAAGTAATGACGATATTAGTGATCTAGACCGCCTCTTATATGGTGATGCAGCTGGTGAAGAAGTGGACTTAATAGCACCTGTTAGTGCAGAGAAGCCGCAAGAAAATGTTATTCCTATTGAGTCCGTAAAGAAAGAAGAGTCAGCTAAAAAAGAAGAGAAGAAAGCAGAACAAAAGGTAGAGCCCAAACAGGCTGCTGCAGCTCCTAAAAAACCAGCTAAACCAGAAGAAACAATCCGAATTGGTGTTAGCCGAGTTGAAAAATTAAATAACTATGTTGGAGAGCTTGTTATTCTTCAAACAGTACTTAGTGAATGTGATGATCTAGTTATTGATGATCATGTCCGTAAGAGTGTGAGCCACTTAGCAAAAATCACAAAAGAAATTCAAGATATCTCTATGAAGATGAGGATGGTTCCATTAAAGACGACATTCTCAAAACTACAAAGAATTGTAAGAGATACATCAAAGGCGCTTGGAAAAAAAGTAAATTTAAATATTGTTGGAGAGGACACTGAAGTTGATAAGAATATCTTAGAGCAACTTTCTGACCCTCTTGTCCACATCGTTAGAAATGCTGTTGACCACGGACTTGAAGCAACTAGCGACGATCGCCTTGCTGTCGGTAAATCTGAAAAAGGTGAAATCCAAATTAAAGCATATCACGAGGGTAATAGTCTTGTGATTGAAGTTAATGATGATGGAAAGGGAATCGACCCGGCAGTTATCAGAAATAAAGCAATTGAAAAAGGTATTATTAAGAGCACCGATAAAATTGCAGATCAAGATGCCATAAATCTAATTTTTGCTCCAGGATTCTCAACTAAAGAAGCAGTTAGTGAGATTTCAGGACGTGGTGTTGGAATGGATGTTGTTAAAAGAAATATCCAAGACATCTCTGGTGCTGTTGAAGTTAAGTCCGTATTAGGAAGTGGTTCTGTTTTTAGAATTAAACTACCACTTACAATGGCAATTATTGAAGGGATGGTAACAAGAGTTGGTAGTGAAAACTACGTTGTTCCACTTAATTTAATCCATGAGACTTTATCTGTAACAGAAGAAAATTATCGCAAGGTAAATAATGTTGGTGGTTGTGTTGTTCTAAGAGGACAGGTAATGCCAGCCTTCAGATTAAGCAAGTTACTAGGGCATAAACCACAAGAAGATAATAAGAATGAAATTGCTCTTGTTGTTAGAACAGAAGATATGGACTTCGTTATAATTGTAGATGATGTTCTAAGAAGACAACAAGTTGTTATTAAGAGTTTAGGTAATGACATAAAAAATACGCAAGGCTTTATGGGAAGCTCTATCTTGGGTAATGGTAAGCCTGCTTTAATTTTAGACCTGAAAGAATTAGTGGTTGATAAAGTCGCAAAAGTTAAAAATAAAAGTTCAATAAGAAACGTCGCTTAATTTAAGCATTTGATGTGGGGATATTATGGAAAAAGAAATGACAGATGTAACACAAAGATACTTAGAATTTAAACTTGGAGAAGAGCACTACGCAATTCCCCTGTTACAGGTTAGAGAGTTAATCTCTTTACCAGAGACGACTAGTGTACCATTTAGTCCAAAGTATTATGTAGGTATTATGAACCTTAGAGGTCAAGTTATCTCTATTATTGATATGCGTACAAGACTTGGTGTACAGCCTTCAGAGTCAAATGAAGAGGCCGTAATTATCGTAGAGTTTGGAGAATTATGCCTTGGAATAGTTGTAGATAATATTTGTAAAGTTCTTCCTGTTGATGAGGATAAAATTCAAGAAGTTGCATCAATTGAAACAAAGAAAAGAGATCGTCTAAATCGCGTTTATCGACATAGCGAAACAGACACTCTTATTCAACTTGTTGAGCTGGAGTCAATTCTAAACATTGACGAGTTAACTGGTTTAGCAAAAAAAGCAGCTTAATAGAGAAAAGATAAAACAAAATTTTGGGGAAAATTATGTCAAAGACAAAACTATCAATGAGTAAGAAGACAATTCTTAGTTTCTTAGGAATCTTTCTTATGTTTGGTATTGGTTTAGGTGTTGCAATCTACTCTTTTAATGGGTTAGTTGATACCCTTACTGATACAATCAATAAGGACCTTGAGAAAAAGGATTCATTCCGAATTGTGGCAAAGAATATCGTTGAACAAATCTCATATGAAAAAGAGTTTGTGATCACTAAAGATGAATTTGCAGCAGAACAGTTTCATGAGTTTTCAAATTATAATGATGATTTGATTAAAAAAATGAAGGAAACGAAGTTTGATTATTCTGCTGAGGTTGACTGGCCAGCAATAGATAAAGCCTATTTAGCATATAAAGACAATTTCAAAGAAATAGCGAGGCATACTAAGATTGAAGGTGATTCTAAAGATGGATTAAGAGGAGAGCTTAGAAGTTATGCTCACAACATCGAGGAGCATATTAAAAACTATAACTTGGGTGATTCCTTTATGGTTTCTCTCCTAACTCTAAGAAGATATGAAAAGGACTTTCTCCTTAGAAGAACTGAGAAATATGTTAAGCGTGCAATGGCCGAGTCGCAAAGAATCAAAGATGAGCTAGTTAAGAGAAATTATAAGAAATATATTGTTGATGACTTCAATAAATCTATAGATGGTTATGTAAGTACATTTAAAAAATTATATGATAATCAGCTTGAATTAAATCGTCATATGAAATTATCACAAGAATATGCTGGTAAGATGATTGTTTTAATTGATGGTGTAGTAAATCTTGTGGATAAGAGAATTGAAGAAAAAGTTGCTGGGATTAAGGTTAAAGAAAATCAAGTGACTTATACTGTTCTAGGTTTATTTGGGGTTATTGCTCTATTTGCATTTGGTTTCCAATATAACTTCTCTAAATCAATTAAGGCTATTGTTGATCTAAGTATGAGATTAAGAGAGTCATCACAAGTAACTGCAAAATCGAGTACTAATATGTCGATGGCCTCATCTAAAGTTTCGTCTTCTGTAACGGAGCAAGCAAGTGCTATTCAGGAAACTGTTGCAACATTAAATGAAATCTCAGCAATGGTAAATAAGAGTGTTGAGAGTGCAAGAACATCAACTGAAAAAGCTGATGAGTCTCAAAAGGTTGCTCAGGAAGGTAAGCTTGCCGTAAATGATATGGTAAATGCTATTGATCAAATCAACGGTAATAATGAAGATATCATGAAAGAAATGAGCCGTAGTAACGAAGAGATCGTTAAGATCGTTGACGTTATTAAGGAAATTTCAGAGAAAACAAATGTTATTAACGATATTGTTTTCCAAACAAAGCTATTATCTTTTAATGCCTCAGTTGAAGCGGCTAGGGCCGGTGAGCATGGAAAGGGATTTGCTGTTGTTGCTGAAGAGGTCGGTAATCTCGCTCAAATGAGTGGGAACGCTGCACTTGAGATTGAGGATCTACTTGGTGGATCAATTAAGAAAGTACAATCTATTGTAGAAGAGACACAACGAAATGTTGAATCACTTATAAAAGATGCAAAATCTAGTGTTGAAAGAGGTGTAGACGTATCTGAAAGTTGTGGGAGAATTCTTGACCAGGTTGTTGGCAATGTTGAAGCTGTTACTAAGTTAATGGCCGAAATCTCTACAGCATCTCAAGAACAAGCTGAAGGTATTAATAATATCACTGTAGCAATGAATCAGTTAGATGAAGTTACTCATTCTAACTCTACGATTGCTCAAGAGACTTCTGGATTTGCAGATAGCTTATCTGAACAGACTACTATCTTAAACAATATTGTTGAAGAACTAGAAAGTGAAGTACTTGGAGGCAAAGTTCATGTAAGCCAAGTATCAAAAGATGATTTAATTGATTCTATTGGAACGACTAGTTTTGAAACAGAAGATACTTATCACTCAACAGCTAGTCACTCTGTAAAAACTGAGGAAGACTTTCCAAGTTTTGAGCCAGAGATTGTTGAAGAAGATAGTTATGAACAAGTAGCTATTGCCGAAACAGCAGATGATCCTGTTATGGAAGTATCAAGTGAAGAATATCCTAGTGAAGATGATGATCGATTTGATAAAGCGGTTTAAGAAGAAGTAGTTGAGAGATAGAGATAATGGGTAGTTTAGCAAAAAGCTATATTGAGATTGCTGATGTTATGGCAAAAGAGAGTGGAGCGCACTTTACAGCGCAAAACAACGCCATGATCAAATCTCGTATTGATAAGAGAATCGTTGAATTAAAATTGAATGGTGTTGATGAATATTTAACTCTCATCAAGAAACCAGGCAATCAAGAAAAGAATGCTCTTATATCGCTACTAACTACTCATTACACTTTCTTTATGCGTGAAAAGGGCCATTTTGATTTTATTGTTAAATCATTGCCTAAAATAATTGAAAGAGCAAAATCCAAAGGTCGCAAGAAGCTTAGTATATGGTGTGCTGCTTGTAGTAAAGGTGACGAAGTCTATAGTCTGGCGATGGTGCTAAAGTATCATCTTAAAAAAATTGATCCGAGTTTTACATTTGAAATTTTAGGGACAGATATTTGCGAAGCATCTATTAAGCATGCTCAAAAGGGTGTGTATTATTGGAAAGAGCTGCAAAAAGTACCAAAAGAGTACCTGGCCGGGAATTGGTATAGAGGAAGTGGAGATATTTCTGACTTTGTAAAAGTTAGTGATGATCTTAAGAAATATTGTCGTTTTAAGACACATAATCTTGTAAATGATGATAGTCCTGAATATAAAGAAGAATTTGACTTTGTTCTTTGTCGCAATGTTTTTATATATTTTAATGAAGCACAAATTAACAAGGTCATGAAAAGTCTCAATAGGTGTATTGTTAATAAGGGATACTTATTTCTAGGCTTATCCGAAACATTATTAAAATATGAAGGCTTCCAAAATATTGGCCAGTCCATATTTTTTAGAACTGATACTGATGTAAATTCACCAGTTCAACTTAATAAAAGTGCAAAGAAACGAATTCTGATTGTAGATGATTCGGCAACTGTTAGAAAGCTTATTAAGAAATGTCTTGTGGATAATAATGATTTTGAAATTGTTGGAGAGGCAGTAGATGGCCAAGATGGCCTTGATAAGATTAAAGAGCTTAGGCCAGATGTTATCACTCTTGATATTAATATGCCTAAAATGTCTGGTCACGAGGTAATTAAGCGACTGCCAAGTAATCTGAAGGTAGAAACAATTTTAATTAGTTCTGTAAGTAAGAGTGATGGTGATATTGTTATGAGGTGTCTTGAAGATGGTGCCTTTGATTATATAAAGAAGCCTTCTTTTGACGATATCTTCAATTTCAAAAAAGCCTTAACGGAAAAAATTAATCTTGCTTATAGCAGTATTGTAAAAAGTAAGAGAGGACGTTTATCAAGTTGGCAAGGTCAAGGTACTTTCAATTTTCAAGAAGGACAGCTTATTGCTATTGGGGCCTCAACAGGTGGAACAGAGGCGATTAAACAATTGTTACTTACTATGCCAAAGCAATTTCCACCTATTTTAATTGTTCAACATATTCCACCAGTTTTTTCTACTGCTTTTGCAAATAGACTTAATGAATTATGTCCATTTACCGTAAAGGAAGCAGTTGATGGAGAGGAATTAAAAAATAATACCGTTTATATTGCACCTGGAGGAATCCATATGGGTGTAATAGGAACTAAGAATTTAGCTATCAAGTTAGATGAGGAAACGCCACTATATTCAGGTCATAAGCCTAGTGTTGATTACCTTTTTGAAAACTTAGCAAAAGTTAAATCTCATTGTGTTACTGCTGCATTATTAACAGGTATGGGAGCTGATGGAGCTAAGGGATTATTAAAACTAAAAGAAAATAAATCATTTACGATTACACAAGATGAAGACACATCGGTTGTTTATGGAATGCCGAAAAAAGCATTCGAACTTGGTGCATCCTGTGAGTCATTGGCCCTTGATAAGATAACCGACAAGATCTTATCAAAGATAAAATAGAGAAGAGGAGTTTGGGGGACGTATGAAGAAACAATGGACAATTAAAAAGCAATTAATTGCTTTGTCAGGAACAATGCTTTTAATTCAATTAATTATTGCGGCCGTAGGATATACTTCTCTTACTTCTGTAAAATCACATCTATACACAGTTTTCTCAAAAAGACTTCCAGGTATTGATGCATTAGTACAGGCAGATAGAGATTTTCAACAGATGCTTGTGGCAGAAAGGTCTCTTTTATTAGATGGCCTAACTGCAGAGCAAAAGAAGTCTTTTGCACAAGATTATTTCGATAACAAACAACAAGTTGTTGATCGCTTTAATAAGTATCGAAAGCTCGCTAATACTCAAGCTGAAAAAGAGATTTCTGCTGGCTTTGAAAAAAATATTGCCTCTTTTGAAAAAGCTGCAAAGGCGCATTTTGCAATCGATGGTAATGGGGATTTACCAGCAGGCACTTCTAAGGCGGAGGTAAGAAAGCATTCTCTTACAACATTAAATACATCTTTTGAAAATGCCCGTGAAGACTTAAATAAGTTACAGGAACTTATTATGAGTATGGGGGCTGCAGAATTTAAAGACGCTGATAAAACATACTCTAGTTCAGTATTTTTAATGACATTTATTTCAATATTCAGCTTTATTGGTTCGATCTTTATTGCTGTCTTTATGGCACGTAAAATTGATAGTCGTATTAACGGAATTGTGGATTCAATCTCAACTGAAGGAAATAATCTAGATGCAGTTTCAAAAACATTTAGTAGTCGCTCTGTGGCATTGAGTTCTATCTCTGAACAATTATCTGCTGCGGCTACAGAAACATCGAGTTCTCTTCATGAGATATCTCAAATGATTAAGAGTAATACAGATGGATCAAATAAAGTAGCTCATCTAATTCAAGAGAGTCAGGGACTTGTAAATGATGGTGTTGGTTATCTTTCTGATCTCGCTCAAGGTGTAAAAGAGGTTGACTCTAGTACGACTGAATTAGCAACGACTGTAGAAAAAAGTAATGAAGAGCTAAATGAAATTGTTAAAGTATTTGAAGAGATTAACGTTAAAACGCAAGTTATTAACGATATTGTTTTTCAAACGAAGCTCCTTTCTTTCAATGCTTCAGTAGAAGCTGCTAGAGCAGGAGAGAATGGTAAGGGTTTCTCTGTTGTCGCTGAAGAAGTAGGTAACCTTGCAAAAATGAGTGGTGAATCAGCTGATGAGATTTCAAAGCTTCTCGTCGATAGTTTAAAGAAAGTTTCACAGATTGTTGAAGACTCAAGTCGTCAGGTTAATAATTCTTTAAATGCAAGTAAGGATAAAATTAATAAGAGTGTTGAGATTAGTAGCCAATGTCAAAAAGTTTTTGGACAAGTTATTAATAACTTTGATGAAGTAGCTGCAAACTCAAATGAGGTTGCATCAGCATCAAAAGAACAACTTATTGGAGTCGAAGAAGTTAGTAAGGCAATGCAGGAAATTTCGAGTTCTGCTAGTCAGACAAGTCAATCTGCTCATGACCTTAAAGCTGCTTCAACAGATCTAAGTCAGTCAGTAGTAAATATTGGTGGTAATATTACTAACTTAAAAACATTAATTACTGAGAATACTTCTTTTGTAAAAAAAGGCGAAGTGATCAACTTTATGCCAAAAGCAAAGAAGGCTTCACCGAAGAATAATAAAGCCGCTTAAAATATCATTTAGGGGTAACTCATTTATGAGTTATCCCTAATATAATCCTAAGAACTTCCACCAAATACCGCCTACTATCATCCAGATCGCAATATTTACGATAGAAATAATAAATCCAATTATCCACCATTCACTTAATTCCACATAACCTGAACCAAAGAAAACAGGTGCTGGGCCTGAACCATAATGAGTGAGACATCCAAATAAGTTTGAGAAGAAGCCAAGTGTAATGGCCATTAGGTAGGGAGGTATGCCAATTTGAATCCCTACGGCCAAAAAAACTCCGGCCATGGCCGTTACATGTGCTGTTGCTGATGCAAAGATATAGTGTGAGTAGAAATAGACTCCAGCTAATATTGGAAATGCCATTTTCCATGCTTGTCCTGAAACTTCTTTTGCAACAAGTTCACTGAACCAAGGGATGAATCCAAACTTATTAAGATATGAGGCCATCATAACTAAGACCCCAAACCATATTAATGTATCCCATGCACCTTTTTCTGATTTAATATCATCCCAAGTTAGTACATTTGTTATAAGCAATATAGATAATCCTATGAAAGCTGTTGTTGTGGAATGAATCTTCAGTGTTGATCCCAAAATCCAAAGAATAATTAGGGTCACAAAAGTAAAAATCATAATCCACTCACTTTTGGTAATAGCTCCCATCTCTTCTAGTTTCTCTTTTGCTATCTTTTTTGCTTCCGGTGTTTTCTTTACAGTGGGTGGATAAATCAAGAAGACTAGAAGAGGAATTATTATAAGAGAAGTAAGACCGGGGACGACTGCAGCGATTGCCCAGCTACTCCATGTGATTTTTACTCCATTTTCAGCTGCAAATTGTTGTATCAATGGATTTGCCGCCATGGCCGTAAGAAACATCGCAGAAGTAATCATACACACTTGAAAGCAAGTGATTGTTAAGTAGCGGCCAATTATTTTTCTTGAATCAGACTTTGGTCTGGATTCATAGCTTAATGAAAGAGATCTCATTATTGGAAAGATAATCCCTCCTCCTCTGGCCGTGTTTGAAGGAGTTGCTGGCGCTAAAATTAAATCACTAATGGCCAATCCATAAGCTAATCCAATCGTTTTTCTTCCAAGAATATATATAAAGAAATAGGCAATCCGATTACCAAGGCCTGTCTTGGCAAAACCATGGGCAATAAAGAAGGCAATTACAATTAACCAAATGGTACTATTTGAAAAGCCACTTAAAGCCTGTGTCTTTAAGTCTAATACTCCAGTTAAAGTAGAGATGGCCAAACCGAGCATACACATTGATCCCATTGGCATGGCCTTAAAGATAATGCCTAATATCGTTGATAGAAATATTGCAAATAGATGCCAAGCTTTTGTCTCTAGGCCACTTGGTATTGGTGAATTCCAAATGATAAGACCTATCATTGCTATGACAAATAATTTTAAGAGGCTAATTTCTTTCTTCATCACTAGTCCTGTCGATGATATTTATTGATACTATTCGATATTCATACTGCTTGCAATTTAACTTTTTATTAGGGAGAATTCGCTCATGAAAATTTTGGACTACCATGCACACCTATATTACGACGAAGAAACTTATGAAAAAGCATTAAGAGTTATTAATAAAGCTCGAGATC
Source organism: Halobacteriovorax sp. DPLXC-1 (assembly GCF_036903125.1). Classification (NCBI taxonomy): domain Bacteria; kingdom Pseudomonadati; phylum Bdellovibrionota; class Bacteriovoracia; order Bacteriovoracales; family Halobacteriovoraceae; genus Halobacteriovorax; species Halobacteriovorax sp. DPLXC-1. The sequence goes on from NZ_JAYMCO010000003.1 coordinate 123,091, forward strand.
TTAACTATATTCAGGTTGGAAGGGCCCATCAAAAAGAGGTTGGTCCTCATCCTCGATGGAGTTGTCAGTTTCTTTTTTCTAAAGAAAAGCTTAATGATTTTATACCTTGGCTTTTTGAAAATAGAGATGAATTAACAGTTTTCTTACACGCTAATACTGGTAATGATTATCTTGATCATACTCAAAATACTTTATGGATGGGTGAAGTTTTAAGTTTGAAACTAGAAATATTTAATAAATAATATCTCTCTCAAAGCCTATAAATACTATGTGTTACAGTTCTACTAAAATTGTGGGAAAACGTAAAAGTGTCAAAAGTATTATGATCTATAAACTATTATCGACCTCTTATTGAGCTATAATTTAGTTTAGGCAATAACATAGTTATGTACTTAGGGGGAGAATATGAGTAATGAAGTCAATTCTGAAATTCAAGAATTAGTTTCTGATCATAAGTCATTACGAGATGACTTTAAAGAGCTCATTATCATGGCCAAAGAAGTTGAAGTAAAATGTGTCGATCCGGATGTCCCAAAAGAGATTTCAACATTCTTACTACGCTTTTGGGTCACTATTGAGGCATTGATACAAAAAGAAGAGGGGATCATATTTCCTTTAATCTTAGATGATCGTGTTGATGAAAGTTATGGTGATATACAAGAGGTATTAGCAGTACATCGCTGTTTTGAAAAAGAATTACAACCATTAATTGATGAAGTGTTAAACTATGAAGTTGCGACAAAAAGTTGTGATTTATGGAAGAGCCTAGTTGAGAGAACACGTCTTTTTGTTGAAGATCTACAGGCCCATGTTAAAAAAGAAGATCGTTTTTTAAAAAAATCAATTGTTATCTTTGATAGCGAGTCAATTGATGAGCTCGATTTAGAACTTGAACTTGAGCTTGAAGTCAGTTAGTGAGGTCATGTTTTATCAATAAAATATTTGTGCAAACAAATTAATCTTACAAAGAAAAACTCTTTAATTTCATCGGCTTAATAACTTTGTAGTTTAAAAGCTTGTACCAAATTTACCATGATGAATATCATATTATTTGCACCGCATTGAGTTAGGATAAGAAGCTAAGTATAGTTGTCTTATCAAGGGTGTAAAAGTGAGTGCTGAATTCAAAGCCAAAGTAGAAGAGTTAATCTCTTATCATCAAATTATTCGAAATGAGTTTAAAGCATTAATGCGTAGATCATATGAAATTGAAGAGAAGTACCAAGATGATCCAAATATTCCAAAAGGACTTTCTAATTTCTTCATCCGTTTTTGGATTACTATAGAAGCAGATATGCAAAAAGAAGAATCTCATTTATTTCCTCTTCTTTTATCAGATGAACTAGAAGCCTGTGAAGATATCAAAGAAATATTAGAAGGGCATGAAGAGCAGGAAGTAGAGTTAAAAGAGCTAATGGCAAAGGTTCAGGGATACGAATTAAGTAGTGAAGTGAATAAAGAGTGGACTGAATTTATTAAAGATATCAAGAGAGTTGTTTCAGATATTAATATTCACATGGATCGAGAAAATGAAATTCTCTTTAAATATCTTTGTGAAATTGAAGAGTCTAGCTCTTTACAAGCTTGTTCTTAAAATAGAAAGACACCAAACTCTTGTAGCAATAGTTTAACAGAGGAAGAAATTGATTTCTTTGATGGTGTTACTGCCCAAATTGGGATTGATTGTTGTGTGTAGTCACTTAGAAGTGGTAGCAGAGTTTTATTTCTAATATGGTCTAGAACATAGACACCTGGGAGTTTACAAATACCTAGGCCTTGAAGAGAAGCATTCATGATGGCCCTACCGTTTGAACTTCTAAAGTTTCCTCTTATTGAAACTTTTTCATTTCCACTCTCATGAGTAAAGCTCCACTTTTCATTGCTACCGATAAGACAATTGTGGTTAATAAGTTCTTTTGGTTTTTTTGGAATACCGAATTTATTTAAGTAATTTGGAGAAGCACACACAAATTCTTTTCTTTCTGAAATCTGTATGGCAAATCCCTTTGTCGGTTTTTTTTCAGCGACGCGAATTGCAAGATCAAACTCATGAGTTGTTATATCCACAAGCTCTGTAGAGAAGTCTAATTCCGCTTCTATTCCTGGATGCTTTAATAAGATATTTGATATCATTGGTGCGATAACATCTTCTCCGTATGCACCAGCTAAAGAAATTCTAATCTTACCTTTGGTGTCTTTTACTGTTTCTTTAGAAATCTTAGTAAATCTTTCTATTTCTTCGATATGATTTGCACAAGTTTCGAAGTATTTTTTACCAAAATCAGTAAAGTCAATAAAACGGGTATTTCTTTTTAAGAGAGGCTGACCGAGCTTTTCTTCTAGCTCCTTAACAGACTTACTCAAATGTGAACGTGAAACCTTGAGCGCTTCTGCGGCCTTTGTAAATGAGCGAAATTGGGCAACTTTGATAAAGCTATAAATATGGGTAAGGTCCTTTATTGTTTCCATGTGTAAACAATTTGTATCAGTATGTCACAATTGTCAACAATCTGGTTTCCCCTTATAATAATGAATCAAATAAATAATTAATCGGAGGTATATATGAAAGTAAAAGCAGCTGTTGCTTGGGGCCCAAATGAGCCACTTAAAATTGAAGAAGTTGACCTAGAAGGACCAAAGAAAGGTGAAGTTCTAGTCAAGATGCACGCAACTGGTGTTTGCCATACTGATGCATACACGCTCTCTGGTGCAGATCCTGAGGGGCTTTTTCCTGTAATTCTTGGCCATGAAGGTGGTGGGGTTGTTGTTGAAGTTGGTGAAGGTGTAACAAGTGTAGAAGTTGGTGATCATGTTATTCCTCTATACACTGCTGAATGTGGTGAATGTAAAATGTGTAAGTCTGGAAAGACCAATCTTTGTTCTTCTGTAAGAGAAACTCAAGGTAGAGGACTGATGCCAGATGGGACAAGCCGTTTCTCTAAAGATGGTAAAATGATCCATCACTATATGGGAACTTCAACTTTTGCTGAATATACAGTAGTGGCAGAAGTTTCACTTGCTAAAGTTAGTAAGGAAGCTCCTCTTGATAAAATCTGCCTTCTTGGTTGTGGTGTAACAACAGGTATTGGTGCCGTATTCAATACTGCAAAGGTAGAAGAAGGTGCAACAATTGCAGTTTTTGGACTAGGTGGTATCGGACTTTCAGTTATCCAAGGTGCCAAGATGGCCAAAGCAGGAAGAATTATTGCAATTGATATTAATGACGATAAGAAAGACATGGCCATGAAATTTGGTGCAACTGATTTTGTTAATCCAAAAAAATATGACAAGCCAATCCAAGAAGTTATTGTTGAATTAACTGATGGTGGTGTTGATTACTCATTTGAGTGTGTTGGTAATGTTGAGCTTATGAGATCTGCTCTTGAGTGTTGTCATAAAGGTTGGGGTGAATCGATTATCATTGGTGTTGCCGGTGCTGGACAAGAGATTAGCACTCGTCCATTCCAACTCGTAACTGGACGTGTTTGGCGTGGTAGTGCTTTTGGTGGTGTAAAAGGAAGAACTGAACTTCCAGGCTACGTTGATCGTTATATGTCAGGAGAAATTAATCTTGATGACCTTGTAACATTCAAACTTCCACTAGAAAAAATCAATGAGGCTTTCGATTTAATGCACGAAGGGAAGGCCATTAGAACAGTTATTGATTTTAACACTGAAGGGTAAGCTATGAGCTTTGAAAAAGTAAAGAGTCATAAATCGTTTGAAGGGGAGACAGCTTTCTGTCTCCATTCATCAAGTGTAACAAAAACAGATATGAAGTTTTCGTACTTCAAACCTAAGACAGATAAAATTGAAAATATCATTATTTGGTTATCTGGACTTACTTGTACTGAAGAAAACTTTATTACAAAAGCAGGAGCTCAGCTTCATCTTGCAAATACTAATACTATGATTGTTTGTCCTGATACTTCACCAAGAGGACTCGATCTTCCTGGTGAGCATGATAGTTATGATTTCGGTTCTGGGGCCGGTTTTTATCTTAATGCCACAACTGAAGGATATAAAGATCATTATAATATGTATGACTATATTGTGAGTGAACTCATTCCAATGCTTAAGGATGAATTTAAGCCTGAGAACTTCTCAATCACAGGTCATTCAATGGGGGGGCACGGAGCTCTTGTTATTGGTTTAAGAAACCCTGATCTTTTTAAAGCGATTTCTGCATTTTCTCCAATTGTTAATCCTACAGCAGTAGCTTGGGGAGAAAAAGCGCTCACTGGTTATCTTGGTGATGATCGTGAAGCATGGAAAGCATATGATGCTTGTGAGCTTGTAAAAAGTGGGAAGCGTCATGTTAAGAAAATCTTAATTGAACAAGGTTTAGCTGACGAATTCTTTGAGGGACAACTTAAAACTAAGAACTTCGAAGATGTTTGCACTGATAATAATCAGGATTTACAAGTTAATTACCGTGAAGGTTATGACCATAGCTATTACTTCATTGCTAGCTTTATTGGTGATCATATAAAACATCTAATTTCATGATATAGGCCTCCTTTTTGGAGGCTTTTTTACTTTCTTATATTTGTAACATTAGAATAATAAGCGATATAATATCCCCTATGGATAATATGAAGCTTGTATTTTATGGTGCCACTTCAACAGTAACTGGATCTAAGACATTATTAGAAATTAATAATAAGAAGGTACTTGTTGATAGTGGAATGTATCAAGGTGATAAAGATTCTACGAAAAAGAATCAAGTTCTTCCCAATTTCAATATTAATGAAATTGATGCAATCTTTTTAACTCACGCTCATTACGATCATTGTGGCTACTTACCTGTGCTAATAAAGAATGGCTTTAAAGGCAAGATCTATTGTACAGAGGGAACACGTAAGATTGTTGAGCTTATTTTAAGAGACTCTGCAAGTATTCAAGCTTACGAGTTTAAAGAAGGTAAGTCTCAGTCAATCCTCTATGATCTTGATGATGTTGATGCAACTCTAAGTCATCTAAGATCTGTAAGTTTAAATAAATGGTATGATAAAGGTTTTCGATTTATCTATGAAGAAGCGGGCCATATCCTCGGTGCCGCCAATATCACATTTGATAATGGGACTAAAAAGATATGCTTTTCTGGTGATGTTGGAAGAAGAGATGATCTAATCCATAATCCTCCTCAAAAGAATATTCAAGCGGACTATCTTGTTTTAGAGTCAACATATGGTGATCGACTTCATAAGAAAGAAGATTCTATTGAAATATTAAAAAAACATATTGAACGAGTAATTTCAACAAATGGCGTCTTACTTATCCCTGCTTTTGCTGTCGCAAGAGCGCAGGTTCTTATGTATCTTCTGGCTGAGCTGTTTACAAAAGAGCCTCAAGTAAAAATACCTGTTTATCTTGATACTCCAATGGGGGTTAGGGCCACAAGGCTCTATATGGGCATGGCCGACTCGCTAAAAGTTGATCCTGAACAATTTAATGAAGCAATGAAGTCTGTGAAGTTTATAGAATATAGCTCTGATACAAAGAAGCTCGCTAGAACAAAGAAACCATTTATTCTAATTAGTTCGTCGGGAATGATAAGCGGTGGAAAAGTTCTCAAATACATGGAAATGTATGGAAAACATGAAAATAACACTATTCTTATAACTGGATTTCAAGGTGAAGGAACAATCGGAAGGAAGTTAGTAGAAGAAGAAAGGGAGATTTACTTACTCGGTCACAGTATGGAAGTTAAGGCCCATGTTGAGAAACTCGAGTCTTTATCTGCTCATGCCGATCGAGATGAATTAATCGAATTTATTCAAAAAGTTGGGCCATCGCTAAAGAAAGTCTTCTTAAATCACGGAGAAGAAGAAACAGTCATACATTTTGCTAAGAGTATTGAAGAGCGATTAAAGATTAAGGCCATCAATGTTGAAGATGGTAAGACATATCTTTTGGATAGTTAATGAGCGCTAGAAAAAATAAAAAGCTTAAGTACTTAATTCGAAAAGTGAATCGTACGTATGAAGAATTTGATAAGAAGAAGTTTGCAAAAAGTTTAAAAGCTGCTGGTGTATCGAAAGAGGACACTGAAGATATTGTTAATGAGGTCTATCAGGGACTAGAGCCCCTATCATCAACAACCAAAATACATCAGCAAACATATCGAGCTTTAAAGAAGATCTCCAAAGTCGATGCAGCTAATTATAATATCAAAAGGGCCATCTATAAATTAGGTCCAACAGGTTATCCTTTTGAAGTCTTATGTGCAGAGATGCTGAAGGCCAAGGGGTATGAAACTCAAGTTTCTGTTTTAAAAAAAGGAGTGAATGTTCTACATGAAGTGGATGTCGTCGCGGAACGTGCTGATGGTGATATATATTGTGAATGCAAATTTCACAATCGCAAATACTATAAGAACGATGTGAAAATTCCTCTCTATGTTCATTCACGCTACCTAGATATAAAAGAGGCCAATCCAGAGTTAAACTTTCAATATGCACTTATGTCCAATACTCAATTTTCTGAAGATGCTATTGCCTATGCTAATGGAGTAGGTCTGCTTCTTTATTCAATGAATTACCCTAAGAAGAATACTTTCTGCCAATTGATTCAAAAATATCGTATCTATCCAATAACAGCTTTATCGACTTTAAGGGCACGAGAGAAGAAGGCCCTATTGCAAAGAAATATCGTCGTTATTAAGCACTTAGAAAGAAAGCACCTTGAAAAGCTTGGTCTCTCAAAGAATGAAATCAATAAGGTCATGAGAGAAGTTAAGCTACTTCTTAAGCGAGATTAATCTAGAGGTACCTAATTTTAGGTGTTTAGCTCTGGTAATTATTACAATTTTCCTACGAAATGATCGTGCTCAAACATGAATATGTCATAATTCTGCCATGCATCATTATCATTTAGGGAGAATAAAATGAAAAGAGTAATGTCTGGAGTTCTTTCAGTTCTTATCTTGTCCACATCAGTTAGTGCTCATGCTTCTGATTTTGAGAATTATGTGAGGACTATTAAGAATGCAAAGCTAGATTCACAACTTGAAGCTGAAATCAAAGATGTTGTATCTCGAAATAAATTACCACTTACTCGTCCAGAGTTTTGTCCACTAAATAACACTCGCTCATATGAACAAGCATTAACAAGTCTAAAAAATATTGTAACGGTATTTAAAGATGATTGTTTTGATGGGAATGAGTCTTTAATTGGAAACCTTATTGATAGTTCAAATGAGTTAGAAACTGAATTAAATAAATTGAAAGAAGAGCAAGGAAAAGAAACGACAGACGTAATCCCAAGTAGTGAAGAAGTAACTGTAGATGGTATTCCTGTAGCTCAAGTAATTAATGGTGTTAATACGTTATTTTCAAATAATAGTTGTTCTAGTTTAGAGAGAACACCTTTCTTAGAACGATCAGCAGATATCATTCAAACATTTTCACAATTTGGTTTATATTCGCCATCTGGAATTACTGTTGCATATGGTGGATTAGCAGTTGCTTCAATCTTAAGATTTGTAAGCAATATCTTTAATGATAGATTTGAATTTGAAAATGAAGAAGATATAAATACTTTCGTAAAACTTAATTGTGCTTACTATGATGTTCGTAATCAGGTGAAAGCTTTAGAAATTTTTGATATTGACACTCAAAGACACTATACAGACCGTGAGCTTTCAAAAGCACTTGTTGCACAAATTAAAAAAGATTATGAAGCATTAGCAAAAGCGAAAGAAAATGTTGAAGCAGAGTTTGAAAAGATTAAGTCGGCAGAAGTTAATAAGATAGATGCAGAAGTTGAAAAATTAATTTCAGGTCTCTATGAGAAAATGAAAAATCCTCTATCAGATCTGCCAGGAAAGTCTGCTCGCTATCAGCAAGCTGAGGTTTTAGGAGAGTTGGCTTTTTCTAAAGATTTATTAGAAGAGTATCTAGATTCTTATATTTCAGAGTCTAAAGGAGCTGATCGTTTCTTAAATATTTTATTTAAGCAGAAGCTAAGTCTTTTGGATAATCCTATGGCACTTATGGAAATGAGCGTGAAAGACTTTAATAAAGAATTTCTTGCTGATATGGCAAGCTCTTTCAATCGTGTTCTTAAAAACATTAGTGCAAAGAGAGAGAAAGCAAGATCTATATTTGATGATACATATATTATCTCTTTGGGTGATGAAAATATAACAGTGAAAGAGTATAAGGAACTTTTAAAGAGTGAAGATCTTAAAAAGAGAGAAAAGAGAATCACTGATGCTTTAGCTGCAATTTCAGATGTCGACAATAGACTTGCTGCGATTATTGCAAAAAAAGAGTACTCATCTGAAGACTCTAAAGATGGTGATCTAAGAGAAATTATTAAATCATTAGATATCATTAGAAATCATGTATACGGAAAGTACGGCCGTGAATTTGTCGATAAAATGAGAAGTATGGCAGAAGATCAAAATAAGAACTTTAATGATAAGTATAAAGATTTAGAAAAGCATTACAATATTAGTAAATCTGGTGAGTCTGATGACTTAGGCGAAGATAGAAAACTAAATGCTTGTGTTGATGTTCAAACAACTCGAGAAGTATGGGTTTATGCTCAAAAGTTATCAGAGCTTGGTTATGACTTTTTGGCCACAAATAATGATATCTTTGGAGATGCTGATAATAAGGATCGCAGAAAAATTAAGTCTCATAATGATTCAGCAATTCTAGCAAGAAGAATCATTACTGCTAGAAATTACTTAAAGAAAATCTCAATGCAAAGAGAATTAGGAAGAAGTGAAGTTGAAATTGAAGGAGAGACTTACTCATTAGAAGTTGCTGATAATGTTGCTCGTACGATTAACTTTTACGGTAAAGAGTTGACATTAGAAGAAGCCCAAGAGTACCTGGATGATAAATTTGGTCATAAGGGATTAAGAGCAGACCGCCTAGGTCAAATAATGATGGAGATTGTTAATAATCGCGATCGAACAGTTGGCCTACAAAAGTTTTATAAAAAGAATAAATGTTCTAATTTAACAACAATAACAAGGTAAAGAAAGGCCCTATTTTAGGGCCTTTTTTTTACTTACAATTAACCTTCTTTAAGTACTCTGAGTCTTTTTCTATTGCTACAAGTACATCTAATTTTTTAATTAACTTGTATGGAGGGGAAATGAAAAGAGTTCTTACAACAACACTATTTTTATTAAATTTACTATTTGCACAAGGCGCTAGTGCTCAAACATCTGATATTTTAAATACTGTTGAATACGCACTGACTGACTCAGTTAAATCATTAAAGATACATTATTCAGCTCATAACGGAGCAAATGTAAAAGAGTTTTTAAGAGGACGAGAACTTGTTAACTCTGTTCTTAAGGGAATCATTGATGAAGGCTTTACACCAATTCAACCAACTTTAGATATTGGTATAACACCAGTTAAGATGCCTGAAGGATTAAGTGTATTAAAGGATGGAAAGCTATTTGTTTCAATTACAATTGATGAGGACACTTTAGAAAGAGTACTTCTTGACTACTTTAGGTTTGATACTGTTACAGAGGATGGAATTTTATTTTTCCTACATAATAGCTCTAATACAGAGGAGTTTCACCTCGGAAAGGATCTTGTTTTAGCAGTAATTGCAAAGATTAAAGAAAGTGGATTTGTCATGGATGTTACAAACTTAGAAGTTGGAATCTCTCCTGTGACAATGTCTGGCGAGCATATTATTGAAAAAGATGGAAGGCTTCTAGTATCCACAGAAGTTAATCTTGATAATTTAGAGAGAACTCTTTTAAAATACTTTGTTTGGCCAAATTAATTATAAGAATAAAAAAGACTAGCATAAGCTAGTCTTTTTTTATGGTGCCTCGGGCGAGACTTGAACTCGCACGCTATTGCTAGCAACGGATTTTGAATCCGTCGTGTCTACCATTCCACCACCAAGGCATAGAGAAGATACGTGAGTTATAAGTCTATTCATATATGAAATATCAGTCAATTATTAATATTACTAGTCTTTGTTTGTGCCATGTGTCGTGGTTGGGTTTTAATAATATCTTCTTAAAATAAAAATCCTTCATTTAATAATTTACCTTTCTTAACTTATTGCATGTGAATGCAGTTCCGAAAAAGTTTACGTAACTATAAAAAAGGAAAAGTTATGAAACTAGGATTTGCAATTGTATTTTTATGCCTAATCTCATTCTTTGTTGGACGAGGCACAAGTGTCATGTCGACGGCATTCACTGAAACCAAGCAGTATTTTAAAAACCCAATGATGAATGCTAAAGAAGATAAACTTGTATCACTTGAAAATGGAGCAAAAGTCACTCAAGAGACAAAAGATTATTTAAATCTTCCATCAGAAAGTGAGAAGAGAGGTTCTTATGATAAGTTGACAACAGTTAACTTAGGAAACGGTCTTTACACTATTGGAAGTGAGAGTATTGTAAACTCGCATTTCATTGTAGGCAAGGGGGGAGTCATTATCTATGATACTGGAGATAATGCCCATGACGCAAAACAGTTCTATAGTGAAATGAGAAAGGTCACAAATTATCCTGTTAAGGCCATCATCTATTCTCATGAACATTATGCACTTGGTACTAAGTATATTGTTGATGAAGAAAAGAAGCGTGGAAATTCAAGGATTCGAATCATCGGCCATCCGGATACAAATAAAGAAATGCTAACAACTGGAGGAGTTTCAACTCTTCATCCAGAGGTTGGAGGTGTTCTTATGGCAAGATCAGTTGAACAATTTAATCTCTATCTTCCAGACTCAGGTCCTGATGCCAGATTTAAAAATACCATTATTCCAGGAGCCTCTGGATTTGTACCTGTAAATACTCCCGTTAAAGATGGTCAAAAATTAACAGTGGCTGGAATTCAGATGGTCTTTTATACAGAAGGAGTTGGAACTGACACTAATAATCAAGTTCTCGTACATATCCCATCTAAGAAGGCAGTTTTAAATAATGTCATGTGGGGCTGGTACCCAAATATTTATAGTCTGCGTGGTGGACGTTATCGAAATCCATTAGGATGGAAACAGTCAGTTGAGTTAATCAAAAAATTAAAACCTGAAGTTCTTATGAGTACACATTCGACAAGTGTTGTTGGAGCAGAGAAAGTTGCACAAAGATTACAAAATTATCAAGATGGCCTGTCTTATGTTCTTGATCAAACTCTCAAGGGGATTGCACTTGGTATGGGGCCTGACGAACTTCGCTATTTTGTAAAACTTCCTGAATATCTTTCAGAAGAAGCGACATTGATTCAAAACTATGGCCCAATTTCGACAATGGCCCCTCGTATTTTTACAGCAATCTTTGGGCAATTTAATCGTGATGCGACAACTCTGTTTAAGCTTCACCCAAAAGATGAAGCTAACCGTATGGTAATGTCTATGGGTGGGGAAGCACGTGTTAAGTATCTTGCAGATAAGGCTTATCGTGATGGTGATTACCAGTGGTCTTGTCAGTTAGCACGATATCTAGTGGATGTTAATGACAGTAAGGATAATCGTAAGATTAAGGCAAATTGTCTTAATGAAATTGGATATAGAAGTCTTGCGACGACAGCTCGAAGCTGGGCCCTTAGCCAAGCAAGAGAAGCTGAAGGTAAAACTGCAATAATTAAGAATGCACCAGCAGATAAGACTCAAGTTGTTAATAATGTTGGTGACTTTGTGAACTACTTTAGGATTAGAATTAATCCAGAGCAGTCAGTAGGAACTAGAGAGTTTATTTCTCTGGATTTTGGCAACGGTATGAAATATGGACTAAATATTAGAAATGCAGTTGTTGACTTTGTTGATGATCAAAAGAGAATCGAAAAGGAGAAAACTGTCGAATTAAGAATGAAGCCTGAAGTATGGGTGAGTATCTATAATAATCTCGATAATGTTGAGAACTTAATTCAGCAAGATCTCGTTTCTGTGACAGAAGGTTCTAATGAAAAAGCGATCTCTGCTTTTTCTAAATTTGATATGATTTATGATTGGCAAAATGATCCAGCACTTAAGCAGCTCGTTGAGCGCTCAATTGCGAGTGAGCAAGAAGACTAGATTTTATCGCCCTTCCTTTTAAGGGAGGGGCTTTCTTAATAGCGATAAAGTCTTTTTCGTATCGTATTTGAAAATATCTTTTGAAATATATTTTTGAATCTTAGAATTATCAATAACACATGAATACATAAGAAAGTCTAAAAAGTACCCTGGAAATGTCCATAGCTTTTTAAATACTTTAGAAACCACTCCTACAGTGAATATAGGAAATGGGATATTCTTTGTACCGATGATTTTCTTTGCTTCTTGTAAGGAGATTGTTTGGTCTGGAGCAACATTATATACACCTGTTGGAACTTTATCTAATGTTTCAAACAATATATTGGCCATATCATATTCGTGAATGAATTGAAGAATCGGATTAAAGTCAATTGGAACAGGTGTCATATGTGATGTTAGGTACTTTGTGATTGTATTATCAATTTGAGGCCCAATAATATTACATGGCCTTAGCACAACAGTCTCAATAGAATCTTGATTTTTCCACATCCAGTTCGTACATAGAGCATCAACTTCAGTAACATCTCTTAATTCTGAGTGTTTGATACTTGCTCTAAGAGGGAAGTCTTCATTAATAAAAACTGGATTATCTGCAAGTGCTCCATAAACATGGTATGAGCTTAATAGGATATATTTCTTTACTTTATTTTTCTGTGCTAATTCTAAAACCTTATTTGTATTGACGAGACTAAAACTTAGGCGTTGTTCAATTGTTCCGCCTGGAGGGGTGAGACGTCCAAGTTGATAGATGGCATCGAATTTATTTTCTCTAAAAAGCTTCTCAAAATTTCTTCGAGTATATCTCATTCTTTCAAAAGAGAAGTTCTCAAAGTCGATATCATTTTTTAAGGCCCTTGTATCGATCCCTATGACACGACATTCACTTCTGCGTTTTGACAGTATTCCACATAGAATATTGGCAAGTCCACCAGCGGCACCAATGATAAGAATTGAAGGTTGCTTGTTCATTAATTTGCATCCTTTTTTTGATCTTTTGAGAAGATCCAAGGTCTTCTTTTTTCTCTTCCCTCATTAATCATCTCTTGAATTGTTCTTTCAATCTCTCTTATATGTGGTGTGATCAAATGGTCTTCACTTTCTGAATTAATATCAGTTGGAAGCTCTATTGGTTTACCGACATGAATATCGATAGGAGAAGGTAGAGGAAAGTAATTGGCACTTATGGGTAATGCGGGAAGATTAAGTGCTTGGGCAATCCCTTTGGCTTGATATACATAAGGGAAAACTTCTTCAGCTCCAACAACTGCAACGGGAAGTATTTTAACTCCGCTTTTAAGGGCCATACGATAAAACCCTGTTGTAAAGTCCTGAAGTTTGTAAAAGTCACTGGTACTCTTTGATACTCCACGAACACCTTCTGGGAAGATGAGTAGAGATTCCTTTCGTTTTAAAAGATTTAGGCAATTGTCGCGGTCACCTAAGACTGCTCCGCACTCAGCAGACCACTTATTTATAAAGGGAAGTGCTGTAAAAAACCTCTCAACCATTGGCCTTAATACTCTTGGTTTATCAACTTCAAAAGCAAAGGCACAGCCTATTAGTAGGCCATCAATAGCGATTTGTCCTGAGTGGTTTGAGATAACCATATAATGTTCGTCTTTAATATTTTCTTTACCAAAGAAGCGTACTTTAAAATAATGCTGATATATGGCGTAGAGTATTTCGATACTCTTTCTGGCCTTTGGGATATTTAGTCCCCAAGGATCTTCATTTTCACCGTATTTTTCAAGAAGTGCTTGATAAGATTTCTCAACTTGTTCTTTTTCTTTACTGGTAAGCATCTCTAAGTAAGCTGAGAGCTTTTTTTCAAGAACTTGTTCAAAACTAATGAATTTTTTAGTGAAAAAATCTAATGAAATCATACTCAACTTTTTGTAAGATGTTGCTATAACAATTATTGGGGAAACCCTTACTTTATTCTATCTGAAAGAGTGAATTATGCAAAAAGAGGAATGGAAAACCAAGATTAAGAGAATAGTTGATGACTGCTCTCAGGAACTGTCAAAAGCTACAGTTATTGGTAAGAAAATGCTTACTGCTTCTCATACTAATGCAGCTCTCAATGAGAAGTATCAAGAACTTGGCCAGCTTGCCGCTAAACATCTTCGTAGTGGAATATTAGAGTGGGAAAATCCAAGAGTTAATGAACTCTTAAAAGAAATTGAAGAGTACGAAAATCAGCTCGATCTTATGGAAAAAGATGTCTCAAAAATTAAATCTAAGAAATAATCTTTCTTACATTGAAGCTTGCTTATTAAGCTCATTTTGTAAGAGTAGATAATTTACAATGGCATCTTCTAGTTGAGGAAGACCTTTGCCTTTTAATGCCGAAATAAAGTGTATTTGTGAAACCCATTTATGTTGCTTAAAGATCTCTGGCTTTAATTTATTAAGCGCCGCTCTTTCTTTTTGAGTTTTTAACTTATCTAATTTGTTAAATAGTAGAAATGCTTCATGCCCAAAAGGAGCAAGGTAATCTCTAAAGACGAGGTCTGCTTTTTGATTTGGGTGTCTAGCATCTTGCAGATTAAGCATTAGATTCTGATCACCACAATTTCTAAAGAACTCATCCATTAGGTGGGCCCACTGTGCACTCATGTCTTTAGAAACTTTTGCATGTCCATATCCAGGAAGGTCAAAGAGGTAAAATGGAGGTAAGTCCTCAACAGGTTTTCCTTCCTTTTCAAGTTGAAACGAAAAGATATTTACTTGTCGAGTTCGACCAGGAGTTTTTGAAGTAACTGCTGTATTCTTTCCAAAAAGAGAATTGATAGTTGAAGACTTTCCTGCATTAGAGCGCCCAATAAAGCTTACTCCAATTGGTTTTTCTTCATTTAACCATTCAACTAATTGATTTGAATCAGTCATTCCGTATCTGAATTTTGTAGTACCTCTGGCAACTTTATATTCCATATCTTTTATCTTCCAATTATTTATAGTGTGCTTAATTTCCAAGGAGTTATATCATGATAGAAGTACCAAAGTTAGATAAGCTTGTAAAAGATACATTTTGCCATTTCGGCCATCATATAGAAATTACACCACTTTTTGGACGAAAGAGGCGTATTGAGCTCAAGAGAACAAGGTATGATCTGGTTTTAAGTGGTCAGGATCTGATTATTTCGGCCACAAGTATCACTTTACCTAAATTAATAAATCCTGGTGAAGGTCTTGAAGTTAAATTTCGCATTAGTTTAATTCCAACAAATATTGGGGATATTTACAGTATTTCATGTAATCAAAAGGGGGGAAATCTTATAAAGGTCAATGGTGTTTATACTTCTCATGCATATCTAAGAATTGGAGATGAAGTTATTATTGGCCGCAACAAACTTAAGATTAAGGCTCCAATAAATTGCGATTCCTATGATCGCTCTCATTCAGAATTAATTAACTCAATCCATCCCAGTCTGAATGTTTTAATTGAAGGTGAAACGGGAACAGGAAAATCATTTCTTGCCAAAAAACTACATGAAGAAAGCCAAGTTAAAGGGGAGTTTGTTCATTTAAATCTAAGTGCCTTTGGAAAAGGAACTCTTGAATCAGAATTATTTGGTCATCGAAAAGGATCTTTTACAGGAGCAGTAAATGATAAGGATGGAGCATTAAAACGTGCTAATGGAGGAACTCTTTTTTTAGATGAGATTGATTCGATATCAAAAGAGCTGCAAACTAAATTGCTACTCTTTCTCGATGATGGGCTCTATTATCCTGTTGGAGAGAATCAACCACAATATGTGAAAACTCGTCTTATTGTTTCTTCTGGTCAAGATTTATTAAACTTAGTGAATAAGGGAGAGATGCGCAGAGACTTCTATTATCGAATCAGTTCTGAGGAAACTATTTTCTTAAAGCCTCTTCGTAAGAATAAAGACAGGCTACAAGATATTCTAGATTCATATGAGATGAAATTTGGAATTACAATTCATCCTAAATTGAAAAGTTTTTATCATGGATATGAATGGCCAGGTAATATAAGACAAATCAATGCTCATATAAAAAAGAAGAAAATTAAATCAAAGGGAAGTTTACTAACATATTGTGAAATTGATGAAGCACTATTGAAGCTTACTTGTAAAAGTAATCTCGTTTCAGATATCGAAGAAAATCTTCCGAGTTATCGAGAACTTAAATATCAGTATTTTTTAAAGGTTTACAATCGTTGTCATCAAAATGTGAAGGCGACATCAAAGTTATTGAAGGTATCAGATCAGACCGTTCGTTCTGTTCTAGCCATTTAAAATTGAGTGAATGAATACTTCATCGACACGGCCTTCGATCTTTAAGTCTTCTATGAGATGATTAACTTCTCTGCGAATTTTTTCCTTAATAATCTTCTTTCCCTCTGGTTCGAGAGGAAAGTTAGGTACGACGGCCTGGAGAGAAGAGTTTAATCGATCGCGTATCATGATCTCGTTTTCTGGCTTGTAGAAGTAACGAGCGGTGTAGCGATTATTTGTTTTAAGTGAAACATCAATTTGTAAGTTCTTCATTCCATTTCTATTCTTGATATAAATTGGAATATAAACATTTCTTAGAAAGATTCGTTGTTTTTGAATATTGCGAAATCTTGTTCTTCCCCATCTTTCTTTGTCTTCTTTAGATACACTTGCAATTTTTCTAACTTGCTTTGGGGATGTTTTATCAGCAATTTCTTTTACATTTTGATAAACAGAAATTCCTCCAAGTGAAAAGACTGTAAGGGTACAAGTAAGACCTACTGCTTTTGCTGGAGATAGTGCAGCAACTTTTGCGACAATATTCTTTGATACAAATTGCTGTGTACTTTTATACATTAGGAGAGGAAGCTCTCCCGTTAACTTAAAGCCTTTTAGAGATGCTACTAGTTTCGCCGCAGACTCTTTCTTGGCCATTAGAAAACTGATAATGATGGCAAGCTTTGCCATAAACCAACGTTTTCCATTTTCTTTAAAGAAAAGAGGGATCTTTGCAAAGGTTGTAAAGAATTTACTAATAGAGTTCTTAATTCCAAGATATGTATTTTTGAAACTATTGGGCGTTAACTTCTTAAAGAAGTTAACAAGCTTAATTAAAAGCCCATTGATTAAATTTTCAAGTTTGACCCATTTGTCCATCATATGGAAAATCCCCATTATTCTCTCTAACTCTTATCGGTAGGAAATGAGATTTCCTAAGTATTCCTGAGTAAAACATTTAGCTAGGTAGATTTTGCTGAAATTGAGCTAAATGTGGGCAAATTTTAAGAATTTCACCTATTTTCACCGTAAAGTGCAGAAGATGGGGGAGATAAGTAAGGAGAAATTATGCTTAAAGCATTAACACTACTTTCATTAATAGCAATCGTTTCGTGTGGGCCAATTTCTATGGACCGTCGTTTCTTAAATGAGATGGGAACAGAAGAAGATGATGGATTTGCACTTTTTAGCCCAGGAAAGGCCTTTGATACAGTTGGGGGCGATCCAAGTTATGAACGCTATACTCGTGAAGAGATGATGGAGAGAACTCCCGCAAGTGAAGAAGATTATCCAGAGTGGACCCAGGATCGAAGGCTTAAGCGTGAGCTACAAGGTAAGCTTAATAGCCTAAGGCCAGCTGATCGCGAAGAGTTTTATCGTAAAGAGCGCTACTTTGAAAATGATTCACAAAAGCTCTATTATTTAAGTTTAGGGCGATATGAACAAAAGAAATATGATGAGAATCTATATGCTTACCGCAATCAAAGAAGTTTTAGACATAATAGAAAGACGAGCGCAAAAAGTCGTAATTTAGCTTCAGTTTTTCATTATTCACCAAGAGCACAGGCACATCGTGAAATCGAGATCGGAATGGATAAGAAAGCCGTTATACAGAGATGGGGAAATCCACACCGAGTTGATACGGCCGGTAATCCTAGACTTGGCAACGAGCGTTGGACTTTCTATGAGAATGGGGACAGTAAATATGTCTTCTTTAGTAAAGGCAAGGTTGATGGATGGACTTTAGAGTAATCTAAGGGGCCAATTCAGCAGCAATAGATTTGATATGGACTGCGTTATAAATAAGCTAGTAAATATTGAATATTATTATAAAGCTTGTTGTTGATAAGGTCTTTTAATTAGGTTAAAAAAGTCATTCATTGGGAGAGGAAATGGCCAAAGAAATACATTCAATGACTGGTTTTGGTAAAGGCGAAGCTGGAGATGACAAACTTCAATTAACTGTTGAGATTAAGACTGTTAATCACCGTTTTAAAGACATTAGATTTAAGATGTCCTCACTTTTTAATAGCACTGAATTAGAAATGAGAAATCGCATCGCTAAAAACTTTAAGCGAGGAAGTTTTGATATTAATGTCAATTACAAGAAGCTTGAAACTAAATCACGTTTTGATGATATCGATAAAGAAAAAGTGAACGCATTTGTTAGTTCCATGAAAATTTTGGCCGATGCTAATGATGTTCAACTTGATATCAAACCGACAGATTTCTTAAGAAATGAATTCATGAAAGAAGTGGATGAGTCTTCTATTGAAAAAATGTCGAGCTATGCCTTAGAGGCGCTAGATTTGGCGATTGAAAATTTAAAAGAGTCACGTCGAAGCGAAGGCCAGAAGATGCTGAGTGTAATTGAAAAGCACCAACAAGCATATGAAAGCTTTTTTAAGGTAGTCACAGATAAATCTCAAGAATTTCAAGATACAGTAAAAGAAAGATTAGAAAAGAAGTTTGAAGAATACAAAACTTCGATGCCTACAGATGAGCCTCGCTTTATGCAGGAAGTAATCTTTTATCTTGAGAAAATGGATATTCACGAAGAAATTAACCGAATTAATGCCCACCTGACGAAGTTAAATGATATTCTATCTAAAGGTGGAGAAGTTGGACGTCAACTGGACTTCTTAGTTCAAGAGTTGAACCGAGAAACAAATACAACTGGCTCAAAGTCAACGATACAAGAGATCTCTGAAGCCGTTGTTCAAATGAAGGTTCAACTTGAGAAGATTCGTGAACAAGGATTAAACCTCGAGTAATATGATGAATAAAGGAAAGATAATCGTAATTGTTGCTCCATCGGGCTCAGGTAAATCGACGCTTATAAAGAGAATTAAAGCGGAGTTTCTTGATTTACTTGAATCTGTGTCGTTTACAACTCGTAAAGCACGAGAAGGTGAAATCAATGGACAGCATTATAATTTCATCTCAGAACAAGAGTTTCTTGATCGTAAAGAAAATGATGAATTTCTAGAATGGGCCAAGGTTCACGGGAATTATTATGGTACTTCAAAGAAGTTTGTTGAAGATGAGATTTCAAAAGGTCACAACTTACTTTTTGATCTTGATATTCAAGGAACTGATTCTTTTAAGGAATACTTTGGAGATCGCGCAAGAGTAATCTTTATTGCTCCTCCTAGCGTTGAAGCTTTAGAAAATAGGCTAAGAGGTAGAGGGACTGAGACAGAGGAGAGTCTTAATATTCGTCTTGAAAATGCGAAGAGAGAATTACTTCGTAAAGATGACTATGACTATCTTGTCGTAAATGACGAATTAGAAAAAGCATATTTAGACTTAAAAGATATTTTTGAAGGAATCCTTAGATAAATGTACCAGCAACTTGATTTCACTCACGAGCGTGAATTAAATATTGATGAACTTTGTCGACGTGTCGAAGCCTATTATCCCGATGCGAACTTTACTCTATTGAGAAAAGCGTATCTCTTTGCTGAAAAATCACATGAAGGGCAAATGCGAAGCTCTGGTGAAAAGTATATTATTCACCCATTAAATGTAGCAGCGACTTTAGTTAAGTTACACATGGATTTGGATACTATCATTGCAGGTCTTTTACACGATGTTGTAGAGGATTGTAATGTAACACCAGAAGAGATTGAAAAAGAGTTTACGACAGAGATTGCACAAATTGTTGTTGGCCTGACAAAGATTTCAAAAATGAAATTTAAGTCAAAGGAACAATCTCAAGCAGAAAACTTTCGTAAGATGGTTGTAGCAATGGCCCAGGACTTAAGGGTCATTATTGTTAAGCTTGCAGATAGAATGCACAATATGAAAACACTTCAATATGTGCGTGAAGAAAAGCAAAAAAGAATAGCTGAAGAAACTCTGGATATTTATGTTCCATTAGCTTCAAGACTCGGTATTAACTCAGTTAAGATTGAACTTGAAGATATCTGTCTTCGCTATTTACATCCAGATGTATATTATCGCTTAGCTGAAAAAGTTGCGATGAAGAAGTCTGAACGTGAAAATTATATTGGTGAAACGATAGGTGTTGTTACAGAAAAGCTATTTGAGTATTCTGTAAGGGCCGATATTACAGGACGCTCAAAGCACTTTTATTCAATTTATAAGAAGATGGTTTCTCGTGGTGTCGATTTTGAACAAATCCACGATATCCTTGCTTTTAGAATTATCGTAAATAATATCACTGAATGTTATAAGGCCCTTGGGATTATTCACTCGGCCTTTACTCCAATTCCTGGTCGTTTTAAAGATTATATCGCTATTCCAAAAGTTAACAATTATCAATCTCTTCACACGACAGTTGTCGGGCCTAAGGCAGAGAGAATTGAAATTCAAATTCGTACCCAGGAAATGCACGAAGTTGCTGAACGAGGGATTGCGGCCCACTGGAAGTACAAAGAGGGTGTCTCATCAGGTAAAACTAAACTTGATTGGGTACAAGAACTTCTTGAGTATAATAAAGATACAGACAATAGTTCTGAATTCATGTCACATGTTAAAAACGACTTAGATGTCGGTGGAGTCTTTGTCTTTACTCCAAATGGTGATGTTTTCGAGCTACAGGATAATGCGACACCACTAGATTTTGCTTATCGTGTACACACTGATATCGGAAATCGCTGTGTTGGTGCAAAAGTAAACGGAAGAATGGTTCCACTAAAATATTCTCTAAGGTCTGGGGATACAATTGAGATTCTAACTTCTAAGACTCAAACACCAAATAAAGACTGGCTTAATATTGTAAGATCATCAAAGGCTAAGGCCAAGATCAAATCTTATCTTTTAAAAGCTGAACGTGAAAGAAATATTGAAGTTGGTAAAGAAACTTTAGATAAAGCATTTAAAGTTCTAGGAACAAGCTTAAAAGCGGTTCTTAAAAGAAATGAATTAGATAATGCAAAAGAGAAGCTTTCTAATATAAAAACTTTTAGTGAAATCTACAATAACGTTGGAGCAGGTAAGCTTCACGTTGATAAGGTTATTGAATGTATTCCTGGCCTAAAAGATGATCACGATAAAGACGAAACAAAGAAGAAAGAGATTGATACTCTTTCTACGACAATTTCTAAAACGGCAAAGAGACGTGCCCATAAAGATAATGCGGTTATCGTTGATGGCCTTGATGATTTAATGGTTAGAATGGCCCGTTGTTGTAATCCAATTCCAGGTGATCCAATTATTGGTTATATCACTAGAGGACGAGGGATTACAATTCACCGCTCAGATTGTACACGTTATGATGTTGGTGATGTTGGAAGACAAATAGCTGTAGAATGGAATGAGAATTTCAGCTTTAAGCATCCTGTAAATATCAGAGTTCTAACACATGATCGCCCAGGTATTCTTTCGATGATCTCAAAAGAGCTTGGTAACTTAGGGGTTAATATTCGCTCTGCTGTTGCAAGGTCAACGCAAGATAGAAAGGGAAGTTTAGTTTTTGAAATTGAAGTAAAAGATTATTCTGAACTTTTAAAGACCATCTCGGGTCTTGAGGCACTAGATGCCGTAATTTCTGTTACAAGGGGATAGCCCTTTTAAGATAAAAAAAGCAGGCCATAAGCCTGCTTTTTTTTTATACCTAATTTTTAAAGTAACCAATTAGCGTTTCAACACCTTGACCAGATCCACCTTGTTGAACAAGTGATGGCCTAAATCCTGATGTCCAACCGAAGATATCAAAGTGTGCCCACTTTGTATCACCAATGAACTTTTCTAAGAAAAGAGCAGCACCAATTGAGCCACCTTTAACCTTAGACATATTATTCATATCTGCAAAATTCGATTTGAATCCTTTATAATATGGACGGTAAAGAGGCATACGCCATGAAAGATCACCATTTGCTTGTGATGCTCTTAAAAGCTTATCAGCGAGTTCATCATCATTTGCAAACATGCTTGTAACAAAATCACCCATTGAAACTTTTGCTGCACCTGTAAGAGTTGCGAAGTCGATAAGTACTTCAGGTTTTTCTTTTTGAGTGATTGCAATATCCATTGCATCTGCAAGAGCTAGTCTTCCCTCTGCATCAGTGTTTCCAATTTCAACTTTAAGTCCATTACGAGAAGTGTAGATATCTCCTGGACGTGAAGCGTGTTCATTAATTGCATTTTCTGCAAGAGCTAGATAGATATCAACTTTCTTTTTAACTCCTGAATTCTCAAGCCATGTAGCAAAGCCCATAACTGTTGCTGATCCACCCATGTCTTTTTTCATAACACCCATACCGGCGCCACTTTTAACATTAAGTCCACCACTATCAAAAGTGATACCTTTTCCAACGATTGCAGTAGGTTTTCCCTTTGCTCCTGCTGGCCTATATTTTAAATGAACAATTCTTGGAGGATTTGCAGCAGCTTGTCCAACACTTAGGATTAGACCGCACTTTTCTTTTTCTAACTTCTTTTCATCGTAGACAACGACTTTCATTGTTGAAGACTTTGCAAAGTGTTTCTTTACAGCATTTGTATAAGTTACTGGGTTAAGTAAATTTGCTGGAAGGTTAACTAGGTGTCTTGCTGTATTAATTGACTGAGCAATGGCCAGTGCTTTATCAGCAATTGATTTTTTAACTTTTTTCCCATCATCTAGGAATGTAATTGAACCATGACTTAACTCTTCGTTGTAACGATATAGTGCAAGTTCTAAACCAACGATTGCACCAGTTACCATTTCTTCATCTAGTCCAAAGAAATTGATTTCAACTTTCTTAGAGCGCTCTTTCTTAATGCTTCCAACAAGAGAGCCTAGGGCCTCTCTGGCAATAGAGTAATTGCTGTCAGCAATGAGGTTATAGTGTTGATCTTCTTGGCTTTGAGTATCGATAACCTTAAAGATAATTGGTCCTTCACTACCAAGGATACTAACTTCTTTCTCATCTCCAATTCTCTCAATAATCCATTCTGGAATACTTTCTGAATGAGTAATTTTACTGTCTTTAAGAGCTTCAGTAGTTAGAAGATAAACTTTTGTTACTGTTGAACGTAGGTTTTTTGCGGCACTTTTCTTAGTTGCCATAATTGATGGAACGATATTCATTATTCCTCCCTTTGTATTTTTTAATCTTTACTTGCAAGAGCTAAGTAAGTAAGTGTTCTGAAGTATTTAAATACTTCTTTGTAGATGATTTTTAGACTTCTAAAAGATGCGAGATCAGACTTGACCCCCCAGTAATAGAATTGGTAATTATCAGTTTCTCTTCTTCTGTAGTTTAGAATCGATTTGATTCTAAGGATGTGATAATCGTGAGAAACGATTAAAACAGTTTCAATATTACTCTTCTTACGTAAGGCCTGTAGTGTCTCAAGAACGTTTTCCAGGGTATTTCTCGCATTATAATCAATATCAAGAAAGTCATGATTTATTTCATCTGTAATATCATGAGTTCTAACTAGGATATTTACATTATTATTTGTGTGAACACCTGAGATCAGAATATTTTCTTGATTGTATTCTTTAGCTAGTTTTATGGCCTCTTGAATTCGTCCGCGATCACCAGTGAAGACGGCGATAAGGTCAGGCCTCTTTTTAAAGAAGGTTTCTTTAGTTTTTACGTTTTCGTTTTGAGAGTAGAGTATGAGGATATAAGAAAGAAGAGAGTATCCGAGGAAAACAAATAAGACTTTGAAGAAAAGGCTCGTTGCCTTTCTCCAAAATCTTGTCTCTGTGGTCTCGAATACATACTTCTTATCAAACATATATTAAACTAGCTTTTTGCAGCAATAACTTCAATTTCAACAACTGCATCCTTTGGAAGAGCTGCTGCTTGTACACAGCTTCTTGCTGGATACGGCGCTGTAAAATACTTTTCATAAGCAGCATTTACTTCACCGAAGTTTGCAAGATCTGTAACGAAGATTGTCGTTTTAATAATATTTTCTCTTGTAAGGTCTTGAGACTCTAAAAGGCCGTCTATATTTTTCATGATTTGATCAAGCTGTGGAACAAATCCTTCTTTAAGAATTCCGTCAGCTGGATCAATTCCAATTTGTCCTGAAAAGTAGAAAACGCCATTGAATTCGACACCCTGTGAGTAAGTACCTACTGCACTTGGTGCTTTATCTGTTGAGATTATATTCTTTTTAAAACTCATATTAGATCCTTTTATTAGTGTTTCGGTTCTTCAAGTGCTCTTAGAGCTGTTAAGCGACAAGAGTCAACAATTTCTTTAATCGAAGCAGTTCTTTGAATGATATTAACTGTTTGATTCATTGGAGCAAGAATTGGCCCAATTGCTGAAGCTTCACTTAATTGTGCAAGTAACTTATATGAAATATTTGCTGAGTTAAGTTCTGGGAAGATTAGGATATCTGCAGAACCACCAAGCTTACTGAAATCAAATAGATGATTCATAATATTTTCATTAACTGCAACGTCGGCCTGCATTTCCCCTTCAATAATTAATTCAGGGTACTTCTCTTTTGCCATCTTCGTTGCGTTTTTCATTTTTCTTGCATCAGGAAGTTTTGAGTCACCAAAGTTAGAGTAACTTAAGAATGCAATTCTTGGCTCTCTTCTCATTAAAGACTTGTATAAGTGCTGAGTCGACTTTGCAATCTCCACAAGATCTTCTGCTGAAGGATCAGGTTGAACTGTAGTGTCTGCTAGGAATAGAACACGGTCTTTAAATACTAGAATAAAGACACCGGCTGCCTTCTTTCCTGGCTGTGCTCCAATTACGCTTAAAGCTGGCTTTAGACAGTCACTATAGTTAAGACTTGGACCAGCAATAAATGTATCTGCTAGACCTTTTTTAACCATCATTGATCCATAGTAATTCTCTTGAATCATTAAGTCTTCAGCTGCATTTAGAGAGACACCTTCTCTTTGTTTCATTTCACAATATTCAGTGTAGAACTCTTTGAAGTTTGGAGCTTTACGTGGGCGAATAATTTCGATGCTATCATCAAGAACATCATCAAGGTTGAGTGATTTAATCTTAGCTCTAATATCATCTGGGTGACCAAGAAGGATTGGTTGAATTGCATCACCTTCTGCTAGTGTTTTAGCAACATGAAGAATTCTCGTATTAACACCTTCTGCAAATACCATCTTAATTTTCTTTCCATCACGAGCTTTAATTTGTGAAGCAAGACGATCTCGAACAGTTTTCATAAATGCACCAGATGCCGATAGACGACTTGCTAGGTGCTCTGAATACTCTTGAAGATCTGTAATATTTGTTCTTGCAACACCTGTATCCATTGCTGCTTTTGCAACTGCTGGTGCAAGCTTTGTGAGAACTCTTGTGTCAAATGGTTTTGGAATGATGTAGTTTCTTCCATATTTAAAGTCTTCACCTTGATAAGCTAATTTAACTTCATCAGGAACTTCTTCTTTTGCAAGATTTGCTAGAGCATAGACAGCAGCTAGTTTCATCTCTTCATTAATTTTCTTAGCGCGAACATCAAGGGCCCCTCTAAAGATTGAAGGGAAACCTAAAACATTATTAACTTGGTTAGGGAAGTCTGAGCGTCCCGTTGCCATAATAGCGTCATCGCGAACTTCTTCAACTTCACTTGGAAGAATTTCTGGGTCTGGATTGGCCATTGCAAAGATAATTGGATTAGAGGCCATTGTTTTAACCATGTCTTTTGTTAAAACACCTTTTGCTGAACAACCAATAAATACATCAGCATTATTCATGGCATCGCCAAGCGTTCTTGCATCGGTATCAATTGCGTACTTTTCTTTGTATTCGTTCATTCCGTCTTTACGGCCCTTGTAGATAACACCGCGAGAGTCTGTCATCATCAAGTTTTCGTTTTTTACACCAAGAGCGAAGAAGATATTTGCACATGCCATTGAAGCGGCACCTGCACCAGAGAAGACAACTTTTACATCTTCGATTTTCTTTCCAGATAATTCAAGGGCATTGATGAAACCAGCTGCTGCAATAATTGCAGTCCCGTGTTGGTCATCATGGAATACTGGAATATCCATTTTTTCTATTAATTGTTTTTCAATTTCAAAACACTCAGGAGCTTTGATGTCTTCTAGGTTGATCCCACCAAAAGTTGGTTCAAGTGATTTTACAACGTTTACCATTCCTTCAACAGAAGTCTCATCTACTTCAATGTCGAATACATCGATGTCGGCAAAACGCTTGAATAGAATACCTTTACCTTCCATTACTGGCTTACCAGCTGCAGGTCCAATATTTCCAAGACCTAAAACCGCTGAACCATTTGATACAACAGCAACAAGGTTTCCTTTTGCAGTGTACTTGTAAACATCATCTGGGTTTTTTGCAATTTCTAGACATGGATGAGCAACACCTGGTGAGTATGCTTTAGTTAGATCCGAAGCAGTTAAACATGGCTTCGTTGCAATAACTTCAATTTTACCTGGTTTACCCATTGAGTGATAATCAAGGGCCTTTTGAATTTTTTGCGCGTCCACTTGCGCCTTATCAGTTTTTGTTTCCGACATATGTATTCCTTTGACTTAAAATCATACTTAAAAGCATATAAAATTAAGTCCCTAGGATACAATTTTGACAGTTATCCGACCAGTTTTTTATCCCTAATTAGGTGGTAAGAAATCAGTGTTAGACTAGTTGCAACAATACCCATATACAGCTCATCTATATTTTGGTAGAAGCCAGTTTTTGGTATATGTCGCCACGTTGCAGTAGTGATGACTCCTGCTATACATGCCGTCACAAATTGGTTGTCGGAGATTTTCTTTGGAAATAGGTGTCCAAACATGACTGGAAGCAGTAGACACGAAGCAGAAAAAGAGCCTAATGTTTTCCAAACAGATTTTATATTTCCTTGAAAATAAACGGACATAATTACTGTTAATACGCCAACAAAAATAACACCAAAATGGTGAATCCAAACACGACCGCGAAGCTTTTTTGGCGCTAGATCGTAAGCTAAATTTGTACCTGCTATAAATAGATATGAGTCCAGAGTTGATAGAATTGTTGCAATAATTCCTGCAAGTAAAAAACCTTTAAGTCCGTGAGGAAGAATTTGTACGGCATAAGTTAAGTATGCTTGTGAGCTTTCTGTATCTGGAATGACGGCCTTGGCATACATTGCACCGAATGTTGTACAAATATCAAAGCAAAACCAAATGGCAGTTGAGATAAGTATACCTTTTTTAGAAACCTTTCCATTTACAGCAGAAAAACATCTTTGATAAAAGTTTGGATCAACTAAAGTTGAAAGAGCAATGAATCCCCAGACAAATGTCGTTGCAAGTGAGTTCTTACCGGTTAAGCTCCAGTAGCTTTCAGGGAGATTAGCCTTCAAAAAGCTTATTCCACCAAATTCAAATATTGAAAAAACGAGAACAAGTAAGACTGCTGCACACATTACAAAGAACTGAATTAAGTCTGAGTAAACAACGGAGCGAAGTCCTCCCCACATTGAATAGAGAACAACAAAGCTTACGCCTATTGCTGTATTGGCAAATAAGCTGCCTCCAAAGAGTAGCTGAATAAAAATCCCTAAACTAATTGCATATGCAATAGGAATAACATTGAAGAAGTTAAAGATTGCTGTGATCTTTGCAGACTTTGGCCCAAACATTTTTCCTACCAGGTCTGGAAGTGTTACGGCACGATATGGTTCAATTTTATGAATAAGAAATAGAGCGAAGATAATATAGGCGACATACCAAAACACCCCTTGAGTAACAAAGTTGTAAATCCCCTGATTAAAGGCGATTTCAGTAACCCCAAAAATCCCTCCGTACCAAGTTGCTACTAAAGTTGCGATAAAAAGAGGAAGTGTTAATCGTCTTCCCATGATTAAGAGATCGAGAAAAGTTTCCTTTTCATTTGTTTTATTCATACGGTACTGACCGTAGATTACACTTGCTATTGTAATTCCAAGTATTGAAAAAAAGATAAATAAATCTAAAGTAGAGAGGCTCTCTAAGAGATTAATTTTATTTTGCATATAGGCTCCGCTTATGGAAGTATGATATAATATAGATTCTATAAATCAACTCTTTCGGAGACTTTTTGTTATGACAATAACACAACTGGAATACGTACTTGCTGTTGATAAACACCGCCACTTCAGAAAAGCTTCTGAAGAATGCCATGTTTCACAACCAACTTTAAGTATGCAAATCCAGAAGCTCGAAGATAGTTTGGGTTTTGTTATATTTGATCGCTCTAAGAATCCTATTGTACCAACAATTGAAGGTGAGATCTTTATTACTCAAGCAAGAGTTGTTACAAGAGAGTTTAAAAAATTAAAAGATATTGCCAGTGATCCAATCGTTGGAATTGAAGGTGAGTTTAAATTAGGTGTTATCCCGACTCTTGCACCATATCTCGTTCCTCTTTTTTTAAGTCGTTTTATGAAAGAGTTTCCTAAAGTTGATCTCATTATTGAAGAGCGAACAACTGAAGAAATTATTGATAAATTAGACCGTGATGAGCTTGATGCTGGTCTTCTAGTCACTCCTCTTCATAATAATCAAATTATTGAAAGAGTATTATTTTATGAGCCACTATATGGTTTCATTTCAAAAGATCATGAACTTTACCACAAGACCCAATTAGACTTTTCAGACCTTGATAAAGATGGCCTGTGGCTTCTGCAAGAAGGTCATTGTCTAAGAGGCCAAGTTTTAAATCTATGTAAGAAAGTAAAAGGCTTTCAACATTTTGAAAGTGGCTCTTTAGAGACGATAAAGAATCTTGTGGCAAAGGATAGTGGTTACACTATTATTCCTCATCTTGATGTCCAAGATATAACTGGTGCTCGCAAGAAAATGGTTCGTCCATTTAAGCAGCCAGTGCCGACACGTGAAGTTTCTATTGCCTATAGTCGTATCTTCTATAAAGAGAAAGTAATTGATGCAATTGAAGAAACTATCTTAAAACTTATTCCAAAAGAGTTAAAAAGTTACAAAAATACAGATGTTGAGATAGTTCCAATTGATTAAATCCTCATAGAGGGATCATTTTGCACCTATTTCTTATGTGTAGTGGGTGTAATATATGTGAGTTTTCTTACATTTGCTTAACTTTGGGCCTTTTTAACCTCCTGAAACTCCATGGCCATTCTTATTTAGCTTCAATTTTTCTATAACTTACCTAATCAACAGATTCATTAGGGGAATCTGGAGTGAGTTCAAACAGGAAGATTTGAGGAGAGGGTATGTCAGTGAAAGGTTACATGGTTTTTTTAGTCGTAATGTCCACATTTTTAACGGTCTCATGTGGAGATTCAGTTCCTGCAGGTAATGCAACTTCAATGACGGGATCAATTATTGTAGGAGAAGTTGATTGGGTAGAAGTTACGACTTTTGATTCTGAATCGGAGATCAGAAAGAATTCGAAGGCCGTGGCCGATGTGCAATTTGCAAATGGTGGAAGATGTACAGGTTTCTTTGTTTCAGATGATGTTCTAATGACTAATGAGCACTGTGTTGGAAGTGCATCAGATGTTGTTGGGATGAAAGTATTTATGAAGCATGAGAAAGGAGTGCCTGAGTCAGAATATGCCGAGGTTAAGTGTAATGAGTTTATCGGAAATGATGTAACTTTAGATTATGCCTTAGTTAAATGTGAAGGAAGTCCTGGACAGAGATATGGAAAAGTTACTTTAGAGACAACTCAAGCTGTTGAAGGAGATAGTATCTATATCATCCAACAAAATTGTGACTACTATTCTGATTACAATTGTAACTGGAATAAGAAAGTATCAGAAGGAAAGGTTGTCGGAGTTGAAACAGATGTATTCTATGATGCTGATACTTTAGGCGGCTCATCAGGATCACCAGTATTTAACGCTGACTCAGATAAGGTCTTTGCTATCCACCATGCTGGTTACGGAGGAGGATGGACTGGGCGAGGTATCAAGAATGCCGCAGTACCAATGAGTAAAATTGTACCTCATATGCAAGCAAACTTCCCTTCAGTCTTAGCTGATAGTGGTGACAGTAGTGATGATGGTTCAACAACTCCATCACAAGATAATAATACATTTGAAACAGCTGCAAAATTAGAGTCGGGAGATTCATTTAAAGCTGAAATCGAAAGCTCACAAGAGATGGATTTTTATAAAGTAGAAATGAAAGCAGGTGAGGTATTGGATTTTGAAATCAAGTTCTCTCATGCTCAAGGTGACTTAGACTTCGTTGTCTATAAGAAAGTAGGTGGATCATTTAAGGTTGTAAGCCGCAAGCAGTCTTCAACAGATGATGAACGAGTAAGATTACGTGTTTCAACAAGTAAAGCTTATTATATAAAAGTTTATGGTTATAGAGGAGCGACAGCAGAATACGAAGTGAAGTTTAAGAAGTAAAAAATTAGTTACAAAAGCCTCCATCATGGAGGCTTTTTTATATTTTCATTTTTAAAAATTCTAAGATTCTTAATTCATACCAATAGTACTCATCTCGAAAAGACTTCACAAACCCCACGTGCCCACCATGTTTTGGCACTTCAAGAAATATATTTTCTTTTTCTTTTGCTAATTTAAAAGGATAGCTTTCCTTTGATAGAAATGGATCATCATAAGCATTTAGGATATAAAATGGTATTTTAATTTTTTCTAAATGGGCCAGAGGTGAGGCTTGAGAGCGATAATCCTCGCCATTTCGATAGCCATATAATGGAGCTGTTACATAGTCATCAAACTCATCAATATGTTTAATCTTTCTTACTTTATTTAGATCCACAGGAAGATCCATTACCTTGGCTTTTTCAATAACCTTCTTTCTCATTGAGTAGACAAATGCATGGCGATAGATAAATCGCGAAAATTCAGTTCTCAATTTCTTATTACTTGCATTTAAATCAAGTGGTGAGGAAAGAATAAAGGCACGATAGACTTTAGGATGAACGTTATCGCAATTTCTTCCTAAGTAATTTGTTGTAATCGCACCACCAAGACTAATTCCCATTAAAGAAACTTTCTCATAGTCATCAGCAATATTTTCAATTAAAAATTCGAGGTCTTTAAAGTCCTTGGCGTTATAAAACTTTTTCGTACGATTGAGTTTTCCTCCACAAGATCGCATATCCCATGAGATGACATCATAACCTTGGGCCGTAAACTTCTTCTTCATATCGATGATATAGCGATCTCGACCGTTGCCTT
Organism: Halobacteriovorax sp. DPLXC-1; assembly: GCF_036903125.1. Lineage (NCBI taxonomy): Bacteria > Pseudomonadati > Bdellovibrionota > Bacteriovoracia > Bacteriovoracales > Halobacteriovoraceae > Halobacteriovorax > Halobacteriovorax sp. DPLXC-1. Next base: position 154,419 of record NZ_JAYMCO010000003.1, read on the forward strand.
CTAGGCCATGACTAATGATAATGACATGATTTAATGGATTTTCTGCTTTGGAGACGTAATAGCGTAAGAAGTCTCCATCGGGAGTTGTTAAGGTACGAGTGAGGAGCTCATGTGGCTTCCCCCATCGGATAAAGAATGGAATCAATGTTTGAATATGGCCATTCTTAAGAGATTGATGACATTGATATTCAGATTGAATGACTGGCATATATAACCTCCATCAACTTATTATATACGAAATGTCTCAATAAAAAAAAGGAGGCATTGTGCCTCCTTTTTTTTATGAACTAAACTTTAACTTTCTTTTATTCTTGAAGTAGCTCTTTTGGAACCCCTCTAGGGATCGCGCTAAGAAGCTTCTTCGTGTATTCGTCTTTTGGATTATGGTAAACTTCTTCAGCTGGACCATATTCTACAATTTGACCTTTGTTCATAACACCAATTTCATCTGAGATATACTTAACAACAGATAGGTCGTGTGAAATGAAGATATATGTAAGACCTAGCTCATCTTGAAGGTCTTGAAGTAGGTTAAGTACTTGTGCCTGAACTGATACGTCTAGTGCTGATACCGACTCATCACAGATGATAAATTCTGGCTTAAGTGATAGGGCACGTGCGATACAAATTCTTTGACGTTGTCCACCAGAGAACTCGTGTGGGTAACGGTTAAGGTGATCACCTTTAAGACCAACTTTTTCAAGAAGGTCGGCCGCAACATCATATCTTTCTCTCTTTGTTGAACCAATACCGTGAATTACCATTGGCTCAGTAATGATATCACCAATAGTCATACGTGGATTAAGAGATGAGTATGGATCTTGGAAAATGATTTGCATTCTCTCTCTAATTTCTCTCATTTCTTTTTTATTTAAGTTTGTAACGTTAATTCCATCATAGATAACTTCACCAGCTGTTGGCTCCAGAAGTCTAAGAATTGAACGCCCAAGAGTAGTCTTTCCACAACCAGACTCACCAACAAGTCCTAGGGTACGACCTTTTCTAACCTGAAGACTTACATCATCAACGGCCTTGAACCAATCAACAGTACGCCCAAAGATTCCACCTTTAATTGGAAAGTGCTTATTGAAGTTTTTGATTTCAAGAAGTACTGGGTTTTCTGTTTCGCTAATTGCTCTTGGCTTCTTCATTTCAAGTGATGAAACATCAATATCTTCTTTTGCATTTAAGAAGTCATCAACAGTTAGAAGTCTAACTGGGTTTTCATCAAGACTTGGACGACAAGCTAGGAGACCTTTTGTATATGGGTGTTGTGGATTTTCAAATAGTGCTTTCGTAGTGTTTTGCTCAACAAGATCACCTCTAAACATTACGGCAACTTCATCTGCAATGTCTGCAATAACAGCAAGGTCGTGAGTAATGAATAGCATACTCATTCCGTGCTTTCTTTGTAGATCAAACATTAGTTCAAGAACTTGCTTTTGGATTGTAACGTCAAGAGCTGTTGTAGGCTCATCACAAATTAGAAGTTCTGGCTCACATGCCATTGCCATTGCAATCATTACACGTTGCTTTTGACCACCTGACATTTGGTGAGGATATTTATTTACTGATTCTTTAGGCTCAGGAATACCAACTTCTTCATATAATTCGATTGTTCTCTTGCGAGCTTCTTCTTTATTCATCCCTTGGTGAAGCATTAGTACTTCATCAATTTGGTTACCAGTTGTAAAAACTGGGTTTAATGAAGTCATAGGCTCTTGGAAGATCATTGCGATCTTATTTCCACGAAGTTGTCTAAGTCTTTCATTTGAAACTTTTGTTAGGTCTTCACCATGATAAAGGATTTCACCTTCGCTGATACGACCTGGAGGATTAGGGATTAGGCCCATGATTGCAAGGGAAGTAACAGATTTACCAGACCCTGACTCACCAACAAGTCCAACAGTTTTTCCTTTTGGAATTGATAGGTTGAGGCTTTTGACGGCCTTTACTGATTCATCTTCAGTTTGAAATTCAACTGTTAGGTTCTTAATTTCAAGCAACTTTTCTGCCATAACATCTCACTTTCTGATATTTAATAAGTATTTATATAATGTATTCTTATTGAACTCTTAATACTAACTTAAATTTCTACCACTTCCGACACATAATTTCACGACTTAATTCATCAAAAACTCTGATTTAATTACGTATATTTAAGTACTTAGAAGTCGACGTATAGACGATTTTCTTTAGTTAGTAGCTCTTGCGATGCGACAATCTGCTCAGAGTACTTAATGAGGTCTTCTTTATTTAGACCCTTTGCGAAAAAAGGTTCACCGTAATTGATGTAGATATGACCAAATGGCTTTGGAAGCTTCGTCTTATCCCAGCTTTTTTCAAAGCAGATATGTCTACTGGAAACACATTGAATTGGAAGTATTGGTATTTCACATTCGTGACTAACGTGAACTATTCCTCGTTTTGGTTTGTGGCGAGGTCCTCGCGGCCCATCCACCGTAATTGCAGCGCAAAGACTAGTTTGCGAAATTTGACTGATCATGGACTCGAGGGCCTGGGCACCGCCTCGTGATGAACTTCCTCGCGTTGGAGTAAAGCCTAATTTCATAACGGTATCTGCTGCAAGTGTTCCATCTTTTGATTTCGAGGCCATGACAATCATGCCTGTATCAATCTCACTAATTACACTTGTAGGATAGTGTTCATGCCAAGCAGCGAGAGCATAATTGCCATGCTTGCTCATGCTCTTGGCCTTTTCAAGATTTTCTTTATTTAAGACAGTTATCTTAGAAGTCAGTCTGACAAATCGTAAATACCAAGAGACTAACGTCGGAACTAATTTAAGTAGGAATTTCATTCGCAAATTATAGGTAAAAAGCTCGACTTCGTAAATATGAAGGTGTTCTGACTAAATTTTTACCAATGAATTACCATCTTTTAACTTAATTAAGATGAGCGTCATTCATCTATCGACTATGATCAATATAGAAAGAGTTCTCGACTGAATCGCTCGGGAGCTGCTAGTTCGACGCTGACCATGAAGGAGGTGTTATGGCAGGATTACGTGAGATTAAAAAACAACGAACAAGAGAAATGATTCTAAAAAACTCAATGGAATTATTTACTCAAAAAGGGGTCGATGAAGTAGGAATGCGAGAATTGGCCCAGGTGTGTGGATTGGGAATTGGAACTTACTATAATTACTTTAAGTCGAAAGAAGACGTTATCTTTAGTTTATTTCGAGAGAATCTGAACGCGGCAATTACTCAACGGCCATTCAAGGTTGATGAGTCGATGTCAAATGCAGATAACCTCACAGCAAATTACAAAGAGGTCTTCCAAGAGTTAATGATTCATAAGAATATAGCGGATGAATTCTTGTCTTTGGCATACAACACAAAGAATGTCTCAGATAAGGACTCAGTTGGAGCACGATTAACTCCTCAGATTATTGATCTCTATTGGGGATGGGTTCAACCGCTTTTTAGAAGTGCAGGAATAATTATTCGAACAGAAGAAGAGGAAGGTTTTAGAAGAATGCTTTGGCATCACTTCCTATCAAGCTTTCATGCTTACACTTCTTCATTTGGTGCAGAAGAAAGTATTGATTATATACGTTTCACTTCTCGACACCTTTTAGGTGGACTAGGTTCTAGCTCAGCTAGTTCAGAGGCTAGCGCAAACTCAAGTCAAGGCTTTGGTTCAGGTTCGAATACAGGTAACTTTTAGCGATTCAGATTTTCTTAAAGGGGGCCACAAGCTCCCTTTTCATTTTTTCTTAACTCCTCACCATTCGAATTAAACCGATAAACTCCTTATGAACAAATCAAAGTGGATAATATTACTGATAATACTTTTCTCGTGTATTCAAGAAACTCCAGAGCTACGTGAAAGGGCACCTGCCAGCTTCTATTCCTATAAAGTTATTACTTATGGAAATAACTCAATAGAATGTCGAGGCTATCTGGATGAAGATGATGCTGTGGGGACTCTACTGGAGACAATTCCTCTTAGCTATAATGGTCAGGCTCCATTGCGTATATGCGGAGAAAATATCGAAGATATTGAAAGTGGGGTGAATAACTATTAAACACTGAACAAAATCAGTTTTGGCACAGTGGTTGCAACATAATATTCCAAACAAACAAATGAGAACGAGATTCAGCTAGTTAACTATCTCAAGCTGAACAAGTTTTAGACAACTGTTTAAGGAATGTTATGAAACAACAAACTTTTAAGTACTTAGTGACTACTTTATTAACAACAGTGGCTTTCTCTTATAGTGGGCCAGTGTTTAAGCTTAATAAGAAGAGTGTCCCAAAAGACCTAGTCCCTAATATTGAAAGATTCCTATCTAATGTTGATGAGAAAGTTCCGGCCACGGTTCGCGATGCCATTGGTGAAGCAGTTGAAATTACCTTTACGAAATTTAAAGAGAATGAAGCCTTTTCAAAATTTCCTACAAATCGTTGTGATGATGCAGCTGGGATTAAGTATGGAAAAGTAAGTTTCTTTAATCGCGATGAAATAAAAATATCTTCTCTATTTATAAACGAAATTATCAACAATGAAGAAGACACAGTTCAATTTAACTGTGGTCATCGAAATTATCTTCGTAAGGCCCAGGCAACTATTCTACATGAACTTGCCCACCTCTATGACTTAAAATATGTCAGAACGGACGAGCATAAATCAAAGGCACGTATTTGTGAAAGAGAAAAAGAAGATCGCAATCATGTGTCTTCAGAATGTCGTGCTGTACTTTCACAAGAGAGAAATAGAAAGTCGATTAGTGGACTACATTCATTTTTTAAATTAGCAAATTGGAAGAAGGGATTCTTTAAAAAGAAAACAAAGAATCTTTCAAATAAGAGATCAGCAGACTCGTACGAATATGAAAATCTAGACGAGCATAATGCTGTTAATTTTGAATTCTTTTTAATGGATAAGGACTATAAGTGTAAAAGACCAAGTTATTATAAGTTCTATAGTGAGTTATTAAATCACAGGCCATTTGAAGATAATAATTGTGAAATCTATTCTAAGATTGTTTTAGACGATCTTAAAACAGTAAGAGATATAAACCCAGATCGTGTTTATCGTGTTGATTACTTACTTGCTTCAAAAGGTGACTCTGTAATTTCTGGTTTTGGTCACTCAATGTTTAGAATTGTTCTTTGTGCTCCTTTTAGAAAGAAGGTCGATGAGAACTGTTTAAAAGATAAATTATACCATGTTGTTCTATCTTATCGTGCCAATGTTTCAGATATTAAAAGTGACATGTTAAAAGGTGTCTTTGGTGGATATGATTCAGTATTATTTATGCTTTCATTTCCAGAAGTACTTAATGAGTACAATGGTGGAGAGTTAAGAGACCTAATTAGCCAACCTATCTATTTATCAAAAGAAGAGAAACGTGACTTTATCTATAAAGTTCTAGAAACATATTGGGAGTACGAAGGTGATTATAAGTTTATCACTAACAATTGTGCTTCAGAATCAAATGAATTATTTCAAGCAGCTTTCCCTAGTAGTGACTTTGCACATGAAAGAGTAATTCTGCCTTACTCTCTATTAGATAAGTTTACTGAAAGTAAGTTTTCAAATGAGGAAGATTTAGATGACCTTGAAAAGGCCCAAGAGCAAGGAATGTTCTTTCCAAGTGATATCGACCTTTTAAAGCATGTTAAGAAGTCATTATTTGGAATGGAAGAATCTGACTACAAAGTATATCGCAGAAGAGTTGGTCCTCAGCACCACCACCGCTATAAAAAGATTAAGCGTGAAAAGTTTATTAAAGACATCTTAGAAGAATTTGATGTTGATCGCTTATTTGAAAAATATGAAGAGTTAAAACTTGCTGGCGAAACTAGAGATGTTGAGCAAGGTTTAAAGAATCTTTCAATTCTAACAGGCGCAATCTTTAAGATTAAGCAAGCTTATATTGATGAAGAAGTTGGTAACTTCTTAGATAAGAATATGGAAGAAGAGACTGAGCTTGGAAAAAGAATTAACAGATGGAATGAGCTTCGTAAATCAACAAGAGTTAAACCAAATGACCATGATTATGGAATTCCACTAGTTGTTAAGGACTCAGACTTTGAACGTCACAATACAAAGGCCCACGAATTAGAAGAGATGGAGAACCAGTTATTAGAAGATGTTAAAGCAAACTATGAAGATGAAGTACAAGATTTAGCAAGAGTACTAGATTTAATTAGAAATATAAGAAACGAATCACGAATTATGTCAATGAAGATTTATTCAAACCAATAATTTAACAAATACAAAAAACAAAAAAGGAGAACAAAATGAAAAAAATGACAGCAACAGCACTACTTACACTAATCGCACTTCAAGCAAACGCAGTTGAAATGAGAGATGCATCTCTTGGTGCTTCTTCAAAAGTTTCAGAAGCTATTTATGATGCAGGAAAAAGTGCTACAGATGAAACAGTTAAAGTAGCTGACTTTACAGGTGAGCAATTAGAAGCTTTTATTTCTAAGAATCTACAGTCATCTTACAGAGCTTCAGAAACGATCGCTAAACAGATCGTTAAGCTATCAGAAGTATCTAAGCCAGCTTTCCGTTTAACAGGTAAAGGTCTTGCAATGGTATTTGAAGTATCTGGAGATGCAACGAAAGCAGGTCTCGATGTTTCAAAGAAAATCTATATTTTTCTTGAGCCAACTCTTGAGCAAACTGGTGAATTCTTAATGGAAATCATCGAGCTTGCATTTGAAGGAACATCAGAAGCATCTGAACTAATTACTGATATTAATAGATTCCTATCAGAGGTTTTTGAAAAGCCACTAGATATTACAACAATGACTTTAGAAGAGATTGCAAAGCTAGTTGAAAAAGCAAGTGAGCAGTCAACTAAGGTTTCTGAGTTCTTACTAGGTGCTGAAAATCTTGAAAAAGGTATTGAGTATACTGGAGAAGGAATTTCTCTAACTTCTAACGGAATTGGAGCAGCATTTTACCTAGTTTCTCAAGCGACAACTGGTATCTCTCAATTATTTGATTTCAACAGAAAAGAAAGAGAGCAGATTGAGCAAATGGTTGAAAGAGGTGATGTTGAAGGTCTAGCAGGTCTTCGTGATCTAATCAGACACAATATCAACGAAAATATCGCAAATGGTGAAGATCTTAATGCGCTACTTGATGACAATGCAGTTGATGCTTATATCAAGCTTAAGCTTACAGTTCCTAACTTAGAAGAAAATCTTAAACAAGTATACGGAATTAAATAATCATTCCTATTGGGGGGCCATTTTTTTGGTCCCCATTTATAAAACAAAATAACAAAACATACATATACACAGAGAGGATAGAAATGAAAAAGATGACAGCAGCAGCATTGCTTACATTAATAGCACTACAAGCAAACGCAGTTGAAATGAGAGATGCATCTCTAGGTGCTTCTTCAAAAGTATCGGAGGCATTATATGATGCCGGAAAAAGTTCAATTGATAAAACAGTTGAAGTCGCAGATATTACTGGTGAACAACTTGAAGCTTTAATTTCAAAGAGTCTTCAGTCTTCTTACCGTACATCTGAACAAATTGCTAAACAAGTTATTAAAATATCTGAAGTTTCAAAACCAGTATTCCGTTTCACTGCCGATGGAATTGCGATGGTTTTTGAAGTATCTGGAGATGCTACAAAAGCTGGTCTTCAAGCTTCAAGAAAAATCTATATTTTCCTAGAGCCAAGCTTAGAGAAAACTGGTGAGCTTCTAGATCATATCCTAGACCTTGCTTATCAAGGTACAACAGAAGGATCAGAGCTACTGACAAATATTAATGAATTCTTATCAAGAGTATTAGAGAAGCCTATTGATATTACATCGATGGCAACAGAAGAAGTTGCAAAGCTATTGTCAAAGGCAACACGTCTTTCACGAATTGAGAGAATCGTAGAACTAGCTTTAGAAGCGACGACAAAAGGATCAGAGCTTTTAACGGACTTAAATGAATTCCTTTCAAAAGTACTCGAGAAGCCAATTGATATTTCTTCAATGGCAACAGAAGAGGCACTTGAACTTATTGCTAAGGCCAGTGAAGAATCTTCTGAACTAACAACATTCCTAGTTGGTGCTGACAATCTTGAAAAAGGTACACAGTATACTGGAAAAGGTATCTCGTTAACTTCAGACGGTATTGGTGCAGCTTTCTACCTAGTTTCACAAGCAACAACAGGAATCTCTCACTTATTTGATTTTAATAGAAAAGAAAGAGAACAAATTGAACAAATGGTTGAAAGAGGTGATGTTGAAGGTCTTGCGGGGCTACGTGATCTTATCAGAAATATGATTAATGAAAATGTTGTTAATGGAGAAGACTTAAATGCTCTTCTTGGAGATAGAGAAATTGATGCCTATATTAATTTAAAACTTTCTGTTCCTAATTTAGATGAGGAATTGGAGAGAATTAATGAAGGACATATTGAATTTGTTAAATAAAACTTTATTCTCATAATAGAGGAGAGCCTAGCAAATGCTAGGCTTTCTTATTTTATAATTGAAATTCTCTGTGCATGTATTCAAAACCTTTTCCATCATATCGATTAAAGCATCCATATACTTGTCCATTTGATATCCAAGGATTTGAGTCTAAATCCACTCCTGCAAAGTCGTAAAGTCTACGCTTGGGCCAGAGTGTTCTGACACGATCTAATTCACTTAATTTATAAAAATATAGGTTTTGCATATTCCTTGAAATAAGGAATCCGCCAGAAATAATGGCCTTTGGCATATGTAGTGCTTCTCTATTTTGACGAATTGGAACAACTCTTTGTTGATTCATATTTTCGTCTAAGATAACCAGTCCTTCATAGGCCCTCTTCTTTGTTGAGAAGTTGTAAGTAACATTATCGAGCATCACAAAAAGTCTTCCATTATAAGTATCAATTCCTGTTGCTGTTGATACTTGTCCTCTTTCGTGAGGTAGGTCAAATTGATGATTTGATTCGATGCTATTTCCAAGAAGGTCAATCTTTATTAGGCCAAGTGAGCCGTGAGCGATAAAGAGTTTATCATTGAGTATTGCCATATCTTGAGCCGTTTGATGCTTCTTTGTCATTTGCTGATCGGTAGTTGGAAAACTTGTGACGAATTCATAGTCACCGAGACGGTGGACAAAAACATAGTCTGGAGTAAGGATATAGATCTTATCATCGTATTCTCTTACTGACCGTATTTCATATTTTGAAAAGATCAATCTAATTTGATCTTCTTCAAATTTATAGAGAAAAGCTCCTTTGTAGATATAGTAGTTATCACCATTCTTATAGTGACCAGTATCGCCTTTCTTTGATTTACAGAATTGATCAAGGCTTGCTTGGGCCGATACCGAGCTTATAAAAATAGCTAATACCAATAGAAATTGCTTCATTTTGAACTCCCTAAGTTTTGTTGAATATAATAATTATCGAGTGCTATATGCCATTCGTCAAAAAGCATGACATGCCATGATGAAGCGTGTTAGAAATGGATTATGTTAGACAGAATCTTTATCGAAATTTCAAATATTTGCAATTTGCAGTGCTCATTCTGTCCAGTGGTGGAACGCGATAATAAAGTCATGGGCCCTGAGGATTTTGAAAAGGTTCTAAAGCAAGCAAAGCCTTTGGCGAAACAAGTATGTCTTCATTTAATGGGGGAGCCACTGGCCCATCCTAACTTTGTTAAAATGATGGAGATATGTGAAGAAAATAACGTACCTGTTCAGATAACGACTAATGGTGTGGTGATTGCCAATCGAAAAGAGATCCTTCTAAAAAGCAAGGTTCTTAGGCAAATAAATTTTTCAATACAAAGTTATAAAGATAATTTCCCCAATCGCGATTTCTACACTTACTTGCGTCCTATTCTCGATTTCTCTCGTGAGTTAAATGAAGTCTCACCTGAGACATATGTGAATTATCGACTTTGGAATCTCGGCCGAAATGAGCAGATTATGGAAGAAAATGAAGAAGTCTTCCAGATCCTTGAGCGCTTTTACGATATTGAAGTGAATCGTCGTACACAAGTTGAATCAATTAAAAGTAAGAGAATTTGGAATCGTGTCTATCTTCATTTTGATACGCATTTTGATTGGCCATCTTGGGATCTTCCAAATCAAGGTGAGATCGGCCGTTGCCATGCTCTTAAATCACATATTGGAATCCATGCTGACGGTACAGTCGTACCTTGTTGCCTGGATAAGGAATGTCAGATTCCACTTGGAAATGCATTTGAACAAGACCTTGCTGGTATATTAAAGTCTGACAGAGCAATTGCAATGAGAAAAGGCTTTGATAATAATAAGAGAGTTGAGGAGTTCTGTAAGCATTGTACTTATATCAATCGATTTCAAAAGTCCTAACTAATAATACTTTTTAATTTCTCAAGATTTGAAACCATCATCTTTCTATTTTTTATAGGAAAGTCTTTAAGTTTTACTGAGATCTTTTCTTGAACTTCTGACCAGACCTCATTGTAAAGTCCCTGGCCCTTAGTGCTTAAGCTTAATAGTGTTAGTCTTCCATCTTCAACTGACTTCTTCTTTGTAACAAGCCCTTCATCAACAAGAATATTGATAGTCTTTGTCATGGCCGGTTGGCTAATCCCATGATGTTCGGCCAATTCACCCACTGTCGTCAGTCCGCGACCGATATTTGATAAGGCCCTAAATTGGGGATAGGAAATACGTGGAGATGCCACGGCCTTAACTTCGTCTCTAATTGAGCGAACAATAAAGGGCATAATATCTAAAAGTATTCTTGAAAATGCTAAGTCTTTCACAAGCATATTATATACACGATAAAGCTGGTTAGTAAACGAAGGCAGCGACCACTATGGCCGCTGCGAAAAGGGTTTAATATTCGACTTCTAGATCAGAGTCATCGGACGTTGTCTCAGATCCAAGTGCAGATGATTCTTCTGACGAAGTATCTACACAATCATCAGTCGCCGAGCAATCAGTTGCTGGTGCATTATCAGAACTTTCATATTCTGTTGCTGTTTCAGTCTCACTTGTTGAGTCTGACCAATCTTCTTGTGCAAACGTTAAAGAAGTGTTGAACATCAAAGATAGGAGTAACAGTAGGCTAAGCTTTTTCATCATTAATTTCCTCATAAGTTATTAGTATATACTTAAGATATATACCTTATTTATATATCTAGGTTATATAATATTCCTGTCTCAAATTTCGCACAATAGAAAAATGCACTTCCTATGTAAATTTTTTGTCTTTATAATAAAATCTGATATTTAGTGAATCTCCTGGGGAGGGTAAAAATGTGGCATCCACCAAAAATTGAAACAAAACGACTTGAGCTTAGAGAAATTAGACTAAGTGACCAAGATGCCATTTTCGAATATGGCAAGAAGCCACATATATCAAAATACACCCTTTGGGAGCCTCATGAATCTGTCCAGGATAGTATCGACTTCATCGAAAAATATGCATTTTCAAATTACGAGCAAGGAGTTCCCGAGCCTTTTGCCATTACTTTAAAAGGTGAGGGAAAGTTGATTGGTTGTGTAGGATGCTTTTGGGTATCAACGAAGAATAAGAGTATGGAATTGGCCTATGTCCTAAATGATGAGTACTGGGGACAAGGGATTATTGTAGAAGCTGCCGATGCTGTTATTGAGTATTGCTTTGAGCACTTTGATATCGAGCGAATTCAATGCCGATGTAAGTCTGAAAACCTTGCAAGTGAGAGGGTTATGCAAAAGCTTGGAATGACCTATGAGGGAACATTAAGACGTGAGATTTATCATCGCAATAAGTTTTGGGATATGAAATATTACTCAATTCTTAGAGATTAAAAGTAGAAAGCTGTCTCTAAAGTCGCGTAGGTATGATCTTTTGCTCCTTCAAATTGAGCGCTATAATAATTCACTTTTAAAGTTAGACGAAATGATTGTAGGAGAAGGTGAAATCCTGCATCGGCCTTATAATAGATATCTTTCATATCCTCGCTGGCAATTACATAAGTAGAATCTTGCTTCTTTGAGCCTTGTAAAATGGCATTGAAGTAATTATTTACAACAGATCCATTTGTAAAGAATTCAAGAAAACCAAGATGGATGGCCATCTTAAGGCCAAGTTCTACATCTCTAAGAAGCCCACCCGTGTGCCCTTGTAGCCAGGGAGAGAATTCAAAAACGGGACCTCGATTAATTTTTATAATCTTAAACTCACCATTATAAAATGTTTGATTACTTGTTTGATTTTGCCATCCATTTACTTCTGATGATGGCGTCATTCGATGAAAGAGATTCTGAAGTGATCCGGCCTTTGCATCTGGGCCTTGTTTTCCATACCAGAGATCGGCCCTTAGATAATAGCTATTATTGACGTGGCTAAACCCAAAGATTCCATAGAGTAATCCTGTATATGGATGGTCTCCTTCAACAACAGCTGTGCTCAGAGTTGCTTCTGGAGTGAAGATCTTGTGGGCAACTCCAAGACGAAACTTTGTTAACGAGCTTTGACCACCAAATCTTCTTTTATACATAAGTTCAATTCCATTGGAGTAGTACTTATCTGTTTCAAAGGCAGCATCATTATCAAATTTAATAGAAAGCTCATTGGCGCGCTTACTTTGGGCCAAAGATAAAGGAGAAATTAAGAATAGTATTGATATTAATAATACTTTCACTAAAAAAGTTTATCATTAATCAAATGTTCAAAAAATTAGTCGGAATTATTGTTCTAGTTATCGGACCTTATTACTCGACTAATGCCTTTGCTTGGGCTTTAAGTTGAACAGATGCTGATGTATAGCCACCATCTCCTCCATCTATAAAGTGAATATGACCTCCATCATCGATTGTTTCAACTAAGCAAGTCATGAGAGCAGTATCTGATAGGTGAGTTCCGTAGATGATAGTTCCTTTTTGATATTGCTCTTCTAAATAAGTCTTGATTGATTCGATTTGATCATTAGAACAATCAAGAACTAGCCTAATCATGTCATCAAACTTCTTATAATCACTATGGCTTCCCATTTGATTGCGATAATTTTCGACATTTGGGTAGTTTTTAAACTTTCCCCATTTAAAAAGCACAATAGAAAAGAAGATATCTTTCAGTCGCTTAAAAGAAAGAGAAAATTTTGACTCTTCAATTAAGCAGCGAAGAAAACTTTTGTATGACATCTTTTCAAGATTCATTGGACCCGATTGAGCAATATCTTTGCCCATAATCTCATTAATTCTTTGAAGTATTTCTTTGTAATGATCTTCAACTCCAATTGATTCAATAAGTAGAGTTAAGATTTTACCTTTTTTACTAGGGATAGGGTTCCATCGACATGACAAATTACTTAAGTCAGAATCGGCAATAGGGTTACTATCTTTAAGTTGGTATTTATCATATTGGTCTTTAATAATACGGTCTGCTTCTTTGAGGCCACCGCCACTAAAGACTGCAATACTTTGATTGGGATTAATTCGATAGCGAGATATTTTTGTTTTAATATCTTTTTCAAGTAATTCTGAATTTAAAATCATTCCCACTCTAAGTTCTAAGCCAAATTTCTTTTTTGAAATATTCATTAATGCAATAAGCTCGCCTCTGACTTTTTCAATGGCTTCATTTGGCAAAACAACAGTTGCACCATCACCCCCAAAAACGAAAGGGAAGTTTAAGGTCTTTAATTTTGCCTGAATTGAGGAGATTGTTGCTGCACCAATAAGGTTTACGTCCTTATATTTTCCTGCTGCAACGGCCTTTGTCGAGCCTTTGACGTCTGTTACAATAATCGACCAATCACTTGGTAGATCGCGGTAGAATTGTCGATCAGTCATATTATTAAAATCAGTGATTACCGGTAATTTCTCATAGAAGTCAAAAGCCATAGAATATCCTTTAATTACAGTATTTTAACCTATCTAAAGAATTAACACACTATCATATTTACAAGCTATAAAATCTGCCTTCTGTGACATGATATAAATGAGCAAAGGAGAGATTATGAGGTACATATACTGCTTAATTATAAGCGTTCTATGTTCTAGTATTTATGCTGGTTCATTTACGTTAGAAAACCATGGTTATGTTAAATGGAATGTTTCTGTAAAGAAGAAAGCTGGAAGCATTTCAGTCGTTAGGAATGGAAGAACGGCAAAGATGGCAAAGTTAAGCATGGAAGAGAGAAAGCAGGTGGATGCAAGATTATTTTCTTTTTCTGACTTTGGACGTTTCAAAGAGTCTACAATGGGCTTTTCTTATTCTGATGAGAGATCACAAGAAAGTATCATAAAACAGATGACTAATGATTTCTACGTTGAGCTAATGGCAAAAATGCAAAATATTGAAGTAACATTTGAAGATACTTATCTTTCAAATATTAAGTGTGAAGAAACCGGATTTTTTAAAAAGGTTTTAAACTGTCATGCAAAATTTAAAAACGTTATTGAAGTGGACCTACAATAGGCTATGAACAGTCATCTTAAAAACAAAGTCATTGCTATTACCGGTACAACTGGAGGACTAGGAAAGGCCTTGAGTCTTGAATTAGAAAAGCGAGGAGCTAAGCTTGCATTAATGGACCTTGATGTCGAGCAAGTTAAAAAGCAGGCCAGTGAGCTCAACGCCTTAGGATTAGAAGTTGATATAACAGATTACGAATCGATTAAAAAGGCAATGGCCAAAGTTAACGATCATTACGGACAGATTGATATTGTTATTGCTAATGCTGGCATAACTCAAATGGCACCAATGACGACAACTGATGAAAGAGACTTCTCAAGAGTTATCGATATAAATTTAAATGGTTCATGGAGAACATTTAAGGCTGCACTTTCGTATATTGAAGAAAGCAAGGGCTACCTCGCTGCAATTTGCTCGATGGCCTCATTTGTTCATTGTCCTTTGCAGGCATCATATGCTGCTAGTAAGGCCGGAATGCTCGCTGTATGCAATAGTATTAGATTAGAAGTAAAACATCTCGGAGTCGATGTTGGAAGCTATCATCCAACTTTCTTTCCTTCTCCATTAATGGATAATGTAACGAGTGATCCCGTGGGGCACAAATTATGGGGGGGAAATAAAGAAGGCCCTTGGAAAATGATCACTGTTGAAGAAGTTGTGGATGAGATCTTAAATGGCCTCGAAGATCGAGCTGAGTTAGTTGTCATTCCTAAGCGCAAGACTTTAGTGGCAAAGGCGAGTGGCTTTTTTCGACGCTATATTGAAAAACGAGGCTTTAAAGGCAATGAAGTACAAGAGGCCATTGAATTAGCAAAGTCTCTATCTAATTAATTTCTGAAATCTGTTTGGCCATTTTCGTCTGTTTGATTAAGTATATAGACCGCTTCGGTGAGGCTCTGTGCACTTTTTAAAACCTCTGTATCGAGATTATCATTACTATTCATAATAAAGTTATCAATATCTTTTTTAAGGTTTCTAAAAAGTGGAATTAGGTTTTTCTCTATTTTATTTGAGTATTCAAAAGATGTTTCTTGTTTAACAAGGTCTTTAATTCTTGCATTTATAATTTCATGCTTAAAATAGAATCCTAGGACGACTTTCGTAAAGTAAATGATAAAGGAAATAAACATAATAATATGTGTTGTATCTGCAGTGACAAGAGAGAGAAGGCAAGCCGTTGTCGATAAAATATAAATATACTTCTCTCGAGTATTGGCCGCTAAGACTATTGTAAATAGAAGGCTACTCAATAGTAGAGAGAGTGAGACAGCAGACTCATGGCTGAAGTAATATTTAGATGAAAAAAGAATTTGTGCTATCAGCAGATAAAAGAAACTTACTTTCTGAATAGAGTAGTGATTCTTTGTCTTATAAAGATGAAAGGCAAAAACTAGAAAGTTTATAACGATTGCTAGGCCAGTATATGAGATATTTGAAATCGATGCATGGATATCAATTGTATAGAGCATATAGAATAAACAAATCGATAAGATGACTATAATCGAAGACTTCTTAAAGTTATTGAAAATTGGAATGTTGAAAATATCAACTTGATAGTCGAGTAGGTGGTCAACGTCATCGAAGTCTTCGTCTAAAAAATCTTCGATACGAGAGCTATTTTTAATTAGGCTTTCTTCTATTTTCTTTCGATCTTTAATCCCAGAAGAAAAGACATTTAATATATTATTGATGGGATTTAATAAGTTATGAGCGAAGTAGCTTTTGAGATTTAAAATATTCTTGTGGAATTCTTTTTTATGTAGAATTTCAGTAGCGTTATTTCTAAAAATAATCGATTGGATTGAACTCACAGTTGTAATGAATATGTGGAGAAATGTAATTAATACGAGATTGGGATCATCAAGCAAAAAATTATTAAAAGAAATAATAAGAAAGTGCAGGAGACAGTACTTTATATTTGTATGCTGAAGATGAAAGGCCAAAATAATAATGGCAGCAATATAACAAAAAGAGCTGACTGGAGTGTATCCCGCCAAACGTGGGTAAATAGTCCACATTAAACTTTCGACAACAACGGTGAAAAAAAAGAAGCCCGTTAAGTGGTTTTTAAAGTATTTCTTATGAAAACAAAATGCCATTAATAAATTAAATGGAATAAGAAGATTAAAGGCCTTTAAAAGGTGAGGCTCAATATTAAAATATGAGAAGGCAATATAGATGATAATCATCATCACTGCTGCCAAAACGTGCATTTGAAAGAACTCACGATATTTTTGATTCAAATGGAAGTAGTCTTTCGCTTGCATACTATTTAGTACACCCCTTAATAAATAATATTAATTATACAATATATCGTGTTTATTCACAGTGTGGTACGTGCTTTTTGTAATTTAAACAGGGTTATGACAAATATTTATGCAGTTTTTGTTACTTTGAAGACCCCTGATAGAGCGTGTATACAGCTTCAGGACGAGACGCGTATCGCAACTTTTTATACGCAATCTCGTACCTGATAGTGCTAAAGTATTGAAATGTTTTCAATTAAAATTGAAAGTCTCTTAGGGCCTCTTCTGTTAATGCTTCTTCACCAACAATACAAATCCCTGAGCATACATAAGTGTTGTATGAGCAGTGGGCCTCACTACTTACACGACGACAAATATAACCATCCATTTGACCTTTATTCTTATCACACCAAGAAATCATGGCCTCATAGGCTTCATGCTTTTTTCCCGATTTACCAATACCAACAACAGGTAGATTAAATGCTTGAGTGCTTAATGTTATTAAGATGAAAAATAAACCTAGAAATCTCATATCCCCTCCATATGATCTAATAGTGACTTTTTCACGAACATATCTTCTAAAGAAATGGTTAGTCTAGTTACTTTATTTGATGAATTGGAGGTTGAATGAAAAATAGGGCCTTATATAAAACTAGTACTCCCTGGGGTGTCGTGCGTCAAAAGTACCCCTAAGGGCAGTTTTGAAGCACAGATGAATGTGTCTTAAGAAATCATAGCTAGTCGTTGGGAAATATTAATTAATTGAAAGTTCGAATCCCCAGAAAAACAGTGTAATTCAGGTTTCGCGTACTGCTAAAGGTTTTCGATTGTTATATCACCGCTACCAGTATTCGCATTGATTATGTACTTTGAGTCATTGCTCTCCTGTACCTTGTTTTGAACTTTTCCGCTTGCAGAGTTTAGCTTTGACTTTATTTTTAAGCCTTGTGGAATCATGACAGATATAGCACCACTTCCTGACTCTAGTTTTGCCATGTGCGCCTTTCGTTGTGAATTAATGAGTTTGATATCTCCACTTCCAGATTCTAAGGTAGCGTTAGTAAATAGACCACTTGTCTTAATGTCTCCGCTACCAACTGATGCCTTTAGTGAATCCATTTGTGAATTTATTAGGTTGATATCGCCACTTCCTGACTTTAGGGTAGCATTGGCCATCAGACCTGAGATGGTAGTGTTTCCTGATCCAACAAGAGTCGATAGTATCACTTGCTTAGGCATTGTGATCGTAAAATTAACTTGGCAATTTGGACCTGATGAAAACCAACCAGAGTCTTTCCTCTTCTTTGCTTTAACTTTTACATTAACAATGTCATTACTTTGCTCAAGCTTTAGGTCACAGCCTTCTTCCCATTTCTTCTTTGTATAAGAGATTTTCACTGTGCTCTCATTTGTTCCTGTAACAGAAACATTACCACTAGAGTTCTCTAAAACGAGTTGTCCATTTGAAAGGTTGAAGCTTTCTGTTTGCGCAAGAAGCGTAGTACTTAAAAATAGTGAGGCAATAGTAATTAAATATTTCATTAGTTAATCCTTTCTTAGGTCGAGTGAATTTATTAATGAATGTTAATTATAATTATTTGGTTATATCTAAAAGAGGAGTGTAATAATTTTATGAGAGTCTTTGAAATGAGGTTGTGAAGAAAAGTAGGGGCCTAAAATATAAAAGGCCAGATCTAAGATCTGGCCTAATATAAAACTGGTACTCCCAAGGGGGGTGTAAGTTTTATATGTTATTTTAGTCAGTTATGCTTAATTAGCTGTCATTTAATTAAATTATTTTGATAATTACTAATTACTTTTGTCTTTTCTAGATTCTTACAACTTACTGAATTTGTAGAGTTTGCTACTAATGTTATCTTCAAATTTCTTTTGCATAATGGGATTAAAGTTTAGTTGTCTTGATACTGCAATAATAATACATGCATAAAGCGCTTCATTTATATTTCCAATATTAATTTGATTTAAAAATGGTTTATATCTGATATTTCCACCACTCTTTGTTTTATTTGTGTGAACTATGCAGTTTCTCATATCTGTCACAAGCTTACCCAGTTTTTCATCTTTTTTTGGCGTTGGAAGATTATCGTGTAGTACCTTTCTTAAGCTTTCAGTTGCATACTCATCTAAAAATAAATCGCAGTAATTTTTCACTGTTCCATTTTTTTGCGCCATTAATTGCTCTATACCGGCAAGGCTGATTAAGAAATGCTGCATACTGTTGGGCGACAGGCTGTTCCGGGAATAAGATACATCGTGTAGTAAGTTTAAATCATCAGTCTTGAGGCTATGCCAAGCTTCAAGTGTTTTTTGAAAATCACTTATAAAACGAATATGAATATTGTTGAATGGATAATTGTCATTAGAAATCATTGCTTCTCTAGATTTATCATTAATATAGAGTGATGTAAGTACATGTATTGTTAAATCTTCAGTGTGAAACTTTAATTCAATGATATTCACATACTTCATTAATATAAATGCAAAAAGAGATTTAACTTCATTTATATATGTTATGTAATTTTCAATATCATCTTTGTTTGATTTTAATTTTAAAGAAAATATATAATCGATTTCTTTTTTTAGGCCAAGCTCAAGGTTTTTATATTTTTGCTTTAATTCGTTTAGCTTTTCACTTAACTCTTTTTTAAAATCTTTATTGCTCGATATTAAATGAGTCTCAATGAAGTTGTCAGCAAAACTAGCAGTTGCAGTCATTGCTAAGTTTAAACTATAGTCTTTCATATCAGCACTAAGTATAGGTGAATCTTTGTATGGAGTATAATCAGTACCGTAGGGGGAGCAAAACTCTATGAGTGAGCTTAACTTAAAACTACACTTCTTTATTTTTAATGATTCCTCAACGTGACAACCAATTAAGAGTAACTTTGCGTAAATAGTTATATCAGATGATATGATTGGGGATTTCATATTTGGAGTATGATTAAAGCTAACGTCTACTAATGTTACTTTTCCAAGTTCTTCAACATGGCCAATGAGACTCTTTGAATTGTAGTTGATAGAAGAGATATCTGTAGTTAGTGTCGCTTTTATAGTAATCCCTTTGTCTGGGGTGTAGGATAGTCGACCAGTAAATCGTTTTTCGAGATTCCCGATATTATAGAAATAACCTACCCATTCATATGTTTTAGTATGGTTGTATTTTTTGCTCATGTGGCTCCAAGTTGTTTTTCTACGTTAGGGTGTTTATCTATTAATGAAACTGTTAACAAACTTCTTAAATTCGAGATATAACTGATTGTCTGTATTGTTTTCACCGGGGTGACTAATACCGTTATTACATCTTAGGTGTGCAATATCTTTCAGTATTCTTATGTCGTTCATTGATAGAACCTCTTTACCTAGATTTTCAATTAATATATTGATGTTGTAGTTCTTTTCAGCTTTAGAAGGGTATTTAGATTTGGAGTACTCTATTAATATATTGTAAAGATGATTTAGGCACTTGGAGTAATCCTTTCTTCTTTCTGCTAATGAGAGATATTTACATTGATGTACTAGACTAGGTATCGTATCGAATAATTCTTTAGGGGGGAGAAGTTTTATTGTATCTTCGTCTATGTACTCATTTGTTAAGCTTCTCTTCAGTAAACTGAGGTAACTAGACTCTTCTTTAATATTTAAAATTTTTGTTTTTAGGTTATCTGTTAACATATCGTTGATTAGTAAGTACTCTATGAAGTGATATATAGAATAGTCGATTATTTCCTTTGTTAAGCACTCTTCTATGAACTCAATTAAACTTTTAATAAATTCAGGATTTTTGTTGAAGAAATTTAAAATTTGCTTTGGAGCAACTAAGATATTCCTCCTGTTGATCGTTTCTACAGTGTTTTCTTGATCAAGAATAGTTTTGTATGTATCTTCCTTGTCCAGAATATTTTTTACATCTTTAAGGAAAAGCTTGTTAAGCAAAACCATGTCACTAGTTGAAATATCTTCTTTTTTATTAATTACTATTTCCTTAACTAGCTGGGAACTTTCGTTCACTATATCCCTATGGTTTAGGAGTTCATTAAATTCTAGTTTTAATTTTCCTTCACTGTTACTGACTATACTTGAAGTCTCTAAGAAGTTTACTAAGTCCTGAGAAGATGTAATATGTAAAATTTCACTTTTTTTACTGTTAATTTCTAAACCTAGCTCATTTGCAACAAAAAAAGAAATGTTTGCGATAAGAGGGTTTAGGTCCTCTTGTGAGAAGACTCCAGTTTGCGAAAGTATATAAATATCATCTACATATCTAAGGTACTTCCATTCTTTATCTGTTTTTGAAAGTAATTTGTAGACATAGTCGTCTAGTTTGTGAAGGAATGCATTCGCAATATAACTAGAAACAACATTTTGATTTGATACTGCAAGCCCTTTAGTGTCGTCCATTATTAAGTATAGAAAATCTAATATATCTGTTTCAAGCTTGTTATCAAGTTGCATCCTTTTTAGGGACTCTTTTGTGGAGTAATCCTTTATGGTTTTAATTAGCTTGCTGTGGTCAATTGAATAATAGAAGTTTTTAACATCAATCTTTACAACGAAAAAGTTGTTTCCGTCTGCGAAAATATCTTGTGTGTATTTCTTAAGACTATTTAAAAAATCATTGTAGTCCTCTTTGTAAGTTACTCTACTTTGTTTAATGTCATGATTATTAATTTCTGCACCATAGTATGTACTGACCTTGTTCTTAAAATCTAATGAGTTTGAAATATGGTCGAAGGTTGGCTTGATTAATTCTTGTATGTATAAACCCAGTGCAGAGTAGAGAACCAAGGATTCTCTTTCTTGGAAGTGAAAACATCTTGTACCATTTAACC
The DNA here is from genome assembly GCF_036903125.1 of Halobacteriovorax sp. DPLXC-1. NCBI lineage: Bacteria > Pseudomonadati > Bdellovibrionota > Bacteriovoracia > Bacteriovoracales > Halobacteriovoraceae > Halobacteriovorax > Halobacteriovorax sp. DPLXC-1. Next base: position 175,912 of record NZ_JAYMCO010000003.1, read on the forward strand.
CTTTAGCTACATTATATTCCTTAGCTTTTAAATATTCATGATTATTGTAAAAATTGTTATTTTGAACAAAGTTTTCATAGATAGAACTAGCACAGAGATTCGTTTTACAGTTTTTATATATTAGATATTCTATGTTGTTAAATGAACCTGCACCTGAATTTTGCTGAAGTTCTATTAGGTCAATTGCTCTTTGGATTCTATCGATTGTAAAAATTGTGTTTAACATTAATTCCCCCTTTATGCATAATTTTAACAGAGAAATGAACGTTGTTTATGGGGAATAAATATCCATTTCTTTATAGAAAGTTATTTAGAATGTATTTTTCACCTGTTTTTGAATCTTTTAGTAATTCAATATACCTTTGTGTTTGATTTATGGACTCGTGGCCCATTAGCCTTTGTATTATAGAGATGTCAGTAGCTTTTCTATAAAGCTCAGTAGCATAGTAAACTCGAAGCATATGAGGGGTTAGCTTTGTATTGGCTTTTGTTCCGTATTCTCTTAGAATTCTTGAAATACTATCTGATGATATGCTTAATTGCGGTATGTTGTTCTTATATGATGTTATTAAGAATTTTGTTTTATATGTTTTAATTTCGGATATATATTCTTTAATCTTATTCTTTAGTTCTTTAGATATAATTATTATTCTTTTTCTTTGTCCCTTACCATTTATCTGTATTATATTTTCATTTATATCTTCTAGTTGAATATTTCTTAATTCGCTTCGTCTTATTCCCGTATTAGCTAGTAAAGTTATAATGAGTTGATCTCTTTTTCCTATTTTTGTTCGTAAGTTTATACATTCGAGAATCTTTTTAATATCATTTTTTGTAGGGCATGATGTCTTCAATGCTCTTCTATCTATTTTGTATGGGCGAATTAATTTCACTGTATTATTTTGAATCAAGTTTGCTGTATACAAATAGTCAAAGAACTTTTTTATTGGTGCTATAGTTGCATTTAATGTGTTCGGTGAATAGTTTAGGGATTCAAGATATTGGATATATTTTTCAACTAGAATATGGTCGATTTGATGAATACTATTTATCTTATTTTCTACAGCCCATTCAAAAAACAGCTTAATTCTCTGTCTGTAGGTTCGTTTTGTTTGTTCTGCTCTTCTTGCTAAAAATGCATCGAAAACAACTTGGTAATTACTTATCGTGTTTGTCATTAGTTCGTATTTCATAGGCACCACCTTGTGATTAGTTTAGTTTAATAGTACTTTCGCAACAATGGGCCGCTGTAATTAATACTGAATTTTATCTTGTGGTTAATGCTCAAGAAAACTCATTACTTGTATTTTAAGTAAGTTATTGCTGACGAGAAAATACATGATGGTGTTACTTTATAGTATGCAAATCAATGTCGGATAATATCCATTATACGACGTTGAGGGCTATTTTTGGGTACATGGAGGGGGGGGGGGATGCTTTACTTTACATCCATGGATGTCCACATCATCATAAACACACTTTTGTTATGCGTATAGTCTTTGGTTTGTATTATCCGAGCAAACGGCCGAACTAATTGTAATTATTCCAATATTGAATTTTTCGAAAAATACTTCTTTACCGGTACATATTATCCGAATTGTCATGACTACATAGAAACAAGAGTAACTCTTTTTTGTAAGCGCTTACAACAAATCATTTAAAACAAAAAAGGAGCATATCATTATGTTAAACAGATTAACTCAAATTGTAGCAAGATTTTATGAACAGAGGCTAACGGGCTCTCTCATTCTTTCATTTCAGTGTGGCACACCATACAAAATTACAACTAATGTAGATGAGGTCTTAAGTTGCCAGGAGAAGGATAAAGAGGAGGATTGTTAGTCTATGGAAAATCAAAAATATTTTACGTTAAAAAAGATCATTGAGCCGGGGTTATTCCCGGCTGTTATGTGGTTGGTTTGTGGCTTAATAAACCGTAAGGAATTTATTTTAATTTCTGCTGCTGCAAAAGTGGGAAAGACGTTCTTCTGCCTTGTTCTAGCTATTACCGTTGCAAAAGGAGAGAAATTTCTCGGTAGGTTTCCTACAAAAAGGGGAAAGGTGCTGGTAATTCAAACAGAAGTTTCAGATGCAATGTTAGCAGAAAGATTAAGAACACTTATAGGTGATGAAGATGTAGCGGAATATGGCGATTCAATAATCTTTTACAATGAAAGAATTAAAATTGATTTACCTTAAGGCAAGAATAGGCTTGTTGAAATTTTAAGAGAAGTTAAACCTGATTTACTCATTCTTGACCCACTTTATACGCTTCATAATAAAAATGAAGACTCTTCAAGTGACATGGCTCCACTTCTTACGGACTTAAAGACTATTGTGTCTGCTTTTAATATTGCATGTGTGCTTATTCACCACCAAGGGAAGAGAAGCGAAAAATCAAACGGTAGTCAACCGGGACATAAGCACAGAGGCTCAAGTGCTCTTGCTGATGTTCCCGATGCGTCATGGAGCTTGGAAAAAACAAAAGAGAAGGACTTGTTAAAGCTTTCGTTTGAGATGAGAAATCATGAGCCTTTGGATACTTTGAAGATTAAGAGAGGGGAAAACATGACCCTAGAAGTGATTGAAGAGTATGTAGTAGAAAGTAAAGTTGTAACAAGTGATGATATCTTTCAGATAGTTGAAAATATTGGAGCAGTTACATCAGGTGAGCTTGTGAATTTGATCATAGAAAAGTTCTCTATTAAGGAGAGGAAAGCACGTGATGAAATCAAGAATGCTTTCGGCTTAGGGAAAATTAATAAGAAGAACATTGGTAAAAATTCGTTTTACTATACAAGAGAAGAACAACTGCAAGGCTGCATGACCGTATAGGATATGCATTAGTGCAGACGTAAATGGAGAAAATTATGAATAAGAATATTAATGAAAGTTATATTAAATCTAAACAAGCGTATGAGAACTGGAGGAATGGAGTTATTCCTAAGTGTGAGCAAAGTGTAAGAAGGCAGATGCACTTCGAGGATGATCTTGAAAAATTTGGGCTTACGCCATTGGATGTTATGAAGCTAAAGAAAGATGAGTTTGAGTTTAGGCATATTCCATTAAGTGACAAGAAAGAAGTAATGAAAGCGAAAGAATTTATTAAGAAGTACGAGTACCTTAGAAAGCTGGCTCAAAGGAACACTCATTATTTTGCAAGTTACTTCAAAGGTGAAATGGTTGGTGTGCAAGTTTTAAGTACTCCTAATATGTTTTCAAAAATACTTGGTGAAGACACGGCAAAGCTTGAGAAAGTGCTTAGTCGAGGTGCATGTAGCTCCATTGCGCCACCTTTTCTAAATTCGTGGCAAATATCTAAGACTATAGATTGGATGTCAAAGAATACAGAGTCGAGACTTTTCTATGGTTACAGTGATGTTTATGGTGCAGGTGAAAGGGGGATTATCTATAAGGCATCTAACTTTATGTATCTCGGTGATAATTACGGCGGAAAGAGGGCATTGTTTGATCACTCTAGTCCAGATAAGGGGATATTCTCTGATCGAGAGGCGAGGAAGTTAGCTGCGTATAGGCGATATGCAAACGCCCTTGGTGTAAGTTGGGATATTTCGTGGAGTGAATCTGGGCGCGTTAACTGGGAGAATATACCTAATAACGTTGAAACTGATCTTAGGTCATCTAGTCGTAACTACGTTGCTAGCTGTGAGAAGATTATTACACCACCAAAGCGTAAATGGTTATGCATTAAAGGTGCTAATAGGCGAGAAACAAAGTCACTACTTAAAAGGTTCTATGAGGTTAACCCTAAGTTTTCACCATCTTCAGGAGTTGCAATAGGTGGTTTACCTTATCCTAATGATCTGGTTGGAGTATAGGCATGAAGGGAGATTTCAGAGCGGCCTTCCCAAAGCCAACTTCATGTGCAATAAGTAGCGATACTGAAAGCATTGAAGAACTAATGTCTGTAAATGATGTAGCAAGCTTTCTAAATGTATCTAAGGGATACGTGTATCAGTTATGTCGAAAGGGTCTTATTCCTAATTATAAACGCTTAGGAAAGCTCTATTTTTTAAGAAATGAATTAGTCAGGTGGGTTAGGTATGGAGAAGTTTGAAGTAGTAAATATCGAGACTTTCGGTGATCTTTGGCAGGTGTATATTACTAACCAATTATCTAGCTTACAGCCACAAACACAACGGAACAGAATAGAGCTAGCAAAGTTCTTTGATGGGATCACTGCGATCCCGTTAAAGGATTTTACAGCAGAATTGATGTCACAGTATTTAACTTTCAAGAAACAGCGATGTGTTAAGAATAAAAACCACAAAAGAAAGTCGTTTGATAATGAGCTAAAGTTGTTGAGGGCCGTGTTTAATTGGTATCGTGAGCACTTTGATTATCGCTTTGTTGTACCTATTACTAAGGCACATTGGAAGCTGAGTCGTATTACATCTGAGAAGAAGACGATTAACAAGATGACAGAGCATGAATTAATTAGATTTTTAAATGCAATTGATAGTGAGGTGTACCGTGACCTTGCTATCTTTCAATTCTTGCTGGCGTTAAGAGTTCAAGAGGCTGCCGGTGTAAGATTTGAGAGTGTTGATCTTGATAAGGCAACTGTGCTGATTAAGGACGTTATTGTTTGGGGTAGAAATAAGCGATTTGAAAGCCTTAAGGAAGTACCAAAAAATGGTGAGATTCGTTGCTGTCACTTAAGTAATGAATTGATTGATATTGTGAAGAGACGTTTTCAGTACTTTGATAAAGAGCACGGGCTTATGTTTCATGATAGAGGGCACCCATTAAGCTATAGGGCGATTCAGTATCATTACAATAAGGCTTTAAAGAAAGTGGGCTTATACGGTAAGTTCTCGTCAACTCACTTCATTAGGCACTCTATGGCAACACTTACTAGGATACACTGTGGGAGCTTAGAGGTTGTTCAAGCTGTTACAGGCCATAAAGATCAAAAGCTTGTGCAGCATTATGCTAAGTTTGCACCTAGTGATCATCAAAAAATGGCCGTTAATTTATTATCTGAGAAACTTGGCGCTTTAAGTTCCCTGTAGATATCAGAGATAAGTAATTGTAATTAATTGCAATAAAAATAGTTGATGATTTTCTTATTGAGTACCGATAAGGGCTTTGAGGGGGAAGTATGAAACGAAATTTTATTGCATTAATTACATTATTGGGAATTATGAGCTGTGCAAGTGTTACAACAGAAGAAGGTAGCAAAGTTGTAGAAATGCACCACACTAATCCATTAACTGCTATGTGTACTGTTATTAAAGACGAAACGTATAATAGTAATGGGTGGTTTTCTGGTGAAGATAAATTTGTAAACCACTTTAAAAATCAAGCTGCAAAGCTGGGCGCTAACACAATTTTTAGTCCTCTTGAAAATAAGGGGTATAACGTTTACAGAACGATTATGCTTGATTGCCCTAGAAGTGTTCATCTTGGAGACATTTCATATATTAAGAAACAATGCTTAAAGCAGGATAATCAAAGTGCCTGTACGGCAGCACGTAATTATTTTCATCTTAAAAGAAATATTAGCGAAGCTGCAGAAGTATCAAAGCATGCCTGTAATAAATTAAAAGATGAAGCAGAGTGTACACTAACAAGAGACTTTTATACAAAGTATGAGCAGTGCTATGAGCAGAATAGCGCAAAGTCATGTATGGATATTTCGATGAGAGCATATGAGTTAAAAATGATAGAGTTTGCTATTGGGTACGCTGTACAAGGCTGTCGAATTTCATCAAAGACTTGTAAAGTGGTTGAAATGCTAAGGGAAGTCAAAGAGTCTCAGGACAGGGATGCATATAGACGCCAATTAGCCTCACAACAGCAAATACATATGATGAATCAGCAAAACCTTATGAATGAGCAACAACAGTTTTATCAGAATATGAATAGGGAATATAATAATAAGGTCATGAAAGAGTTCCTGAAGAATATTGGTGGTGGATACTAGCTATCTTTTTACGGCATTATTTAATTGGTTATTTAAACTTCTATTAATATTGCTAAATAAATATTGGATTATATGTAGTCTCGAACATATGAAATTTATGAGATATCGAGTAAAATATTTTTAAGTATATAAGATAGGTTTAATATTTATGAGTAAAGAACAAATTAATGTCGAAGAGCTAAAAGTTAAACTGAGAAAGTTTGCTGAAGATAGAGATTGGGATCAATTTCATTCTCCTAAAAATCTCTCAATGGCGCTCTCTGTTGAAGTATCAGAACTAGTGGAAATTTTTCAATGGCTTGGCACTAAAGAATCACTAGAAATCATGGGTAATGATAAAAAAAGAAAAATGGTAGAAGATGAAGTCGCAGACATCTTTTATTATTTATTAAGAATCACTGATAAGTTAGAGATTGATCTTGAATCTGTTTTGATGCGAAAAATGATAGATAATGAGCAAAAGTACCCAGTAGAGCTATCTAAAGGCAGTGCCAAAAAGTATACAGAACTTGAAGGGAAGTAAGCATGAAAGTTGTACTACAACCATGTGGTAATAAAGACTCTAGGCAGCACTACGTCGATACTATTGAAAATAAAGTTAAGCTTGCAGATCATGATGAACTAAGAGCTCTTGTAGAGGCTGAATTATTCCCTAGTGGAGAAGCAGCTGTTTGGGGTGTTACTCCCGGGAAGAATAATACAAATGTAAGTAAGTACAACAAGGCATCGACTGGAGATGTTGTACTATTCTTTAAAAACAAGGAGCTTTTTGCCTCTGGGGTTATTGCATATAAGTTGCATTCAAGTTCTTTAGCGAGAAGGCTGTGGGGTGTAAATTCAGATAATATGACTTGGGAATACATTTATGTATTAGATGAATTGAAAAATATGAGTATTAGTCAGAAGGACTTTAATATAGCAGCTGGTTATAAGGAGAACTTTATAACTCAAGGCTTCAGTGTTTTAGACGATGATAGAAGTTTAAATATACTAGAAATTTTTAAATTAGAGAGCGAAGTTTATACAAATGAGTTTAATCAAGAAGATTTTAAACAGGCTGTTAAAAAATTTGATGAAGGTACAGAGCTAAATAAGGAAGTTAAATCTACGGCCAGAGTTGAGCAAGGCTATCTTAGAAATTACTTATTCAAGAATAGTAAGGTAAGTAATTGTAGTATATGCCATAAAGAATTTCCTGTTCAGTTTCTAATTGCCGCACATATAAAAAAAAGAGCACATTGTACAAATGAAGAGAAAATAGATGCCGAGAATATTGTTATGAGTGCCTGTCGCCTTGGTTGTGATGATCTATTTGAAAGAGGTTATATAACAATAGGTGATGGTGGAACCGTAGAGAGATCTGCAACTAAGACATTTACACCTATATTAAATGACTACGTTACAAAAATTGAAGGCAATATCTGTAGTGCATACTCGAAGGGATCACATAAGTACTTCAAATGGCATTCAAAGTATCATTCTTAGCAAAGTCATACCTAATCTTAGGGGCCTTCTCAAAAGCTCCATATGTTGCTATAAATTGCTTGTAGTTTCTTAGATAACTTTTGTGGCACACCCGAATTTCACTTGCGCCGTAGCTAGAAAATAAAAAAGCCAGACTAGGTCTGGCTTCTTTATAAAACTGGTACTCCCAAGGGGATTCGAACCCCTGTTACCGCCGTGAAAAGGCGGTGTCCTAGACCGGGCTAGACGATGGGAGCGCTAACTTATTTCCCGGATTTGGAAACCAAAATGGTGATCTCTCTGCGACTCGAACGCAGGACCCTCTCCTTAAAAGGGAGATGCTCTAACCAACTGAGCTAAGAGACCATCTGTGTTTTGGTGAGATAGAATATAAGTGTTCTTGGTTCAGAAGTCAATGCTGATTTTCAAAAAAGTTAAGAAAAATGGTAATTTTTTTAGGAAGTTAAATTTATTTACTCATGGTATTTTTTATCGCCTAACTTGTCACGAAAGCCGAAATAGTCTATTTTAAGCCGATTAATACAGGACTTTATAAAGGTAGACTTCAGTGACGACAGAAGTAAATTCAACAGATAATAATTCACAAAAAAAAGTGGCATTCCACACTTTAGGATGTCGTTTAAATTTTTCAGAGACGGGAACAATTTCTCAAGGCTTTGTTGAGCGTGGATATGAGGTTGTTGAATTTGGTGATAGTGCTGATGTTACTTTTATTAATACATGTACAGTAACGGATGGTGCGGACTCTACGTGCCGCAACTTAATTCGTAAGGCCCATCGAGCTTCTCCTGATGGAAAGATTGTCGTCGCTGGCTGTTACGCCCAAATGGATGCCCCACGCATTGCTAAAATGACTGGTGTTGATCTTGTTCTTGGAACGAGTGAGAAATATAAAGTCTTTGATTATTTAAGTGAAGATGAAACCGATACCATTCATATTGATAAATCTAAGGATTTCTTTGGTGCGGCAACTTCAAAAGAAGAAGGTCACACGAGAGCGTTTCTAAAGATTCAGGACGGGTGTAATTACGTTTGTTCATTCTGTATTATTCCTTTTGCTCGTGGACGCTCTAAGGCCGTCTCAATCGCTCAGGCGATTGAAGAAGCAAAGAGTGTTATTGCTCAAGGATTTAAAGAAATTGTTCTCACTGGTGTTAATATTGGTGAATACGAAACAACGTCAGGTGAAAAACTTCTGGATCTTTTAAAAGAGTTAAATGCACTTGAAGGCCTAGAGAGAATTCGCCTTGGAAGTGTTGAGCCAAATACTATCACAGATGAGCTTCTTGATTATATGGCCTCTTCACCTAAGTTTCTTGATCACTTTCATGTTCCTATGCAAAGTGGAAATGATGAGATCCTCACAAAGATGAAGCGTAAGTATCTTGTGGAAGATTATCGTCGCATTATAAATAAGATCATTGAGCGTTTTCCAAATGCTGGGATTGGGGCCGATGTTATTTGTGGTTTTCCTGGTGAAACAGATGAGCAATTTCAAGATACTTTTAACCTCTTAAAAGAATTACCAATTACACACTTTCATGTGTTCCCATACTCTAAGAGAAAGAATACGGTTGCAGCACGTATGGAAGACCATATCCAACATCCAGTAAAGAAGAGTCGAGTAAAGACTCTGATGATGTTAGGCGATGCTAAGCTTAATATGTTCTCTGAAGACTTTATTGGTGAAACGTCTAACGTTCTTTTTGAAAAGAAAGATAAGAACGGACTTTGGGAAGGTTATACATCCAACTTTATTCGCGTAAAAGTTTCTCATGATGGTGATTTGAAGAATCAAATTCATCAAGTGCAACTTAAAGAGTTTAAAGACAATAAGGTTTTTGCAGAGTTATTGTAATTGCTGCGCCGCTCACGGTGCTTTTGACAATTTTTTAACAATTTAAAACCGATTCCTAACAATAGTTGAACAAATGCATATCAACTTTTGCGTATTCTAATCTTGTCGATAGGGAACGCAAAAGGAAGTAAGCTTTATTTTGTTCTGCTTTTAAAACTCCTCTTACTCCTTGTGCTTATCTCAACTTGTCCCTCCCTGAGAAGGTCCCTATCGACGAGTACAAAAGCTTTGTGCCATTTCGATCATCTCTCTCTCTCCGGTATGGCACAAAGACCTTTTGACTAAGAAAGTAAGAAAATACATCGCTCTAGAAAAGATGCGATAGAACCTATATCACACACGCCAATGAGTTGCTCTGAATAGGGCGCTCGCCTCAATGATGGTAGTCTGCAACGGCCATCTCCCAAAACAACGTTCAAGATAGAAAGGCCTAGGTAGAACCTAGGCCAAAAATCTTTCTTATTTTGAATGATTAATTAGAAGTATTCTTTTAGAAATTTAATTTCAGATCTTTCTGGACCGAAGGCAATGATTCCAACGGGGATTTCAATCGCCTCTTCAATTAGTGCGATATAATCTTTTACTTCTTTTGAAAGCTCACCTTTGAAGTCATCGTTAAAACCAGCAACTTCTTTAAGAATTGGTTTAACTTTTGAAAGATCAATTCCTGGATAGGCACAATCGATTGTACGTCCTTCGTACTCATATCCTGTACAAACTTGAAGTGGTCCCATCTCACTTAGAACATCAAGCTTAGTCAGCGCAATGGAAGTTAAGTTAGAGCATTTAACAGAGTATTTTAGAAGAGGAAGGTCAAGCCATCCACATCTTCTCTTACGTCCTGTTGTCGCTCCAAATTCTCCACCTTTAGTTTGAATATCTTCACCCATTTGATCAAATAATTCAGTAGGGAATGGACCTTCTCCAACTCTAGTAGTGTAGGCTTTTGTAATCCCTAGAACTTCTTCAACGGTACCACCTGGAAGTCCCGCTCCAGAGTAAATTCCTGCATAAGCAGTTGAAGATGATGTAACAAATGGATATGAACCAAAGTCGATATCAAGAAGAACACCTTGTGCGCCTTCAAAAAGAATCTTCTTACCAGCGCGCTTTGCTTCATCAAGGAAGCTAAATGTATCGCAAACAAATGGTTCAAGTTCTTTAGCAAGACTCATAAGTCTTTCTACTTCTTCTTCAACACTTGGGTATTCACACTCATATAATTTAGTGAAAAGAGTTTCTTTTTCTAAAAGGTTTGCCTTTAGCTTTTCAGTTAAAACTTCTTTGTCGAAAAGGTCTTTTACTTTGATCCCTTTTCTTGAAATCTTATCTTCATAAGCTGGGCCAATTCCTTTTCCTGTTGTTCCGATTTTTACTGGACCTTTGGCCTCACGTTGCCCGTCAAGAAGACGGTTATAAAAAGTGATAACAGAGGTATTCGAAGAAATCTTAAGTTTCTCAGGAGTAACAGTTAGACCAGAGTTTTTAACATTTTCTATTTCTTTAGAGAATGCTTCTGGATCTAGAACAACACCATGGCCAATAACTGAGACACAGTGATCGTGTAAAATTCCTGAAGGAATCAAGTGTAGTACCACTTTCTTTTCACCAACAATGATCGTGTGACCAGCGTTGTTTCCTCCTTGGTAGCGAACAACAACATCGCATTTTAATCCAAGTAGATCAGTGATTTTACCTTTTCCTTCATCTCCCCATTGAGAACCAATAATCGCAAGTGATTTCATAATTAAGCTTTAACCTCGTGTAGTAAATTATCATTTAAAAAGTATTCTTTAAGTTGATTTACTGCCATTTCTCCAACTCTTAATTGTGCTTCATCAGTTGCAGCACCTAGGTGAGGAGTTAATACGAGATTTGGGATTTGGCGTAGGGGAGAGTCTTCTTCAAGTGGCTCTGTTGCAAATACATCAAAGCCAGCTGCTTTTAGCTTACCTTCTTTAAGAGCACTAACAAGGTCTTCCTCGTTAACAATTCCTCCGCGAGAAGCATTAACTAAAATAGCATGAGACTGCATTTTATTAAATAAGTCCTTGTTGATCATTCCTTTCGTCTCTTCCATTAGAGGAGTATGAAGTGTAATGATGTCACAAGTTTCAAAAATTTCTTCTACTGATTGGGCCTTTGATACGTACGCTAGATCACTTGATTCACAAAATGGATCAAAGAACTTAACTTCTGGTTCAAAACCTTGAAGTCTTTTAGCAACGATCTTTCCAATTTGACCAAAACCAACGATACCAACTTTCTTATTTGTTAGCTCATTTCCTGTGTACTTTGATTTGTCCCAACCACCGTTTTTCATTGTGGCATCTGCTGCAGCAGTATGTCTAAGAACAGTCATCATAAGAGCAACGGCGTGCTCTGCTGCCGAGTTATTATTTGCACCTGGAGTGTTAGAAACTTTTACCCCACGCTCACCACATTTAACTTTATCGATATTATCTGTACCAGCTCCAGCACGAATAACGTACTTAAGATTTGGTGCTAGCTCTAAGTATTCTTCTTGAACCTTTGTAGCAGAGCGGATAACAAGAGCGCTTGCTTTTGGAAGAAGTTCTTTAATCTCATCTTGAGTTAATTTTGCTTTTGGATGTACGTCAAATTCACTTACAGCTTGTAATGATGCAAATACGTCAGCATCCATTCCGTCACATACGACAATAAATGGTTTCACAAAGGCCTCCATAGCTTTTTGAAGTTTTCTTAGTTGTGTTGCGATTATAGAACGCTAGCCACTACATGTAACCCTATTATTGGCAACTTTTTGTAAGTTGCCTTTTAGTTTTTCATTAGAAATAATTATTAAATGCGAAAATTATTAGAAATACTTATATTAAGCCTATTAACACTAAGTGCCGTGGCCGCAATTCCAGAAGGATACTTCGTGGACCACGATAAGCTAATTAAGGATTACCGAATTGAGAAACAATACAATCCTAATGATTTTCTCACTTATATGCTTTCTGAAAATCCAGCAGTTCCCACTGAGCAAGTGATTCAGATTGCTTATGAAACGATCACTCTTGCTGAGTGTTTTAAAGTGGATGCAAAGCTTTTTGTGGCCCTCATGAGAATGGAGTCAAATTTTGATATGACGGCCATTTCCCACACCGGAGCAGTGGGATTAACGCAATTTACTTCTATTGGTGCCCAAGAAGTCTCTGATCAACTAGGGGAGAGAGGCCCGCGATATGCGAATTCTCGCAATACTAATTATTTAAACGATATTATTGGAAATTGCACTGATCAGTGGCAGCAGCTCTGGTTGAGAGAGCGTGGCTGGAGTAATCAGAAAGAATTATTCTTAGAAGATGTTCAGCTTTCTATCGTCTACGGCATGATTCTTTTAAAGGTCTTTTTGGCCAAGAATTATGAGCAAGACCTAATGGATAATTATTATCAAGCGTTAGTGGACTATAATGGGGAGCCAGGGGATCGTAAATATTGGTATGCTCGTACAATTTTGAAGTTTTACGATGAAATCTAATTTTATTCATGCTAGAAATCTCTTATGAAAAATATTCAAGTTATTAAAGCCGATATTACAACTCTAGATGTGGACGTTATTGTTAATGCCGCAAACTCTGAACTCAAGGCCGGTGGTGGTGTTGATGGCGCTATTCATGCAGCCTGTGGTGAGGAGTTAGAAAAGGAATTAAGTGAAATGGGAGGTTGCCCTGTAGGCGAGGCCCGCTTAACAAAGGCATTCAATATTCCTGCTGAGTTTATCATCCACGCTGTCGGTCCTAAATGGGAAGGTGGCAATAACGGTGAATCAGCACTACTTGAAAAATGTTATATCTATGCACTCTCACTTGCCCAAGAAAATGAGTGTAAGTCCATTGCTTTTCCATGTATCTCTACAGGAATCTTTGGTTACCCTAAGATTGAAGCGGCCATTACAGCAACTTCTGCTGTAAAGAGTTTTGATGGAATCGATTCTTTTGATGATGTGATATTTTGTTGCTTTGATGATGAAAGTTACGAGATCTATCAGACAATATTGTGATCTTAAAAATTCTTGAGTATCTTTACTGAACTTCATTTTAGAATTTTTCTAAATAGCTGATAAGATGTGTGTAGAACAACGCTACAGAGGCACATATGTCAAAATTTAGAAAATTGTTCACTTATTCTCTTATTCCAATTTCATTAATTGTTCTCATCGCTTGTCTAGGAAGAGGACATAATCTTAGAACAACAAGTTCAGAAGTTGTGAAAACTAATGAAGGTGCAATGGCAGTTGATCGCTCTCCGGCCAGTACCTATGTTGAAGGTGTTGAAAGCCTCACTATTGGAAATTACTTTGACATTACAAATGATAATTCTAAAGAGGATACAGATGGCTTTATTCAGGAAGGAGCATGGTTTCAGGATGAACTTCGTGGCTCCGGAGGCAGTATTTCTCGCTATTCAGTAGACCCAACGGCACAAAGTATTTATCTAACAGATCAACTAGGTGATTCGACTTATTGTATATGGCTTTATCGAGTAACATCTCCTGATGCAACCGAAAGTGCATTTGTGGATATCTTTGATGGAACTGAACAAATTGGAGTGGCCAGCGTGAATATGTCATTACCGACGGATCGCAAAGGCTGGTATCCTCTTGGCGAATTTACATTTACTAATGAACAAGAAGCCAAGGTCATTGTTTATAAAGGTATTGAAGATCTCAAGAAATTAAGAGCTGATGAAGTTCGTTTCTCTCGTCTAGAAGAGAATGAAGATTGTCAGGGAAGAAAATATGTTAACGTGAATAAAGAAGCGGTGATCTTTGCCAAAGGAATGGATGAGAAATCATTTACTAGTAATGATGGGTATCGTGAATATGGTGATTGGCAGGAGAGTAATCTTAAAGGCTATCAAGAAAGCACGGTGCGAATGAGTGAGGATGAATACGCATACGCTATTTATAGCTTCATTCCTAAAAATAGAAATTACTGTATTGATATTTATCGAGTGACAACTATTGGCGGTCTCTCCAATGCTAAAGTGACTGTCTTTCAAGAGGATATAGAGATCTTCTCAAGGTTAATCAATTATAATATGAAGTCAGGAAAAGGTGGTTGGTATCCACTTGGCAAACAAAGTGTTGAACCAGATACAATGGTTTCAGTTATATTGGAAAGAGATCCTCTGGACATCGGAATTTTATTATCCGATGCCGTGAGAATATATGAATGTAATTAAATTAAAATGTGATATGTGATGAATGCGCCACCGTAGGCCAGAACTGTCATGTAACCGAACATGAGAAAGACATGTCCCCAACCGTCTGTTTCTCTTTTTACAATACCAAGTGTTGAAATACACTGCATGGCAAAGGCAAAGAAGATTAATAGTGACCAAGCTACGGCCGTATTAAAAACTGGTTTATTAGTGACTGGATCGATCTCTGATTGTAGGCGCTGTCTAAGAGTTGTGGACTCTTCATCGACATCACCAAGAGCATAGATTGTTCCAAGTGTAGAAACAAATAATTCTCTGGCCCCCATAGCAACAGTAATACCGACACCCATTTTCCAGTTATATCCAAGTGGTTTAATTACTGGCTCAATTAGTTTTCCAAATTGCCCAATCGTTGAATGCTCAAGTGAGATCGAAGCAACTTCTGCATCAGTTTTTCCAACAAGTAGTTGTTCCGCTGGTTTTGGAAATGTTGAAAGAAACCAAATTACCATCGAAAGACCTAAGATAATTGTTCCGGCCTTCTTTAAGAAAACCTTTCCCTTAAAAGTCATGGCCTTTAAAGCCGGCTTAAGAGTTGGAAGTTGATAGAGTGGTAGTTCAATAATAAATGAAGTCGTACTACCTTTATAAAGAGTTAGTCTAAATATCTTTGCAATAATTAAGGCCACAAAACTTCCTAGGAAATATAGGAAGAAGAATGAAAGTGCCTGTGAATTGAAGATTCCAAATATTGTTTTCTCTGGAACAAAAGTTCCGATTAAAAGAATATAAACAGGTAGTCTTGCTGAACAAGTAATAAGAGGAATCGTCATAAGTGTTGCAAGACGTTCCTTCTTATCTGAGATTGTTCTCGTTGCCATAATTGCAGGTACAGAACAAGCAAATCCAGAAAGGTAAGGAAGGAATGCTTTTCCATTTAGTCCAAAGTATGACATTGCACGGTCAGTAATAATTGAAGCACGAGAAATATATCCACTTTGTTCTAAAAGGCTTAGTAAGAAGAAGAGGATCATAATCTGTGGTAGGAAGATAATAACCCCACCAACTCCAGCGATAACACCATCAACAATAAAGCTATTGAGCATGCCTGGAGGAAGTATTGAACTTACGTATTCACCAAAAGCTCCCACGCCACCATCGATGAGATCCATTGCTGGGCCTGACCAAGTATAGATTGAGTGAAAGATTAAATAGAAAACGGCCAGGAAGATAACTCCACCTAGAATAGGATGAAGAACAATATGGTCAATCTTATTTGATAATTGAATTAGTCCTTTATTCTTTCCTATTGCATATGATGCTTTTAGATCACGTGCTTCTCTTTGATACTTTTCAATATTTGAAAGAGCTGCAACTTCATTTTCTAGTTGAATATGTTCTTCTTCCTCAAAGTTAACACTAAAAGGATTATACTCTGTTGATTCATTTGAAAGTTGAATTTTATTAACTGGAGTTAATACAGAAGCTGATGCATTTTCTCTTATGAATTGATCGACAGTGGCACTGCTATCTCTCATTGTTGAAAACTTTAAATAAGGAACACCAAGGTGCTGACCAATTTTATCAAAGTCATAATTCTTTGCGATATCAAGATCAATCTTATTAAAGATAACTTTTATCTTTCCACCAAAGAGATCCTTCATTGCAAGAGTTAATGAAAGAGAAGAGTCTAGACGTGCACAATCCACAACACAAACAACATCGTGAAACTCTGTTACTTGGTTATTTCTTCCAATTAGAGTTGAAGTTGTAACGGCTTCATCAATTGATGAAGGAACTAGAGAATAGATCCCTGGAAGGTCGACAATAGCAAGCTGTTCTTCATGGCGAGAGTTTGAAATAAGTCCCGCTGTTGCAGTATCAACAGTAATACCATTGTAGTTTGCAACTTTTCTATTTGCTCCTGAGAGCATGTTGAAGATGGCAGATTTTCCAGAGTTTGCTGGCCCTATAAGTAGCGTCTTTTTCATTATTGCATTTCCTCTACGTTAATGAAGCTTGCTTCACTTAGACGAAGAGCAACTGTTTCACCATCTGTTAATCTTAGAGTTAAAGGAGAGCCAAGAAATGAAGGAGCAACAATATAAACTGAATCACCAGGTAGGATACCTAAACCAGTCATTATTGTTTTGTGCTTAAGCTCGTTGCTAAAAGATAGTATCTTTACGCTTGCGCCTTTCTTTGCCTTCGATAAAACCATAGTATTCTCCATTTGTCTGAACGGGCTTACTATAGTTTCATTAGTCAAACTTGTCTAGGGATTTACTGAAAATTGTGCAACGTTCTAGTCGCGGTAAAAGGCGTCTGTAAAGTGTGCTATGAGTGAGTCTAGAACATGTTCTCCAAGTTCAAGCTGACGATAAGTGACTCCCGTCAGGTCAAAGATGCGACGAGCGATGCGATTTGTTTCTGATCCAGCATGCTTATCTTGTAAGTATACGACTTCTTTGATCTTTGAAGAGGCAAGTAGCTTGGCACATTCATGACATGGAAAGAGTGTCACGTAGCAAGTTGTATTAGCGAGTGGGCGGTTAGAGTGAAGGATAGCATTTGCTTCCGCATGAACAACGTAGCCATATTTTTGATGCTCAAGAGGTACTGTTCTCTCTTTTCCCCATGGAAGTTTCGACTCATCAATCCCTGCAACAAATCCGTTGTAACCAAAAGTTATTTGATGATTATTGTCATCAACAAAAACACATCCCACTTTAGTGGCCGGGTCCTTGCTTTTGTAGCTGGCCATAATGGCCTGAAGCATGAAGTATTCATCCCAGTTCACAGCACTCTTTGTGCTGATATGATTAATTGTCTTTTCCATGTCTGTTCTCATGGCCACAAGATTAGAAAATATTGCATTCATTGGCAACTTGTTAAGTCATAGAGGGTGGTGCAAAATATTGTAATGACAACTGAACACCGAAAGAATTTTTTATTATCTTCTATAAAAATGGCCATGGCGACTCTCTCAAGTCGCGTTCTGGGCTTTGCTCGTGAGATTTTGATGGCCAAATTATTTGGTGCTTCAGGTTTAACAGATGCCTATCAGATTGCTTTTCGAATTCCCAATATGCTTAGAGACCTCTTTGCTGAAGGAGCCTTTTCAGCTGCTTTTGTGCCAATTTTTACCAGTGCAAAAGTCGACGGGGATAAGCACGCCAGAACTTTATTATGGTCAATGGCCATTGTTCTCTTTAGTGTGACGGCCTTAATCTGTGGGCTTATTTTTATTTTCGCTCCTGAATTAATTCAGCTTCTAACAAATGAGCTTTTCACAAGTGATGCCAATCGCTTTGAGATGTCGATTCTCTTAACTCGTATGATGTCTCCTTTTTTGGCCTTTGTTTCTGTTGCTGCCTTATTTATGGGAGTTTTAAATACTTATCGCATGTTCTTTGCGCCTGCGATGGCACCAGCTTTCTTTAATATCATCATGATTATCTCGATGGTTTCATTGCCAAAGTATTTAGAAGCAAGAAATCTTCATCCAATTGTCTCTCTTGGGATCGGTGTCTTAGTCGGTGGCTTTGTTCAAATGGCCATCCAACTACCAATGCTTGTGAGCAAGGGTTTATTTAAGGTTGAAAAAATTGATATCTTCTCAAAAGATGTAAAAGAAATTTTAAAGCGTATGAGTATTGGAACAATTGGTGTTGCAGCAACGCAAATCAATTTACTTGTTTCAACATTTTTAGCTACAGGTACTGTTATCGGTGCCGTCTCATGGCTTCAATATGCTTTTCGTCTCTTTCAATTTCCAGTAGGAATCCTAGGGGTTTCAATTGGAAACTCAAATCTCGTTTATTTTTCTGAGTTGTGGAGAAGTGGAAATGAAGAAGATGCAAAAAAAGCTCTACAAACAAGCTATATAACTAGTCTCTTTGTACTTATGCCGGCCATGGCCCTGATGTTTGCTCTTGCTCAAGATACTGTTGCAATCTCATTTCAAAGAGGAGCATTTGGGCTAGATGATACTAAGATGGTAACGGAGGCCCTTTATGCTTATCTGATTGGTCTACCTTTTTATGGCCTATATAAGGTCTTCTCACCGAGTTTTTATACATTGGATAGGCCAAAGATTCCTGTAACGATTTCTTCAATTGCAGTACTTATTAATATTATTTTTTGTATTTCACTTGTCGAAACTTATGGCTTTAAAATTCTTGCAATGGGAACTTCTGTTTCAATGATCTTTATCATCGTTACTCAGTCAGTACTTTTATTTCGTATGCTAAATTTAGAGTTAACATTCTTTTTTCCAATTAGATTTTTTAAAATTTGCTTATGCGCTGTCGCTGCTTTTTTTACAGCATCTTATTTACGTTCCTTTTTTCCCGTGAATATTTTTTCTACTGTGGATAACCTTGGTGCATTTAGTATAAGTGCATTAGGAGGGGGATTAGCTTATCTTATTGCGCTGAGTGTCTTAGGTGATTACGTTTTAATTCAGCGCTTCTTAAATAAGCTTCTGCGTCGAAAGTAGTCCTATGTCGTTAGAATTTTATTAGTTTCTTACATTATTTGCCTTGCTTCACCGCTTGCAAGTCGTTAAACTTAAGAAGATTATATATTTGGAGCATTAAATGAGAACAAACTTTGAAACACTCGAAAATTTAGCGAGTCATACAATTAATACACTTAAAGAGAAAGGTGTTATTGAGTTCGATATTGCAAATCGCGAGAAACTTATCGAAGCAATGGCAACTGAGTTTGGTGTAGCGCTTGCAACTGACGAAGATATTCGTGACCAAGCAATTGAAGAAGTTGAAGAGAAAATGGGTGTAGATAATATGCCTGAAGATGTAACTGAGTCTGAAATGTTCAATCACGCTCGTAAAGAAATCATTAAGTCTTTTAGTGGTGAGAATATTGGTGGCCTTTACTTAGTAGAGTCTCTTCATAATATTGCAAAGAGAATGACAAGATTCTTAATTGGCTGTGAATTCATCGACGACGTTTTCGGAACGGATGAAGAGATTCACAACTTCCTAGTACAAAATATTAGAACTTTTAGAAGTCGTTAATATTAGAAAGGCTCCGAAAGGAGCCTTTTTTATTTCTGTTTTTTGATGTGATGTAGCGCTTGCTCAAAAAACGGTCCCTCAAGTAGACCATTTAAAACCGAGCTTTCACTTTCTAATATCACAATCCCATCATCAACTTTTAATAAGGCAGCATCGTAGTAGACACGAAGCTCGTGAGCTTTGGTTGCGGTTCCTTCCACCCTAAGAGTTTCGATCCCTTGGTCTAGTAGCTCTTTAAAGGAAGTTGGTTCATGAATGATGGAAGTGTCTTTATCGAAGACAAGTTGATTTTTAATTGCAAGTTGTTCAAAAGCATCTTGCAGGTCTTTGTATTCTTCTGTTGAAAAACTAAAGCGCGACTGCCACTCGTAGCGTGTGTCAGTTCTTTCAAATATTTTTAATTCATCTTCGTTAGTTGTTAATGTCCACCAAGGTGGTACGGGAATTTCTAATCCAAAAAATGGGAAGGGGATAGCATCTTTTAGGGCCACTTCCTTTTCACCTTTAATAACAAAGGCAGCATAAGTGGCAAAAATTAAGACGCAAATGAGAAGGATCCACCAAAATGTATTACTCATACCCGACAATTTAGCCTGTCTTTTTGTCTTCGTAAACGTAATATTAATCAGTTAAATCAGTAGTTTATAAAAAAAGTCGCCGTAATGCTTAAGTTTTATTCATATTCTGTCGTTAAGAAGATGAGGATTGTTAAAGTTTTTATGGAGAAAACTATGAAGTTAAGACTTATTAGCGCAAAGAGCATCTTGTTAGCAGCACTGATGTTCAACACATATGCTGAAATCGATATCAGCGATTGTATCTATTTAAGAGACAATGGCTATGAAGATGATGCAGCGGCATGTGTAACCAGAGCTTCTCGAGGTGGTTCAGACAACGGTGACTTCTGTGTGGAATGTTTACCTAAACTACCAGAAAGAAACGAGTGGGCCGAAGTCGCTAAAGTTGCAATCCCTTCTCTTGCTGCTATGGGAAGTGTTTATTTTCAATCAAAACACGCTGCTGATTCACAAGAAGCGTGGGCAAATTCTTTTGAAAACGGAATTAAGTCATGTCATGGCTCAATCGACTCATATCATAACTACAACCTAGAAAGAGGGGCAAACCCAATCCTTCCAGATGAGCAATCTAATATGCTCAATTCATGTAATGGTTACGGTTATGGTGCATATGCTGGTGGTCTTGGACTTACTGGTGGAATGTTTGGTGGTGTAGGAAATGGCTGGCAAGGTCAAGGTTACACAGGTGGCTTCCTTGGTGGAATGGCCGGACCAAACTTCGGTGGCGGAATCTACGGCGGTGGTGGATTTGGCATGGGTGGATACCCTGGAATGGGTGGAATGGGTAACGGCTTTGGTGGCGGTTACCAAGCAAATGTTTATATGAATCCACTAGGATCTCTTGCAGGATCAGCTCTTGCTGGACTTCTTACAGGTGGTAACGCAGGTTTCGGAATCGGTATTAATGGCGGTGTCGGAATGAATGGTGGTATGGGAATGGGTGGATACCCAGGAATGTACCCTGGCGGAAATATCTACGGTGGTATGTATCCAGGATTTGGAATGGGTGCAGGTATGGGTATGGGCATGGGTGGCTACCCATATGGAGCTGGATTTGGATCTGGTTTCGGCTCAGGTTTTGGTGCTAATTTCGGAATGGGAATGGGCAGCGGAATGGGTGTTGGAATGTATCCAGGAATGTCTGGTTACCCAGGAGCTGGGGCCGGAGCAGGCTTTGGACTTAATATTGGAATCGGTGCTTATCCGGGAATGAACTCAGGAGGAGCGTGGGGAATGTACCCAGGTTCTGGAATGGGAATGTATCCAGGAGCAGGTGTTAATGCAGGATTCAACTTAGGTTGGGGTATTAACGGCGGTGCTGGAGCTGGAGGTTATCCAGGAATGTATCCAGGTGGTGTTGCTGGCGGAGGCTGGGGCGTCAATGGAGGCGGAAACTGGGGTGGAAACGGTGGAGTTTATCCAACTTATCCAGCACCAGGACAATATCCAGGAGCCGGTGGTAACGGAAACTGGGGAATTAACACTGGTGGAAACTGGGGTGGAAATGGAGGCGGAAACGCAGCTTGTATGTGTATCTCTGCTCCTTGTTCATGTGGAAATACATACCCTGGTGGAAACGGAAATATCAATGGTGGCTGGGGCGTTAATGGCGGCTGGGCCGGCGGAGGTAATGGTAACTGGGGCGCTGGAAACAACGGTGGCTGGGGAGTCAACGGTGGAACAAGCTGGGGTCTAAATGGTAACGCTGGCGGTGGCTGGGGTGCTAATGGAAACTGGGGTGTTAATGGTGGAGGAAACTCTGCATACCAAACACAACAATTCCAAAGTTATATTAATGGACTACAGGGACAAGCTGTTGCTCAAGGTAACTACCAGAACCAAGCAACTGCAATGTATGCAAATCAGGCCCTTTATAGAAATTTACAAAATGCTCAGCAGAATATCTATGCTAATAATTACTCTGGAATGTATAACTCTGGTGTAAATTACGGCTCAATGGCCGGTGGAGCACTTAATGGTCAATTCAGTATTGGTGTCCAAGGTGGCGCTGGAATGAATTGGGGAATGAACTAGCCGCAGCATCTTGCGTAAGCAAGATTTGATGCGGTAGTAGGCCTCATTGCAATGAAATAAATAATCAATTCAACAAGCCTGCGTTTATGCAGGCTTTGTTGCCTCTAGGCCAATGGGAAAGTTGGTGCAATGTAAAAGAATCAATAGACGCACAAATAAAAAAAGAGCTTAATAAGCTCTTTTTATTGCGTTTTTGGCGAACCGAGAAACCTAAAGGTTTCTCTCTCGTATATACCCTCATTTCAAACGAAGGACGCACAAATAAAAAAAGAGCTTATTAAGCTCTTTTTTTATTTGTTATGCATGAGAACTTTGATTGTGCCGCGGAAAACGACTTCGATCTTATTGGCATCCAGGTTCTTTTCAACTAAACCAGGGCCAAAAGTTGGGTGGCCGATAACATCACCAATTTCAAATTTTTGGCGAATATTGTACTTGATTGGATCACCATCAAGCTTTGCCATTGCATCTTCCCAAATGTTGATAATTTTATCTTCAGTAGAAACACGCTTCTTTCTAGTTCCTGCCTTCTTACGAGCAGCACTTGGAGAAGCTACTTTTTTAGCTTTGTATGCGTGAGTTGACTTACATGTATTACACAGAACTTTATGTGGAGTTTCTGTATCTTTCATTGCTACGATTAAATGAGCAAGATCGAGTTTACATTTGCTACAATATGTTACAATTTCCTTACCAACACCTAGTTTTGACATTTACCTCTTCCTTTTAATGATCTGATCAATTTAATGGGGAATAGTGTTAAAGTAAAGAGAATAAAAGGTTATATGTAGATAATTATAATGAAGAAAAATACTTTACAGCTTCTTGAAAAAGCAAAACATTTACCAACGAAATCCGGCTGCTATTTGATGAAACGCAAGCGAGCAGGCGTCGAAGAGATCCTCTATATTGGTAAAGCGAAGAATCTTAGAGCGAGAGTTTCTAGTTATTTTAATAGTTCAGAGAAGTCACCGAAAACACAGATCCTAGTCTCTCATATTCAGGACTTTGATTTCATCATGACTAAGACTGATGCTGAAGCATATATCTTAGAAAATAACTTAATTAAAAAGCATATACCTAAGTATAATATTCAATTAAAAGACGATAAGAGTTATCCCTATATTCAAATCGATCTCAATGAAAAGTTTCCACGACTAGTTTATACTCGAAGACCTAAGAGAAAGAAGAAGGTTCGCCTTTTTGGTCCTTTCACCACAGGCAGTAATATTCACAAGATTTCTCGTATTTTAACCAAGTCATTTACATTGAGAGACTGTTCAATTGAGGAGATGCGCAGACGAAAAAGGCCGTGCCTTATCTATCAAATGCGACAATGTTCTGCTCCTTGTGTGGATTATATTTCACGTGAAGATTATGAGGTTGATTTAAATAATGTGATTAATTTCTTTGAGGGAAGAAGTAGTCAGGTTTTAAAAACTCTTGAAGAGAGAATGTTTAAGGAAGCTGAAAAAGAGCATTTTGAACGTGCTGCTGAAATCCGCGATAGCATTGAAGAATTAAAAGAATTCTCAAAGGCCTATCAAAAACAAAATGTAGAATTATCTACTGAGAAAGATTTTGATATTGCCGCTTATCATGTGGGAGAGCTAGAAGTCGATATTTCTATTTATATGATGAGATCGGGAATTTTATTAGGACATAAGAACTTTCATTTTGGGAAAGGGGATAGTGACAAAGAGAATCACGAACTTTTTCAAACATTCCTATTTCAGTACTATTCTAATACTAAAGAAAAACTTCCAAGTCGCATTTATATCGACGAGAAAAAGAATGATCTTGCAATGATTAGCGAGGCTTTTAAAGAGGTTGTGGACGAAGAAATAGAAGTTCAAAAACCAATTGGAAAAATGAAGTCCCTTTATGAATTAACGTATGATCATGCAAAAGAGCATCAGCGCTTTCGCGTTAAAAATATGGATGGCCCTTGGATCGGTTTAAATAAGTTAAAGGAACTTTTAAAACTAAAAGAGACACCAAAGATTTTAGAATGTTTTGATGTTGCCATTTGGCAAGGTAAGTCTCCAACTGCTTCTCAAATCGTTTTTCGCGATGGAAAACCCGATAAGACTCAATACCGTTACTACCATTTGGAAGAGAGGCCTGAAGGTAATAACGACTTTGCTATGATGAGAGAAGTTCTCGCAAGAAGGCTTAAGAAAGGAAAGCTACCTGATGTTTTTATTGTCGATGGTGGTAAAGGGCAGGTTTCAAGCTTTTTAGCTGTTTTGGAAGATTTTGAATTAGATATTCCTGTTGTTGGAATTGCAAAAATAAAAACAAGTAAGAGTGAAACTTTTAAAGATAAAGAGGTTTCAAGTTCTGATGAGCGCTTAATTATTCCTAATCGCATTAATCCATATATTTTAAAGAAGACACCTTCACTAATGAGAATTGTTGTTCAAATGAGAGATGAGGCCCATCGTTTTTCTCGTAAGCTACATCATAAGAAAGAAAAGGATCGAATTTTTACTTCATGGTTTGATGATATTGAGGGGATTGGAGAGAAGACTTTAAAAACTATTCACGAGAATATGGATTTAACTTTAAAAGAGCTTGCGCAATTATCTTTGATTGAAATTAGCCACAAGTTAAATGTGAAGGAGAGTATTGCTGAGAGAATTCAATTAAAACTTTTAAAAGAATTCCCTCAGAAATAGAGTGCTAGTTGATATGGTGAATTTTTTTTCGATTGCCGTGCCCGCAATCAGTACATCTCGAATTCTCGTGTATGTACAAATTCTTATAATCTGATAAGTGTGTGTGAACCATATTTGAACCACAAACTGGACACTCATTTAATACTTTATGTACTTGCTCGAAATCCCCAAAAAGTTCTTCGAAATTTTCAAGTTGGAAATCTGGATCGAAAGACATGTAGTAGCTCCTTTAAAATCTAATTCCCCGTAACTTTGGACTCTTTGATGCAGGGTGTCCTCAGTGGGTATGCTAGATTTATCGGAGGCTTATAAATCTTCTAAAATTTAAGCTTTTAATTTTAGTGCCTTAGGGATATTTTACCCATAGGAAAGAATTGAATGGCACAACAACTAATTTCAAAATTAACTAAAGATTTCAATAATAAGCTAAAAATCTCATCTAATGAGAAGCCGAATTACTATGCAAAAATCTTTGAAAATACCCTGTGGTTTCCTAAGTTAGTAGGTCGTACTCTTAGCTCAAATGAAGCCTCTAATAAGCCTATTGAGACCAAGAAAGAGTCTTTTGAGGTGAATGTCCCAGAGATTGCAGCAAAGCCTCAAGAAACGAAAATTGAAGTTCCTATAGTAGACAACCCTGCGCCAGTAAAGATTGAAGTGGAAAAAAAGGCCAGCTCATCTTTGGTTAAAGTTGATACATCGTTCACAAATTTAATTCAAAAATATAATGAAAATTGGAAACTAGAGACAATTCCTGGTTATCAGGACTATCAAGGTGAAATTGATATTATCTTTTTTGGATTAGATGAAATAGAGGAGTCAGAGTTTCCTGATTTTCTTCCGCTATCAATGATTGAGTCTGATCAAGATATTATGGGAAGAATGATTAAGGCGATGAAGATCTCTTCAGGGCGCTTTATTCGAGTTCCTTTTATTAAAAAAGATGCAAAAGAATTTATTTTTTCTTGTTGTGCACACTTTAAGCCTTCTCTTCTTGTTCCTCTTGGAGCGGCTGCCACTAAGCTGTGCTTAGACAAGCAGGTTCGATTGGCAAATGTGCATGGAGTATTCCATTCTATTCAAACTGAAGTTGATGGAAAAACTCAAGTAATTGAAACAATGCCACTTTTCCACCCTAAGCTATTAGAAGTTAATGAGTCGATGAAGAAAACGGCTTGGGCCGATATGCAAAAGGCGATTAAATTTCTTACAAGTTGAGTAGTATAGTAAAATCATATATCATTTTAATAGATTAAGTTGCTTGGCAAGGATGCCGCACGAATCAGGACGATGATATTTGAGAAGTCTATTCTTACTTTTTATTCTTTTATTCACTTTCAATTCTTTTGCAAGAATTAGTCCACTTCAAAATTTTAAGTCAGGTCACACTATTAAAGTGAGAGTCGCTAAGAACTTAAACAAGGTCTTTCTAGAAGGTGTTGGAATAACGAGAGAAGTTATTGCAACTAATAAATCGAAAAGCTTTAAAGGCTTTAAGAAAATAAAAATAAATTGCGGAAATTTAAAGCATGCTCGCTCGATAAGGCCACAATATCTCGCTTCTTTAACTTCAAAGACAGGTCTTATTGGTTTTGAAAAAAAACAATTCATGGGGCAGATGCACATTGTAACAAGTGAAGATGGAAAGTCATGCGATGTTGTCAATGAGATGGAATTAGATGATTACATTGCAACACTACTAGCAAAAGAGATGAATGCTTCTTGGCCAGTTGAGGCCTTAAAAGCTCAGGCCGTAGCAGCTAGAACATATGCAATTCATCATATGATGAGTTCAGGACTTCAAAATGATACACTCTACGATTTAGAGAATTCTGAAAAGCATCAAGTAAACGGAACATTTAATGATGTAACAGCAAGTACAATTGAAGCTGCTAGAAAAACAGCTGGAATGGTACTAACAAATAAACAAGGGAATCTTGTACCAGCATTTTTTCATGCAAGTTGTGGCGGAAATACTCTACAACCTGACGATGTATGGACAAATGAAGTTCATGGTTACTCCACTGTAAAGTGTGCCTATTGCCAAAGAAAGAAGAACTGGGATTCAAAGATCACTCAAATTCGTTTTAAAAAAATGATTGAGTGGGGTATGAGAAAGGGATATGTAAAAAAACAAAAGCTACACAAGAAACTTTCAATTTATCCAGACAAGAAAAATGCGAAGGCCATCTATGTTAGAAATGGAAAGAATAAGATAAAGATTAAAAAGAGTTTATTTCGTCGCTATTTTGGTCGAGTAGACTTTCCTTCTAATTACTTTTACCTTGTTGATCTTGGCCGCGAAGGACTTCAATTCGTTGGAAAAGGTAATGGCCATGGTGTGGGTCTTTGTCAGGTAGGTGCCTTAGGTCTTGCCCAAAAAGGAAAGGGCCATAAAGAAATTCTGGCCCATTATTTTCCTAAATTAAATATTTTAAAATTGTATTAAGTCTTACTGACATCCCGGAGGAGCAAAGTTGATTGTCAACGCTGTTGCTTGTAACGGTACACCATTTGGTGAAGTGTACTGTGGTACATAAACGTAGAATTGACCAGCAGAGATTACATTTGTTGGACAAAATGCAGTTGCTGTTAGAACTGAAGGTGAAGTCATTTGAATACCGTTAACACCTCGTTCTTTTGCTAATAGAGGGTATTTTCCAGTTCCATATTGATTATCAGTAAAGTAGCGCCCACAAAAAGAGAAATAATAATTGAATCCAACATTATTTCCATTTGTTGTTTTAGCTATAATGAGAATATCGCTATTACCATTTGCTCCCGCATAGTAATCACCAGTTTCTCCACCCATGGCACCTTGTTTTAAATTACCAATAATTCCCGTTCCATTTGTTTGGGACGTTGTTTGATAACTATCAAGATAAGTACTCATGAAAACTCTTTCTGTACTACATGGGAAGTGGCCTTCAAGGCTATTGTGAAGTTGTTCAACACCTCTTGCAACATTACCGCTTCCGTTAGATCCCCAACCAGAGAAGTTTGTAGCACCGCCACCGCCACCTGAGTCACTACCGCAGCTTGTAATTAACATTGAAGTAATTGTAGCAACCATCAATAATTTAAACTTTTTCATAATATCCTCAAATATTAATATTCACGCTACTTCCTGTATCGGCGACTCTGAAGATTTTCTTTAGAAATTGATAAAATTAATTAAGAAATAAAGATCATGAGCCGAAAAGATATGTAATTAAAACAACTTATAGAATTACTTATGTACGAAAATTTCAAGAAATCAATGTTTAATGTCGTAGCACAATCCTTAAAAGACTTTAAAAAGGATGACCAGGCAAAGTTTCGTTTGAAGCTAGGACTCATTTTTGCAGTTCTACCTTTTCTATCAATCATTGCTGGCTTCATCTTAAATTGGTTTCTTTTAAAGTCGGCAGTTATCTACATTACTACATTTAGAAAGGATCTTGATTATATTATTGATGATCTTATCTTAGACTACCTACAGATAGGCTTAGTCGAAGTTTGGCCATGGGTGATCTTTTCATTTATTTGTCTCTTAATTGCAGGAATTATTCTTGCTCAATTAATGCTTCGTCCATTTGATGAGATAGCAGACTATTGTAATGAGTTTCTATGTGCAGAAAATAAAGATGCAACATTTGATGCTGATTTTAGTTCTGAGCTAAGATTACTATCGAATTTTAGTGACTGGTTTTTTACAACTACTGAAACTTTTAGAAAGAGTGGTGTTTTAACTAAAATTGAAGTTCCAAATAAATACAAAAAGATACACAAGCCTGTCTTTGAATCAATGTTCTTCCTTAATAAGAGTTTCTATGTTGCGATTGTTTGTATACTGATGGGAATGATTATTACGATTATAAACTTTGCTCTTTTTGACGCCATTATTATGGTGGTTAATCATATCTTAACAGATAGTAAAGTTTTTAAAGATTACTTAGTTAACATGGCGTTACTGCAAAACGACATTCTCTACATCACAATTATTGTCAATATTATTTCTTATGGTATTTTTCTACTCTATCTCTATAACAAGGTTGCTACACCTGCTTTCGGGATTTTTGCCACAATGCGATCTTTCATTAGTGGACGATATGCCTCAAGAGTTCATTTAATCGGTTATAAGTATGTGCGTAATCAAACACGTGTCATAAACCGCTATCTCGACTACATGGAAAAAGAGTACTCTGCAAAAGATGATTGAGTATTTCATTTTGTTCAAGTAGAATTCTAATAATAACTTGACGTGAAATTATTGTTTAAAACAACAAAAGGGATAGTAATGAAAAAATCAATCGGCATTGTAATGTCACTTCTTCTACTTGCCAGCTGTGTAGGTAAAGATCAAATTAAACAAGCTCTTAAAGATGATCCAACTATTTTAGCAGAAGCAATTAAAGCAAACCCTGCTGAAGTTATGGAAGCTCTACAAACAGCAGCTCAAAATGCAAAAGCTGAAATGGCCAAGAAAAGAGAAGAGGAAGAGAATAAAAAACTTCATGGATTTGTTGAGAATCCTCTTAAGCCAGAAATTAGAGAGGATGAATCTATCCGTGGTACAAAAGGTGGGGCGATCACTCTAGTTGAATACTCAGATTTTCAATGTCCATATTGTACAAGAGGATTTGAAAATGTTGTAAAGCCAATGCTTGAAAAGTATGAAGGTCAAGTACAGTTTATCTATAAGCACCTTCCACTTTCATTCCATTCTGAAGCAAGAATTGCAGCAGAGTACTATGAAGCTCTTCGTCTACAAGATCCAAAGATGGCATTTGAATTCCACGATATGCTTTTTACTCAAGAAGGTCAGCAGAAACTTAGACAGTACAAAGAAAAGTACCTAAAGCAAGCAGCAAAGAAAGTTGGTGCTAACATGACTAAACTTGCTAAAGATGTTAAGTCTGAGTACGTTGTAAATAGAGTTAAGGCCGATGAAGCTGAAGCAAGAAAATTTGAAATCCAAGGAACTCCTGGTTTCGTAATCAATGGTGTTCCAGTTAAAGGTGCTTACCCAATGTCACACTTTGAAATGATCATTGATCTATTAAAAGAGAAAGGGAAGCTAAAGCTGAACTAATTCAAATATACATTTCTATATTTAATAAAAGGCCTGCATTCATTGCAGGCCTTCTTATTTGGGCAAAATCTAATCTTCTGTTATACTAGAAATAATGGAGGTTAAAAATGACAAGCTTCTTTGATCATAACCAAGTAAAAATTAATAAAGAATATATGCGTGAATCTGCTAAGCAGATCGATTATTCTCTATCTGATTTTTTACATGATGATATTCCTCATAACCTCATTGAACAAAATGTACTTGATCATGCTTATATCAAGCATGTTTCATCTCTACTTAAAACTGACTCGATTTATAAACTTGCTCATGAAATCTTAGAGCTTGAAAAAATTCTTGATAAACTTTCCGAGCACCTTCCTGTTGATATAAAGATTCCTAATATGGAAGTTTTCTATCATCAACTCGGCCCAGTCTTCATTCAATTATTTGTTGAAATTGAAGACATAAAAGAGCACTCTCAATTAGAGCTAGAGTGGCTTAAAGCCGTTAGAATCGCACTAGAGGAAGAAGTGGTAGTTTGGCAAGAAAAAAGTCTAAAATAACCTAAAAAATAAAAAAAATAACTTAATTAAAAAAAAAGGCTTAAAAAGCCTTGTCAAAGCGTGTTTCAGGCCTCATCCTATTTTTACAACAACTAAATAACTAACTATTTGGAGTTTACATGAACAGAAAAGAACTTGTAGAAGCAATCTTAAAGAACAAAGAACTTAAGCACCTAACTAAGAAAGATGCAGATACTTTCGTATCAACTACTCTTGAAACAATCAAGAAAGCTGTTAAGAAAGGTGACGATGTATCACTAATCGGTTTTGGTACTTTCACAAAAGTAAGAAGAGCAGCTAGAACTGGTATCAATCCAGCAACTGGTGAAAAGATTAAAATCAAAGCTAAGACTCTTCCAAAATTCAAGCCAGGTAAAGCTTGGAAGGAAATGTTCTAATTTTAGATTTAAATTAGTTTCATAATAAGAAGCCTCCCTTTGGGAGGCTTTCTTATTTCTAGAGGGGAAAAATTTGCCTCTCAACTCAATAAGCGTCAAAAAAGCGTCGACATTTTGACACCGGCCAATTTTTACATACAAGCTAAACGGTTAGAATTCCTTTAAAGGGCAATAGAATGTGGTAGAACATTCTTTACTATCTTGTAGAATTTGCCGGTAGGATGTATAATTTTTGACGAGGCACAGTTTATAAAGGAATTTTTTTCTGTGTGAAGTAAAGGATTTATAAGTATGGCAGATGGAAGTGCTGATAATACAAACCAAGGAAGTGGTAAAAGCCCTCTTTTAACAGTAGCTCTACTACTGAATATTATCTTAATGGGTGTAATCGCTTATTTTCAGTATCAGACACATGTGAAATTATCGCAGCAATCTTCAGTAGAAGATCTTGTTAAGGCCCAAATGGCCGAAGCAAATAAAGAAGCAGACGTTGTGACAACTGGAGAAGCACAAGAAGAAGAAGGTAAGCTCTTTCCTCTTGATAGCTTTACAGCAAACCTTTCACAAGGTGATGGACCTCAACGCTACATTCGTTTAAATGCTGTACTTAAGCTTTCTCTAAATGCAAAAGAGGAAGAATATAAAGCAAGAAAGCCTCAGATTAGAGATACAATTATTAGTATTCTAAACTCAAAGAGGCCAAATGATCTTCTTAAAGTACAAGGTAAGGAATACCTTAAAGAAGAAATTAAATCAGCGATTAACTCATATCTCGTTGATGGAAAAGTTTTAGATGTTTACTACGTTGGTTTCCAGATCAACTAGTACATAAATAAAAGTTTAACTTTTGGCAGGATGCCAAGATCATCAAATCCTAGGAGGGGAACGATGGCACAGGTTTTAAGTCAAGACGAAGTCGATGCTCTATTAAACGCTGTAAACGATGGTGAAGCAGATGATTTTTTAGGTGATGGTGGCGATTTCGATGATGAAGCTGAAGATGAGAATATACAGCCCTATGACTTAACTAATCAAGACCGAGTCATTCGTGGGCGAATGCCTATTCTTGAAATCATCTACGAAAGATTTATTCGTTCATTTCGTGTATCACTTTCAAATTCTTTAAGAAAGATTTCAACGATCTCAATGATCTCAACTGATCTTCTTAAGTTTGGTGAGTTCGTAAACACACTACCGATTCCTTCGTGTATGTGTATTATGAAGTTCAATGAACTAAGAGGTCCTGCTCTTCTAGTTTTTGAATCAAAGTTAGCTTATGCAATTATTGATTCATATTTCGGTGGAACGGATCGTCCATTTACAAAGATTGAAGGAAAGGAATTCACAGCAATTGAACTTTCATTCATGAGAAAAGTTATGGATATGGCCATTGCTGACCTTGAGGAAGCTTGGGCACAAGTTCACAGAATTGATGCACAATATGTAAGAACAGAGATTAACCCACAATTCGTTGGGGTTGTTCCTCCATCAGATGTAATTATCGCAACAACTCTAGAAGTTGAATTTGAGTCTGCATCTGGAACGATTATGATCGTTGTTCCTTACTCAACAATTGAACCAATTAAGCAAAAGCTTTCATCTAATTACCAAACTGATAACGACATGGCAGACAGTATCTGGACAAGTGCAATGAATGAGCACATTAAAGATACGAAAGCTGAGATTGTTGTCAAACTTGGTGAGGCACAGATGACAGTGGGTGACCTTCTCACTCTTCAAAGTGGAGATATTATTCCATTGAACCAAGAAGCTTCAAGTGAAGTTAAGGGAACAATTCAGGGAGTAGAGAAGTTACAGTGTCTAATTGGAACATATAAAGGAAGCCGAGCGGTACAAGTCACACATGTTGATAAAACACCGAAAGTTTCTATGGATATCGAAGTAGAGTAATAAAGGGAGTATATAAATGAGCGATCAAACAGAATTAAATAATGAAGTACAAGGTCTAGAAAATTTCAATACGATGGAAGTTGAAAAACTTGCTGATGAAATTAGGGCCGGTGATGATGCGATTAATAAATTAAAGGTACAAAATCTAGACTTTATCTTAGACATTCCTCTAAAGGTAACAGTTGAACTAGGGCGTACAGAGGTAATTATTAAAGACCTTCTGCAACTAGGACAAGGTTCTGTACTTGAACTTGATAAGTTAGCTGGTGAGCCTCTTGAGATTTTAGTAAATGGGAAGCTTGTCGCTAAAGGTGAAGTTGTTGTTGTTAACGAAAAGTTTGGAATTCGTTTAACAGATATCATTTCGCCAATTGAGAGAATTGAAAACCTTAAATAATAGGAACTTATTATGGCCAAACGATTTAAATTATTATTTTTAGCACTTTCTTTAATAACAGCAAATGCTTATGCAAGAGTTGAAATTGGAAAAGTTGAGTTAACTAAAGATGGAAGTACTGGTGTTGTAACCATTGCGTTAAAAGGTAACTACCGAGATACTCCTGAGTTAACAATTAAGGATGATATTATTCAAGTTGCTCTTGATGGAACAATTGTTTGGCCAAAAATTGAAAAACAAGTTTCTGTGAATAATAAGTTTGATACGAAACTTATGGCGTATCAATTCAATAAAGATGTTGCTCGTGTACGTGCCATTCTTCCTTATGAACTAAGAGGTAAGGAAGATAAAGTAAGTTTAGAGGTTGGAGATAACCAAATAAAAATGTTCTTTCCAATTTCAGCTTCTAAAAAACAAGTTGCTGTAACAAGAGCAGCTACTCCAAAGAAGGCTCCTGCTAAAACTAAAAAAGCAGAAGCATATGATGAAAGTTACTTAGAAAAACTTTTAAAAGATAAAGAAGAAGTAACAAAGAACGAAAAACCTAATAATAAAAAACTAAATGATACAAATGATTCTCTTCTAGCATTAGCAAAAGAGAAAAAACAACAAGTAGAAGATAGCGTAAGCTCTCTTTCTTCTGGAGTTGAAAAGGGTGGATTTCAAATGTCGACTTATATTTTTAAATTTATCGGATTCTTCGCTCTTTTTGCTGCCGGTATCTTCTTTCTAATGAACTTTTTTAGAAAGGGAATGCTTAAGAAAGGTGGATTAGGAATCTTCTCTAGTGCAAAGATGGTTGAAGTATTATCGACAACATATCTTGCCCCAAAAAGAAGTCTTCTTGTTGTTAGAGTTCAAAAACAAGTCTTTTTAATGGCACAGTCAGAAAAAGGTATGGATTTTTTAACAGAGATTGAAGATACATCAGCTTTCTTTAAGGAAGGTGAGAAACAAATCACTGGATCTAACTTTGATACAAACCTTGATTCTGCAAATGAAGGTTCAAAAGAATTTAAGTTAAAAGAAGTAACTCAAAATATGCATGAAGCAAGCAACTCTACAAGATCTTCACAGGAAGCAATTTTAAATAGTCTAGCAGGACAAGCAACAAGTGAAGAGAAGGTAAGTCTTACTGCTCAAATTAAGAAAAAAGTAAAAGACATGAAGTCTTTACAATAGATATTTGATTTTAAAATCAATTCAATAGGAAGTTGAATGAAGAACCTTTTAAAAGCATTATTAGTATTTAGTATCGGCGGATGGCTAAGTACGATCTTTGCACAGCAGTCAACGAACCTGGGGCTTCCAGGACTTTCTGTTAATTTTGGTCAAGGTGTTGATCTAGTCGATACGATCGAGTTAACGGTCCTTTTTACAGTTCTTACGTTAGCACCAGCTGTATTAATTCTTTGTACATGTTTTACGAGAATTATCGTTGTTCTATCTTTCATGAGACAGGCCATTGGAACTCAAAGTATGCCACCAAACCAACTGTTAATTGGTTTTGCAATGTTTCTATCTGTTTTTGTGATGCAGCCAACTGGTGAAGATATTTATAATAATGCTATTAAGCCATATATGGATAAGAAGATATCAACGACTCTTGCTCTTGATCGAATTGAAGGGTCTCTTCGTGGATTCATGAATAAACAAGTACGTAAAGCTGATATCGGTCTTTTCTATGATGTAACAGGAAGACAGGCACCACAATCAATTAATGATGTTCCTATTCATTTTTTGATTCCTGCATTTATTATTTCTGAATTAAAGACGGCCTTTCAAATTGGCTTCTTACTCTATATCCCATTTCTCATTTTAGATATGGTTGTTGCCTCTGTTTTAATGGCCATGGGGATGATGATGCTTCCTCCGGTTGTTATTTCATTGCCTTTTAAATTATTACTCTTTGTTCTTGTAGACGGTTGGCAACTGGTCACAGGTTCACTACTAAGGTCTTTTAACTAAAAGAATTGGAGAACAAGATGGACTTTTTTTCAGACATCGCAAGACAAGCAGTTACTGTAGGATTAATGATTTCAGCACCAATGTTAGCAGGTGCTCTAATTATGGGTATTTTAGTATCGATATTTCAAGCAGTTACTCAAATCAATGAGCAAACACTTTCATTCATCCCTAAGATTCTAGTGATTATTGGTGCATTAGTGTTAACAGCACCATGGATGACAGATCAACTGACTACTTTTACAAAAGAATTAATCATCAGTATTCCACAACTAGTAACTGGTAGGTAATCGTAATATATGACAATTCAAATCACTGACATTGTCCCTATAATCGCCTTTTGGTTAATCTTTACCAGATTACTTGCTATTAACTTTCAGCTACCTATTTATGATAACTTACCAATCCCAATGATGGTAAAGATCCTTTCAACTCTTGTTATGAGTTTTTGCTTCTTCCCATATATTCAAGGTGAAGTAGTAAAGGACATCATGTATGTGGGAAAAGATAACTTTTGGGCCCTCACTATTATTTACACACTCATTGGATTGATAATTGGATATTTGGTAAAATCAATCATGGGTATCTTCCTGTCAGCAGGTAGTATTATTACCCAGCAAATTGGATTTGCAGCGATTCGCTATTTTGATCCTTCTTCAGGTCAACAAGTGGGTCCTTTCGAAAAACTTATACAATGGACTGTTCTTGTAATGGTTATATCTTCCGGAGCACTTTTACCGATGTTTAAAGGGATTTTTCAATCTTTTTATTCAATTCATATCTACGATATGGGTGTCTTTGCGAAGTCTCATATTTTCTATATTGAAGCTTTTAAATCAATTTTTGTTGCTGCCATTATGCTTGCAACACCATTGATTTTTACAAATATGCTCATCAGTTCGATTCTAGGAATTATTGCTCGAACTGTACCACAAATGAATATCATTATGGTGAGCTTTGTCGTTAATATTGGCCTAGGTCTACTAGTATTCACGGCAACAAGCGATGAGTTCTTTCACGTTGCATTTAAAATGTATACGGAAAGATTAGGCGAGTGGTTTAACTTTATACTTTAAAGGAAGTAAGTCGTGGCCGAAGAAACAGATCAGGAAAAAACGGAAGATCCATCCCAGCATCGAATTGACGAATCGAAAAGAAAGGGTGAGGTCGCATCCTCAAAAGAACTAACCAGTGTGTTAGTACTAGCCGCCTGTATCATGACATTAGGTCTTTCTCTTCTTTTCATTTATCAAGAAATGGAAGAATTCATTAGATGGATTATGTATCTTGATCCAGCGACTGCCTTTACTGAAAAATCACTTAAAACAATTGCTAATAAAACAGCTTCTACGGCCCTTGTTTGTGCCGCTCCTGTTTGTCTTGTCGCTCTTTGTATGGGGATCGTTGCAAACGTCGCTCAAATCGGATTCATCTATGCTCCTGAAGTTTTAGAGTGGAAACCAGAAAGAATTGATCCAATCAAAGGAATAAAGAAACTATTCTCAATGAAAGCAGTTGTTGAGGCCGTTAAAGGTGTCTTGAAATTTGTTTTCATTCTAGGAATTGTATATTTCTATATGAAAGAAGATATTGCATCTTTTGTAGGCTTTCTTCATGTTGACTTCTTTCAAGCATTTGTAATCGGAAAAGATATTCTCATTAAGTTAGGTTTTGCAATCCTAGCAGGTCTTGTTGTTATTGCTATCGCTGATTTTGCTTATCAAAAGTATTCTCACAAAAAGAAACTCATGATGACAAAAGAAGAAGCAAAAAGAGAATCAAAAGAACAAGACGGTTCTCCTGAAGTTAAACAAAGAATTCGTAGTATTCAAAGAGAGCAGGCCCAAAAGAGAATGCTTGCAGATATACCGACAGCAGATGTAATTGTCACAAACCCAACACATATCTCAATTGTTTTAAAATACGATCAAGAAAATATGGTGGCCCCTGGGGTTGTTGGAAAAGGTGCTGATCACCTTGCAATGAGAATTAGAGAAATTGCTAAAGAACACAATATTCCAATTGTAGAAAATGTGCCTTTAGCAAGAGCATTATATAAATCAGTAAAAGTTGGGGAAGGAGTTCCTCGCACACTTTATAAAGCAGTCGCTGAGGTATTAGCGTTTGTTTATAAGCTTAAGAGAAAGAACAAAGCTCTAAGTTAATTGAAGTATTAGGAAAAGTATCATGGATGGTATCTTTAAGAGATTAAAAGTATTAACTGAAAACTCAGATCTTGCAGTTGCAGTCGGGATTCTTGCTGTTCTTGCAGTCATGATTATTCCTGTTCCACCAATTGTACTTGATTTACTTTTAGCGACAACTCTTTCATTTTCAATCATTATTCTATTAGTTTCTGTTTATACAAAGAAGCCATTAGAGTTTTCTACTTTTCCGGCCGTTCTACTTGTAACAACACTTTTTCGTCTCTCTCTAAACGTAGCATCAACTCGAAATATTTTACTTCGTTCTGGAAGTGAGGGGACAAGTGCTGCTGGTGAGATCATTAGAAGTTTTGGTGAATTTGTTGTTGAAGGGAACTTTGTTGTTGGTATCATCGTTTTTATCATCTTAGTAATTATTAACTTCATGGTAATTACAAAAGGTGCTGGAAGAGTTGCAGAAGTTGGTGCTCGTTTCACGTTAGATGCAATGCCTGGTAAACAGATGGCCATTGATGCCGATTTAAATGCCGGACTTATCAATGATGCTGAAGCAAAACAAAGACGAGCTGAAGTTGCTGAAGAAGCAGACTTTTACGGGTCGATGGATGGTGCTTCCAAATTCGTACGAGGGGATGCCATTGCAGGTATTCTAATTACTGCTATTAACGTTATTGGTGGAATTATTGTTGGTGTTGGCCAATATAATATGAACTTTAGTCAAGCAGCTGAAACATACACCCTACTTACTGTAGGTGATGGTCTTGTTTCTCAAATTCCAGCTCTAATTATTTCAACTGCAGCCGGTATTATTGCAACAAGAAATACAAGTGAAGATAATCTTGGTGCTCAAATGAGTAAGCAATTTAAGCTTCACCCAAAAGCAATCTTAATTGCAGGTTGTGTGCTTCTTATTTTCTCACTTATTCCAGGGCTTCCAAAGCTACCATTTATTGTTGTCGGTTTAGCTCTTCTTTTTGTTTCAAATAAAATGGAAAATGAAATTGCTCAGGAGAAAGTTGCAGCTGAATCAGTTGTTGAAGACGAGAAGAAATCGACTCCAGAGTCACTTGAGGATCTCCTTAATCTTGAACTTGTTGAATTAGAAGTTGGATATGGACTTGTAAATCTCGTTGATTCATCACAAAACGGTGATTTACTTGAGCGTATCACATATATGAGAAAGCAATTTGCTCTTGATTGGGGTGTTATCATTCCATCTGTTCGTATTAAAGATAATCTGGAACTTGCTCCAGGTGGCTACTCTTTAAAGATTAAAGGTGTCGAAATTGCTCAAGGTGAACTTGTTCCTGATCACTTCCTGGCCATGGACCCTGGTAGTGTTATTGAGAAAATTGATGGAATTGAAACAATTGAGCCAGTTTTCGGTCTTCCTGCCGTTTGGATTACAGAAGATCAAAAAGATGATGCAGGATTTAATGGTTATACAGTAGTAGACTTATCAACTGTTCTTGCAACTCACTTGACTGAAATACTCAGAACTAATTTACATGAATTATTTGGACGCCAAGAACTTGTTCGTGTTCTTGATAATTTTAAAGAACATTATCCAAAAATTGTTGCGGATCTCGTTCCAGATATTCTTCCTCTAGGAGCTGTTTTAAAGGTATTACAGAACCTTTTAAGGGAAAATGTTTCCATTCGTGACCTAAGAACGATCTTAGAGTCTTTATCTGAATATGGAGTGAAAATTAAGGATACAGATCTTCTGACAGAAAATGTCAGACAATCGTTATACCGCACTATCACTGAGTCTATTAAGTCTCCAAATGGTGATTTGCCGATATTTACGTTAGATCGTAAAATAGAAGAGCAGGTTGCTGGCAATCTCATACAAACAGAAAATGGTCAACAAGTTTCTTTAGACCCAAGAATTACCCAATCGATTTTGGCCAGTTTAAATGAGAAAATAGAGGAGGCAACGAATATGGGTGAAAAAATGGTTGTTCTATGTTCACCTGTTATCCGTGGCCACTTTAAGAAATTAACAGAAAAATTCATACCAAACTTAATTGTAGTAAGTCATAATGAATTAAGTCCAGATGTGAATATTAGATCGCTTGGAACGGTGAGGTTATAGGATGTACGTTAGGAAATTTGAAGCAGATTCTTTAGATGAGGCATTAGCAAATATTAAGGCCGAGCTAGGACCTGATGCAATTATTCTTAAAACACAGACGAATAAGGGAATAAAGGGTGCTTTCAAAAAGAAAAAAATTGAGATCACTGCTGCAATCTCTGAGAAGAACTACACGAAAAAAGCTCAAGTTGATAGCGTTTTAAATCCTGAACAAAAAGATTCTTTTTATCAAAATAACTCATCTTATATAGCAAATATGATAAATTCACATGATCAACATAAACAAAATCAAGGCACTAATGAAAACCCAATGGCCGGTTATGGAAGCCTTGGCTTAAACAAAAGTGTTAACTCTCTTGAAGAAAAATCGACTTCAAATTCTGCATCAGGACTTGATGATTTCTTAAGCTCTATTGATAGAGAAGAAGTTAAGAAAGCAACAGCTAATGCAGACTCTGAAAATTTCAATGATTTCTTAAATGGAGATTTCTCTCTTGATGATGAGATTGAAGTTGAGGAGCCAAAGGTTGCTCAAGCTAGACCAGCAATGCAAGACAATTATGTAACTGGTCCATCTACACCATCAATTAATAATGAAGAAGTAAATCATTTAATTGATTCACAAAGAAATAAAATCGATGATCTTGAAAAAAAGATTTATGAATTAACACAAAGTGTACAGGGGATGACTAAGCCGCAAGCACTTGGTGTTAAGGAAATGGTAACAATTTTTAGAAGTCTAGATATTGAAGAAAGATATATTCAAAAAATTGTTCGCAAAGCAAACTTTGATCTTTCTGATGATGATAAAGAGAATCCAGATACAGTTTTCGAATTTGCTCTTAAAGAGATGATGGGTGAAGTAAAGACGGCGATGCCACTTTTTTCTTCAGTCGATAACGAAGCTTCAAAGACTGTTACAGTATTAATCTCTGATGCTACTTGTGGGCAGAGCTCGATGTTAACGAAGCTTTCTGCTCTTAAAGATGATTCAGTGATTATTAGAAATAAGGGAAAAGTTGGATATAAAGATAATACTTCTTTCTCTGAAAAGTTCTTCAATGTTGAATCAAATGTGTGTGAAACAATTTCTGAAATCGTTGCGCAAACAAGAAAATCAATAGAAACCAAGAAAAATGTTTTTATCGACTACAAGGCAACAAATCAAGAAATCAATGAAATCAAGAAGTTCGTAGATGGCCTAAGACGTTCATTTGAAAATGTGGAAGTTTTAATCTGTCTTTCGGGAATCAACACAGAGTTGTATAATAGAAAAGTACTTAATCGTTATGCAAATATTGCTAACGGTCTCGTGGTGACGCATTTAGATCAGTGTTTAAATTATGGATCACTCTTTAATTTAGCAATTGATTTTAATTCGCTACCATATAAGTTTTTTGGAACAGGTGAGATTGTTCCAGATGACCTCGAAGCTGCAACTGCCGAAAGGATTTTGGCAGGAATATTTAAACTGTAGCTGATTTTATTTTTTATATTTAAATTTTAAGTTTTGTTTAGGAGACAGGATGTCCAGAAACGATCTTTCAACTTGGTTGATGTCACATAGAAGTGACAGCGATGAGATCTCTAATCTAGAAGATCTTAACGTAAAAGAATCTCTTAATTTAATCAGTGACGATTGCGAAATTATAGCTGTTGGTTCAGGAAAAGGTGGAGTTGGTAAAACAACGACAGCTTTGATGTTGGCCAATGAATTAAGTTCTAAAGGA
Organism: Halobacteriovorax sp. DPLXC-1; assembly: GCF_036903125.1. Taxonomy (NCBI): domain Bacteria; kingdom Pseudomonadati; phylum Bdellovibrionota; class Bacteriovoracia; order Bacteriovoracales; family Halobacteriovoraceae; genus Halobacteriovorax; species Halobacteriovorax sp. DPLXC-1. The sequence goes on from NZ_JAYMCO010000003.1 coordinate 217,016, forward strand.
AAACGTGTTCTTTTAATCGATTGTGACTACAATCTTTCTAACACGGCAGTTAAGCTAGGGCTTCCTTTAAATGACAACTTTTACTCCCTTATTTCTAATGAGAAGCCATTTGAAGAATGTGTCTATAAATTAGGTAATATAGATCTTCTAAGTGGATGTAATGGTAATAGCGATCTCTTTGAGAAATCTTTCTCTCACGATAAATTCATTATCGATATTATTGCTGAACATCGTACGGAATACGATCATATTATTCTTGATTGTCCAGCTGGTGTGAATAGGGAGACGATCAATCTTCAAGCCTATTCTGATTACCGATTCATGGTTGTAAATCCAGATCGTTCATCAATCACAGATACATACGCACTAATTAAAATTCTAAATCAAAAATACAATATCAAAGACAACCATTTAATCGTAAACAAAGTAGAATCGAATCAACAATACAATAAAGTTGTACGTTCGCTCGTTGATACTGTTTCAAGCTTTATGCAGGCAAACTTGAGTGTTTTAGGTGGGGTTAAAAATATCGAAATTCCATCTGATAAATTTGATCATGCACTTTTGAAAACGGAAAAGAATTCCCTTTCAAAATATTACACAAAGATCATTAATAAATTTTCCGACGAGGACGATAGTCGTATTACACCGGTAATCCTAAATGGATTTAGTGAGTCCGGAACTAGTCCACAACAGTTAGCCTAATCAAGGAGTGAGAGAGATGTCATCGTTGGCCAAAAAATTAAAGAATTTAAAAGACTACCGCTCAACAGTAGATCCAAAAGTAAAAGATGAAATCGTTGTGGAATATGCACCACTAATTAAATATATCGCACAGAAAATTGCTTCACGTCTTCCATCTAATATTGAATTAGATGATCTTATTTCATGTGGAGTTATCGGGCTAATGGATGCAATCGAGAAATTCGATCCAACTCGTGATAATAAATTTAAAACATATGCAGAGTTTAGAATAAGAGGAGCTATCCTTGATGAATTACGTTCACAGGACTGGGTACCTCGTTCAGTAAGAGAGAAGGCAAAGACTATTGATCGTGCTTATCAGAAGCTTGAATCAGAATTAGGTCGTCCTGCTACTGATGATGAAATGTGTAAGGAACTTGAATGTAGTAAAGAAGAGTTCCATGAAATGCTAAATAAAGCAAAATCAGTTTCAATCTTAAATATTGATGATTCGGCAACTTTTAATCGCAATGATAAGAGAGCAATGGCCGGTTTAAATGAAGACAGTAAATCAATGAATCCTTTTACTGCTGTTTCTAATAAAAACTTTAGAGATAAAATTAAAGAGGGTATTGAGCAATTACCTGAGAAACAAAGACTAGTACTATCACTGTATTATTATGAAGATCTAAATCTTAAAGAGATTGGTCAGGTATTAGATGTAACGGAATCACGTGTATCACAACTTCATACACAAGCTGTAATGAAGCTTAAAGCTAAGCTACAAAATATGTTTGAAGGTTATGAAGAACTAGTAAGCTAATAAAAAATAACAGATCAAAATAATCAGGCCCTCTTTGAAAGAGGGCCTTTTTTTTCCTATAAATTAAATGAATTAACCCTTTAAAAACCCGGCAAAAAATAGCATAATAGATGTAGAAATTCTTACGTTCACAGGAAGTGAAGGACCGTTAACATATGGAAGTGACTTTCCCTAGCCGCCATTTAGGAGATAAATAATATGAAGCTTCGTTTCAGCAAGCCGTTGTACATCTATTTCTCAGTTTCTCTTATTCTAACGACAGCTCTTATATCCGCTGGTGTATGGACCTTTTGGAAAAAAGGACCTGCTAATTTTGAAAGAATGACGATGATCTATGAATCGACTTCAAAATTTGATGAAGTTAAAAATTCAAATGCCCTAACAAGTATTAAAGAGCTTGTTCGAGTTGATCGTACGAAAGAAGCGATCTCAGAATTTGAAAGATTTGAAGCAGGTGTAAATGAATTAAATAATATTGCTAATATTGAAGAATATGAAGCTTTGAATGAGAACTTCTCTAATTTGAAAAAGAAGTTAAATGATATTACAGCTTCTGCAAATAAGTCGACATTGATTAATGTTTTAAGAACAAAGGTGATTGGTTTTCAAAACTTTGTTGTCCATAATCAATGGCGTACATTAACAAGAGTTTCAACAAAGATTAAAACAAAAATCTCGGTAGGCACAACAAAGAGTTCTAACTTTTATACATATTCAAATTTAAAGAAATTACATCAGTCGATTTCATCAGATGTTAATTATATGGAAAGAGTAACAATGAGATCGGTATTATCTGATGAAGATAAGAACTTGATTGTTATCCGACTTGGGACATTAAAAACAGAATTAAATCTCTTAAAAAGATCACTAGATTCTCTTAGAGACTTTGGATCAATTTGGAACTCAACAAATGAATCATATAAGATTTGGAGTGAGAAATTTGGTCCAAAACTTACTTACCAAAAAATTGAATTAAATGAAGCTTCTAAAACTACGCTATATGGCCTAATTGCAATCGTTGGTATCCTTACTCTCGTATTTGCAGGTGGAATATTTATGGTTGCCTACACTGAAAGAAGGGCATCAAAGATCTTAGAAAAAACTTCTCTAGATCTTATTAAAGATGGAGTTATTCCAGTCAGTGCAAAATTAGAAGGGGAATGGTCTCATTTATTTAAAGAAGAAATTGAAAAGTATCGTGGTTATATTCATAAGAGAATGAGCTTTGGATCAATCTTTCAAGACGCAATGCCATTTTCTTCTTTATTACTTGATTCAAACTTAAATGCTGTTTGGGCAAACTCATTATTTTATGAGCATTGGAGTATTGATAATACTAAAAATGATCACAGTATTACTTGGGACTATCTAAGCACATTTACAAACCTCGGTGAAAACGATCCTGTTATTAGTGCTGTAAGAGATGGTATTGCTGGAATTTATCAAATTCAGGTAAAAACAGAAAATGATAAAGAAGCTGCTCCTTTTGAAATGTATGTTTCACCGGTTGAATATGCAGATCAAAAAAGAATTATGGTTATCTTCTATCCATTAAGAAGTTTAGAAGAGACTTTAACAAATCAAATGAAATCAGTGGTCTCACCGGTGTGTAAGTCTCTTGATGCTTTAGTTGAAGCTAGCTTCTCAGGTGAGTTAAAAGAAAAGTTAAAACAAGACTTCTCTGCTGCTGGTATTGATAATGTATATAATAAATTCACAAAAGTTAACGATCACTTCTTAAGTCAAAAAGCATCATTCTTAAAAGAGGTAGAGCTTCTTGAAAATAACTTATTTGAACAATATAAGATAATCGATGATGTAAGAATTATTTTTGAAGGTCAAAAGGACTTACAAAAAGAAGCGATTAATAAGTTCAAATCTGCTAAGGATAAGATTGTATCAGTAGTTGAGATGAGAGCTAAGTTTGAAGAAATGAATCGTTACATGGTGGAGATGAGTAATCGTCTTTTCAATGAAGAGATTGAATTAGCGACTCGTTCAAGTGAGATTGTTGAAATTATAAATGAAAATAAGGCTGCCTTTGCTGGCCTTGTTAAATCTCGTGATCAATTTAAGTCACTTAAGTCACAAGTTGAACTCTTTAGAGCACGAAGTTCACAAATCGTTGATCAAATTCAAAGAGGTGTAGCGACAGATGCTACAATTGAAAAATTTGCAGGTGAGCTTAGGGACTTTAATTCAACTCTAGGAAACTTCTCAAAGGTATCAACTCAATTAGATGTTGGTCTTTCTAAGGTTCAGATTATTATGGACAGTAAAGAAGTTCCTGATGTTGGAGCAATTAAAGAGACATTTAAAACAATCAGAGGCGAAATGAATGAAGTTTCAACGCAAACTCAACAATTATCTCGTTTCGCTCAAGAAGAAGATGAAGAATTAATTTCATCACTTAGAGGACTTTATGGAAGTTTCCAAAACTTAAGAACTCAAAATGGTGAAATTGAAAATACTGTTGCTGACAGTCACCCTATTATATAATCTATTTTTAGTACGCGGTTCCTAAAATGGTTTTTAGGACCGCGTAACTAAAAGTCAAAATGATCTAAGAATTGTTTTAAATTAAGATCCTCAGCGCTGCCAGAGTTATCAATGACATAGTCAGCAAGTTTGGCCTTCTCTTCAATATTGATCTGTTTAGAAAGGATCTTACAGGCAAGGTCCTTTTCGATTCCATCACGTGCCATTAAACGCTCTACTTGTTTTGCTCTTGGGCAATACACCACGACTTTGAAATCAATAAATGGTGCAAGATTTTTTTCAAATAAAAGAGGAACGTCGTAGATTATAACCTTTGGAGAACCAAGGTCTTTATATGCATTGAGAAATATCTCAGGTAGTTGGCGATAGATTAAACTTTCGATATCGTTTTGAATTTGAATATCTTGAAAGAAGTATTCTCGAAGGAGTTTGAAATTAATTTCATCCTCATCGTTAATTACTTGTGAATAATACTTTTTTAAATGCTCTATAGACTCTTTAGATTTGTAGACTTCTTTAACCAATGCATCCGCATCAATAATAGGAAAGTTCTTTTCTTTTAGAATTTTTGAGACTGTTGACTTTCCTGTGGCAATTCCACCAGTAAGACCAACAATTGGGCATGGCATTTCGTAAAGACGCTTGTCTTTTTTTAGAGAAATATATTTCTTTTTTAATTTAATGGATGATTTCATATTATTTATTTTTTTCAATCTCTTTTACACGAGACCAAAGTCCTTCTAGTTCTTCTTGTGAACTTTCTCGAATCGCAATACCTTCTTGTCTTGCTATATCTTCTAATTGATTAAATCTTCTTTTGAACTTAAGGTTGGCCTCTCTAAGAGTCATTTCTGGATCAAGATCCAGGTGTCGTGCTAACTGAGCAACTGAAAAAAGTAAATCACCCATCTCTTCTTGAACACGTGCCTTATTTAAGTCGCGTCCTGGAGTTAACTCTTCTTTAAGCTCTTGCCACTCTTCTTCCACTTTATACATAACCTGAGAGTATTCTTCCCAGTCAAAGTTTATTTTACTTGTCTTCTTTCCAATCTTTGCTGAACTTGTCAGGGCCGGAAAAGATAGAAGCTCATCGCATATTTCATACTTCTTTAGACTTTCTTCTTGGGCCTTCTCAGCTTTCTTGATGGCCTCCCAATTGTCTTTGATTTCTTTAATATCGCGGGCCTTATTATTCGTAAAGACATGAGGATGGCGTCTTACCATTTTGTCAGCGATAGTTTTAGCAACAGAATTAAGATTAAATTTTCCTTCTTCACTAGCTAGTTGAGAGTGGAGCACGACTTGTAGGAGAACATCACCTAACTCGTCTTCCATTTTTCTATAGTCACCATCTTCCACGGCGTGCATGTATTCGTAAGATTCTTCCATTAAATATTTAAGAAGTGACTTATGAGTTTGTTCCAAATCCCATGGACATCCATCTTTAGGATCTCTTAATTTGGCCACAACCTCTTTTAATCTTTCCATTTCGCTTAGTGACATAATCTAGCCTTGGTAATATAATCTAATAACTGAATATTACACCCAGAATGAAGAGATTGGAAATAATGGCCTACACTAAAACCATTCAAATTGATAAATCAAAATTGGTTATTCACTTAACAGATAACGCTAGGTCTAAATGGGGATTAGAAGCATGTGAAAAGATGATGCAGGACTCACTAAAGGTCTTAAGTAATTTCCTTTTCTCAAAGAATACTTGTTTAGATAAGAAGATTCATCAAGAAATAGAAGTCGATCTTCACTTCTGTGGCGATAAAAGAATGCGTCAAATTAATAGTGAGCATCGCAACAAAGACAAGACCACTGATGTCTTGTCGTTTCCAATGTATGAAAGCCTTAGACCAGACAGTACGGATTTCGTTCTACCTGGACCTGTAATGCTTGGTGATATCATCATCAGTCGCAATGTCGCTAGGAAACAAGCACGTGAATTTAACTTAAGTCTTGAGCAAGAGGTTATTCACTTATTTTGTCACGGACTCCTACATTTGTTAGGATATGATCACGAAATATCTGAAAAAGAAGAAGAGATTATGGAGTCGCTTGAAAAAGAGATTCTCTTAAAAATAAAAAAGGCAAGAAAGTAATGGAAGAGAGTACACGTATTGGCCTTAGTGAGAAAAAATCACTCATGGCGGATTATAAGGATAAATTAGAAAGTCTTAGGAGGTCACTTTGATGTAGACCAAAAGTCTGCACGTATCAAAGAGATTCAAGAGATGGAAGCAATGCCTGGCTTCTGGGATGACAATACTAACGCAACAAAAGTTCAAAAAGAAAAAAACCTCTTAGAGGATGTCACAAATACATATACAAAATTAAAAGATCTATACGATGAGTTCGATATTCTACTCGAATATGCTGGAGAAGGTGATGAGGAATCAGCAGAAGGTGCAATAAGCATTGCTGATGAATTCGTCGATGCTTTCAATAAAGCTGAACTTAAAGTCTTACTTTCAGATGATGCCGATTCAAATAATGCAATTGTAAGTATTAATGCTGGTGCAGGTGGGACTGAATCATGTGATTGGGCAAGTATGTTATTTCGTATGGTCAATCGTTGGGCCGAACAAAAGAAATTTAAGGTTCAGGTCTTAGATGTACAAGATGGAGATAGTGCTGGGATTAAATCTGCAACTATGCTCATTGAAGGAAATTACGCTTACGGAAATTTAAAGTCTGAAACAGGAGTACATCGCCTTGTTCGTATTTCTCCGTTTGATTCAGCAAATCGTAGGCATACTTCTTTTGCTTCAATTTTTGTTTCACCAGAAGTTGATGATGATATCGAAATTGAAGTGGCCGATAAAGATATTCGTATTGACGTGTATCGCTCAGGTGGTGCTGGTGGACAGTCTGTAAATACGACAGATTCTGCGGTTCGAATTACACACCATCCAACAGGACTCGTGGTAACATGTCAGAACGAGCGTTCACAACTTCAAAATAAGATTCAAGCAATGAAAGTTTTAAAGTCTCGTCTCTATGAACTTGAGCTTGAAAAGCAAAGAGCTGCGGCCGCTGAAGAAGAGGCCAATAAGAAAGAAATTGGTTGGGGAGCTCAGATTCGCTCTTATGTTCTTCATCCATATAAAATGGTTAAAGATCACCGAACAAATTTCGAATCTTCTCAAGCTGAAAAAGTACTTGATGGGGATATTGATGGATTCATGGATGCATTCTTAAGATGGTCTGTTGATGGTAAGAAAGAAGGATAAGGAAATATAGCATTGAACTTTTTTTATCTTTTAAAAGATTTCCAATTACTCTTTTTTCGTGATCGTTCTTCACGTTACTTTATTTCTGCTACTATACTTGGCCTAATGTTTTCGTTGGCCGTTATTCTATGTAGTCTTGCTCTAATGGATGGCTTTGGGGTGACTCTTAAGAAATCTTTAAATGCTGGTAGTGGAGAAATCATTCTTACTGCAAATAGTGGTTTTTTTGAGTTAAATGAAAATGAAGAAAAAGACCTGAATAACTTTCCAATTCAAACTAAAATACCAATGCTTCGTACACAATCATTTGCAAATAAAGACGAAAAAGGAAAAGCTGTCTTTGTTGTCGGTGTTGATGAAGGTGTGGAAAAACTTGATAATGGCCTATTCATGCCAAAAGAAAATGAAGTTATTATCGGGGATCTGTTGGCCGAGAATTTGGGGGTCAAAAAGGGAGATACTCTCAAGTTTAGTTTTTCTGCTGGGAAACTAGGAGAGAGGTATCTTCCCACAAATGCTGTTTTAAGAGTTGTTGATATTATTCCGTTTAAAATTCATGAATATCGCAATCGTTTTGTTTACGTGAATTTAGATCATATTCAAAAGCTTCTTGGAGTTGGGAAAAAGATTAATATCATGAGCCTCAGGCTCGATCCCGAATACCGCACAATTAATAAGATAAATGAAGTCGTCTCAGATATGAGAAGTGTCTTCTATTATGAATTTACAGTGGCCCCTTATTGGAGTGACTTTGCAACATTTTTAAAAGCGGTTGAATTTGAAAAGTATATGATCTCAATTGTCTTTTCAATTGTTGTCATCTTGGCAATATTTAATTGCCTGGCCTTTATCATCTTTTCTAAGGAAAGAAGATCTCAAGAAATATTCTTATTATATGCGATTGGATTGTCTCCAAGTAAGTTTAAGACTCTTTGGGTTGTTCAAAATGTTGGCATCTGGCTTTTGGCATTTTTAGGTTCTTTAATTTGTGTTGAAATCTTTGATTATCTTTTAGGGACTTTAGATATTTTCTCATTACCGACAAATGTTTATCACTTAAGCCGTATTGAGTTGTATCTGGCCTTCAAAGATATTTTCGCTGTTGGGGCCATCTCATTAGCTCTTATATTATTTTTAACTTATCTCGTTCTAAAGAGATTAGATTCTAAATCAATGGCCCAAGGCCTGAGAGAGGAGTTTTCATAAATGGCTGTTTTAAATGTAAAGAATGTTCAAAAAGACTTTGGAAACTCACATATCTTAAAAGGTGTGGATCTTTCACTTAGTGAGGGAGAAAGATGTGTCATCAAAGGTTCATCTGGTTGTGGTAAATCAACACTGCTTTATTTGATTGGTGGCCTTGAGAATATTACTGCAGGAGAAATTACTGTCGATAACCTCAATATTGGCAAATTAAATGACGCGGGGCTTGCGAAATATCGTAATTCGAAAATAGGATTTGTTTTCCAATTTCATTTTCTTCTTTCATCACTAACTTGTTTGGAAAATATTTTATTGCCAGCAAGACTAGGTGGGCACAGTGTGTCGAAGACGAAGAAGTATATTGAGTCTTTAGCAAAGGCCCTGGGAGTTCAGGAGTGTCTTAAAAGATACCCATTTGAGATCTCAGGTGGCCAGCAACAGCGTATTAACCTGATACGTGCTCTATCACTTAAGCCTAAGATGTTACTATGTGATGAGCCTACAGGTAATCTCGATTCGAAAAACTCTAAAATCGTAGCGGATCTAATTTTTAATCTTTCAAAAGAATTGGGTACAACACTTCTTGTTGTTACTCACGATGAGGATATGGCCGCTAAATTTGAGAGAACTCACACGATGGTGGATGGAATATTGCATTAAAACACAATTTTGTGTCGCACTGTGTTCGTTTTTCTTTTTGTAACTTTGTAAGATTGTTGATATTTTTTTACTCAAGTATTTTTTGTCAGCATGCACACAAGACAAAATCACGGAGACTGAATGATTAACTCTTGGAAGAGTTTTATATATATTATTGTGTTTTCAATAACCTTCAATGTTATTGCAAATGAAATAGGTCCTACTAAACGTCTGTTTAAAATTTCAGATGTTCAAATTCAAGGTCTAAAGAAAGTAGAGAAAGAAGCTGTTCTTGATAAGCTTCGCGCGCGTAAAGGCCTTACCCTGACAAATGAGATTCTCTTTGATGATATCGAGACTATTTATAACTTAAAATATTTTGAATCAGTTGAAGCTCACCAAGAGGGGCAGAAGCTAATTTTCAAAGTTGTAGAAAAGCCAATTGTGGCAAAGATCATTTTTAAAGGAAATGATGAAGTTGATAAAGATGATTTGAGTGAAGGTCTAAAAACCAGAGAATACTCAATCCTTGATGTTAACTCAATACAGGCCGATGTTCGTAAGATGGAAAAGACTTACGAAGAAAAGGGCTTCTACCTTGCAAATGTTTCATATGAAATTAGAAGAGTTAACAATGAGAATGTTCATCTAATTTATCATATCAGTGAGTACGATAAAGTTCGCGTTAAAAAGATTACCTTCCTAGGTCTTACAGCGTTTGCTGAAGAAGAGCTTAAGTCAATAATGGAAACAAGAGAGGAGAGTCTCTTCTCGTTCCTATCGGGTTCTGGAAACTTTAAAGAGCTAAACTTTAAAACAGATATTGAGCGTCTTAAGTACTTCTATTCAACGAAGGGTTACTTACAAGTTAATGTGGCAGTTCCGGAAGTTACAGTTTCAGAAGATAAGAAATGGGTCTTTATTACTGTAAAAATTAAAGAGGGACCAAAGTTTGAAGTACGTGATATTTACTTCCAAGGTGAGCTTCTTTTTACAGAAGAAGAGCTTCTTGAAAAAACTCAGCTTAAGGCCGGAGAAGTTTATTCTGAGGAATTACTTCGAAAAGATATTCAGCGTCTAACAGAATCTTATCAAGATCTTGGTTATGCTTTTGCCAACGTTATTAGAAATATTCAATTAGTTCCAGGTGAGAATCGAGTTGATATTCAATACTCTTTTGAGAAAGGAAAGCTTGCAAAGTTTGGTCGTATCTCAATTACTGGTAACTCAAAAACTCGCGATAAAGTTGTTCGTCGTGAATTAAAGATTCATGAGGGTGGCAAATATTCTGGTACAGGCCTTAGAGAATCTAAAGAGAATGTTAATCGTTTAGGTTTCTTTGAACCAGGAAGTGTTGTTTTCAATACTGTTTCAGCTCCGGGACAGGATGATGTTCTCGATGTTGAAATTAGTGTTAAAGAGAAAAGTACTGGACAGATTTCAGTTGGAGCCGGTTATTCAACTGCAACAGGTGGATTCTTCCAAGCCTCTGTTTCTCAAAATAACTTTAGAGGACTAGGGCAACAGCTTTCATTCTCTACCAATCTTGCAAAAGAAACACAGAACTTCTCTCTATCATTTACTGAACCTTACTTTATGGACTCTAAGTGGACTTTAGGTGGAGAGATTTTTAGAACAGTCGATACACAACTTGACTCATATGATTATAAGAAACATGGTTTTGCAGCTCGAGTTGGTTACCCAATTTTTGAATACACAAGACTTTATACCACTTATAAACTTGAAGAAACTGAACTTACAGATATCAAAGATCAAACGGTTGATGAAAATGAAGCGGGTGTTACTTCTTCTGCAAGAGTTGCTGTTGTTAAAGACAAGCGAAATAACCGTTTTGAGCCAACTGATGGTTACTACTGGAATGTGGCAACAGAGTACGCAGGTATAGGTGGTGACAAGAAGTGGTGGAAGAATGAAATTGATATTCGTTACTTCTATCCTGTTTGGAAAGAGTTAGTCTTTAGAAGTCGTCTATATACTGGTAAAATTGAAGACAAGGGTGTTCCAATTCCACGAAATGAGAAATTCTCACTTGGTGGTGCAAGAAACTTAAGAGGGTACGATATTGAAGATATTGGACCTAAGGAGACAGCAAAGAACTCAGATGGTGAAGATGAAGAGTTTAATATTGGTGCTCCATTTACAGCATTTACAACTCTTGAGTTAGAGCATCCTCTAGCAAAAGAAGCGGGACTTAAGTTTGTTACTTTCTTTGATGCTGGTACTGCTGCTGATTTCAACAATGTTGATAAAATATATATGGATTATGGGTTTGGTTTCCGTTGGTTCTCACCAATTGGTGTACTAAGGTTTGAGTGGGGTATTCCTATCAACCCTGATGAGGACATGAACGGCGGGACAAAATTCCATTTTGATATTGGGCAATTATTCTAATTCGTAAGGAGACGATATGAAAAACTTATTAATGGTTGGATTACTTTTTTCTTCTTTAACTGCAAGTGCGATGAATATTGGGCGAGTTGATGTTCAAAAAGTTCTACTATCTGTTAAAGAGTCAAAGCAAATTAAGGACAAGCTGCAAAAAGAAATCGATAAGAAGCAAGCTGAACTTAAGAAAGAAGAAGAATCTCTAGTAAAAGAGAAAGAGAAGTTTGAGAAACAAGCTCTTGTTATGAATGAGAAAACAAAGCAGAAGAAAGGTCAGGAACTTCAAAAGAAATTCTTCACTTTTCAACAAAAAATGCAAAAGTATCAGGGTGAGCTTGCTAAGATGGAACAAAGTGCAAAAGGTCCTATCTTAAATAAAATTAAAGCTGTTGTTGAAGAAGTTTCTAAAAAGAAAGGTCTTGATTGGACATATGAAACATCAACAACTCCAATTCTTTACATTAAGAAAGTTACTGACATCACAAATGATGTTATTACAGCTTACGATAAGAAACATAAGTAATTTTTTACTGATATAGACTCTTTTAAGGGAATACTTTATGTATTCCCTTTTGTCGTTTTAAAGGAGGAGGTAAAAAGTGAAAGTTAGTCTTGAAAGCCTCATCAAAAATGATTCAGATTTAAAGTTATTAGCAGGAAATAAAGATTTATCTTTGAATAGTATTTCTTCAATTGAGGAAATTAATGATGAAGAGGTCTTATTTTTAGGAAATAAAAAATTCTTTAAAAAATATCAACAGGCCAAAGTCGAAAATAAAATTGTAATTATTATCGATGAAAAGCTTTATGAAGAATTAGATCAAGAAGATAGAGAGTATCTCTCAAATAATACACTTGCTCTGTTAACTTCTAGTAATATTCCAATTTCAATTACAAAAGCATCAAAGGTTTTCTATGAAAAGCAAAGAGGTAGTATTGCTTTTGAGCTTGATGGTAGAAAAGATGGAAGTGCTAAGATTCACCCTTCTGTAAAAATTGCTGAAGGTGTTTTCATCGGCGAAAATGTCGAAATTGAAAGCGATTGTTTTATCATGCCTGGTTGCGTGATTATGCCAAATGTTAAAATCTCTCAGGGAACGACTCTTTATTCAAATGTGACAATTTATCCCGAAACTGTCATTGGAAAGAATTGTCGAATCCATGGAGGAACTACTATTGGTAGTGATGGCTTTGGTTATAATTTCCATCAAGGCGTTCATCATAAAATCTGGCACTTCGGTGGAGTTGTTATTGGTGACGATGTGGAAATCGGTGCGAATTCTTGTGTGGATCAAGGAACATTTACACCGACACGTATTGGAAGTGGAACTAAAATAGATAATCATGTTCAAGTTGGTCATAATGTTCAACTTGGGAAAGGTGTAATTCTGTGCGGACAGGTTGCAATCGGTGGAAGTACAAAGATAGGTGATTATGCTGTCTTTGGTGGTAAGTCTGCTGTCGCTGACAACTTAGAAGTAGGAATGGCCGCTCAGATCTCTGGTGGATCAACTGTTATCGGTAATGTGGCCGCGCAGGAAACTGTTGGAGGTTATCCTGCAAGGCCAATGCGTGAATTTTTAAGATCAATTGCCTTTATTAGAAAGAATATTAAAAGGTAGGTAAGGTTATGCATTTAAGCAAAGAAGAAGTAATGAAAATTCTCCCTCACAGGGAACCGTTTTTATTTGTTGATGAAATTACAAGTGTTGAAGCGACTGGTGAGGTCAATGATATCAAAGATCTAGTTGGTGCTGTTGTTAAAGGAAATTATACAACGAGAGAAGACCATCCAATTTTTGCTGGTCACTTCCCTGGGAATCCTATTCTTCCAGGTGTTGTTCAAGTTGAAATGATGGCCCAGTTCACTTCATTCCAGTTAAAGCTTTATTATAAAAATTTAGAAGAAGGTGACTTCGAAGTTGCGCTATTATCAATTGAGGGTGCAAAGTTTAGAAAGCCTGTCTATCCAGGGATGAGATTAGAAATTGAGACTGTTTGTACAAAAATGCGAACAGGTTTTTTACAAAATGATTGTAAGATTTTTCACAATGGAGAATTAATGAGCCAGTGTCAGGTCTTAGCAACTTTTAAAGTTAAAGAATAACAAGCAAGGAGCTCATTATGAGTGATATGAATGAAAGATTCCATCCGACTGCACTTATTTCTGAAGGTGCAGAAATTGGAGAGGGGACAACAATAGGTGCATATTGCATTATTGGTCCAAATGTAAAGATTGGAAAAAACTGTGAAATTAGAAATCACGTTATTATAAATGGTCATACTAGAATTGGTGACAATAATAAGTTTTATCAATTTTGTTCTATTGGTGAAGAACCACAAGACTTAACTTATAAAGAAGATCCAACAGAAGTTGAAATTGGTGATAATAATGTAATGAGAGAATATGTCTCAATTCACCGTGGAACGATGAAGGATCGCCAAAAAACATCTCTAGGTAGTAATTGTCTTCTTATGGCAAAAGTTCACCTGGGTCACGATGTAGTTGTTGGGGATCGAGTAATCATGGCCAATTCGACAAACCTCGCAGGTCACGTAAAAGTCGGTAATAAAGTTATTATTGGTGGTGGAACAAATATTTCACAATTTGTTAAAGTTGCAGAGGGAGCATATATCGGTGGTGCTTCTGCAATTGATAAAGATATTCCTCTTTATTGTACTGCTTATGGAAATCGCGCAAAGCTTCGTGGAATCAATATTATTGGTCTTCGTCGTGCTGGAGTAGAAAGAAATGCTATTTCAGAAATCGTTGATTTCTTCCGTGATATGGAAGCTTCTACGTATTCTCCTCGTACATTTGTTGAAACAGAAGAACTTATGAAGCCATATGCGAATAATGAAATTATTGCACAAATTAAAGAACATATTATTTCGACGAAAATGGGAATTGCACCATTTTTAACTTAAGAACTAGGTTTTAATTATGACAAAAGTAAAAGTTGCTTCAATTGGATTTGGTCACCTCGGACAGTGGCATGCTCAGAAGGCCCATCAATTAGATGGATGTGAACTGATTGCTATTGTAGAGCCTTATGAGCCGAATCAGAAAAAAGCACAGGAAAAATATCCAGAAACAAAAATTGTTTCAGATATCAAAGAAGTGATGAATGAGATTGATGCTGCTGTTATTGCAACACCTACAAGTTATCACTATGAAATAGCTAAAAGCCTCCTTGAAAATGGAAAACATGTTTTTTGTGAAAAACCTGTAACGGTAACAGTTGAAGAAGCTAAGGAATTAAAAGAACTAGCTTCTAAAGCGGGTGTTAAGTTACAAGTTGGACATAGTGAAAGATGTCACCAGGTTTGGGAGAGATTAGAAGAGTTTGGTGAGATCGTTAAAAATAATAGCGTCGCAACTATTGTAAGAAATTCTCCTTTTAAAGGAAGGGCCGCAGATGTTGGAGTTGTTGAGGACTTGATGATTCATGATCTCGATCTTGCTCTGATGTTATTTGGTAAGCCTAAGTCAATTAGAGCTTATGGAATGAAGGTTCTCACTGATAAATTTGATCATGTTAAAGCACTATTAAATTACGGTCATTCTGTTGTAACAATTGAGAACTCTCGAAATGATGTAAAGACAGAACGAAGTGTTCAGCTAAATTCAGCTAATGGAATCTTAAGAGTCGATCTTCTAAATAATAAAGTTTCTTATTCAAAAGATATTAAATCT
Source organism: Halobacteriovorax sp. DPLXC-1 (assembly GCF_036903125.1). Taxonomy (NCBI): domain Bacteria; kingdom Pseudomonadati; phylum Bdellovibrionota; class Bacteriovoracia; order Bacteriovoracales; family Halobacteriovoraceae; genus Halobacteriovorax; species Halobacteriovorax sp. DPLXC-1. Next base: position 232,209 of record NZ_JAYMCO010000003.1, read on the forward strand.
GATAGTGAACAAGAAATTCACGAGTTTGACTATGAGAAGAGAGATCATCTCTATATTGAGCAAGAAAAATTCTATAATTCAATTACAAATAATACTGAAGAATTTGTAACAATTGATGATGGGATTGCTGCAATGGAATTAATTGCTGCCGTAAATACTTCATTGAATGAAAACAAAGAGGTTAACTTAGTTTGAAAAGCTGTCTAATTATTGCTGGTGAGAAATCTGGTGAAGAACATGCAATGACATTTCTTCCGTCCCTTAAAGAAGGGGCTTCGGATATCCATTTCTATGGAGTAGGCGGTAGTCAGATGAAAGAGTCTGGCGTTGAACTGCTATATGAATTAAAGGACTTCTCAACTTGGGGAGTCACTGAAGCAATAAGAAAGGTTCCTTTTTACTACAAGGCATATCGTCATCTTATCGATGAAGTAAAGAAGAGAGATACTAAGGTTGCTATACTGATTGATTTTCAAACCTTTAATCTAAAGTTAGCAATGAAACTTGAGAAATTAGGTGTAAAAGTTCTCTATTATGTTGCACCTCAGGCATGGGTTTGGAAAGAATGGAGAACGAAGTATCTACAACAATCTGTTGATACGCTTTTTTGCATCTTACCCTTTGAAAAAAAGTGGTTTATGGATCGTGGTGTAAGTAAGGCCATTACAATTGAGCATCCTCTTTTGAAAAAGACAAAGCCGCTTCTTAAAGATTTTACACGCAGAAGTGTAGACTTTAAGAATGAAGAATTTAACTTACTTCTTCTTCCTGGTAGTCGTCGGTTTGAAATTGAATTTATGCTTCCAGAGTTCATAAAGGCCGTAAGAAGTCTTAAAGAAAAATATAATTTTAACTTAACTATTGTTAAAGCAAGCTCTGTTGATAATGAACTCTTCTCTCGCTTTGAAGGTGAGTTTGATAAAATTTATCGTGATGATCAACTAGATGAAGCATTAAAAGAAGCAGATTTTTCTTTTGCAACTAGTGGTACGGTAAATCTCTCACTTGCCTTATATGGTGTACCAAGTGTTATTTCTTATGATTTAAATTTACTCAATACTTTTATTGCTGAGAATATCGTAAAATATAAGGGATTTGTTTCAATTCCTAATCTCATTCTCGGACATGATGTCTATCCTGAGTTATTAGGAGATGCTTTTGGCCATTATAATTTAGAGAGGAAGGCAAAAGAGTTATTTGAAAATAAAGAACGTTATGAGTTTGTTATTAATGAACTCAAGAAAGTAAAAGAATTAACTGAGGGAGAGGATATTGAGATCTCTCAGTATTTGATTGATAAGCTTAAGCAAGCTTACCCTGAAGGATAATAGGAAAAAAGACTCATGAGTCAGTTAAATGTAAAAGTTTTCAACATGCTATCCCTGCTTCTTACTCCAGTAAGTTTCTTGTGGGAATGGATCTATCGTCTTCGTCGTTTCGCATTTAAGATGGGAGTTTTTAATTCTTCAAAGTTTGAAGTGCCTATTATTAGTATTGGAAACCTATCTCTTGGTGGAACTGGTAAAACACCATTCACTTTATGGATAGGGAATTATCTAAATGACTCACTAGAAAAAAAGACAATGGTTCTAACAAGAGGTTATAAAGGCGAGCTTGAAAACTCTAGCGGAATTATTAAAACGGGAAAGAAAATATCTGAAAACCCATTTGTTTTTGGAGATGAGGCCCTAGTTTTAAGTCGAAACTTAAAGAATGCTAGTGTTGTTGTTGGAGCTGATCGTAGAGATAATCTAAGACGCTACTATGAAGAAGAGAAGGCCGATATCGTCCTACTTGATGATGGGTTTCAGCATTTAAAAATAGAGCGTGATTTAAATATCGTACTATTTGACTCTCTTTTACCGATTTCTAAATATCATTGTCCACCTAGGGGATATCTTAGAGAGGGACTAAGTGCTCTTAAGGAAGCAGATGTCGTCTTATTTGGACGAGCTGACTTGGTTGATAGAAGCGAATTAGATGAATTGGAAAAGTTTGTCCTTACTCACTGTAAGAAAGATACACCAAGTGGTCAGTTTAAGTATGCACCTGGGGCGATTAGAAATCTCTTACACGAAGAAGATATTGCTCTTGATGAATTAAATGGAAAGAATGTTATTTGTGTATCTGGGTTAGCTTCACCACAGTCTTTTTTAAAGTTAGTTAAACAGCTAAACGCCAATATAGTTGATGATTTTAATTTTCCTGACCATCACCTATATAAAGTCAATGAGTTAGAAAGCTTAGTGTCCTTAGCGGAAGAAAAGGATGCCATCATTCTTACAACAGAAAAAGATATTGTTAAAATGAAGAGGTGTTCAAGTAGTGAGCGCATCCATTACTTACAAATTGGAATTGAATTTCTAAAGGGTGAGGAATTGGTAAAACAAAGAATTGATTCTGTTATTAGGGACTCTAGGGGGCAAGTTGAATAAACTTCTTTCAATCATACTTTTTCTATTACTTGTTAGTTGTGCTGGGGCACTTATGCAAGGTGAGAGTGATGAAAAAGATCTCGTTGAGATCTTTGAAAATGGTGACCGTGAAACCTTAGAAAAGTTTAAAACAGAAAATCCTGTTGCTGAACCATCATTGAAGTCTGCAACTCAAGAGCCAACTAAAGAAGAAAAAGAAATCGTCAAAAAAGAAAAGGCCAAAGAGAAGAAGCTTAAAGAAAAAGTAACCAAAAAGAAGATAGAGAAAAAAGAAGAAAAAATTATAAACCCTCAGACTCTTGATGATTATCCTGAGCAATATATTGCGATTGATGAAAAATCTAAAGAGTATTGGAAGTCTTATCGTCCAATGTATTTAATTGGTGAAGAATTTAAGTTTGAAATTGGGTGGTCAATTTTTAAAGCAGGTACAGCAACCATTAGAACAATGCCAATGGCGACAATGGGCGGTAAAGAAGTTCTCCATGTTAATGGGCTTTTAGAATCTGCAGAATACTTTGAAGGTATTTATAAGTTAAAAGATACACTCGATGTTTATGTTGATATTGAAAAAGGTGGCTTTTCACCTCTTAAGTATGAAATGAAGCAAAGAGAGTCTGGTCAGCTTGTTGATGATCTACAATTATTTGATCATGATAAGTTAAAGACTTATTTCTTTTATCATCGCTTAAAAGATGGAAAGACTAAGAATAAAAAGATTCAAGAATACTTACCACGTTATTTTACTGACTCTTTCTCTGCATTATATTTCCTGCGCGGGCTACCAATGAAAATTGGTTCAAAATTTGAATTCCCAATTGTAACAAGAGGGAAGGTTTGGATCTTAAAAGCAGAAGTGGATAATGTAGAAGAAGTCGAAGTCATGAATAAGAAGTTTCAGGCTTATCGAATAACAGCTCAAACTCAGTTTCCTGGTGTTTTGAAAAAGTCTGGAGATATTAACTTTTGGTTCTCAACTGATGAGAGTCGAATGCTTCTAAAATTTGCCGCTAAAATTAAAATAGGTGCTGTAAAAGGTGAGCTTATTAGTCATAAGAAAGGTGAATATAAGAAATAATGATGATTAATATCTTTAGAAAACAACAAAATATTCTCTACGTATCACCTACGTATAACTCTGGCTCTAGAGAGAGAATGCTCATTAGAGATTGCTTACTGCTAAAAGAAATTGGGCATAATATTTTTCTATACTGTTTAAAAGACTCGTTTCTACATCGTGAATGTAAGAAGGCGGGGATTGATTGTATCTTTCATACAGGGACAACAAAGCTTCGTGTCTGGAATTGGTATAAGTTAAATAAACTTAGAGGTATCATCAAAAGATACGATATTAATATTGTTCACTGCTATCAATTAAACTTTCTTTGGCCTTTAGCCTCTTATTTAAGAAAGAGAAACCTTACTGCCTTATTCTTTACAATTAATTTTGAAATGAAGAAGTTTTACAAGCAGTTCTGGTATCGTCCATTAATTAAAAGAATTGATCTGATCTTCATTCCTTTTAGAGAGATGATAGAGTCGATCAATGCTCATATGGATGTTCCCGTAAGAAAGATTTATTCTTCAGGTCTTGGTGTCGATAAAATTAACTTTGATCAGAAGTATACTTTCGATGAGGAAAGCCTAACGCACTTATCTTGCTGGGTTAATGATCATGAAGTTGAATTAAATGACTTAACTGTCTGTCTTGAAAGTTTATGGGCCTTAAATCTCGACAGCACAATGCCAAAGCGCTTTAAATTACATATTTTCTCTAATCGTAAATGGAAAAGAAATATTCTTTATAAGCCGCTTCAGGAAAAAATTGCAGAATATAAGCTTGAGAATTATGTCGAGTTTCATGAGGCCGATGATATTTACAATGTACGCTCTGATATTTGGATATCATATACTTCAAAGTCACCAATTGAAGATTATGCACTCTTGGCCATCTTAAAAGGAATTCCCACTGTTGTGCCGCGTAATGCCACAACTCAGGAACTTCATCGAATTTATCATGGCTCCCTTGAAACTTATCGACAAGGAGATGCAAGAGAGCTTAGATCCAAGGTAAAAGAGATCGTCTTAAAGAATAAAGAATATAAGCAGGCGTGTTTTAATTCTCGTGATGAATTATGGAATGAGCACGGTATTGATGGCTATAAATACAATTTATTCAAGCTCTACGAAAAGCACCTTAATAAACGTATAAGATTCTATAATTAATAGGTTTTATTGTTGACGTACAGTCCCAAAAATCATAAGATGCGCAAAATCAAAAAATGTAAATTGTCTTCAGTAGAAGAGATTTGCGCTAAAGGCTTTGCCTTTAGATATCAAAATTAAGACGCTGATTGGACACTTTCAGTTGTCTGCCGTGAGGTAAATTATGACAGATTTAAACAATCTAAAACAATCTTGGATGCAAGATTACGAAGTTGTTCTTGGTGAAGACATCGAGACAAAGGAAGAGACAGAGTTTTCGAAACTATTAGATTCGACAGAAACTCCAACTTTCACAGAAGGTGAAGTTTTCAAAGGTAAAGTTGTTAACATTTCACCAGACTATGTTCTTGTTGACATTGGTTACAAGCAAGAAGGACTAGTTCCAAAAAGAGAATTCACTAACTACGATGGTTCTCTAAAAGTATCTATGGGTGACGAAATTGAAGTTTATTTAGATAAGCTAGAGTCACACCTAGGAAACCTTGTTCTTTCAATGGACAAAGCTCAAATCCTTAAAGCTTGGGATAAAATTTCTGAAGCTTGTGAAGATGGTACTCCAGTTACTGGTACTGTTGTTGCAAAAGTTAAGGGTGGTCTTTCTGTTGATATCGGTGTTAAGGCATTCTTACCAGGTTCACAAATTGATGTTAGACCTACAAGAAACCTTGATAAGTACATCGGTAAAAAGATGGAATTCAAAGTTATTAAATTCAACAAGAAACGTGGAAACATCGTTCTTTCTAGAAGAGCTATTCTTCAAGAAGAAAGAGGTAAACTACGTGGTGAAGTTCTTTCTCAAATTGAAGAAGGAATGGTTGTTAAGGGTATCGTTAAAAACATCACTGATTACGGTGCATTCATCGATCTAGGTGGAATTGACGGTCTTCTACACATCACTGATATGTCATGGGGACGTGTTAAGCACCCATCTAATATCCTAACTCTTGGTGACGAAATCGAAGTTAAGATTCTTAAGTTTGATAAAGAAAAAGAAAGAGTATCTCTTGGTCTTAAGCAAGTTCAAGATAATCCATGGGAAACTGCTAACGAGAAATACGTTGCAGGAACTAAAGTTAAAGGTGAAATCGTATCTGTTAAAGATTACGGTATCTTTATTGAACTTGATGACGGAATCGAAGGTCTAATCCACGTTTCTGAAATGTCATGGACAAACTCTATCAAGAACCCAACTAAGCACTTCACTGTAGGTGAAATTGTTGAAGCTCAGGTTCTAGAAGTAGATGTAGAAAACAAGAGAATCTCTCTTGGTATCAAGCAACTTCAAGAAAACCCATGGGATGCTCTAGAAGCTAAATTCCCTGTTGGTTCAAAAGTTAACGGAAAAATCAAATCAATTGTTGAATTTGGAATCTTCGTTGACCTTGGAGAAGAAGTAGATGCACTAATTCACGTATCTGATTTTTCTTGGACTAAGAAGAATATCAACCTAAACGAAGAATACAATGTTGGTGACGAGATTGAAGCTGCTGTAGTTTCAGTTGATAAAGAAAACCAAAAATTCTGTCTAGGTGTTAAACAACTTAAAGAAGATCCTTGGAAGAAGATTGAAACAAGACTTCCAGTTGGTACAATCGTTGAAGCACAAATCGTTAGAGTAACTGACTTTGGTGCTTTCGTTGAACTTGAAACTGGTATTGAAGGTCTAGTTCACATCTCTGAACTATCTGAAGATAGAGTTGAGAAGCCAGAAGACGTAGTTAAGAAAGGTGACGTAGTTAAGGCTATGGTTATCTCTCTTGATAAAGATGCGAAGAAAATCGCTCTTTCTATCAAGTCTGCTCTAAACTCTGATACTCAAGGAATGCAACAAGATGTAGTTAAGTCTGCAACTCTTGGTGACGTTCTTAAGGGTTTCAACCTAGGAAATGAGGAGTAAGCAACCGCAAAATTGACTGGCTAAGGCCAGTCTATTGTTTGCGGTGCTAGCTCCCCTCAAAAGGAGCAAGCAACTGACCGAGAGGAGTGCATTTATGCACGACGGTTCGACTCAGGAGCAATGGGAAGTCTCCGTAAGGAACCTCCCGCAATCATGAAGTGATTGCAAAAAAAGAATATCTTAAATAAAAAGATATATAGGGCCACCGAAAGGTGGCCTTTTTTGTTTGTGGTAAACAACCGAATCACGCGAGCTTCGCTCTTTGATTCTTGAATCACATCCATCTCTGCTTCAAAACTGCCCGTTGGGGCACTTTTGCCGCAGGATGTGCCTCAGGAGCAATGGGAAAGTTGGCGAGCAGAAAGCGACACTTTAGCTTCGCTAAAGTTAGCAAAAAATATCTAAGATAAAATAGATATATAGGGCCACCGAAAGGTGGCCTTTTTTGTACAAGTTCCCGAAACTACATGAAATACCTACTACCATAAAATCCATTTATCCACTAAAATATACCCATGCTTAAATTTACGAAAAATGAGAATGGTTTTACCTTAATGGAAATAGTTATTGCTGCGGGACTTTTGGGTTTCTTAGCTTTAGCGTTTATGAAATATCAGCAAAATCAGATTAAATCGACAAAGACAAATATCAATAAAACCGAGTTAAATAACTACTTTCAGGGGATGAAGGCCTATATGGGGAAGCCTGGAACTTGTAAAAGAACTTTTGAGAAGCTTGGACGCTTAGAGAATCGATTAATAGTAGAAAAGATTTTAAGACCTGATGGTGAAGCAAAGTATTCTCTTGAAGAAAAAGTGGCCGGTACTAACTATATTCTTTCATCGATGTATATAAGTGATTTATTTGTTAATAAGATTGAAGACCGCGAACTTCACCGCGGTGAAGCCGTCTTAAACGTTGAGCTTACGCGAATAAATAATGCTTCCTATGGAGCGAAAAAACTTAATAAGAGTTTTGAGATTGATATGTATGTTGATAATGAGAATAAGATCTCAGATTGTGGTGTTTTAGGAGGGCTTTATCTCCCACTTGGTCCTTCTGTAATTTCTAACACGCAAGCCACTAATGAATCTCAGGATGATAGCAGTAGTGAGAGTGTAAGTTCTGCAGATGACAGCAGTAGTGAGAGTTTAAGTTCAAAGGATGATATGGACAAGGTCTTTCAAAGGTCTATACAGGAAGCAAGTCAGAAAACGGGACAGCAAATTTCACAGGAAGATATCAAGAAGGCCGTTCAAGATAGTCCTGAACTTCAAAAGGCAATGGAGTCTTTAAAGGTACTTCAAGAATCAAATAAGAAGATGGAAGCCTTGATGAACGAAGAGTTTTAGCTCTTATTGATGAATTTTTCCATCGGGAAGACAAATTGAGCAACTACCTTCTTCTTCGATATGGGATGCAATTTCTTCATCCATCATTTCTTTGAGTTTTTCAATTTTATCAGCATTTGCACCTAGAGATTTAATGAGTGTTTCTGAAACTGAAGGGATAATAAGCTTTATATCAAGCCCCATTTCCTCAAGTTCCTCTGACTTCTCATATGCACGGTCTGCGTCTTCCATTGAAAACTCATATAGGGTAGAATTAGATAAGTTATCAATAATTTTAATGCGACTCGACATAAGATCTCCATTTCGATTATTGTTTTAATGTAACATATCAGGACCTAAACGTGAAAATTAAAAAACTATTCTTTCTATCCGACAACCAAATGATGATCACTGCTATAGAGGCTTTAGGTAAAGAGGTTGGAGGAGAGTTTTTTACGCTTTCAAATGAAGATGATGCTTTCCATTTCATCCGAGATATTGTGCCTGAAGTCATTCTCGTCGATATTTCAACAATTTCAGCTGAAACAATTAAGAAGATTGAAGCTGAGTTTTGTGAAAAAATTCCAGTTGTAGAGCTCGTAACTAAGGGAGAAGAAGGCGCAAAGCGCGTCATTCAAGCACCTCTTGATATTGCAAATCTCATGTCTAATCTCGATCGTATTTGTGGAGACTTCAATGGAGAAGGATGAGTTTTACATGTGGCTGGGACTGGCCGTTATCTTACTTGTAATAATAGGAACATACTATTGGCGATTTCATTCTTAAAAAATCTATTCAAAGGAAATAACATGAGCAAGATTCGTTGTGCCCACATATTGGTGGATCAAGAATTTGAAGCAAAAGACTTATTAAAAAAGATGCAAGAGGGGAAGAGCTTCGAAGAGCTTGCAAAAGATTATTCGAATTGTCCTTCTGGGCAACAAGGTGGAGACCTTGGTGAGTTTGGAAAGGGAATGATGGTGGCACCATTTGAAAAAGCTGCATTTGCTCTTGAGGTTGGTGAAATGTCACCAATCGTTAGAACGCAATTTGGATACCACCTAATTAAGCGATTGGCCTAGCCCTTAAGGTTGAGCAGGGCACTTGCTATCTAGAACAAGTACTTTGCCTTCTGAATCATTAATAGCAAGGCATGAGCTTTTCTTGGCCTTGATATTTTTGATAATCTCGTTATGGATTGCCATACAATGTCCATAGCCTGGAAGAGTGAAGATATCATGTCCTCGAGTGCTATAGAGATTAAGGCCATTAATAAAGCCTTGGCAATCAAGAACAATTTTATCGTATTTCTTATTCTTGATTAAGAACATAAAGTCCATATCAGTTCGGTGATATGATTCTACGTCAATTGTTGTTATTCCAGCAGAAGCTGTCCATGCCATAAGGCCAAGTGTGAGTGCGAGTAGGATTTTTTTCATACTCGCTTGTCGGATGATTCAATAGAAAACTTAGCTACACTTCTTCAAGTAGAGGGTCATGTGGCCCAAGCTCAAACTTTTGTAAACCTAATGGGTTATAAATAAAGTCAGGTACTCGGACTTGATAGTAGATCCCTTTTTCATGATTAGTTGTCTTAATTACGTTAGTTTTTGAAACAACGATTGAATGGGCAGCTCCAGCATCATAAGGAATAAATAGGTCGTAATTATTTTGTTTTTCTAAGAAGTAATCCACGACATATTGACGTAAATTATCAATGTCAGCTTTATCAAAACTTGAAATTACGAAGCTATTTGGATGCTTTCTCTTAATAATATTTTCAGCTATTTTATCATTTAATTTATCTTTCTTATTAAAGATAATGATACGTTCTTTGTCTTCAAGCCCTAGTTCTTTAAGAACATTGTTAGTAACTTCAAGATGTTTTTCGTAATTTGGGTCACTAATATCACAAACAATCATAAGAAGATCAGCTTCAAGAGCAGATTCAAGAGTTGTTTTAAAACCATCAATTAGAGTGTTTGGTAGGTTTGATAAGAAACCAACCGTATCGATAAGGATCATTGGCGGTTTTGTATCTGGGTTTAACATCCTAAAAGTTGAGTCAAGTGTTGCAAAGAGCTTGTCTTCTTCAAGTACATCAACACGACATAGGCGATTCATTAAAGAAGACTTACCTGCATTGGTGTATCCAACGAGTGCTGTCGTAATTGCTTTTTTTGACCTACGCTTCTTTTGTTCAATACGAGACTTTTCAACTTCTTTAAGCTCACGTTTATAGAACTCAATTCTTTCGCGAATAATACGACGGTCAAGCTCAATTTGTTGCTCACCCTCACCACCGCGAACACCAATACCTCCTTTTTGACGGCCAAGGTGTGACCAGAATCCGGCCAGTCGTGGAAGAATATATTGAAGACGAGCAATTTCAATTTGAATACGTGCTTCTTTTGTTCTTGCGTGCTCTGAGAAGATCTCAAGAATAATGTGGCAACGATCAACGACAGATAGCCCTGTCAGCTTCTTGATATTTCTAATTTGCGAAGAAGTTAACTCACAGTCAAAAACGAGTAGAGATGAGCCTTCGGCCTTTGCCGCTGCTGCAATTTCTTCAAGCTTTCCTGTTCCTAAAATCGTTCCAGCATCAACAGTCTTCTTATTTTGAATATACTGTTCACCTGTTTCAATATTTAAAGTACGCATTAGCTCTCGAAGCTCTTCTAAACTTCGAAGAGTGTCTTTTTCTGTCGCATGTTCTTTAAACTTAGGACAAATTAAAGAGACAAGGGAGGCCTTTGCCTCACGTGAGATATAAAATTCATTATCAAGCATATGTAATTTCCACTAGTCGGTTATCGATGATTCTCGTTGGACGATCTCCAACAAAATAAGCTCCAGCGATAACGACTTCTTTTGTATTTTGATCAACATCTTCAAGAGTCTTGCTATCTAGAATATCTAGATAGTCCCAAGCCTTATCAATAAGTGTTGATTCTAGTATTTCATTTAATTGTGCTCCAGCGTCTACCCAAGTATTGAACTTTAAAAGAGATTCAATAACTTCTAATTTTGTAGGAAGATTTAGAGCGATTTCTTTTTCTTCGTTTGATAAGTAACCATTTCGAGAAGAGAGGGCAAGTCCCGATTCTTCTCTTATAATTGGTACGGTTTTAATATCGATATTTAAATTTAAGTCCTGTGCCATCTTACGAATAACACATACTTGTTGGTAATCTTTTTGTCCAAAGTAAGCACGAGCAGGATTTATTAGAGTAAATAATTGGTAGACTACAGTTGTCACTCCTGCAAAATGAGTAGGACGACTCTTTCCACAAAGCTTTTCAGTTATTCCAGAAACACTAATCGTTGTATTGAATCCTGGAGGATAAACTTCGGCATTACCCTCTGGCATGAAAACGATAATATCGTTAGCACGATTGCCCGCAGTTTCTTTTATCTTATCGAGATCTTCCTGAGGAGTTCTTGGGTATGTTGAGAGGTCTTCATTTGCACTAAATTGTTTTGGGTTAACAAAAATTGTTAGAACAACTTGCTGACAGTCATTAAGAGCACTTTCAAGTAAGCTCATGTGTCCAGCATGAAGATTTCCCATTGTTGGAACAAGTCCAAGACTTTGGTGGGAAACTTCCTTCATTGTGTTAATAAGTTCATTACGTTTTGTGATAACTTTCACTATTTAATCCTCTCAAATATTTCTTTGGCCAATTGAAGCTTTGAAAGTTCTCCTTCAAAAGCAACTTTTCCATTTTCAAGAATCGTATATGTTGCACTATCATTGCCAAATCCTTGGCGTGCCTTATCACAAAGTCCACTATTTACATGAGTACCTATTAATAGCTTTGTTGGTTTACGATTATATTTGCTTTCCAAGACTTCTTTAGTCATTTGTGTCTCAGCTGCAAATCCAACAATACATTGAGAAGGACTTTGATTTGAAACTACATAGCTTAGAATATCTTGTGCTTTTTCAAATTCAAGTGAATTTGAGAGAGTGTCTTTCTTTAACTTGTCACCAGCGGTTTTAAATTTAAGATCACTAATAGCGGCAGTTGAAATATATGTATCAAAACGATTCTCAAGAGATTTCACTGCTTCATACATCTCATCCGTTGTACGAACCTTAATGATTTTAACTCCTGGAAGTTTTGCTAGGTGCTTAAAGCCATCGCATGAATTTTCTCCTAAAAGAACTGTGGTGCGATTGCCAAGGCGAAGGGATTGTTTTGCTATCTCAAGTCCTGTCTTTCCTGATGAAGGATTCGTCACAAAACGAACAGGATCAATTGGAGCAACTGTTGCACCTGCTGTAATGACAACATGAGGAGAGTTATCAGTGATACCAAGGTTTATGGCATCGTAATTTGTTAGCACTTCTTCTACATCGGGAATTTTTCCACTACCAGTATCACCGCAGGCGAGTGTTCCACTCTGTGGTGGATATATATAGATATGATCATACTTATCAAGACGATTTATTAAATCAATATTTTCTTGGGTAATTGGATTAGTCCACATCGAAGTGTTCATGGCCGGGTAAATAATTGTTTGAAACTTATCCCATCCTGCGAGGAAGACACTACTAAGTAGGTCATTGGCCTGACCCATGGCAAGCTTGGCTATCGTATTGGCACTGGCCGGGTAGATATGGAGCTTGTCGGCCCACTTTGCTAATTCTATATGAAGTACACTCTTTGACTCAATACTGCCGCTAAAGTCAGCACTCGCTTCGTAAACTTCTTGGGCGCCAAGGTATGAGTATAGGTTTGGGCAAACAAATTCCTTTGCTCCATTTGTTAAAATGACTTTTACTTGGTGGCCGGCCTTAACAAGTCCTCTGACAAACTCAATTGACTTGTAAGCGGAAACTGAACCACATACACCTACTAATATTTTCATATAGTTAACTTTATGGTTGTTAATACCCTGAGACTCCCTTATATATGTTTTAAAGGGTTTAGGCCATTGAATTTGAAACGATGTAACAAAGGTAAGTATATGAAATTTGGTAAGTTTTCGATTATTTCACAACGCGATGTTCAAGCATTGGGAGATACTTGTGAGCCAATTTATATAAACTATGATCACATTGTATCAATGAAGCCAATTAATATTGTTATTGATGGTGAAGTGCAAGAAGGTTACTGGATCCGACTAAGTAATGGGAAGAAGTACCGAGCTATCGAAATCCCTGCTAAGTTCAAAGAGAGCATGGTGCATTAGATCGCCTTGTTCATCTGCACAGTCTTGAAAGTTTCTAGCGTCACCACCGGTTACGATAACTTGATCAGTCTGAAATTTCTGAATTTCATTTTTAATCATTGAAAGATATTGAGTGAATGCTGTGCTAATGGCCTCTTTCGTATTTGCACATTCTCCTGCTTTTACATTATCAACTAGAGGAAGATTTTGTGAAAATGCCGGATAAGCTTTGAGGTAATTCCCAAGTCCAAGGTAGATGGGCCCGCCTCGATGGATTCCACTCTCTATATAGTCAAAAGTGATAAAACTACCCGCATCGATAATGAGAATATTTTCATTTGGAAACTTCTTTTGAAGATAATGTGAAATGATTTTTCGATCCACACCAAATGTTGATTGATCATAAGTAGACTTGAAGTCTTCTATTAGCCCAGCTGCAGCTATGGCAGACGATGGTAATTTGTGGATAATATTTTTGGATACATTTGAAAAAATGATTTTTTCATCTTTTTGAAATGTTGGATTAAAGTCTTCTGGCGTATAGCGAGTGATCTTTGAAAGAATATTATTTTCAAACTTCGCTACTTTAATAAATGTGTTGCCACTATCAATGGTGTAAGTCGGCATTATCAATTCCTTGAGGAATTTTCTTATCCTGAATATACTTTGAAACAAGCTCTAGCTTTAAGTCGTAAAAATTTGCAATTGGCTTACAGAAATTAGGGTACTTTCCTGGACCCATCTTTAAAAGGTCGTTGATTACGAGAACCTGTCCATCTGTACCGTTGCCTGCTCCAATGCCAATTGTTGGAATTGAAATCTCTTTTGTAATAAGATTTGCAATCTCTTCTGTTACACACTCAAGTACTAGGGAAAAACATCCGGCAGCTTCTAAGTCTTTTGCCTCTTTTAAAAGTCTTTCTTTATCGGCATCAGTCTTACCATGAGTATAGTATCCACCTTGTTGATGAACACTTTGAGGAGTTAAACCGATATGTCCCATTACAGGAATTCCACTTTGAGTTAAGCGGTTGATTATCTCAAGTTGATGAGGGAAAGCGCCTTCAAGCTTTAAGGCTTCAGCTTTTGTTTGTTGATAAATCTTGGTCGCATTTTCAATGGCCTTATTAAAAGTAGAATAAGAACCAAAAGGCATATCGACGATGACGAATTTATTAGGAGCACCTCTTTTAACGGCCGCTCCAAAGATTGCCATTTCTTCTAAGCTCACTTCAACAGTTGTATCGTATCCTAAAACGACATTTCCAAGGCTGTCACCAACGAGAATCATATCTAATTGAGTCTCATTTAACATTTGCGCTGTTTGGAAGTCATAGCAAGTGAGAACTTGCAGTGAAGTTTTAGTCTTTTCGGCTTTGAAGCTTCTAATTTTTCTCGTTGTTAACTTTTTCATTCACATGAACCAATTTTTTTCCAAAGCGTTGATAAACTTTGGAAATTTCAAGATTATCCCACTCACTTATAGCTTGTTTCAGCTGCATTTGGAAATCACTATGAAGAATTTCATGGGCAAATTGGCCATTATCGATTTCATTGTAGATTTTATGGAGTTTCTGCTGATACCCTTCATCAAATATCAGTGACTTAGCTTTCTCTCCACCCATGAAAGCATTAGGTGAAATTAATTTAAGAAGAGCACTTGGCCCGTGTTTAATCATAGCATCAGCAATGAGTTTTACCTCATGCCAACATTCGATATACGCAATCTCCGGCGAGTGACCCTTATTTACAAGAGTTTCAAAAGAAAGGCGTGCGGCCTGTGGAATGACTGAGCAAAGAAGAGACTGCTCTGAAAATAAATCACAAATTGTTTCTTCTCTAAAACTGCTCTCAATTGGACCAACAGTAATACCCAAATCTTTGGCCAACCTTTTAAGGGCATCTTTAGACTCAGCATCGCTATTGATAACAGCAGTTAAAGGTGCTTTTGTTTCATAACCAAATCTTAATTCACTTGCGATGGCCTTCGGTGCTAAGAGCATATGTTCGTGATGAGGAAGTAGCTTCCTTAGCTCATCGTATATAACACTGTAACCATGGGCATAAATAAATTTTTGCTTACTTTTCTTATTAGAAAATTTAAGTGAAGTTAAAATCTCTTTATGGGTATCATCAGGTGTAAGGATAATGATAAATTCGTATTGAGGTAGTGCAAGATTTTCAATATCAAGAACCTTAAAGCCTAATTCGTTGGCCAGCTCTATAGAAGAGCTATTTGATCGAAGGCCAATATGAATATTTCGCTTTGAGTCTCTTAGGTTCATTGCCCAAGATTTTGCTTGAGAGCCAAAGCCAATAATTAGAATTTCTTGATTATCACTATCTGTCATCATGATTTTTAGATATCATGTTTTATAACAATAAGGAAAGTTATGGCACAGGAAGTAATCTATTTTTCGAGAAAAGGTTTATCGGCAAGAGATGCATTTATTAATGAAGGGAACTTATGGGGGAATTCATTCTTTACCACGGCCCTTGTTCGCTCAGGTAAGGCCATATTTTGGGATCAACATCGAGCTCGACTTGAAAAGTGCTTCGAGTTTTGTTGGCCTAAGCAATTTGATAAAGGGCTTATCGATGAAGCACAATTAGCGACGGCCCAAATATTAGATGAATTTGTCCACATTGATCATGCTTATTTGAGAATAACTTTCTATCGTGAGTTATCTGGTGATATTCAGTTTTGGATATGGGCCTTAGAAAAAGAACAGGTGACTACACCTTTGAAGTTAACAACTCACTGTTATTATCCTGATCGAAATTTTCCCGACTATTTAAAACGTAGCGATTATCAATATCAGTTTAAGATAAGAAAAGAGGCCATTTTTAATGGTTATGATGATGTTCTCTTACTAGATCATGATTCGTATTTATTGGAGCTTCCCACGTCAAACCTAATTTTGAAAAAAGGGGATACTTATATAACTCCAACAGCAGAATATGGAGTCTTAGATGGAATCACTCTTGATCGGGTAAGATTTATGCTAAGTGAAACAGGCCATGAATTTAAAGAAATGCGAGTACATGCTGCTGAACTACATGAATTTGATAGCTGTTTTGCGACGAGTTCATTTAATGGCATAAGGCATATTTCAAGTATAGGTGAAGTAGCATATAATGAAGATAGTAAGATAAAAGATATGATCAAAGAATTTTACGGAGAAATTTGGTGACAAAGAAGTTGAATGTTAAGTGTCCTGAATGCTCACAAGAGTTTAATTATTATGAAAGTGAATTTAGACCATTTTGTAGTGAAAAATGTAAGATGGTTGATTTAGGGATGTGGCTAACTGAGAATTATACAGTGGCTTCACATGAGCCTCTTTCAGACTCTGACCTTGAAGCAGTTATAAAGAAGAGACAGGATGAAGAAGATTACTAAGAAAGATTTATTAGCTTATGAAGCGCAGCTTATTTCAATAGCAAAGGGAGCAGGTAAGATTCTTTCTCCTTATCAAAAAGATTTAGCTAATCTGAAAATTGATATTAAAGAAGCTCAAGGGGCAGTCTCTGCAGCAGACCATGCTTCTGAAGAGTATATAATTAAAAAGCTTAAAAAGTTAAATCCAGAGATTCCTGTTTTGGCCGAAGAAGACTTTTATAAGAAGTATCAAGGCAATTATAAATATTTAAAAGAATATCAAGACCATGATTATATGTGGGTTATTGATCCTTTGGATGGTACGAATAATTTTGTTCATGGACTTGAGCATTATTGTATTAGCCTCTCCTTAACATATAAGCTACAACCGGTTGTTGGAGTTATCTATATCCCTGAACGCAAAGAGACTTATTGTGCAACTAAAGGCAACGGTTCATACTTTATTAAGGGAAAAGATAAGAAGAGACTCAAGCAAAATAAATCTCGTTCAAAAGGTTTCTTATTAGCAACTGGCTTTGCTACTGAAAAAGGCAAGCCGTTCAATGATGAATTCCGTAAGTTTAAAAAAGTCATGACTAGTATCTCCGCTGTGAGAAGATTGGGCTCGGCGGCCATCGACTTATGTTATGTGGCCCAAGGAATCTTTGATGGTTTTTGGGAGAAGGGGCTTGCTCCTTGGGATGTGGCCGCAGGAAAGATCATTTGTTTAGAAGCTGGGGCAAAAATAACTGAGTATAATGGTCATGATCATAATATTTTTTCTAAGACAATCATAGTTGGCAGAAATCCTCTTTATAAGAAACTTAGTGAAATGGTTTCTGACTAAAAAACTCACCTTATAAATGGAAATAATGGGTTCATAATTGCTCTTTTTTCATATCTTTTAAATAATGCTGATTATGTTAAAATAATCAAAGGTTTATCTAATTTAAAAGGAATAAAGAAGTGACTGGTACTATTACAAGATTATCGAGAGAAATGATGTACGTTAGTGATAACGTCTTCTATATTTTGTTCTCAGTTCTTATATTGTTAATTTGTGTCATTGTCGTTTACTGGTTTTACACAAGAAAACGTATGCAGGAATTACAACATCAAATTCCAGCAAATGTATTAAAGAGCTATCTCGATTCAGTAATTCAAAATTCAAATGCGTTAAAGTCATCTCTATTTAGAGGTGGAGGGCTTGAGGCCGGAGAGGGGATACCATCTGTTGTTCCAGGTGGAAGTTTACCTACTGGTAATGTTGATGGGGCCCAGCTTGCAAGTAAGAATGCCGAAATAGCTGCCTTAAAAGGGCAAGTTGCAAATAAAGAATCTCTTATAAAAGATCTTGAAGCACAATTAAGTGCAGCAGGTAGTAGTGATGATTCAGAGTCAGCTGCTATTATCACAAAGTTAAATACAGAGATCGCAGACCTAAAGGCACAAATTGCAGCACTTAAAGCTGCTGGTGATTCTGCGGCTGCCTCTAATGAAGAAATTGATGCTCTTAAAGATGAAAGAGACGAACTACAGTCTCGTCTTAAAGAATATGAAATGATTGAAGGTGATCTTGCCGATCTAAGAAAGTTCAAGCAAGAAAACGAACAATTAAAAGCTCAACTTGCTCAAGCTGGTGGGGATCCAACTCCTGCTCAGCCTGAACCTGAAATCGATCCAACTCCGGCCGAAGAGCCTGAGATTGATGTTACTCCTGAGCCTGCTGAAGTTCCAGTTCCTGAAGAAGAGCCTACGACTCCTCCAGAACCTGAAGAAGTTCCAGCGCCTGAGCAGCCACAGCCGACTCCTGAGGAGCCAATTGCAGAAGCTGCACCAGAGCCAGCACCTGAACCAGTTGCTGAAGAAGCGCCGGCACCTATTGAAGAAGCCGCGGCCCCTGCTGCTGAAGCTGCACCTGAAGAAGCTAAGGATGATGGAGCAGGTGAACAGAAATCAGCTGAAGAGTTACTAAGCGAATTTGAAAAAATGTTAGGATAATATTTAGAGCAAATTTTTTTGCAGACAAGGATGTCTTTTGAAGAAACTACTTTTAATTGTAACGATACTTGCAAGTTTAAATACTACTGCCGCAGTTAACCAAAAGGCACAGCGTTCTGTTCTAACTCAAAAGCTAGAAAGACAATTCAAATATAATATGAAAACAGCAGATATGGATAAGCTTAAGAAACAAGTCTTAAAGCTTAAAGGAAAGTCTGTTGCGGCCCTTATAAATGTCATGAAAAGTGATAAGTACCCAGATAAGAATCGTTGGATGGCAACATTCTTACTTGGAAGAATTATGGGGAAGAAGTCGGCACCATTTATTTCAAAATTCACAATGCACCCAAATTGGGTAATGCGAATGGCCGCTTTAAAATCTCTACTCGCTCTAGGGCAAACTGAATATACTGATATTTATAAAAAGTCTTTAAAAGATAATTCTCTAATTGTTCGTTACCAAGCACTTGAAAACGTAAAGAAGCTTAATCTTACAGGGCTTGCTCCAAATATTTGGGCAATGCTTTATGATAAGAGAAATTATCATATTAAT
Source organism: Halobacteriovorax sp. DPLXC-1 (assembly GCF_036903125.1). Lineage (NCBI taxonomy): Bacteria > Pseudomonadati > Bdellovibrionota > Bacteriovoracia > Bacteriovoracales > Halobacteriovoraceae > Halobacteriovorax > Halobacteriovorax sp. DPLXC-1. The sequence continues at coordinate 251,215 of NZ_JAYMCO010000003.1, forward strand.
GAAAAATTAAAGTCATCTAAAAGGGCCCATATTGTAAAAGAAATTATTAATACAATTGGAGATCTAAAATTTGAAAAGGCCCAAGGTCCACTTTTATCGATGATTCAAAAACCGAAGTATTCTGATATTCATTCTGAAATATCTGATACGTTAGAAAAGATTACAGGACGCCGAGCTCCTAAAACTAGTCTTAAGGAAAAGAAAAGATTCTGGTCTAAATTTGCTCAAGCAAAAGTGGTTATTCGCTAATATTCAAAGTGGTGAATTTGAAGGCTTGGGTGGTGAAATTTAAATGAATTTCCAGTGGGCTTTATAATTACAACTTCACATTCATTTTCTATATCGTATTGCTTATCAAGAATAGAGATAAATTGATTGATTTCATTCTTAGTTGGAGTCTTTGGTATCTGACTAAAAATGATATTAAGTTGCTGTCCAAAGTTTTTTGAAAAGAAGAAATGAGAATAATCTTCTTTTATTAAGTCTTGATTCTTCTTTTTTAGAATTCGTTCTTCTAGAGTTCCGTCAACCAGATGGTTAATTGCCTCAATCACATCGATAGAGTTAGAAGATGACTGGTCATATAGACAAATCACTGCTCCTACTCTTTCGTTTACTAATGTGAAGATCTCTTCTTTTACTGACATATCGTTAAGACTTACTCACTCTGTCTAAAAGACCATTTACAAAGTTCTTAGAGTCTTCTTTCCCGTAACTCTTTACAAGATTTACATATTCATTGATTGCTACATTATTTGGTGTTTCTTCAAATTTAATCTCATAAATACCAAGGCAGATAATAGCTCTTTCAATAGCATCAACAGAGTCAAAACTTCTTTTTAGAATACACTCCGAAGCTGTGGACTTAATGCTTTCAAAGTTTTTGATAACACCTGTGATAAGCTTATTTCCATAATTTTGAACACTTGGATTTAATTCATTATCACTGTGTTCATCATCTTCTTTAATATATGACTCTTCAAACTCTTCAATATCAACTTTTAATTTCTCAAGGTCAGATTGGTAGTCACTTAAATCATTTTTGAAATCTTTAAGAAAGAGTTTGTAGATGAATTTAAATGCAAAGCTTCTAGCAGCTGATTTATTATTGAATGCTTGGTTTTTCACTTAGTATATCCTTATTGATAAAAATCTTTTCTTTTATATTTGTAAATTGCCCAATACTTTTTTGTAAACTTTCAATGAAGCCATCAATGTCATTAAAGTTCCAATAAAAAGAAGCATAACGAACATAGGCAACAGGGTCTAATTCGTATAACTTTTCCATCACAACTTCACCAACAACCTTGGCCACAACTTCAGTATTATTCTTTTGAGATAAAGTCATTTCAACATCATCAATTAATCGGTTAATTTGTGCTGTTGTTAAAGGTCTTTTTTGACATGCCTTATTGATACCTTTTGAGATCTTTTCACGATTATATGGCTCACGTCTTTTGTCATTTTTAACAATGGCCGGAACCTGAAGCTGAAGCTTCTCATAAGTTGTGTAGCGAAAATCACACTTTGGGCACGAACGTCTACGGCGAACAGCAAGTCCATCCGAAAGATGACGCGAGTCGATAACTTTAGTGTTTGGTGTTTGGCAATTTGGGCAATACATAATTATTTCTATCATAATTGAGATGCATTGCATATTCCCATTTTAGTTTTGAGAGGAAATGGTTCGAAAATTTTCCTCAAGGTCTTCTAGAACTTCTTTACCATTTCGATATAGTAGAACTGTGAAGAAGTCTTTTTCTTCACCGGTGCGCTGTGTAATCTTATACGGAGAAACTGCTTCTTGTTTATACATATGTGACTTATCCCAATTCACTTGAGGAAAGCTGTCAAAGACGAGCTGCGCAAAAGATACTTTCTCTTTATCTTGTGGATTCATTGAGTAATCATAAGGTTTTCCAAGATTGCTAAAGGCAAGAGTTAGGCCTTTAACTGTTTCTTCGTAGCTAAGTCTTCGTTTTCTAACAATTGCAATATCGTCTTGATTTAATATCGAGCTCATATTCTTAAGTTTAACCCCTTGTCTGGTTGAGACTAGGAAGTTTAACTCTTTCGTTTGAATTTTTTCTTGATGCTCTTTGATCAGAGGATGAGTGGAAAGTCCTAATTTTACAATATCGTCCCAGCTTCCAATCCAGATTCCTACATTATCCCAAAACTTTTCAACAACAGCATTGTTGAAATTATTTTCATTATGAATAAAGACAATATCCATAGGTTTTAGTTGATAGAGTAGATGTGCTTTTTCATTCTTACCAATTTTTGTCACTTCACCATAAGTTGGGTTTTCAAACTTGATAGACTTCTTAAAGTAAACAGCAAAGCGCTTGTCTACTGTCGTTGCCATCTTTGCAACTATATCGTGGATCACTTTAGTTTCTTGATTCCATCTCTTTTTCTTGTGAAGCTCTTTGTGAACATTACTATAAACTAGAGTCTCTTCAATTAAAGGGTCAATATAGTAAGAAAGTTTTGATTTTGTTTTTGCCTTCTCAAAGATCGTGATATCTCGATACATCGATAAGAGATTTGCTAATTTCATATGTGAAGGAGAGTTCTTTAACTTCTCTTCTAACTTCTCATGGTATAGTTCAAGTTCTTTTTGAAGTGTTGGGTCGGATTCAATTTTTATTGCCTCTGCAATTTTTCTTTTAAGTAAAAGATGATTTTCATAAATCGCAATATTAGCAATGAGACCGACTTTTATGGCCTTAAATGTATCTTGTCCAATTTCATCATAAGGATTGATTATAGCAAAATCGACATCTCTTTCTTTTCTTTTAAGCTTTCGATTTCCTACGAAATATATTTCTTTTCGTTGTTCTATCGATGAAATTTTATCAGTGCGTATTTCAAAGCGAGTAGTAGGGTCAGTTACCCAGTCAATATTCTTCAAAAAGCGATTTAGATTAGCAGTAATTTTTTGGTTTTGATTAAAGTAGGGAGAAATAAACTTCAAGGAGTTTTGATCTTCTTTCTTTTTTGCATTAGCAAAATTCTTTCTCCAAACTAAATTCAATTCGATTTCTTCTTGTAGCTTATAGAGATTATCTTTATTAATCTCAAATTCAGAAGGATGGTATTGTCCTTTTACTGAAGCGATGTAGCGGCTAACAGAGCTACGATAATTATCATAGGCCATCTCAATTTGATCGACACTAGCACATGAGCTCAACAGAGAGCTTGCTGATAAATATAGTAGTAATTTCGAAATGTTAATCCTCATCAATCTTTCCTCACTGAAAGACTTATCGGATAGCTAAGACAATAAATTTAGGAGATGAAAAAGGGAGCTGAAAAGCTCCCTAATGTATTGAAATTAGTATACTGGAAATTCTTTGCAAAGAGCTTGGACCTGTCCTTTTATATCTGCAAGAACACTTTCATTCTCTGCATTCTTAAGGGCCTCAACTATCCAAGTTCCTATCTTCTTCATTTCGTCCTCTTTCATTCCTCTCGTTGTAAGAGCTGGAGTTCCAAGACGAATACCTGAAGTAACAAATGGTGATCTTGTATCACCTGGAATCATATTCTTATTACAAGTAATACCTGCTTGCTCAAGGGCCTTTTCTGCCACTTTACCAGTTACTCCTGCTGGATCTGTTTTCATAAGAACAAGGTGGTTATCTGTTCCACCTGAAACTAGTTCCATACCAAGATCTGTTAACTGCTTAGCAAGGGCCTGTGCATTTGTAATAACTTGTTTTTGATACTCTTTGTATTGTGGATCAAGTGCTTCTTTGAAAGATACTGCTTTTGCTGCAATAACATGCTCTAGTGGGCCACCTTGAATTCCTGGGAAGACATTAAAGTTAATTTTCTTTGCTAGCTCTTCATCGTTTGTAAGAATGATTCCACCACGTGGACCTCTTAACGTCTTATGAGTTGTCGATGTGACTATATGAGCGTGTGGAAATGGTGAAGGATGAAGACCTGCGGCAACAAGACCTGCAATATGGGCCATATCAACTAATAGATAAGCACCAACTTCATCAGCAATTTCTCTAAATTTTGCAAAATCAATTGTACGAGGATAAGCACTTGCACCAGCTACAATTACATTTGGCTTATGTTCTTGAGCTGCACGTCTTACATCTTCATAGTCAATCATTTCAGTTTCTGGATTAAGTCCGTAAAATTTTACATCAAAATACTTTCCAGAAAAATTAACCGGTGATCCATGTGTTAAGTGACCACCTTCAGATAGGTTCATCCCTAAGATTCTGTCACCAGGTGAGATGATAGAAAAGTAGGCTGCCATATTAGCACCTGATCCTGAGTGTGGTTGAACGTTGGCAAATTTACAACCAAAGACTTTACATAGGCGATCAATTGCAATTTGTTCTACTGTATCAACAACTTCACAACCACCGTAGTAGCGTTTCTTTGGAAGACCTTCAGCGTACTTATTTGTAAGAACTGAGCCTTGGGCCTGCATAACTGCTTTTGATGTATAATTTTCAGAAGCAATAAGTTCAAGACCTTCTTCTTGTCTTGCTAATTCTTTATTAGTTAATGAGAAAATTTCCTCATCCATTTTTTCTAGGCTAACGGCGTCTTTATGAAACATCTTAATCCTTTTTGACTTTAAACTTTCTTTAATACGAGTGACGAATTTGTCGAACCGAATCCAAAAGAATTGTTAAGCGCATATTTAATATCTTTTTTAACGGCCTTATTTGCCGTGTAATTAAGATCGCACTTCGGGTCCTGATTGTCGATATTAATAGTTGGAGGAATCGTTCCAGTGTGTAGCGCAAGCGCTGTAAAGACTGTTTCAATACCACCAGCTGCACCAAGAAGGTGACCAGTCATTGATTTAGTTGAAGATACATTAATTTTCTTTGCATGCTCTTCACCAAGAACACGCTTAATAGCACCAGTTTCAGCAACGTCACCCAGAGGAGTCGAAGTTCCGTGTGCATTAACATATTCGATATCTTCTGGAGAAATTCCTGCGTCTTCGATTGCTTTTTTCATACAACCATAAGCACCATCACCCTCAGGATGAGGAGCTGTAATATGGTGAGCATCTGAAGTTGCTCCATGTCCTGCTACTTCAGCGTAAATCGTTGCTCCACGCTTAACAGCACTTTCATAATCTTCAAGCACTAGAATCCCAGCACCTTCTCCCATAACGAATCCATCACGATCAATATCAAATGGTCTTGATGCTTTTGTTGGCTCATCAACTCTTTTTGAGAATGCCTTCATATTAATGAAACCACCCATACCTAGGTTACAGATTACGGCTTCAGTTCCACCTGTAATCATTAGGTCATGACGGCCAGATCTAATCTCTTCAACAGCATTTGAAATAGCGTGGCATGAAGATGCACAAGCAGATGAAACTGTGTAGTTAACACCCATAAATCCATGCTTAATACTTAATACACCTGATGCCATATTTGGAATGATAGCTGGAATGAAGAAAGGAGAAATACGTCGTGGCCCTTTTTCAACAAAAGCTCTTGCAGTTTGTTCTGTAATAGGGAAGCCACCAATTCCTACACCAAGAATTGCACCTACTTTATACTTATCAAACTCTTCAAGATTAACTCCAGAGTCTTTTAAGGCCTCATCTGTTGCATGAAGAGCAAAGTGTATAAAGCGGTCATATTTCTTGGCCTCTCTTGCTTCCATTATATCTTCTGAAAGTTCGAAGTCCTTTACCTCTCCAGCAATCTTGATTGCAAGATCTGGTACTGGCCAACTTTCAACTTCTGAGATTCCTGACTTTCCTTCAACAATCCCATTCCATACTTCTTTTGTGTTTTTACCTAGGCCACAGATTGTTCCTAGTCCTGTTATAACTACACGGCGATTTCTATTTGTCGTCATATACATATCCTTATTTTTTCCTAGTATTTGATAATTTTGAAGGCCATTTGACAAGTCTTTGAGGCTCTTAAATTTTACAGAATTCAATGGGTTCTGTTTAAATTTAAACGATATTTCAATAAGTTATAAGAAATAGCGAATTTAATTCTTAATAAGTTAATATTTTTAGGTAATTACCCCGATAATGCCTCTATGACTAAAAATATTATCCTATCGGTTTTGTCAATTTTTTCTATTTACACACATGCAGCATCAGTTGTCTTCTCTGATGATCTCAGCTTTGATAATTGTAAGGCTCCTTCAAATGTACCAGTTGTCGTTTGTGAAAACGGTGGAAAAAGAGCGATTGTTCAAATCAATAGCAGGGGACATCTTTTAGGTCTTGTTACTGAAGGTGGGACTTCAAAAACATTTGCTGTTAAACAGATCGTTGAAAATGGTGTTCCGACATATTACAACAGCTTAAGTGATAAGATTAATGAGGAGAGAGCAACCTCAGAATTCACAACACCTATTACAAAGTTACAAGAAATTGCAGAAAGAAAAAAATCAATCGAACAAGCGATAGAAATTGCTAAAAAAGAAAATAGTAATATTTTAGAAGATCTTGAAGATTTTGATAGTGACTTAGATGATAGCTTAAATAAGTTAAAATCAGTTGTTGCTCAGGCTTCAAACTTATTATGGGTTAACACTAAAAAAGATGGAAATATTCATTGTGAGATGAGTACAAAGTGTCCCATTAAAAAGTGTGGAGACAATCATTTCTTTATTTTTGATCCTTCTCGAAATATTTTCATGCCAATTAACTACACTCGTGACTCACGAGGTAATGCAAAGTTTACCAAGAGTGATTCTCAAATAACTATAGCAAGAACAATGAATGGTGCAGTCCTAGAATTAAATGACGATTATAAAACATCTCGTTTAACAGCTGCAAGAAAGGCACCTCAAAACTTACAAAGTAATCCTACGGCCTATTTTAGTTTTCAAGATGCCCGCTTTAGTGATTATCTCAAGACAATCATTCCACATTGTTCTCAGAACATTAAAGACGATATTATTAGCCTTGGTGTACAAACTAATAATGAAAGAGCAAACCTAGACTTTGTTCATCTTGTTGAAGTTGTTAATGGCACTATCAATAGTCAGTATATTAATAAGAAATTCCTTCCAAAAAATAGCTGTCGTGATGGTGATTCATATTACACGGCCGAAAGTTATAAAGAGTCGCAAGAATTTGTTCCTCGATCAAGTGGTGTTATCTCTTGGAAAAAAGCAGGAGAGCTCTTTGATAAAGCAAAGAAAATGAAAGAGTTAACTTGGCGTTATACAGCAGATGGTTGTTATGCCAGAGCTGAACTTATGGTTAATATGATGGAAGAAGAAGGAGTCATTGCTGATAAGGCATGGACCTCTGGATATTTGAAATCAAAATCTTCACCTCATCCATGGTCTTACCATGTTGCTCCAGTAGTATATGTTAATAATGGGCGAGGTCATGTACAAAAAATGGTTATTGACCCTGCCGTTGCAGATCGCCCAGTTGAGCCTGATGAGTGGTTAAGGCTTATGGGTGTTAATGAAAAGAACCTCGATCAAGTTGGCTTCCCACCAAGTTTAGATGCTGTCTCAGTTGGTCGAAATACATTTACGATTTCTGATCGAAGTACATTTCATCCTCAGGACAAGACAAGACTTACAAAAGAGCAAAGGGTTACTGCCGCGAGAGCTCTTTTAACTGATTTAGGTAAGAGGTTACAATAATGCACAAGGTATTTTTAATTCTTTCAATATTATGTAGCTCTGTTTTTGCCTCAAGTATTAGTAGTGCAAAGTACACTGTCTCAAAGATTATTAATAAAGATGGAAAAACTCTTGTTTCCTTTATTGAAAGTGCAACTTTTTATAAGGCAAATGAAAAAGAGTTAAAGTGTATTCAAGAATCAACTAAGAATGATAGAAAAGTTAAAATAGATTACGACTATAAAACATATGAAATAAAGTCATGTAAGATTGTAGAATAAAAAAAGCCTGCAAATAGCAGGCTTTCTTTCTATCTAAAATTTAAATTAGATTATTGCTTAGACTCAAGGTACTTAACAACGTCTTGAACAGACTTAAGACCTTCTGCATCTTCTTCTGGAATTTGAATATCAAATTCATCTTCCATTTTCATCATAAGTTCTACGATGTCTAATGAGTCAAGGTTTAGATCATCTACGAATGATGTTGAAGCGTTGATTTTTGCGATATCGATTTTTGTTTGATCCGCTACTAGTTGAATTACTTTTTGTTCCATATTTGTCTCCTAATTAAATATTAAGCTTTAAACTCAATCTCTCTCTATTAGTTATGTTAAATTTTTAATTTTAGTATATTAATATTTTTCTAGATATAAAGTCCACCGTCAATTTTAATTACTTCACCAGTTATATATCCTGACGCTTGGCTAAGAAGAAAACAAACGAGGTTTGATACATCTTCAGTTGACCCAAAGCGTGAAGTTGGAATTGAAGCAATATAGGCTTCTTTAGCCTTTTCTTCGAGAGAATCAGTCATATCAGTTTCAATAAAACCTGGACAGATTGCGTTACAGCGAATGTTGCGGCTAGCTAATTCTTTCGCTACTGACTTTGTTGCTCCAATTAGCCCCGCTTTAGAAGCAGAGTAAGCTGTTTGTGAAATATTACCCATTAGGCCAACAATTGAGCTGATATTAACAATTGATACATTCTCGGCCTTTAGGAAACCACGAGAACAAATACTTGTTAACATGATTGCACCCTTTAGGTTTGTATCAATAATTGCATCCAGATCTGCTTTTCTCGTTCTAAGGATAAGGCTGTCTTTTGATACTCCGGCATTATTTACTAACCCCTCAAGTGGGCCATATTCTTTTGTGAAGTCGTTTACTGCAGTCTTCATTTGTTCTTCGTTATTTAGATCAAACATGAGTCCTGTTACATTTGAAGCACCAAGCTCTTTTAGTTTTGCTTCTACTTCTTTTGCGACCTCTTCTTTACCTTCACGATAATTGAAGACAACGTGAGCACCTTGAGTTGCAAGAGATTTTGCAATCTCTAAACCGATACCACGGCTAGCACCAGTGATTAGAACTTTCTTATTTTTAAGGTCATTATAAGTTGCAATCATATATGCTCCTATGAGTTTAAAGCTTCTTTTAGCTCGTCAAATGCACCGTCTTTATCAAGTGAGATGACTTTTATATTGCGGTTAATTTTTCTAGCAAGTCCCATTAGCACTCTTCCTGGCCCAACTTCAATACAAAGAGTATCGTCATCAAGACTCTGGAAACTTTGAGTCCATAGTACAGAACCATCAATTTGCTTAATGAGGTTCTCTTTTACGATGTCACCGTCTGTACCAATTTGATACTTTTTGGCATCGATGTTGGCAATATAAGGAATTGTCGTTTTATTAAAAGTTACGTCATTAAAAAATGCTGCCATATTCTCTCGAGCTGGCTTCATTAGGCTTGAATGGAAAGGAGCACTTACTTTAAGTTCAACAGTCTTATGTGGATCAGAAAAGTTTTCTGAAATCCAAGCAACGGCCTTATCACATGCATCAGCATGTCCTGAGATAACTATTTGACCAGGTTCATTGAAGTTTGCTGGCATAACTTCATTACCTTCTGATGAAACTTCTTTACATGCCTTTTCTACAATTTCTGCTGGCACTCTCATGACAGCATACATTTTACCCATTCCTGCTGGAACGGCTTCTTGCATATATTTTCCACGATTGTGCACAGACTTTAGTGCGTCTTCGAAACTTAAAGTACCGGCAGCGACAAGCGCAGGGTATTCACCAACTGAGTGGCCAAGAACACATGATACTTCAATTCCTGCTTCGTCTAAAATTTCTTTGGCTTTTTGATAAAGGCCAATTGAATAAGTAAGAATTGCTGGCTGTGTATTTTGAGTTAGTGTTAACTCTTCAGCAGGACCTTCAAGCATAATTTTTGAAAGATCATAACCAAGAGTCTTATTTGCTTTTTCTAGTAATTCGAAAGAAGGGTGTCCTTCAAGACTTTTTCCCATTCCAACATATTGTGATCCCTGACCAGGGAAGATTAATACTACTTTCTTCATATCAATAAACCTTTTAATTAGTATTTAAGTAATGTAGCACCGCTTGTTAATCCGGCACCAAATGCATCTAGTAATAATAATTGTCCGCGCTTAATTCGACCGTCTGTAATTGCTTCGTGCATTGCAATCGGTACTGTGGCCGCAGATGTATTGGCATACTTATCAATATTTATAATAACTTTTTCAGGATTGATTCCTAAAAGTTTTCCTGTTGTTTCAATAATTCTCACATTCGCTTGATGAGGAATTAGCCAATCGACTTCTTCAAGATCCTTTCCTGCTTTTTCTAAAACTTTCTTTGCATTATCTGCAAGTGTTCTAGTGGCAACACGGAACATTTCTTTTCCTTTCATTTGCATATAGTGAGTTCTATTTTCTAAGTGCTCAGCTGTGATTGGATCAATTGCTCCTCCAACTGGTTGGTCGAAGAATTCTTTTCCTGAACCGTCGGCACCAAGCTCAAGTGATAGGATATCTGAATCATCACCATCTTCATTGGCCCCAATAATAGCAACACCACAACCATCTCCAAAAAGAATACAAGTGTTACGATCTTCCCAGTTAACTTCTCGTGATAACATTTCAGAACCTACGATTAGTGCATTTTTAATTGCACCCATTTTTATCAGTCCTGTGACCATATTGATTCCGTAAACAAATCCAGAGCAAGCTGCTGCAATATCGATTGCCGCACACTTATTTGTAATGCCTAGTTTTTGTTGAAGAATACATGCTGTATTTGGTAGCTTGTAATCAGGTGTAACAGAAGCAAAGACAATCATGTCGATATCATTTGGTTCCATTCCAGCTGTTTTTAATGCATCCATTGTTGCATGATAGGCCATATCACTTGGCCATTCTCCACCTTCAGTAGAGCAGATATGTCTTTGGCGAATACCTGTTCTTTCAAAGATCCATTCATCACTAGTTTCAACCATGCTTTCGAGGTCGACATTTGTTCTAACTTCTTTAGGAACGTAGATCCCTGTTCCTTTAATTTTAACTTTTGTATTCATTTAAAATTCCTAACCTTGGTTATAAAAATTGGCCCTATTTTAGGTAGTATAGCAATGATGGGGAAGGGAAGGGGCGTTATGAATTGATGCGCAGTGTTTTTGTATAGGTTTTACAAAAAAAGGCCACTGATGTGGCCTTTCGTTCATATTATTTAGTTTGTTTACTTGATAAGTCTTCAGATAGCCCTCTGAGACGCTTTGTTGCCAACCCTGTTCTGAGGAATTGAACGAGGTCAGCCTTCTCGTTTTCAGTCAGATTCAGTGGACGTCTAATATCATCATCACTTATTAACTGAAATCTAAGTTTATTGTTAACAAAACTTTCATCTTTTACGATTTTTTCTTCATAAAGGGCCTGAATTGTTTCGGAAACATCGTAGTTTCTGATAGCTCGTCGAGTGTGATTATAATGATCAACAACTTCTTCTAATGTTGAGTAAACCCCATTGTGCATGTACGGAGCTGAAAGATGAATATTTCTAAGAGGAGGTGTCCTAAAGTTATATTGATCGGCCTTGGCCCCTGTTACTTCATATCTTCCCTTATCGTTTAGAGAAGCTTGAGCATCAACCGGTCCAATTTCAGGTAGTCCAATCGATTTATAATCCCAATCTGTTAAATGACGACCACTATGGCAATTGATACATGCTCCTTTATCGAGGAATACCTTTAATCCGCGCTTTTCGCTATCATTCATGGCATTTAAGTCTCCATCAAGATATTGGTCATATGGTGTATTCACAACATTGAAGTTTCTTGTAATAAAAGCTGCAAGAGAATTTGCCACATGAGTGATATCTATTTTTCCCTTTTTATAATCTTGAGGGTAGGCGCGCTTAAAGAGGTTTTGATACATGGCATTTTTCTTACCATTTAAAAGTCGTTTAACAAGTCCATTCCATTTTTTTAAGTCACCTTCAAGTGATGCAATTTCATTATTTTCACCAAGCATTTCTTCAGGCGAGAGTAGTGGAAAGATAACTTGAACAGCAAGAGAGCCGCTAAACTTACTCCATAGGTCCTTTCTTGCATTAAGCTCAGTACTTGGAGACATAAACTCTTGTTTTGATTTATCGTAGTGTACTCTTCCATCCCAGAACATATCAACAATATCATCGTAACCAAGATTTATAAGAGTAGGTGCGTGGCGCTTAATAATTTTACCCTTACCGTCTTGAACACGTCCTGTTCCTAGGCCTTTTCCACCTGTTCCAATTGAGAAAGGAAGATCATCACCTGTGCCAAGCATTGGATGGTGACAGTGCATACAAGTAATGTCGTTATTTCCACTTAATTGAAGTTCAGCAAAAAGCCTCGAACCTAGGATAACCTCATTCTGGTTTTGTAATTTTGACTCTGGAAGTGATGTCAGTTGATGCTTTTCAATTAGGGTTGCAAGTGACTTATCTAGTGGTGACATTGCTGATGCATAAACTGTCATCATTAGAATGATTAAAATTTTATTCATGTGTGTTCTCTCTCTAAATATTTTCTATCTTTATACAAGAGAAGAGTTTGATGGGTCAAACTGATTTTTATTAGCTTTAGAAAGATATTAAACACAAAAAGCCCACTCAAAGAGTGGGCCTTTCTTATATGAAAAATAATGAATTATCTTATTCTTCTGTTGTTTCTTCTCTATCCGCTTTAGTAGTGAAGATCTGCTTACCTTTCCAGTAACCTGAAGGAGAGATACATCCCTTCTTAGTAAGTTCACCAGTTGTTGAATCAGCTACAACTACATTGTTCGCGTAAAGCTTGTGTGTTTGTCCAGCTCTTCTTAGGCCTTTTCTTGAAACACTTGTCTTCTTCTTAGGTACTGCCATTTTCTACTCCGTTATATTCAACTACAAAATTATTTCTTTTATAAATGAGCTTATGTAAATACATCACTCACGTCATTTTTACAAGCCAAAAGAGGCCTTGTTTTTATCTATTCTTAATTCGCATGCTCGCAAGTCTCTGAATTTTGGTCAATACCACATATTTGGCAAAGACCTTTGCATTCTGCGTCATGTAGAGGGTAGTGATTTACTGCCAAAAAGCAACATTCTGCCAAGGCTTCTTTTAAGTCGGCCTTTCCGCGATTATGAAAGTACATATCTGCCATTTCATCACTTACAAAAATCTCATCAACCTCTTCGTACTCAGGATCGTCTTCGTAGCGCTTATTTACATATGCAGCTGTGAATTCAGAATCAAAAGTCTGTGGTGTATCAATTAAGCAGCGGATACAAGTTGCTGTATACGCCCCTGATACCTTTCCTTTGACGATTAAGTGCTCACCAAAAGTATAGTCTCTTGCATTTTTTAGTTGTAGCTCTACGCTTAAGCCTTCAAAACCTTCCGGCTTAACTTCAGGTTCAAAGTCTTTTGTGATTCCATCAAGAATCTCTTTTACCCAAGTGCAATCTTTATCAGTAAGATTGTAAGTTTCAAACTCGTCTCCAACTCGTGAGATTAGGATTGTCGAATCTTTTAGAAAGCTATTTTCTTTATTAACTATTTGCATATTTCCTCTAAATTTAGATGTCCTTCTGTGTATATTGCGTAAGGCCAAAATGCAAGAAAATTAGGACATTATGGTGGGAATCGTGTAGTTTTTTACGTATGAGAATCTTTATAACGGGCTTTTCTGGAGCCGGCAAAACAACTTTTGGTGAGAAACTATCTAAAGATAGTGAATTTCAAGTATTTGATCTGGATGAAGAGATTTTTAATCGAATGGGGACTGGCTACGACAGTCTTGGGGAGTATATCCAAGAGATCGGTATTGATGAATTTCGTAAGGATGAATTTGATATGCTCAAGCTCCTACATCAAAATATGAAGGATAACTATATGATTACATTAGGAGCAGGTGCTCTTGATGAAAAGAGTGTAGCAGATTTTATAGAAGAGATTGGTGGAAAATTAGTCTATTTAAAATGTGACTTCGAAGAGTGTTGGCAACGTTTAAAGAAAGATGGAAATCGCCCTCTTGCTAAATATGGCCGCGAGTTTATGGAAAATCTCTATAAAAAGAGAGCTCCTACTTATGAAAAGAGTCATCTTTTACTTAATCAAGAAGAAATTCTTGAAATAAATACAGTCCAGGACCTCTTAAAATTGCTATAGAACGTCTCTTTTGATACGATTTTAAGCGATGTTATGTCCTTAGAAGGAGTTTTTGCGCCATGACAATGAATAGTCCAAAAGTTGCGATCCTTTCATCAATGATTGATGACTGTAAATCATTTTCAAAAATTTTCAAAAGTATTAATACTGTTGTCGACTCATACGACACTGTAGACTCTTTCTTAATCGCTCACTTACAAAAGCAATACGACCTTGTTATAGCAAGTGCAAATGATGCGACATTTGAGGGACAATTTCTTTTTAATCGATCTGAGTTAAAGGCCGTTAAGAGAGCTTTCATTGTTTCAACGAATTCAGAACTGAAGACTGTTGCAACGAATGAGAATATTGGAATTATATATCGCGATTTAGATTTGCTTGCGCAAATTAGACATGTACTAAATCAGTACAATCAACAAACATCGTTAAAGAGGCAATTAGCTCAACTTGAATCATTTCATGATAAGTACCGTCACCGTCAAGAAGCACTTGTTGCGAGTCTTGAAAGTGAAAGAACGAAGACTCTTTATGGGAAAGACTTCTTTGAAGTTTGTGACAGCATTAATTTTAATAGAGAAGAAAATGATTTAACTTCACTTATAACAAATGTTTTTGAACCTTTAGAGTTTGTCTCAGGTTATACAATTTTTGAATTAAATCAAAAGACCAATAAGCTTTCACCTTTAAAGCATGATGGGCATAAGTCTATTGAAGTTCCTGAGGTTTGGCTTGGTCATATTAAACTTAAAGGCGTTAATGAAAATGGAATGAATATGGTGAAGAATATTGTTTCTAACCTAGTTCACAATCCTGTTGTTACCTTAGAATTATCGGAAAATGGTGTCGATACAACTAGTGTTGTAGCACTTGAAGTTGATCGCGATTATTTATTTAACTTTAATTGGCAGGTCATAGAAACACTTTTAAGTGGGATTTATTCTCAAATAAAGAATTCATTAACTCATGTTTCTTCTATCGCACAGGCTAAAGGGCCATTTGAATTATTATCAAATATCTCTGAAGTTAGTCATGGAAGGAATTTAATATCGATTGATACTTCTGAAATTACAGATCTAATGGAGTTAAGATCAGACTTCTCATTTGACTGGAATACATTTTGGAAAGATATGAAAGTTTATCTTTCTCAAATCACTAGTATTGGCAATATTTACAATATCTCTTTTGAATCAATTGTACTGGATGTGGAAAATGACTTTTTTGATGAAAGTTATGCAGCCGCTCAAGACCTTTGTAAGAATATAAGATTAGGAAAGTATTTTAGCGGAAAAGATAAGAGTCTTATTCTATCAATGCAGTTAAATGTTTCTGAAATTCCTTACTCTGGGTATTCAATGGTGACGACATCACGAAAGTTGAGAGGAAAAAGAGCGTTTCAAGATAGTACCTTATGAGAATAAAAAGTAGTATGGAGGTTAATGTCTCCACTCTTGCGCAAAACTATCAACTTTTAAAAGAAATTTGTCCTAATAATGAAACTCTCTTTATGGTCAAGGCCAATGCCTATGGACATGGATTGGTGCCAGTTGTTAAGTTTGCTTATTATGAGCTTGGCATAAAAGAGTTTGGCTGTGCCAGTATTGGAGAGGCTCTTAGGCTTCGTGAAGAAATTCCAAATGGAGAGTTTGAAGTTTATGTCTTTTCTGATGTGAACCTAGACCTTCAAGAAGCAGCAGATATTTATTTAAATAATCGAATTATCCCAGTTATTTCAAATGAAACAAACTTAGAGTTCTTCTTGTCTCATGAGGAATTTCGCTACTTCCCACTTTGTTTAAAATTTAATACGGGAATGAATCGACTGGGAATAAAAATGGATCGAATTGATTATGCGATTCAAACAATCAAAAAGCATGGCCGATCAAGTATTTATCATTTGATGACCCACTTTTCGAGCTCAAGCTTATCAATGCAAAAAAATAAGAGAAATCTAACTCAAAAAGAGAATTGGAAAGAATTAAAGTCTCAAATCAATAGTTCTGGAATTGAAATTCATAAATCATCAATTGCAAACTCTGGTGCAATTGAGCAAAAGGTTGGACTTGAAGAGTCTCATGTTCGTGCAGGATTAATGATGTATGGCCCGTCTTCTTTGTTGCCTCAGTATAATAAGTTGAGTTGTTGGAAAGGAAAGTTGATCTCTAAACTTGAGACAACTTTTATTGATAGTTTTCAAGTTGATCGAGGTACGCCTATAGGCTATGGAGCAACCCCATGCCCATCAGCAGGTACTATGGGAGTTTTTGCTCTAGGATATGGTGATGGTTTTTCAACTCGCTATCAAAATGTTCACCTTAATCATGGAGAGCATGAAGGGCAAATTGTAGGGCGAGTTAATATGGATATGGCACAGATTTTGTTTCCTAACACAAACTTAACAATCAAAAATGGAGAAAGGTTTGTCGTATGGGATCAAAATGGTCAAAACTTTTCTAATATATGTGTCGAATCAAAGACTATTCCTTACGAAGTGTTTATTCACTTAACTGAAAGAATTCCCAAAATATATCGACAGTAAGTAGCAGTTTCATTCTTTTTCCATTAGAATTTAAGTAATGAATCTTTTACTTAGAACATTTGTTTCCTTTAATGAAAATTTAGGAAAATTAGTTATTTTCAATTTGGCAGGTCTTGGCAAAGTGATGAAGTTCATTGTGAACTTTTTTTACTGGTTAACGAAGAGGCCGTATCGTTTCAAATTATTTTTTGAACAAATGGAATTTGTCGGAAACAAAAGTCTATTTATTATTTTCTTGGCCGGTGCATTCACGGGAATGGTTATGGCCTATCAAACATACTTTGGCTTTAAGTTAATCAATGTTGATTCTCTTGTTGGTCCAGTTGTTGCAATTTCTTTAGCAAAGGAATTAGCTCCTGTTTTGACAGGGCTAATTGTTGCAGGTCGAGCAGGGGCTGCTATGGCAGCACAAATTGGAACGATGAAAGTTACTGAACAAATTGATGCTCTTGAAGTTATGGGTATTAGTAGTATGCAATACCTTGCTGTTCCAAGAATTATTGCTGGTACTTTATCAGTTCCACTATTATCAGTTTTCTTTTTATTAGTAGGGAATGTTGGCTCTTACATTGTCGGAACCTATGCCTTGCAGATTGATGATGCCATATACTTGTCTAAGCTTGGACAATTTATGTACGTCTCAGATATTTTCCAAGGTGTAATTAAAGCGACTGTCTTTGGTTTCGTTATTTCAGTAATTGGAACTTACTTTGGCTTTGCTGTCACAAAAGGTGCACAAGGAGTCGGTAAGGGGACAAACCTCGCTGTTGTATGGGGAATGATTTCGGTTTTAGTTTTAGATTATTTTTTAACAAGTTTCTTAGTGCAGGTGATGTAGATGTTAGAGTTTGATGATCATTCAGTACGAATTAGAAACTTAACCAAGACTTTTGGTAAGCACACTGTTTTAAGTGAATTAAACTTTGATATAAAACGAGGAAGTATTACTACAATCCTCGGCTTTTCAGGAGCTGGAAAATCAACACTCTTAAAGCATATCCTAGGACTTCATCATCCAACTTCTGGATCAATTGAGGTTTTGGGAAAAGACTTATCAACTCTTCAAGAAGATAAGCTTCGTGAATTCCGTCAAAACTACGGAATGCTTTTTCAATATGCGGCACTTTTTGATTCAATGACAACAATTGAAAATGTGGCCTTTCCATTAATTGAATTCACAAAATTAAATGAAAGTGAAATTAAAGAGAAAGCAGCTTCTTTATTAAAGTCAGTAGGTCTTCAGGAGATCTCTTTTGATAAACTACCAAGTGAATTGTCTGGTGGTATGAGAAAAAGGGTAGGTCTTGCAAGAGCACTGGCCCTAAGTCCACAACTTATGCTCTATGATGAGCCAACAACTGGACTTGATCCTATTACAACTAAAATGGTCAACGATTTGATCATAGAAACAAGTAAATTACATAAAGATATTGGATTAACCTCAATTATTATTTCGCACGACGTAAAAGCATCGCTTGAAATTTCCGACTACGTTGCCTTTTTAAACCGTGGTAATATTGTTGAGTATCTACCTGCAAATGATTTTAAAAACTCAGACCATCCATTGGTTCAAGAGTTTATTAATTTATAGGTAGTTCCAGGGAAGAGGAATTATATGAATGAATTTAAAGTCGGCTTAATGGCCTTGGCCGCCATGATAGCTGTTGTTGTTATGTCCTTAGTTGTAACTTCAAACCAATCTGGTTTTGGAGCTTATAATGATTATTACACAACTATTAATGATGCCTCAGGTATCTTTCCAAAAACTCCAATCAAAGTTGCTGGTATTAATGCGGGACGAATTAAAGATATTCAACTAACTGGAAATAAGGCCCGTATTAGTTTTGAGGTTCTTGAAAGAGTTAAGATCACAAAGGGTTCAAAACTTAGAATTCGATCAGTAGGTTTCTTAGGTGATAAGTACTTAGAGATTTACGTTGCTAATAATGATGAACTCCTTCCGGATGGTTCAGAGCTTCTAGCAGAAGAGAAAGCAGGTATTGAAACACTTCTAAAAGATGCAAGTGAAGTTATGCAAGATGTAAAAGTTCTTGTTGGAAGTATTAAAGAGTCTTTTGTTCCTGAGGGTGGTGAGCCAGCGATGAAAAAGATCGTAGCTGATGTTCAGGAGACGATGACGAATACGAAAGAATTAACAGGTAAACTTAATGATCTCGTTGGAAGGAATAATCAAAAACTTCAACGAATTATTGATAATCTCGAAGACTTTACTGCTCAAATAGCATACCAGACAGATGCAAACGAGCCAGCAAGTGCTGTTGCAGATGTAAAAGAGATTCTTAAGAAAGCTGATAATATGATGGCCGATCTTGAGGACCTTGTTCAAAATATCAAAGATGGGAAGGGAACAGTTGGTAAGCTTCTTGTTGAAGAAGAGATTGCTGATGAAGTTAAGTCAACTCTATCAAGTGTTCAAAAAGTAATTGGACGAGTTGATAGTATCCGAACACAATTGTCGGTTTATACTGGTGCAAATACGAGAACTGATCAAACAGATACAACTGCTGAACTTCGTATCTTTCCATCGCCTGGCCGTTTTTACCTGGTAGGTGTAACGACTTCTGAATTTGGGCCTGAAAGACGAAAGATCACAGAAACAACTGTTGGTGGGACAACGACTATTGAGGATGAGAAGGTTAGAAAATACAATGACGTTCTCCTCAACCTTCAATTAGGTCGTCGTATCGACAATTGGACATTCCGTGGAGGACTTATCGATTCTTACGGTGGTCTTGCTGTTGATTATAATTTTGATGACTGGAATACCATTACAAGCCTTGAGGTCTTCGATTACCGAGATAATATTGGGCCAAATATTCGTATCGGATTAGATTTTCAACTATGGAGTGTAATTTATGGTAAAATTGAGGGTGAAGATTTAATTAATGATCCTGGTATGGTTTATAGTTTAGGATTAAAGTTTAATGACGAAGATATTAAAGGCTTAGTAGGGATTTTCTTATAAAGAATAAGTAATGACGGAAAGAAACTGGTTAATTAGAACAGAATCGAAAAAAATACTCGGTCCACTTTCAAAGCAGAAGGTTGTCGAGTTTGTACAAAATGGAACCCTCTCTGGAGAGGATGAGATTTGTAGCGGTAATGGTTACTGGTTTTGGGTCAAAGAAGAAGACCTATTAAATAAGTTTCTCTATGGAGATGAAGAACAAACCTTCAATCCTGTAGCAGAGGCCAAGACGAAAGTTGCAAATAGCGTAACAAAACTTGTTAAAACAAGTGGTATCGTAGAAAAAATCTCTAAAGAGAATGGGGATGAAATCCCTGCAACACCCTTATCTTCTGAAAACCCTGCAACAGATAATTCAACAACAATTAATGATGAAGAAGAAATATTACTTCCTGCTGAAGATGACTTAGATTTTCCAGAGCCAATTGATTACAGTGATACCGCAGTTGCAGCTCCAAGTAGTGAGCCTAATATTGTTCAAGAAAAACCACTGGCAGATGTGGCCGATGACGAATCAATCAGTTTAGCCGAAGCAACAAGTGCTATGGATATCGAGGAAGAAGAAGTAATCCTTCCTTCATCTGATGATCTCGATTTCCCAGATATTGGTGGTGTTTCAGAAAGTACACCTGCTGAGGAAGTTGCACAAGAAGCTTCTCAAGTAAGCCAGATTGATCAATTTGTTGAAGAAGTAGAAAAGAATAAAGAAGATGAATTAGCTGCTCAAGCAGAAGAGATTCTTAAGTCTGAAAAAAAACAGCCACCAACTGCACCGGATTTAGATAGTATTGAAGATGATAATATCGAGCCTATGAAGGCCGTAGAAATGCCTCGTCCTTCAAAAAAGAAGAAGTCAGGTGCTAAGAAAAAGTCAAAAGCTAAAAAGAAGAAAAGAAAAAACGATTATAGCTTTGTCTATATTGCTATTGCTGTATTAATTGTTCTTCTTTTCTTTATTTCAAAATTCTATTCAAAGCTTGTAGGTAAGGAATTGTTTTCTGATATTCAATTTAAAACACCAACTAGCTTAGTTTACGCGCAAGAGTTTAGATCACAGGATAAAAAAAAAAGATTTTTCTAAACTATGTGAATGTTTCATATAGTTTATCATTAGAAGGTGTCGAGTATATACCGGACTTTATTAAAACACCTCCTAGTACTTGTGATAAAATTACACAATTTGAGTTCAATTTGATTTATGCTTTTACGACGTCAGAACTTAAAAGTGACGAGAAGCCTTGGGTTGAGTTTCAGGCCAAGTGTCAGCATCTATTTTATCCAGATATCGTTATAAAGTCTTATGTTGAGTCTCGTTCTGATAAGCCTGTTTTGGAGTTTGAAGAAGCTTTAAAAATGAAGTTTGATAGTAAAAAAGTAGCTCATCAAAACTTCTTAAAAAGTTTAGAGAGAAAGAATATTCATCAATTACTTTTAGAAATAATAATCGCTTCTTCGTTAAATAAAAACGAATGGCTAACCACTGTTATTATCGACTTACTAGGTCGAGACATTACAAATTATTCCGTTTGGATTAATGAAAATATCATTCCAAAATCAAGACAGAAGTATGCAAAATATATTAATAGAACATTTGAATTGGTAAACGAGTCCAGTATAGATGAATTTTATAAATTAATGTTTTTTAAAAAATTCACTCATATATCTACTGGTGATAGTCGATTAAAGTTAACACAGCTTTTAAATCAAACTTTTGGAGCAACTCTTGAGTTTGATATAACAAGTTATAAATATGGAGTTAAGATGACTCCATTTTGGGTGCAGGAGCTTGAGAATTTTAATGAAAAGAAGCGCTTAGTAGAGAGGTTCTTTGCTACTCCTGCTGTAAAAGAATTATCTGATTATAATGGCCTATTATTTGAATACAATCTACCAAAGGTTGGAAGTGGCCGAGATAAGATTATCGATAAAATAGCTAGTGAGTATAAGGATTATAATTTTGATAAAATGATGTCCTTGATTTCTGGATTGCGTAACCCTGTTTTTAAAAAAGAGTTGGTCAAACGTGATAAGTATTTTGAAAGGCCAATCTTTAGTATTGAAAGAACTTTTCTAAATAAGAAATTAAGAGAAAAAAAGAGTAGCTGGCTTGCGTATCAGCTGTTATATCTTGGACAAAGAAACGAAGAAATTATTAAAAACTTAATGGTTGATTTATGAAAGACTTATTCATTTATCCAACGGATACTGTCTGGGGAATTGGTGGAGATCCATTCTCTATTGAAACGTATGAACTCATTGCTCAAGTGAAGGGAACTTCAATTAGAAAGCCTTTGAGTATATTAACTAATGATGTTCAAAATTTGATTGATACTTTTCATGGCTCAGAATCCTATACAACTCTTTTTGATGACCTTTTCAAATACGAAATCACAGTGGGACTGCCAAAGGCGAGTTTATCCCTTCAATTTCCTGAAGGTCCATTTGATGAAACGGACTTTATATGTTTTCGAGTCATTCAAAATGAGATCATAGATGAGTGTATTAAGGACTTTCCTGGATTCATTACTTCGACAAGTTTAAATAAAACAGGTCAGCCTCCGATTTACGACTCTGAAGAAGCAAATGAATTTTGGCATCGATATTGTCCTGATAGTAATTTCATAAGTTCAGATTTTCTTAAACCGAGTGGGCATTCATCAACTATTATCTTAATCTCAGGATTGACGGCCCAAGTTGTTCGAGAAGGTAATCATATTGACAATATTTTAGAAGTGTTAAAATCTCATGGCATTAATTACTGATTATTCCCAGCCCTCATTTTATCATTTTTCTCGTGATTCAATTGAGTTAGCAAATTGTGTAGCCGAGCATATTGAATTTCATGAGCTTGTCGTTGATAACGTCGCTGACCTCTGCTGTGGTTGTGGTGTCATTGGACTCGAGATCTTACAAAAGCTAGATGAAGAAACTCTAAGTTCGATAAAAGAGATTCATTTTGTTGAAGTGCAAGATGATTACAACTCTCATCTTCATCGTAATATTGAACAAGTTAAAAGAGGAATAAATGGCCTTGAATATCAGGTTCATTTCGAAAGTATTCTTCAATTTAATACAGTAAAAGACTTTGACCTTATTGTGATGAATCCACCATATTTTAAAAATGGCCATGGAAGATCTAGTGAGAATGAAAAGAAAAGAACTTGCCGAGAGTATTCTGGTGATGAGCTTAAGAGTTATATCGTTCACGCTGCTAATTTACTGAGTCAAAATGGTGTTTTATTCTTTGTTTGTCGAGAAGATGAGCAATTAAAAGAATTACTAAGTGGTATTTCTAAGAACTATTATATAGAGAAGGTTGAGGAAGCAGAGGGCTTTTCGATTTTCTTACTTCTTCGTTCTCAGTTGCATTAATATTGAAGTTAATGACTTTTTGAGCTCTTCATCTTCAATATCTGAAAATTGTTCTTGAGCATCTCTCATAATTGCTTTGTATTCTGGAGATTGTGGATGTAGACGATTTTCAACTTCTTGTTTTACTATCTCTTTTCTTTCGACTTCCGACTTCTTTTTCTGGAAGAATTGATTATCTACTTGGAAGAAGATTTTCTTAATCTGTCCTTTTGTTGCAGGTAGAACATTTCCAATTGATTTTATAATTTCTGTTTCCATGTATTTAAGCTGTTGAGCGTAAACAGGATGTGAAGTTAAAATCGTTAGAGATTTATTTTTTAGCTTAAGTGGAATAGTGAATTGAGAAAGCCTTGGCCCTACGATCTTATTCCAAGAACTTGAGAGCTCGAGAAAGTCAAAGAGATCAATGGCCTTATTCGCTTTAAAGTTAGATTGTTTATTACCATAACTACCATAACTTGAAACGCTCGCAACACCAGCGTTTTTACTGAAGTCACTATCGATATCTTTTAAAACATCTTTTAAATTTTTGAGATTTTTCAGCTTTTTCACAAGATGCATCATATATTAAAGAGGTCTTACCAGTCAAAGTAATAGACGATTGATTGAATCATAGGCATATTATTAATATGAGGTTTTTCGTATTAACTTGTTTAATTTTACTTTCTTCTTGTGCAGGGTATCGTTTCAGTGAGTCAAATAACCCATTTGAGGCCCAAGGAGTTAATAGTATTACAATTTTTGTTGTAAAAAATCACACTGGAATATCAGGTCTTTCTCAAATATATACTGATGAAATTGTTGAAACTCTTTCTTCTTTTAGTTCTTTAAGGGTTAGAACAGGAAAGAATTATGACAGTGATGCAATTTTACTTGCAGAGATCACTAGTCGAAAAAAAGCGGGGAAAGAAGTTACTGAAACTGGTGACACCTTAATGAATGATGAGCAGAAGAATCAATTGGGTGGAAATAGAAATGCCTTCTATCTAGCTACATCTGGAAGTTATCAATTTCAGATACAAGTGACAGTCTTTAAGAAGCCAAATAATGATGAAATTCAGTTCTATGAATCATTTTATAAAATTGACCACTCTCAATTTCCTCGTAGTATCTTTTCAAAGACTTTTAATATAAGTGATTCTTATATTATTGAAAATACAGTAGGTGGAATTGACAGTGCTGCTCCTCTTAGAAGTGTAAAGAATCGAGGTACTTTTAAGAAGTCCCTAGCTGATGGAGCAAGTGATTTCGGTGATGACTTTAGAGAGGTTCTTCTTTATGCCTTCTAAAAAGCAAAGCTTTGATATTAATAACGTTGATCAAGTTTCAAAAGTTCTTAGTGAATTAAATGGCCTATACCATTTAGCTGTCCCAGATGAATTTATTTCAAAAATCGTTTGTGACAAATTAAAAGGTGAGACAAAGAAGATGTGGCCTAATGAGTTTAATATCGACTTTGTAGAGCAAGAGCTTCTTGCTGGAGGCGGTCTATTTGGGACTAATGGCCCTTATGTTGTTATTGATGCTCAGGATATTAAAGCTAATGCTTTTGAAGCATTTAATAATAATCGTCACTTAATTGAAGACTCAATTATCTTCATAACGAAAGGGCGCCTGCCTAAAGCTTTTCCTAAAGATATGAATGCTTTGGCCATCGCTGCACCAAAGCCATGGCATTTTGGCCAATACTTAGATATTTTTGCTAAGTACTTTGGTTTTCAAATGAATCCTCAAGTGAAGAACTTTATTGAAAAGTCAGTCCAGGATAATGTTGGTGATTATTTCAATTCATGTCATATTCTTTCTCACCATGTGGATGCAAATGGGAATATCTCTCTTGAAAAAGCCAGAGAGCTTATAAAGGTTAGAAAGTTAGATTTCTTTGATCAGACAGATCTTTTTAATCAGCAAAACTTAAAAAGGTTCTACCTCAACTTATTATTAGTGGAAGATGATTTTAGTTTATATATGGATTTCTTCCGTTCATTTCAGGGCCATATATCAAAAATTATTGACCCTAGTTATTTGGCCACTAAAAAATCCCTTAGTAAGTATGATAGGGGAATTCAATTAGCATCTAAAAAGTGGAATTTTGAAGAGTTAATCGATATTCAGCAGAAGATGATTAATTTTGAAGTGCTGGCCAAGTCTAAAGACCTTTGGCTTAGAGATCAAATCCGTAGAGAATACCTCTGTCTCTAAAATTATAAGAAAAAATTAAGAAGTTAGTATTTTAAAAGATATAGCTACAAACACAAAAAGCGGAGATTGCTCTCCGCTTTTTATATATCAAACTATCTAATTAAAGATTAAAGCTTGTTGATTTGGTTTGCTAGTCTAGAAGTTTTTCTTCCAGCTGTGTTAGTTTTAATAACACCGTGCTTTGCTAGACGACCAAGTAGCTTTTGAGCTGTAACTAGAAGAGTTGATGCTTCTTCTTTCTTACCTGCTTCAATAGCATTTCTTACGTTCTTAACAGCTGTTTTTACAGCAGTTCTTTTTGAAGTATTTCTTTCGTTTCTAACAATTGCTTGTCTAGCTCTTTTCTTTGAAGATTTGTGGTTTGCCACAATGGACTCCTACGTTTAACTTGTTCAACATCTAATTAATAAGTCACTTTTTATAATCCGCACAATGCATTTTTGCAAGAGAAAAGTGAATATTACACATCTCTACAATAGGATTTATGGACCTAGCTCCTTTTTATTATCAAATGATTCATAGCGTCTAAGTATTTGATATATCTGAGTGAAATAGTAATTTAATGGACGATCCTTTATAATTTAGGTACTTTGAATGCCAATACAAAGGAGACACAATGATTAAACAAATTGCCGTTATAGGAGCTGGGCAGATGGGTCGAGGAATCGCTCAAGTTGCCGCTATGAATGACTATAAAGTTTTTATGTATGATATCTCAGCTGAAGGCCTTGAGTTCGGACAGAGCTTTATAAAAAAGCAATTAGAAAAAGGTGTTTCAAAAGGTAAGTGGGAACAATCATTTGTTGATTCAACGCTAGCTAACTTAAGTGCAACTTCAGAAATGAATGATCTTAAAGATTGTGACCTTTTCATTGAAGCAGCTACTGAAAATAAAGAGATAAAATTCAAAATCTTTAAGCAATTAGATGAGATTGCAAAACCTGAAGCAATCTTAGCTTCAAATACATCTTCAATTTCAATTACTGAAATTGCTGCAGCTACTTCACGTCCAGAAAAGGTTGCTGGAATGCACTTTATGAATCCAGTACCTGTAATGAAGTTAGTTGAAACAATCACTGGGCTTGAAACAAGTGTTGAAACAATTAATGCTGTTGAAGAAGCAGCAACAAAAATGGGTAAAACAGTTGTACGTGCAGATGATGTAGCAGGCTTTGCTGTTAATAGAATCCTTATGCCAATGATCAATGAAGCTTTCTACACTCTATACGAAGGAGTTGCTGAGGCTAAAGGGATCGACGATGCTATGAAGCTTGGATGTAACCAGCCAATGGGACCACTAGAGCTTGCTGACTTTATTGGACTTGATACATGTTTAGCTATTATGGAAGTTCTACATGATGGCCTAGGTGATACAAAGTATCGTCCATGCCCACTTCTTAAGAAGTATGTAACAGCTGGTCGCTTTGGTCGCAAAGTAGGGAAGGGTGTTTATGAATACTAATTTTGAAACAATTGCTTTTGAAAAGCTCGGTGAAATCGGGATTTTAAAAGTAAATCGTGAAAAGAAATATAATGCACTTAACTCACAAGTACTTCACGAGTTAAAAGATTTTTTATCTTCACTAAGTGAAGGTCATGAGCTTAAAGGGATGATCTTTACTGGAGCTGGTGACAAAGCTTTTATTGCTGGTGCAGATATTGCTGAAATGAGTGATATGACAGTTGATGAAGGGCATGACTTCTCAACTCTTGGGCAAGATGTAACGCTACTTTTTGAAAGTTTAAATATTCCAGTAATCGCTTGTGTAAATGGTTTTGCACTTGGCGGTGGTTGTGAAATGGCCATGGCATGTGACTTTATTTATGCAACGAAGACAGCAGTTTTTGGGCAGCCTGAAGTAAAACTTGGTCTTGTTCCAGGCTTTGGTGGTACACAGAGATTAGCAAAGTTAATTGGACGCAATCGCGCTAAAGAAATTATTTATAGTGGCCGTAATGTTGATATTAATGAAGCAAAAGAAATCGGGTTAGTTGTTCGTTCTTTTGATTCACAAGATGAAATGATTAGTGAGGCGATGAAGACATTGGAAGCAATTTCTAAAAACTCACCAAATGCAGTGGCCATATCAAAACAAATTATGAACGAAGGAAATGACCTGACTAATGAACAAGGTCTAGATATTGAAGCTGGCCACTTTGGCGATATCTTCTCTTCTTATGATATGAAAGAAGGAACAAAGGCCTTTGTTGAAAAAAGAAAACCAGAATTTAAGGGAGAATAATAATGATGTTAAGTGACTACCAAGAACTTAGAGACCTTGTTTCTAAATTTGCTGATAGCGAAGTAGCTCCTCTAGCGGCTTCAATTGATAAAAATGAAAAGATTCCAAGTGATCTCGTTGGTAAGCTCGGTGAGAATGGATTCCTAGGTTCATATGTTCCAGAAGAATATGGTGGAGCAGGAATGGATTATGTATCTTACTCAATCATCGTAGAAGAAATTTCTCGTGCTTGTGCTTCAACAGGGGTTTTAATCTCGGCACACACTTCACTATGTGTTTACCCAATTCTAAACTTTGGTAATGAAGAGCAAAAGAAGAAGTATCTTCCTAAGCTAGCTTCTGGTGAGCATATTGGTTGTTTCTGTCTGTCTGAGCCAAATGCAGGTACAGACGCAGGTTCTCTGACAACATTTGCTGAAGATAAAGGTGACTACTTTGAGATTAGTGGAACAAAGAACTTCATTACAAATGGTAAAGAAGCTAATATCGCAGTTGTTTTCGCTAAGACATCAAAAACAGATAATTACAAAGGAATCTCGGCATTCATCGTTGAATGTGACTCTGAAGGTTTTGAAGTAATGAAATGTGAAGATAAGCTAGGGATCAAAGGATCATCAACAGCTCAAATCGCATTCGATAAAGTAAAAGTGCCAAAAGAGAATCTTTTAGGTGAGTATGAGAAAGGTTTCAAAATTGCGATGAATACACTAGATGGTGGACGTATCGGTATTGCTGCTCAGGCACTTGGTATTGGTGAAGCTGCATTCCGTTATGCTAAGCATTACTCAAATGAAAGAGTTCAGTTTGGTAAGCCACTTCATGCAATTCAAGCAATCCAGTTTAAGTTAGCTGATATGAGTACAAAACTTGCAGCATCACGTCTTCTTATTTGGGAAGCATCTCGTAGAAAAGATAATGGTGAAGAGTACTCATTACAATCTGCTCAGGCCAAGCTTTTTGCTGCTGAAGCTGCAATGTGGATTACGACTCAAGCTATTCAGGTTTGTGGTGGTAATGGATATACTAAAGAGTATCCGGTTGAGAGGTTCTTCCGTGATGCTAAGATTACTGAAATTTATGAAGGGACTTCAGAAATTCAAAGAGTCGTAATTGCCGCTAACGAGCTTAAGAGCTTAAAGTAGGCGTTGTTCTATTGAAAGAGAAGTGATACGGTTTTAACTTGTTATGTTAAAGAAAATCTTGGAGAAAGTAGGCATGGCCAAAAAGAAAACTACTAAGAAGAAAACTGCGAAAAAAGCGGCTAAGAAAGTAGCAAAGAAAACTACGAAGAAAAAGACTGCAAAAAAAGCGGCTAAAAAAGTAGCAAAGAAAACTACGAAGAAAAAGACTGCAAAAAAAGCGGCTAAGAAAGTAGCAAAGAAAACTACGAAGAAAAAGACTGCAAAAAAAGCGGCTAAAAAAGTAGCAAAGAAAACTACGAAGAAAAAGACTGCAAAAAAAGCGGCTAAAAAAGTAGCAAAGAAAACTACGAAGAAAAAGACTGCGAAAAAAGCGGCTAAAAAAGTAGCAAAGAAAACTACGAAGAAAAAGACTGCGAAAAAAGTGGCTAAAAAAGCAGCAACTTCTTCAACAAAGAAGAAGACAGCTAAAAAAGCCGCTTCTTCAGTTAAGAAGAAGGCAGAAAATAAAGTAGCAAAAAAGGCTGAAGCGACACCTAAGAAGAAAACTTCAAAAGCTAAAGCAAAGAAGGAAGAAGTAGTTGAGGCAGTTGAAGAGCAGCCGGAACTATTTACTGAAGAAGAGGTAGTTGAGGAAGTCGTTGAAGAGAAGAAGCCTGCACCAAAGGCCAAGAAGAAAACAAAAGCTGAAGAAAAGAAAGAAGCTGAAGAAGACCGTATCGAACAAGTATTTGATATGGCCGATAATTTAGATTATTTCCTAGGTGATACTGATGATTGTCTAGCTAAAGGATGTGATAATCCAGCTACAACGGCCGGATACTGTCGTCTTCACTATATTGGTTATTGGAAAGAAATTAAAAACAAAATAACAATCCTTGAAGAAGGAATGCTACAGAAGTTTGTTCGTGAGATCACTTCTAAATATCCAGTAAAAGTTATCGACGAGGTTTTAAAAGATCTTGCTGATGATAAGTCTTTCGTTGATGTTCTTCGTGAGATGGATATTGAAGCAGATGAAAGCTTTGATGAAGTTGATGATATTGATGCAGAAGATGATCAAGACATCGCCTTCGAAACAAAGTCATCTGTTAAAGCTATTATGGATGAGGAATAGCGTCATTGTTTGCCCAAAGGCAAACTATTGGACGCTATGCCAGCTCCCCATGCAAAAGAAATTAAACTAATTCAACAAGCCGGGTTCAAGCCCGGCTTTGTTGCCTCTGGAGCAATGGGAAAGAAAACGCAAAGAAAAAGCGACATTTTAGCGTAGCTAAAATAAGCCAAATCCCCCACAAATAAAAAGCGACACTTTAGCGAAGCTAAAGTTAGCCAAAACCCCCGCAAAGAAAAAATCAACATTTTCACTTCGTGAAAATAAGCCATTACCCCACAAAAAAACTATCTCTTATTTCTCTTGAATATTCTCGGCCCCATCAAATAAACTAAAGATCAGTTTATTGATATCTTCCAACTCTACAGTTGTATCGTCATTAGGAGCTTCAGAGTAATCAATTCCTGCCTGAGCAAATCTCTCCCCAAGCTGATCCTCTGAATAGCCAAGTGTTGCTAAATTTACGTTCATCTCTTCATATTTCTGCTTATTTTCTTCAGATAGAAATGAATTTTTCATTTCAGCTGATAGGGAAGCGGTGTTTCGGTTTTTAACTTCTTCACCATCTTCACCAGTACTAGAAACCTCAAGAAATGATGAAATGATATTGTTATAGTGAACTAGTTTTGAAAAGTTCTCTGGTCGTGATTCAATTTCTTTAGCAATCTTTGCGATCTTTTCAACATCCTGGGCATTATTAGCATCAAACTCATCACCTGTTGTTGTATGGGCTTCAATCTCTTCTCTTAAAGAAGCAAGGATGGCATCTTTCTTTGCTTGATAACGACTCTCAACTTGTTCTTTTACACCTTGAATTGTTGCAAGTTCTTGGGCCTGCGTTTCTGTATAACCTTCTTCAATTAGGATCTTTGCGATCTCTTCTGGATCGTTTTCACTATTTTTTAACTTTTCAAGAGTCGCTTCTTGTTGGACTTTTAGCTCACCTAGAAGTGCGTATTGTTCTTCTTTATCTGTTGCTAAGTATTGACTACAAGCTTCAGCATCTACAATTGCTCCGTCTTTATAGCACTCTTCCATTTTTGCAACATCTTGCTTGTGACCTTCTGATAAGGCCTCAAGGGCCTCACCTGAAGAAATCGTCGTTAGAGCATTGATACTCTCGTCTTGATTCTTAGTTGAGTCATAGAATTCAACATTTTGAATTCCGGCCATTCCGGACTTCTTATCGAGTTTGGCTACGATATCATCTGTTTTAAGAAGACTTTGCTTAGCTAGTTCAATATATTGAACAACCTGGCAGGCCCTCATATTAGAGTTATCGACAATTTTCTCACATGTTTCAGTTTCATCTGCTGTAGGGTCTTTTCCCTTCTTCATGCGGTCTTCACATGAGCCAAGAATATCTGAATACTTCTTTGAATCTTTTTGTTTCTTTGTTGAAACATCATATTTCTTATAGGTAACTTCGTCTTTATTAGCACTCGAGCCAATAGCACAAATTACAGGTAGGTTTTGAATACATCGTTCCCAATTTGAATATGCACCTTTTTCGATGTCTTGCTTATTAAGACTAGCGATATTTTTGTTCTTATCACCACTCGCTTTTTCATCACTAAAATGAATAAGAGGATATGCTGGTATTCCTGTTTGATGTATTTCTGTAGCGTATGGCCCAGTCTCAATACAATATGATGTCATTGAAGCAATAATATTTTTACCAAGTTGAGTTTTATAGAGTTCAAAGAAGGTTCTTTGATCGGCGATTTTTTCAAATCGGCCTTTATCACTTTGATACTCACCGTAAAGGGCCTCTTCAAGGCGTTTTTGGAAAAATTCCTTTAGGCCTTTTAATCCTGCCGACTGTTTCTTTGTCGTTTCCATGGTCGTACGATAGCGTCCAGTACCTTCCTCGCCACTTTGCTCATTAACAAGCTTCATGACTTTTTCTTTAATACCTTCATCCGCTTTGATGCGATCCCATAAACAATTACTTAATTTATTGTCGCCATCTTCAAGCTTTCCATTTTGCGCATCAATTTGATAACACTCTGAATACATTTCTCGAACGCCTTCAACTTGCATAGCACTTTTAAAAAGAGGATTTTTACTACTGATAACTTGTAGATACTGGGCCTCTCCATTGTCATTTGCAAGGGCCGTTGTCAGAGACAAGAGTGTGAATAGCGTAAGAGTTTTCCTCATAACCATATTATACTACTCGGTTATTTGAGGCAGAAGCTTTAGATAAATTTAATGTGATTTTAACTAGTTAGAAGAGAGCTAAGGGTTTGAAATTGCAAAGAAAATGAGGTTTAACCATCATCTCCAATGGCCTCAACTGGGCATGCTTCAAGGGCAGAGATACATTCTTCTAATTCAGCATCGTTTGTTGGCTGGAGTTTTACGAAGGCGTGTCCTTCATCATCATTCATTTCAAAGAAGCGAGGAGCCTCCATCACGCAAGCATCACAGGCGATGCATTGGTCATCAACATAGAATTTGCCATCTACATTCTGATCAAATTTTGCGCTTTTGTCGGCCATCTCGCTTCTCCAAAAATTCTAAATTACTGTGGTAATTGAGCGTATTTATTTTGTTTAAAAGTATATTCTTTGCTTAAGTTATCTAGCAGATTTTTTATCATTTGTTGAGAACTAATATTTGTAAGACCTTCAATATTATAAGATTTTACATCTTTTTCATCAGCTGGCTTTGTCGCAACAATTGTTGTTTGTGTTGCTTCATCAAAAGTGAATAATCCGCTATCTTTTGAAAAGATCTCAGCTGTTTGCTTCTCATCTAATGCACCTGTTGGACCGGCACCTTCAAGCTTATTAATATTTTGATCTTTAATAGTTAAGTTGTACTTTTTCTTTAAACGACTAAGAGCTTTACCGCTTCCAGCTGCATTTTTAATCTCATTAGTTGCCTTGGCCACCATGTCTTTTATATCGATTTCTTTTTGTAAGATTTCTTTTGCAAGACTTCTTTCATGATTTTCAAGTTTAGCAACGACTGCATCTTTGCGATCTTGAGCATAGATAATATGATAACCATATGATGTTTTAACTGGCTCAGAGATTTCACCCTCTTTTAAAGCAAAGGCTGCTTTTTCAAATTCTGGTACCATTTGACCGCGCTTTACCCAATTAAGATCACCACCATTTTCTTTACCTTGTGGTTCTTGAGTATATTTCTTAGCAAGACGAACGAAGTTTTTAGGATTAACTTCCTTTCTAATCTTCTTTGCCTGCTTAAGAGCTTCTTCTTCATTACCTTCATCAACAGTAATAAGGATGTGTCTTGTTCTTACTTGTTCAGGTGTTGAAAGAACAGGCTTCTTTTCATTGAAAAGAGCTTCAACTTTTGACTTATTTTCTTCATTGCTTAAAAACTTAGTAATCTCTTTATCTGAAACATTAACAAGCTTTCTAACTTCACTATGCTTTAAAGAAATAATTTTTGCATTTCTTTGGTCTTGGTATAATTCATTTAATTCGTTTTCTAGTCCTTTTGATAGAGGAACGTGTTGAACGATATTTTGTAGTCTTCTTAGGGCCACACGATCTTTCGTTTCATTCTCATAATCTTCAGGAGTGAATTTATTGTATGAAAGTAGTGCTTTATACTTTGTGATATCAAATTGCTTATTTGTTTGGAAATATGGCTGGTTTTGAATATCGTTGATAACTTCTTCATTTGAAACAACAATTCCTAGATCATCAGCAACAACAATTCTTAACTTTTGAAAAACAAGGTTTCTAATAGCATTGTCATAAACTTTATATTGAGACATTTGTTGTGATGTTAATGGTTGTCCACCATTTAGAATATTTGCGTAGAACTCAGATTGTCTTTGAACTTCAGCATTGAATTCACGAACTTTTATATCATGACCTGCAACACTTCCTATTGAATCAGGTGTACCAGTATTAAACATTGGTCCTGAAACCATAAATGAAATTACAATAATCCCGATAAAAAGAGTCAGGAATATCTGCGATGATTTTTTCTGAAAACTAGATGACATTATACCACTCCATGTAATTTTTGATTTCCGATATTATCACTTAAATAAGGTGGGTCGTAAAGATTATTGGCAGTTTAAATAATCCTGTGTACGATTTTAATATAAAAAAAATTAGCAACTTAGGATTAGAATGAAGCTGATCGCATCGGAAGGATCTCGAACCAAATTAATCATTAATCTCGTTGTCTTATCACTTGCATTTTACGGCGTGTCAAAACGTAAGGCCCCTTATAAAGAAGCCTCTATTTTCGAGAATGTAATGATGGATACACTAGCACCTCTTCAAAGAGGGATTTCCAACGCATATGGAAATGTCGCGTCTTTTTTTGAAGATTATATGCTCAATGTTAATGCGTCGAAAGAAAATGTTGCACTGAAAGAAAAAATCGGTGCCTTGAAGCAAGAGGTTTTTGCACTAAAGCAATTAGAGCAAGAAAATCGACGTTTAAGAGATATCTTAAATTTTGGAGAAAAGATAAAACATGAAATGATCTCTGCTCAGGTTGTGGCCTGGGACTCGTCGAGTGACTTTCGTGTAATTCGTATTAATAAAGGTGTTGAAGATGGTATTAAACTTCAGTCAACAGTTGTTACCTCTGAAGGTGTTGTTGGTTATGTATACCGTCTAACAGATCATTTCGCTGATATTTTAACGATCCTTGATCCAAGTAATCGCGTTGATGTTATTGTAAATCGCACAAGGTCTTATGGAATACTTGAAGGTTATTCTGGCTGGAGAACAGTGATGAAGTATGTCGTTCGTACTGATCCTGTTCGCCTAAATGATCTTGTTATTACTTCTGGTCTTGGAAATATTTATCCAAAAGGTATTCCTGTTGGAAGAATTACAAAAATTGAACGTGAAAGTTATGGGATTACTCAGCACCTTGAAGTAACTCCTGCGGTTGATTTTTCAAAGCTTGAAGAAGTTGCAGTTCTTGTAACGACGAAAGATCAAGAAAGAAAGAGAGTGGAGTGGCAAGCTCTAGAGAATAACGCTGAACAAGGAGATGACAAATGATTAAGTCATCAGATATCCCAATTCGTTTATTAATTACGGTATTAATCCTTATTGTCTTAGAGGTTTTGGCAAGTGCCTTTCTTCCTTTATTTGGACTTAATAAGTACATGATTCCATTTAATATCTTAATTGTTCTCTATGTTGGGTTTAAATTAGAAACTCCATACTTAGCTCTTATAATTCTCTCTCTTCAATTAGTTCATTCACTCTTCTCAATTGAAGGTTGGGAGTATGGGACTATTGCAGGTGTTCTTATTTGTATCGTCATTGCATATTTAAGAGATCTACTTCATTTTACAAGTAGCTTCATTACGATGCTGACAACATTTATATTTCAAATTCTTTGGTTCTTAATCAGTTCATCACTACTGTATTTAAAGTTTGATAGTTTTGATTATATTGTTCAGAAGTTTTGGCGTTTTATTCCAGAGAGTATAATTTTGTCTTTATTGGCACCAGTTTTCTTCTCTTTACTTGATAAGGTATGGAAGACGAAAGGTGAAGGCCTTATGGGAAGTAATGTTTAATGTTTGCTGAAGAAGAAGTAGTTCGCTCCCATAAGACACGAGCGGATATTCTATTTACATTAATTACTTTAGCTTTTGCGATTATCTTAATTCGCCTTTGGTATTTACAGATATATCAAGGGGACCTGTTGTATCAATATTCGATTCAAAACCGCTTAAGAAAAGAGACAGTCAAAGCACCAAGGGGGATGATTTTTTCTCGTAATAATCAACTTCTTGTTGATAACGTTCCTCGTTTTGACCTCGTTATTATTCCTCAATATTTAACGAATAAGAAAGAGACTATAAAGAAGCTTTCAAAAATTCTTGAGATGGATGAGAAAGATATTTATAAAACGTTAAAGAAGTATCGTGGCCAAGCAAGATACCGTCCCGTAAGAATTAAAAAGAATATTTCAAATAAAGAAGTGGCCATTGTCGAAACTGAAAATGAAAAGCTTCCAGGTGTGCAGGTCGAAACATTTATTTCACGTGAATATCGAGATAAAGAAGTTGGCTCACACTTACTTGGCTATATTGGTGAGATCTCTCAAAACCAATTACCAAGGTATCGTAAAAGAGATAATATTGATTACAAGCTAGGTGACTTTATCGGACAAGCCGGAATTGAAGAACGTTTTGATCGCTATTTACGTGGTGAAGACGGATACCAAATTATGGAAGTCGATGCCAGAGGACGTATGCGTCGCTCAATTGGTACGAGTAATCTTTTGGCCGGTATTCAAAATAAGAAAGCTAGACCAGGAAATAATTTAAGATTAACAATCGATCGTGATATGCAAATTACTGCCTACAAGGCCCTTGAGGAAAAGGTTGGTGGGGTTGTAGCAGTAGACGTTAGAAATGGTGAAGTTTTAACAATGGTATCACGTCCTTCTTTTGACCCAGGACAATTTTCTAAAGGATTAACATCAGAGTATTGGAACTCGCTAATTAATAATCCTGATCGTCCTCTAAGAGATCGTACAATTCAGGATCACTACGCTCCAGGTTCAACTTTTAAAACTTTTACAGGAATTGCTGCTCTCGAAGAGGGAATTATAAAAGCAAAAGATGAAATAATGTGTGGCCCTCGCTTCAGGTTAGGACGTCGTACTTATAATGATTGGAAGCGATCTGGACACGGGATTACAAATCTGTATAAGTCATTACGTCGCTCTGTTGATGTTTACTATTATAAGATCGCTGTTGAACTGGATATTGATATCCTTGCAAAGTATGCTCGTATGTTCGGACTTGGTGAAAAGACAGGAATTGCTCTACCTCGCGAAACAACTGGCCTTATTCCAACTAGAGAATGGAAGGAGAAACGTTTTGGTGAGAAGTGGCAAGACGGTGAAACCGTAAGTTGTGTAATCGGTCAATCATATGTTCTTGCAACACCTCTACAATTGGCCGTCTCTTATGCTGCCATTGCAAATGGTGGGAAAGTATTTAAACCGCAAATTGTTAGAGAAGTTTTTAATAATAAAGGTGACATTATTAAAAGTTATAAAGAAGAGCTCATTCAAACGGCCGACATTAGTGAGCAAACTTTTGTCGACATCAGACAAGGCCTATACGAAGTTGCCAATCACCCAAAAGGAACAGGTTGGTGGGTACGTGGTACAGGTATAAAAATGGCCGGAAAGTCTGGTACTTCTCAAGTTATTTCAATGACGACATCAGAGCTATTTTCTAAGTGTAGTGAAAAGCCATATAACCAAAGACACCACGGTCTATTTGTGGCCTTTGCACCATATGAGAATCCAAGAGTTGCAGTTGCTGCTGTTGTTGAACACGGATGTTCCGGTTCAGGTGCAGCGGGCCCAATTGTTCGAGATGTTCTTACGACTTATATGAAAAAGTATATGCCAGATCTTCATCAAATTTATGCAAAAGAAGATCGTGCCATTATGAAGAAATACTTTGCAGAAAGAAGACGTAAGAGAGAAGAAGCTCAACGATTAAAAGAAGAGAAAGAAAAGAAAGAAGAACAAGCTTCAGAGTCTGAAGAAAATGGACGCGAAGAGGATTAATAATGGATTTATCTAATATCAAAGAATTTTTTAAAAGATATGACTTCTCATTTTTTCTTTTGAGTTTTGTAATCTTTTTCTTTGGAATTCTAAACCTCTATTCTGCAACTCATGCTTCGGCCAGTACAGCTCATGCAAACTTATTTAAGGTTCAATTAGGTTGGTATGCACTTTCAATTGTTGTTGCCTTTGTTATTAGCTTTATTAATCCACAAAACCTATATCGTTTCGCTTGGCCGATCTATTTA
Source organism: Halobacteriovorax sp. DPLXC-1 (assembly GCF_036903125.1). NCBI lineage: Bacteria > Pseudomonadati > Bdellovibrionota > Bacteriovoracia > Bacteriovoracales > Halobacteriovoraceae > Halobacteriovorax > Halobacteriovorax sp. DPLXC-1. The sequence goes on from NZ_JAYMCO010000003.1 coordinate 288,728, forward strand.
TTTAATATTCTCTTATTAGTCTTAGTACTAGTTCTCGGTCATAAGGGAATGGGGGCAAGAAGATGGCTATTAATAGGGCCTATTAGAATTCAGCCTTCAGAATTTATGAAGATTTCAGTGATCTTTATTTTGGCCCGTTATTTTAGAAATTACGCTCCTGATATTGAACTTGGATTAAAGGATCTTATTAAACCTGCAATCCTTGCCATTATTCCGACAATTCTAATTGTTGTGGAGCCAGACCTTGGAACAGGACTTCTTGTTCTTCTTATATTTGCAACAATGGTTTTCTTTAGAAAACTCAAATGGAAAACACTTCTTATCTTGGGACTTGTTGGAGTTCTTAGTGGGGGAGTGATGTATCAATTTGGATTAAAAGAGTACCAGCGAAATCGTATTAGAACTTTCTTAAATCCTACGGCCGATGCTAAGGGGACAGGTTACAATGCGATCCAATCAAAAATTGCTATTGGTTCAGGAAAAATATTTGGTAAAGGTTTAAGAAAATCCTCTCAGGCTTCACTTAATTATCTTCCTGAAAACCATACTGACTTCGTTTTCTCAATCTATAATGAAGAACATGGCTTCTTTGGAGCGATACTTCTGATTGGTTTATACCTCTTTCTCTTTTTTCGATTTGTCTGGCTCTCCGTAAATGTCAGCAGGATCTTTGAATCCGTCACCATAATTGGAATTATGAGTATTTTCTTTTGGCACACCTTTATCAATATGGGGATGGTTATGGGATTACTACCGGTTGTAGGTTTACCGCTTCCTCTTATGTCATATGGTGGGTCTTCATTATTGACCTTTGGAATATGTATCGGTGTAGCGACTTCAATTTCCAATACGAGAAGGTTTTTCTAAGATCAGCTTCGATTTGGCATTAATCCTGCAACTATATTGAAGAAAGCAGCAATATGGAGCAAAAATGGCAAAGAAGTTGATCAAATTATTTACAGTTGTCTCATTACTTAGCATTTTATCGGGTTCTGTTATGGCCAATTCATTCGGTCATAATGAAGAATTTGAATTATTTGATCGATTGAAAACTGATATGTGGCAGATGGGCCTTGACTTTGAATATGTCCAAACGGCCGATCTTAACTCACCAACCCATGGAATGATGCAAGATGGTGAAATTCAGCAAGAAGTTGCTCAGCAAATGTCTGCTGTAAAATCAGTACCTTATGATCTTATCCATGCCTTTGAAAGATCGTTCTAAAAACGTATTTAAATTTAGTACTAATATTTGACTATGGAGAAATGATCTCGCTACAATATTGCTGTAGCGAGGTATGAAATGAAAAACGTTTCAGCAATTGGTAGTCTCCTTAAGAGAATCTATCGCATTTATAGTAATCATATTTTATCTTATCTTCAGGATAAGGGTTTTACTGATCTAAGACCTAGTTTCCTCGAGATTCTTATTTATACATGTGAAAATGAAGGCCCAACAATTAAAGAGATTGGTGCAGCTTGTGGTTTAAAGAAACAAACAATGACAAGCCATCTCAATGAATTACAAAAACGTGGCTACATTATTCGTAAGTCTTCAGAAGTTGATAAGCGTGAGCAAAGAGTTTATCTGACGGAGTATGGTGAGAAGTTTAAGTTTTCACTTTATGACGTATTAGAGCTAATCGAGAATAATTATTCAAGACGTATTGGTGAAGTTGAACTTGAGCGAATTTTATCGACTCTCGATAATATGCACGACAAGCTTAATAACGTGGAAAGAGATACACTTGAATCTCGTATCCAATTAAATCTTTCTCTCGATTTCTAGACGTATTTAGGCAACTTTCAAAACAACAGAACCCTGATTTGCTGGCCAAAACTTATAGCCACCAGAGATGTTATTAACGTTGAAGAATCCTTTCTTAACTAGCTTTTCACAAGCTTGTATAGACTTAAGGCCGTCTTCACTAATAACGAGAATTGGTGTTGTTTTGTTTGTGATCTCAACATAGCGGTGATCTAATTCTTCGTAAGGAATGTGAATTGCACCTTCTAATTCAATTGGTTTGTCATAACCTTTAGAAGTGATATCAAGAAGAATATAATCCATATCCTTATCTTCATAAATTTCAAGTGCGCGACGAGGTGAGAGATCGTTATATGGAAGTCCCATTAAGATCATATTATCATCAATGAATTCACCATTTTTGACACGAATTAAGTGATTTCTTTGTAATGCAACTGAGAAGTCTAGTTTCTCATCTACCTTTGCAAGGTTACGTTCAATATTAGTAAGCCTTGTATTGATAAAATCTAGCATTTGAAAGTATTTTAAATCCACGAAATCCTCCTCATTCTACCAACCATTTCGGTTAAAAAACCTTAAAGATGAGAGAATGAGGCCGCGGCTAGAAGAGCGGGTAAAAATTTCCGTAATAGATATTCCCAGTGATAACCGTTGTTAAGAAGCATGATGTGAAGAGAATCGCACCCTCATAAATACCATAACCGAGTTCAACATTCAGTTTTTTCTCTTCTGTTTCATCTTTCTTAACCTGAAGGTCATCTTGAATTGAGAAGACCCAAATAAGGCCCTTTCTAATAATTGGAATAATGATAATAGAAAGTAGAATTTTTAAGATTACCTGAATCGTATACCATTTAATATCTTGTAATGAATGGTCTAATGCTGAAGATATGATAATGCATAGACCTAAAATAAAGCCCATATAAGAAATTGCAACCGCCAAGCTTTTTTGAACTAGGAGTCGATTAAACGAGAGCTTGGATATGATCTGGAATGTCTTTGAACAAAAGCCGATGAGAACAATGGCAAATAGCCAGAGAAAAACGGTCATAATAAGAGAACTATTTGAAACCTTAATAACAGTCTTTAGAATATAAGCTAATGAAATAGAATGAGAAAAACAAATGATCGCATAAGCATAGTTCTTACGCCTTAAAACTTCATCTGCGTATTCAAAGTTGTACAAAACAATACTCTCTAAAATATATAGAGAAGCAAGGTAGAGAATGATGACCATAATCGATTCAAGAAATAATTGTCCAAGAGCGAAGTAAACTCCATCAGATACATTAATGACAATATTCGAATAGATAATTCCAATACCGATGATTCGACCAAAGAGATGTATAGTATCTGTTGAATTTTTAGATGGAGCAAATTTCTTAAGAATTTGATGCTTTATTGAAGGATAGAGAATAAGGTGCGCTTGCTTATAAATATAAACAATAAAGCAAATAAGGAGCGCAAATATAACTCGAATAATTAATTTATCATAAAGCTCATTCATTCTTGAGGTCCCATTTAGGTATTTTTGTATATTTCTTTAAAATATCTTTGAAGTCAGTTTCTCTTTTGACATTCTTCTTTAACTTGTAATTTTCTTGAGTCACTTTTCCATCTGTTCCAAACTCATCATTTAGTCCGTAGAAAGGAGTATCAAGTTTTTCTAAAGCTATCATTTTTCGATAGAAGCTGTAAGTTGGTGTAAAGTCTCCCCAGCGAAAGATCATTGGAAAGTTTTTGTATGTTCGATGAAAGCGCCATACTTTTTGACCAGAGCCTGAAGTTCTCCATGTACCATATGCAGGGGAACCAATGTAGATTGAACCAGGAGGTAGGGGAACTGTTGAGATTTCACCGTTTTCAAATCTTCTAAAAAGAGACATCCCAATATTTTTCTTATTCTCAAGATGAAAGTCTCTTGAGATTCTAATATTATATCTTTGAGGTGCTTTAAAGGCGTGAATGATTTGATATTGATGATAATAAGTTTTAATTAGTGCACCAGTAGAGAATTCTTTTTCAAGAATTACTGAAATAGGGGAGCCTTTAAAAATAGAGGCAAAAGCATTTGCATTCGGAATATAGATTGTCTTCTTCTCAGAGGGCGAGAAGCTCTTAGAGATTCCTAAATAGAGCAAAATTAATAGCACATAAAGTGAAAACTTATTCATATCCTCTTATTATAGACGAGGATGAAGAGTTAAGTAAAAACTTTCAAAGATTAATTTGCAGAAATTATTTTATTAATTTCGTCTAAATTAGCTTTGCTTAGCATCCCAAGGTCACAGTGGAGGCGATTAATAGCATGTGACTTTTGAAATTTGTGGAAAAGATCCGTCGCTTCATTGATATCGAAGTATTCTGTACGTCCACCCATTTTTGAATTTCTTACTACTTTCATCGTGTATTCGTTATTATTTGGCTTATCTGCTGCATAATACTTCGATAGACGGCCAGTTGAAGAAGAGCGGATGACTTCAATATTTAAGGATTCTAAGTACTTTTGAACTTCCTCTAATGTCTTTAGTTGTGAACTATTAAAGGATTCAAAAATCTTTTCTGGAGTTTGGTTGTTAACAATGGCCTTCGCGTAAGGATTGTTTGAATGACGAAGAACCTTCATTAGATGGTAATCATCGTGTTCAATATATTTTTCAATATCAGCAGGGATTAAATACTCATATGGTGAAGTTTTAAAATATCTTTGTAGAAGCTTTTCAAGACAAACAGCGCGGTAGTGGAAGTAAACCATAATAAACATATGGTAGCGGCTTAGTAAGAAGTCATCAAATGTGATAACTGCTCTTTCCGAAATACCTAAGCTTGCTTTTCCATCGATAATAGCTGGTTCGAGATTATCAAGTAACCAGTCAAGATCGTAGGAACCGTAGCTAACTCCGCAGAAGTAGCTATCTCTTAAAAGGTAGTCCATTCGGTCACAATCAAGTTCACTTGAAACAAGTTGATGTAGAAGTGGGAAGTAGCTAATACCATTTATTGTGAAATATTCGTGGTCGCTTGTTTCTCCGCGAATTAAGTCTGCTATATACTTTCTTTCAACGCCAAATGTTTTCTCAACTTCTCTTAGGCTATGAGCAAGAGAGCTATCAGCAATGGCCTTGATAGTGTAGTCTTCGTGTGTTGCTTGACGATCACTATTAAGGTCTCTTGCAACAAGGTATTCTTTTGGAATCTTTAGGTCTTTAAGCTTTGGCATCACAACTTCTGTTGAGTGACTTAAAGGTGCGTGTCCAATATCATGTAGAAGACATGCTAGCTTAAAAGTTTCTTTGATTCTTAAATGTTCTTTTGTGAGTTCAACACCTTTGAAAAGACGGTCAAATGACATCTCTCCAACTCTCATTACACCGATTGAGTGAATGAAGCGAGTATGAGTGGCACCTGGAAAAATATATTCAGAAAAGCCAAGTTGTTTAATATTGCGAAGACGTTGAAAAAAGTCTGCACGAATAATTGGTTCTTCTTCTTTTAAAATATGGATTGATCCATGTACCGGGTCTCTAACTTCCATTTGGATTTAACCTCAAGCTTATTTTAGTTTTTCTTTGTTTTGCGTTAACCAGTTGATGATATCTCGCGACTCAAACATTGGTTCTCCATCAATGTATAAGCAAGGAACTGTACGTCGTCCTGTAGTCTTAATATGCCTTTCTAGAGCTGATGTGTCATTCATTATATCGCAATAAGTTAGATTAATATCTAGTTCTTTCACTGCCTGAAGGACAATTTGGCAAAAAGGACATGAGTCGTAATAGTATAGTTCTAGTTTCATAATTTTATCCCAAACAGAAAAAGCGGCCGAAGCCGCTTTTATCATTTTATAATCGATGTAAATAAATCTTAATATAAATCGTCTTTATCTTCATCAGATGTTTCTAGGCCAAGTGCATAGCGCTCATCTTCATCTAGATCATCTGCTGATACTTCCTCTTCTGGAGAGTCAAAAGCATCGTTATAACCCCAACCAAAACTCATATCATCTTTTTCGTCTTGCTCATCATCTGGGTTATATTCTTCTTGAAGATTTGGGCCTGGATCGTTGTAATTTTCAGCCGCTTCAAGAGCAACGCTACCTTCTGCTTCTTCAATCGTTTCAACTTTTGCTTCTTCGGCTTCAGCTAGTTTATCTTCAATTTCATATTCTTTAAGTGAATCTGCTAATTGAGCTTCTAGTTCAGCTTTATGCTCAGCTTTGTATTTAGCAATGGCCTCTTCACGAGAAAGTGCTGCCGCCGCTTCTCTTTCTGCTTTTGTTTGTTTTTTCTTTGGAGAAGCTTTTGTTGCTTTTTTAGCAGTCTTTTTCTTCGTCGTTTTCTTCGTTGCTTTTTTTGCTACTTTTTTCTTAGCCGTTTTTTTCTTTGTTGCTTTCTTTGTCGTTTTTTTGGCAACTTTTTTCTTAGCTGTTTTTTTCTTTGCCGCTTTTTTAGCTACTTTTTTTGCAGTTTTTTTCTTAGTAGCTTTTTTAGCTACTTTCTTTGCAGTTTTTTTCTTAGTAGCTTTTTTGGCTACTTTCTTTGCAGTTTTTTTCTTAGTAGCTTTTTTGGCTACCTTTTTCTTGGCCGTTTTTTTCTTTGTTGCTTTCTTTGTAGTTTTTTTGGCAACTTTTTTCTTGGCCGTTTTTTTCTTCGTTGCTTTCTTTGTAGTTTTTTTGGCAACTTTTTTCTTAGCTGTTTTTTTCTTTGTCGCTTTCTTAGCTACTTTTTTTGCAGTTTTTTTCTTAGTAGCTTTTTTAGCTACTTTCTTTGCAGTTTTTTTCTTTGTAGCTTTTTTGGCTACCTTTTTCTTGGCCGCTTTCTTCTTTGCCATTATTTACCTCGCGATAAAGTTTTAGAATCGACCCTAGTATATAAAAGAAATTTAAATTTTCGCAAGCTATTTTTGTTGACTTTAGGTCAATAGAGGCCATTTTAAGGGCAAATAGGAAATTTTGTTAAAAGAATAAGTCACTACCAAATTCACTAAGCTGTTCTCTTGGCAGTAGATTGTAAATAGTATCTGCTCCTGTCTTGATATCTTCAGGAGTACGCGGTGTTTCACCTTCTGGTGAGAAGCCCCTTTGAGACTCCAAGTAATTTGAAACATTATTCCCATAGCCGACATCTGTGCTAGAAATCGAGTCGAGACTTATTAACTTTGTAGAGTAGGCATTACGTCGCTGGTTACGGTCACGTCCTGATAGGGGATTTGATGAACGGCCATTATTTTCTGAACCATAATCCTTTCCTGGTGAGTATCCAGTTCTCATTAAATTATTATTGAGGAGTGGTGTTGGACCCTGTGCGTTGTTGTTTTGTCTATATGACGTTATATAGAACAAGCTTGAGCTTCCTCGAAAATTGTTTAAGTACTCACCAATTGTTGTTATTAGAGGAGCGGTATTACAATTATCTTCTGATGGTGGCTGGTCTTCACCTAATATAAAATAGCTAAAGCGAGAGGCGATACTTTGTTTTTGGCAATTTCCAAAAGGTCCACCAATTGTTCCAGTTGAGACATCGCTAGGATCGCCATCTGTATCTTCATTGAAGATGGCCTTTGAAGCGGCAACATAGGCATCTGCTTCTTGAGCAGGAGTTTCTCTTACTTTTTGAGCATAGGCTTGTAGTGCCTTACGATAAACAATAACTGAATCCTTTAGGCCTTCAATATAGCTGTAAAGTACTCCCTTTACATTAGACTGGTCTTTAAAGAGAAGGTTTGCGTGAAATAGCGGAGCAAAATATCCTATCGTTTCATTATCACGGTTAAAGTAGCGATGTGTTGAGTAGTGTTCAGCATCATCATCTGTCTCAAGCTCAAGAAGTGTTGGAACCATATAATTTAGAACGTCATAATTGGTAGGAGATCTTACATTCTTATAACTCTCAATTAGATCCTGAGCTGAAACACCGGCCTGCATCCCAGTATAATTAGGTATATTTCTTCTTAGGTCTTCGTATTGTTGTCTTGTGAAAAGCCCTGCTGTTACTGGCGCTGGACTATTGAGATCTGTATTATATGGGAGGTTTTGAAGCCTTCCATCGTTTGTTGTTTCAGAGTTGAGATTATAAATCATATTGGGAAGAGTGAACTTCGTATCGACATTTGAAGGAACACCACCAATTGCAATATCGGAAGAGCTTACATCTAAGAAGAAATCATTTGAAGCGGGAAGTGGTAGCCCCTGAACCTTGGCCCCATCTTCAAGTCTTGGGTCATTTGTAGTACTAAAGCCCATAATATAATCGGTACTACGTGAGCCTCCGCTATTGTCACTTCTTGGAATATTGTAGCTGGACTCAGAATATTCAGAGCCTGGTGCAACTAGTGCTGGCCCTATTCTTCCACCAAAAGGCTTAGCAGCAGCATAAGCGGCCATCTCAATTGGTTTTCCAAATGGGTTTAAAAGACCTGTGTATTGAGCTTTTGCTTTTACTGCATAGTAAGTGACAACACGAGGGTTCTTGTAAAATCCTAGAATATAGCCAGGAACAGGAAAGGCCGTCTTAGTTGAAGCACATGAGGCTTCAGCGGCCGTTCCACTACTATCAGATACACCTAGAGTCGAAAGTGCTTCTGTCGTTGGTGCAAAAGTTGTAAAGAATGTTGAGAAATTCATCACCATTGGGATGAGGTCAAGATATCTCTTGGCCGAAACAACCGTTTCTCCATTCGTATACGATGCATCGTTTGGAATTAAGAAATTCGATAGGGATTGTGGAGAAGGGTTATAAGTATCTGGTGCTAACTCGTAGAGAACAAATGTATTGGCAAAAGCGGTATTATTTTTAAAAACTCCACCGGAGATATTTTTCATGGCGGCCATATATGCTTTTAGTGGCCGATCATTCATTGGAATCCCCATTGATTGATTTTCATTATTAAGTACTTCCGGGTTAAGACAGCCGGGGGCTCCGCCACCACCACAAATACCTTCTGTTACAGGAGGACGGTTAACAATCATTTCAAGATTTCTCATGCGAAGGGCCAGTTCCATCGATTGAATCCATGATCCCGTACGATCTGCTGCTGCTATAGGAATATCGTTTTGTGAAACACCCGCTGCAAAAGCATAATTCTTTGCTGCCGAGAAATTATAAGTTGAACGAACCATACAGTTCTTTGCTTTTAAATCAACAAAGGCACTCATTGTCGCTTCAAATTCTTCACTAACGTCAGGAATACCTGCAACATGAAATCGTGGAAGTCCTGGGATCTGATAAATAGTACAAAGGTTTTCATTATTTTCAGAACCGAAGTGAAGACATATTGATGGAATATTATAATGGTCGCCTTGAATACCACTACTGAATCCTGCTCCCGTCTCGTCAAATCGTTTAAGGGCAAAGTTCATCTGGTTTCCACCAGTAGTTTCATGAGTGTTCTCATTGGCCAGTTGACCGAGAACATAATACTTAAACATCCATTCCTTATAAGTATTTCTCATTTCCCAATTGAGGTAGGCGATATTGCTGAGCTGTCTTGCTTGAGCGGCCGCTCCTGACCATGCAGCAGAGTCAACTGCATTTTGCATATTGATCTTTGCTTTTACGAATAATCCAACATTAACCACAAAGGCTATAAATGAGAAAATTGCTACAAGGGTAACACCAAAGAAGACACTAATCTGTCCCTTCCTATTTTTAATTACTTGTGAATGATGCTTATTTTTTGCTTGTGTCATAATGCCTTAATTTTGCTGGTAACTTAATGCTACCGAAAGTGTCGTTTATGCGTCAATTCATATGAACACTTTCTATTTTCAGTTAGTTGCACTGAGTTATCTTGGCATTGAACTTGTATCTATTAAGGGTACCAAGGATATGGTGCCTGATCCCTGGATGTAGAACGTTGGTACAGGCAAGGCTAACCACCTTACTTTGGCCTTTCGGTCATTCTTTAAGTCCTTATTTCAGGGGCTTATCACTACCAGGCCTAGGCTTTGTTCGCTCATGGATGAATAAGGACAAGGCCTGGTACCTTTTTTACCTGCTTATAAATGCTCGTTTATATTGGTAAAATGGGGGAGTCGAAGTTTTTAACTTTGTCACTGCTTAGGAGGGCGACCATTGAAGACATTGAATTCTTTTAATCCATTAGAGTCGAGAACTTATAAGTTTAAGAAAGCTCATATTGAATTCTTCTGTCCTCTTTGTCGCACTCAAAGAGCGGTCGTTACCAATCCACATCTAGATGCAAAGAACTATCTACAGATTTTCATGCTGACAGTTGTGACAACTGCAATTCTTTATCCATTCATGAGTTTTGCTGGAGTCTTCTCTTTCTTTCTTTATTGGGCAGGATTTGAAGCAACTCTTCGTCTAACTTTTAAAAAAGAAATTCCATGCCCTCATTGTGGATTTGACGCTTCTTGGTATAAGAAAGATGTTCGCATTGCAAAGGCAAAGGTTAAAGAGTTTTGGCAGACAAAAGGTGGCCATGGGGAAATCTCTCCTGACAATGTTGACCAAGCTTTTGAAGACATGACTCAATAATATTTAGAATCTCCAATTTATTCGATATCTCATTTCGGGCTCTTGACGCAGCCGTAAGTAATTTTTTATTTGCATTAGCATTTATGACTTCTCAGATAGGTGAAAGTCGTATTATTCTAGTAATGTATTTTAACTAATACACAACCTTGCGGTTATAGCTGAATTCTAAAGGATTGTTTCGGTTATACGCGAAGAAATTGGAGGAACAAAATGAGTGTAAACAAGGTTATCTTAGTAGGACGTTTAGGACAAGATCCTGAGCTTAAGTACACGCCATCTGGAATGGCAGTTTGTAATTTCTCACTTGCAACAGGTGAGTCTTGGACAGACAAGAATGGACAAAAACAAGAAAGAACTGAATGGCACAGAGTTGTTGTTTGGGGAAAACTAGCTGAATTATGTGGTCAATACCTAGCAAAAGGTCGCCAAGCTTATCTTGAAGGTCAACTTCAAACAAGATCTTGGGAAGACAAAGATGGTAACAAGAGATACACAACTGAGATCAACGCTAGAACTGTACAATTCCTAGGTGGAAACGCAAGTGCAGGTCAAGGCGCTTCAATGGGTCAGCAAAATAATAACAACTCTTTTAACCAAGAGCCAAAGCAGCAAGATGATATGAACCAAGGTTATGATATCTCATCAAATGCTTCATTCACTGCTGATGACATCCCATTTTAGAAAATACTAAACATTTTCAATACTTAAGGCCTCCAATCGGAGGCCTTACTATTTTCTAAAGAAATTCTTAATTATTGGCGATAAGTGAGTTGATGAGTCAGTTAAGAATTTTAACATTACTTACTATTTTAGTGTCTTGCGGAAGTCTTGAGCAGTATGGAGACCTACTGCCTTTAAACAAGGCCGAAAGCAATGAGATGCTTTTATCAGAAACTGAAGAAGCAGAGTATCGCTATCTTGCAGACCTTTATGGGCTTTCCGAAGAAGAGCTCAGAATTAAAGATGATAAGCCAAAGAGAGTTGTTCAAACCGAAAAAGATTGGGACCTTGAGCAAGTTAATCTAAATGAAATTGAAAATACTTCATTTGTAATCAATGATTATGAAGTTACTTTTGTGGAAGATAAGTTTAAGCATGAGCGTCAGCTTGTTGAGGAAGCTAAGGCATCTGAAGCGAGAAAGTCTCGCGGCATCGCTTCGATTCCAGAAGTAAGCGAAGTTCATAAGAAGAGAAGGCCAGCAAGTCTATTTGCCATGGCCAAAAAATCAACACCAGAGTCGATTCGCTATATTGTGAAGAAGAAAGGTCTTGATGTTAATAAGAAAAATGGTCAAGGGGATACACCTCTTCACATTGCTTTAAAGAATAATCGCTTTGAAAATGTAAGAGCACTTCTTCGACTAAAAGCAGATCCAAATATTCCAGATGCTTCAGGTAAGAGCGTTGCTCAATATGCGCAAGAAATGGAATTAAACTCAATTTTAAAATTAATCAATCGCAGATAAAAAAAGCTCCCATCGGGAGCTTTTCTTTTATATGAATTTCTTTATGAAATTATTTTGTAGCTGGAGCTTGCTCAGTCTTTGTTTCTTCTGGAGCTGTCGCTGGTGCTTGAGCATCAGAGTTAAGAGGAGCTGCAACTGGCGCTGCTGAATCAAGAAGTGATTTTGTTTCTCCACCTGATTGAATCTTTGCTAGTAGAATACAATTACCTAGGAATAGGATCGTAAGAACAACAGTAACCTTACTTAAGATATTTCCTTGCTGGCTACCTGTGAAAACGGCTTCTGATGCACCACCTAGAAGTCCTGCCTCAGCACCTTTACCAAACTGAAGTAAAACAGTAACGATAAGAAGGATTGAAATAACACCGTGAAAAATCATTAATCCAGTAACCATAATCTATATTCCTTTAAATATTTTAGACAAATTAACAACAATTTATATCAACTCAACTTGGCCATGACAAGTACTGTCTATGACCAAGTGAGTTATGAAATGATAATTTATTAAAATGAATTAATTTCGACTAGCGAGGGCAACCAGAGAAGACTTGTTTCTCGATATCAAAGAAGTAACAATCTCTTTTACGGTAAGCATCACGGAAGAACATAGGTGCTGCTTGGTAGACAGCGCTACGAACTTCTTCAATTTCTGGCCAAGTCAGTGACACTGGCATTTTTGTATGAAGATAGATACGCCCATTATATGGTTTTGCTACACGGTCCCAAGCTTCTTTTGTTGGCCTATCGTTTTCGTCGCGGTTAAGTCCCCAAAGATTATCAAATTCACCTTTAAAGTCTTCAAAGAGATTTGAGAAAGTTTCTCCAGAGTAAGTGAACATATTGTCATACTGAGAATGCTCAGCAGTTTCAGATATATTATATGATCCACTCATTAATTTTGTCTTAGAGAAATCATCTTCGTTATAATCAAAGATCATATACTTGTGGTGGTTTAAGGCCCAATGCCTTGGAGAAGGAGCGTGAGAATAGTACTTAATTCTTACTGGTGGAACCTTACCTTCGTTACCTTCAAGCTCTAACCAATCATTGACAAAATTTGGAACCATCTCTTTTGAGCTTGTTCCACTTTTATATTCCTGGTTATCAGCGACAATCCTTACATCAACTCCACGCTTTACTGCTTCAATTAGAGCATCTGAAACTTCTTCAATGACAAGGTGGTTTACGTTTACAAGAATATTTTCTTGAGCTTCATTAATAAGCTTCAGCATAGCATCGCGAACAAACCACGTTCTTTTTTTATTAACCTTTCTTGAAGAGACACGGTAATAGCGTCCACTTTTGTAGCTCTTTGTTGTCTTGCTATATTCGCTATATTTAAAGTTCATAGAACTTGAAACAAAGCTAGGATTCTCCTGTGCATCAGGATTATTTGTTAGATCAACTAAATCAAGAGCTGGTTGATTGTCTTCCTTTGCATCTTTATTTGTATAAAGATCTTTTGAAGAGTTCCAAAGGAATTTGAATTCACGATTTAATGTTTTGATAACAAGGCGTCCTTCTGGACTTGTGTCATTATTGAAAATAAAGTTTTCAGAATAACGTGACTTGGCTCCACCTGAAAGATTGGCACTTGAGTTGAAGGCCCATACATCATCAACAATAGAAAACTTCTCATGCATATTTTTAACTGAAACTTTTACACCACAACCAGCATCTTCAATTGCCGTTGCGTAATCAATTACTCTCGACTTTCGTCTAAGGGCCGGATGGAGAACGACTTTTACATCAACACCAGAAAGACAAGCCACTTCTAGGTTTTTTGCAACAGTTGAGTCAGACCAACTATAGACTGTTAGCCAAACCTTACTCTTAGAGTTTTCAATGGCCTGATAAATTTGATTAAAGGCTTCTTCACCTTGATGAGGTGAGAAAAGTGCCCAGAAGCTTGTACCTGCAAAGATATTCGAGGCGAAAAGTGCAAGGATAATTAGCTTTTTCATGTATTCTCCCTAATTGGTTTCAGCTTTGTGTATCCTAGCTAATATAAGTTGAGAAGCACTCGAGAATATTTTTCAATAAATAAAATTACATAGACGTAAAATCAGCTACTTACTGTTAAAATTATTTTGACCATCGGTAATCTCTTATCTACCATTTTTATATGGGAAAACTTAAGAGAGTATGGCCATGGTTGGCCTGTGCGCTTGTTGGTTTAAATATAGCCGCAAGCAGTTTAAAAATCACGACCTTCAATATTCGTTGGTATGGTCTTGGAGGGGAGATTAGTGGTCACCGTGGTGATGAATATCGCGACCCCTTTATTAAAGAGTTTCTCACAACTAAATATATCAATACTGACATTTTTGTTTTTCAAGAAATTATTGATACGGCCCGCTTAGCAGATCTAATGGATGGGCTTGGACATCATTGTGTGACATATAATCACGAGCAATTTAATCATCAACATTTAATGATTTGTTTAAAGAAGACTCTCGATATTGTTCCGGTAAAGGGTGATGATGACTATATTTTTCCTCTTATTGAGAACCGTCCCTTCTTAAGGCCTGCGATTTATGGAAAGGTAATTGATCGCTATTCTAAGAAGCCGCTACTTCACTTAGTTGGCCTTCATTTAAAAGCTGGCCCATACAGTACAAATGTTCGTATGCATCAAGTTGAAACACTTATTAAAAGAATAAAAGAGTTTAAAAATGAAAGTATTCCACTTGTTATAGCAGGTGACTTAAACTCGTATCCAACTTATTCGACAGAGCTTGAAAAATCAGACCTTGAGTTAATTGGAAAGCAGCTCGACTCAATTGGACTTTCAAGAAGAACTAGTGATTACGATTGGACTTATCGTTCAAATACCTCAGGTCATTCATTTGATCACGCCTTTGTTTCAAATCGTTTTAACTCTCGCTATGTTGAAGTCTGGCGCACTTGTGGAAAGAGTATCCCAAATGCAAAGAGGCTAGAGAACCTCTCATGGTATAAGAGATTTATTTCAGATCACTGTCCTGTAAGTTTTCGATTAGACCTGAAATAGAGTAGAAGCTTAAAGGTTAAAAAATATTAACAATTGAAATTAAGTTTTCTTAGGCCTGTGCGTTCATATTTTTGTGATAATTTCTTGGCCATGAAAACTATATTAATTTTGTCACTCTCAGTTTTGACGTTTCTTTCTGCCCAGTTCACATATGCTCAGGAAGCAGTACCAAACGTCGTTTTATTAACTTCACTTGAAACCCCAAGAATTTGGTATCGTCCAAAAGATTGGAAAATCGATGGTAAACTAGAAAAGATTTTCAAAAAGCACTTTAGAAGATCTGGTTACAATATCGTCGTAAAACACGCTGTTGACTTTCATCAATTGCGAAGAGAACTTCACAATCCAAATAATATTGCTGTCTTTTGGGCATCTCATGCTGCTGGTACAAATCAGTACACGACGGGCTCAAATAATACGGGAGCAGTTTTAAGTATTAATGGAAAGGATGTTAAGGAGTTATTTAAATCAGTACATCCAAATTTAAGGTTTCTTGGACTTGTTGGTTGCGATGCAGATGGAATCCTTAGAGAAATTTATCGCCAGGGACATTACCGCTACAATCCAAACCTAATGACTCATTCATTTAAAGAAAAGATTGATGCTCGAAAGGGATTAAGGGAATCTCTAAAAGCTTCTGTTGGCTCTCTTGGCTATGCCAAGAAGCGCTTATTCTTCTTAAAAAAGAAGAAAGCTGATCGTTTGATAAACTCGATTCTATTTCGTAGTGACTTCTATGCTTCAGGAGAATACCTGACGGTTAATAAGTACTTTCGATGCGGTAAAGAAGATGGCTTCTATGTAAGCGGAGTGAGAACCTTAGAGAAGGACTCGGCTCCAGTTGCTATTAGAAACAATGAAAGAATTTTAAAAATTCTTCCAGGGGGAAAAGCTGGTGATCGTCAGGAGTTTAATTTCTATCTTCCATATCACCCAGATATTTCACGTCGTGATTTAAAACTACATGTTGATAGCATGATTCATTATTCAGATGATAAGCAATATTTAGGAGAATTTGATTTTAATTCTGAATGGGGAACTGATTGGCGAGTCTTTGCAAAACCTGATGGAGAAATCTTAGGTATAACAAAGAATCTATACTTACCAAGGGGAACAGTTCCAGGGCATGAAGACTTAGTAACTTATGATGAGCTAAGTTGTAATGATTCAGAAGAAATGAAAGTGAGAGTTTACTAAGCTTTTATCTTACTAAACGTGTAATCCTAAGTAGCTGTCTGCTTTTAAGGCAGCACCACCTACAAGGCCTCCATCAATATCTTTACAAGATAGGAGGTCTTCTACATTTGCTGGCTTAACAGATCCACCGTAGAGAATCGATGTTTTCTCTCCATCAAGAGAGAGGTTTTCATTAATATATTGGCGAATAAATGCATGGGCCTCTTGTGCCTGCTCTGGACTAGCAGTTACACCCGTTCCAATTGCCCAAACTGGCTCATATGCAATAATTATTTTTTCGCTTGAAACTCCAGCTAGACCTTGGGCAAGTTGTGTTGCAAGAACTTCTTCAACTTTTCCAGCTTCTCTTTCCTCTAGTGTTTCACCAATGCAGAAGATAACAAATAGGTCATTTTCAAGAGCTAGCTTTGTTTTCTTATTAAGTGTTTGATCATCTTCTTTGAAAATTGAGCGTCTTTCACTGTGGCCAATAATGACAAACTCTGCACCGATATCTTTTAGTGAAGCAGGTGAGATCTCACCTGTAAAAGCTCCACTATTTTCAGTGGCACAATTTTGAGCACCAATTTTGAAGTCATCTGTATTTTGAAGGCAAATAGGGATGTGGATTGCTTGTGGAGCAATCCATGCTTCGTGACGAAGTTTAGTACTGTCGATGGCATCAAAGAAGGCGATAACGTCTTCTGTATTTTGATTCATCTTCCAGTTTCCTACGATATACTTCGTTCTCTCAGTCATATTTCATCCCTTATTATTTCTTAGTTATTCAACACCAAATTTTAGAGCACTAATTCCTGGAAGGCTACCTTTCTCAATAAACTCAAGAGAAGCTCCGCCACCAGTTGAAACATGGCTCATCTTATCAGCAAGTCCTGACTTATTAACTGCGCTTACAGAATCACCACCGCCAACTAGTGTGTAGGCATCTGATTCACTTAAAGCTTTTGCAATGGAAAGTGTTCCACCAGCATAGTCTTCATTTTCGAAAATACCCATTGGGCCATTCCAAAGAATTGTCTTAGCACCTGAAAGTATTTGTGAATATTTAGCTGAAGTTTGCTCTCCGATATCAAGTCCCATAAGATCGTTTGGAATACCAACTTTATCGATTACTTGTGGCTTCCCACCAAATTCAGTTGATCCTAAATGGTCAATTGGTAGAACGATTTTATGTGCTGTTTTTTGTGACAGAATCTTCTTTGCTAGTCTTACGTCCTCATCTGAACAAAGAGATATACCTACTTCATTTCCTTTTGCTTTTAGGAAAGGGTAGGCCATGGCCCCACCAATAAGAAGGTTTGATACGTTAGAAAGTAGTCTTTCAATAATTTTAATCTTGTCACTAACTTTTGCACCACCAACGACTGCTACAAAAGGAGTCTCTGGTCTTTCTGTGATCTTTGTTAGGGCCTCGATTTCTTTTTTCATAAGAAGTCCTGCATATGCACGATTCTTAAAGAAAGCATTTATTCCATAAGTTGAAGCGTGTTTTCTGTGAGCAGCACCAAAGGCATCATTGACATAGACGTCTGCATATTCAGAAAGTTTACGTGCAAACTCACGGTCATTTTCAGTTTCTTCTTTATGGAAACGTAGGTTCTCAAGAAGAATAATCTTATTTGAATTAAGACTAAGTAGAGTTTTAATTCCGCGATCTAGGCAAGATTCAGTAAGAGTTACTTCTTCTCCGAGCTTATCAGCAAGGTAAGTTGCAACAGGCTCAAGAGAGAATTCTTCATTTCTTTCACCTTTTGGACGGCCTAGGTGAGACATCATAATTAATTTTGAAGCACCTTTTTCTAGGATGACCTTAATTGTTTCAAGAGCATAATCAATTCGAGTTGAATCAGTAATCTCTTTCGTTTCTTTATTCAATGGAACATTGAAGTCAAAACGGACTAGAACTCTTTTGTCTTTTATTTGTGACTCATCAATGCTGTCAATAAATTGTAATGCCATAGTTTTTCCTAATTCTTAAAGTTGGCTTCCGATGAAATTTGCAAGGTCGATAACACGATTAGAGAAACCAGCTTCGTTGTCATACCAAGTAACAACCTTAACGCTCTTTCCATCAATAACTTTCGTTAGTGAAGCATCAACACATGAAGACTCTCTCATTCCCATATAGTCTACTGATACAAGTGGGTCTGTTTCAAAACCTAGGATACCTTTCATTGAAGTTTCACTCGCTTCTTTTAGAGCAGCGTTTACTTCTTCTTCTGTCACTTCTGATTCTAGATTTACTGTTAAATCAACAAGAGAAACATTTGGAGTTGGAACGCGGATTGCGAAACCGTCTAGTTTTCCTTTTAGTTCTGGAATAACAAGACCAACAGCTTTTGCTGCACCTGTTGTTGTTGGAATCATTGAAACAGCTGCTGCACGTGCACGACGAAGGTCAGAGTGTGAAGCATCAAGAATATTTTGATCCCCAGTATATGAGTGAACAGTAGTCATGTGACCATTGATAACACTAAATTTATCGTTAAGAACTTTTGCTACTGGCGATAAGCAATTCGTTGTACAAGAAGCATTTGAAACAACTGTGTGCTTTTCTGGATCGTATGTATTCTCATTGATACCCATTACGATTGTGTTATCAACATCCTTACCTGGACAACATAGGATTACTTTTTTTACAGACCCAGTAACATGTTTCATTAGAGACTTTTGATCCTTAAAAACACCTGTAGCATCAATTACGATATCAACTTTGTCTTGAGTCCAAGGAATCTCACTTGGGTCTCTATATTTGTGAAAAGAAATTTCTTTTCCATTAACATGCATTTTATGTGCTTCATCGACACTTACTTCACCATCAAATCGACCAAAAACTGAGTCGTACTTAATTAAGTGAACGTAGTCGTTGATATCACCTGGAGAATTTACAGCAACGATTTCTAAGTTTTCAATGTTGCGATTAAAAATTTCTCTTAGAACTGTACGACCAATACGGCCCATACCATTGATACCAATTCTGATTTTTCCAGACATACCTGACTCCTGTACTTAATTATTAAAATAAAATTCCCCTGTAATATGCCACAATCAGGAGGGATTGCCTACTGAAAGCACATATTTCTAGGGATATGCGACGTTTTTGCTCACTGCCCAATAAAGTGGTGAGCGCTGTATAATTTTACTAATGCAGACCAATAATCAAAGCACATCAAAACTTATTCACTATAAATCCAAAGCGGATTACGACAAGGGTGTTAAGAACGTCGTCAAAGAAAAGGCCCCTGAGTTAAAAGAGGCCGCTAAGGAAGTGGCAAAGAAAGTAGGTGATATTGCTGAAACTGCTGCTAAGGCATCGATATCTGAGGATGCTGTTGCGTTGGCCTCGGCCGGAAAGAAGCTGGCCGTGGATGCTGTGGCGACGATTGCAAAGTCAGCAGCTGGTGCTCCAGTGAGTAATGGACCTAGTGAGGCCCAAGAACTTAAAGATGCTTTAGATGCAAAATTACCAATAAATAAGCCTGCTATCTATTTCCTAGAAGGGCTTCACCTTTCAACATTGAATTCAAAAGGTGGACTTGAGGATATCGCTAAGTCCTTTTCTGATTCTGAATTTGTTAGTTGGCAAGATGAAGATCAAGTCTTTGAGGAGATTATGAGACGAGGTGATAATGAGCCTATTGTCTTAGTTGGTCACTCACTTGGTGGAGATGCTGTTGTTAATTTAGCAAATCGCCTAAATAGTATTGAAGGTGGATTTCGAAAAGTTGATCTACTCGTGACTCTCGATTCTATAGGCTTTGATAATGATATCATTCCAAATAATGTTGATAAGAATTTAAACTATATCCTTGATCGCTCATTTATTTTTAACGATGGCCCAAATGTCGCGCGTGATCACCAAAAAACTGATGTTGTTAACATTCTTAGGTCAGAAGGCCATACAGAAATTGATGAGGCCAGTGATGTACACCGTGAGATCTATCAGGAAATCACATCGATTCTAGATCAAAATTTCATGAATAAGAGAAAACGGGAACTTATCTCATTATTTCAAGTATTTCGCTCTCCAGATGTGACTAAAGTCACAACATAACTCTTTTAATATCATAGCTTTTTACTCGGCCATATGCTATGAAGTGTCATGCTTATTCGCGTCGTTTTAACATATCTTATTTTTACTGCATCTAGCTTTGCCATTGTTGGTGGAGAGCTAGTTGGTGCAAAAGACTATGAAAGTGTAGTGGCCCTCGTTAGAAGAGGAAAAGCATTCTGTACTGGAGTAGCACTTTCTCAAAATCATATCCTTACAGCAGCTCATTGTTTAGAGAGTAAAAAGGCCCATACGATTAAGGTGTATACAGGAGCCGGTAAAGATTTATCTAATACAAGAGATTATAAATTAAATGCACAATACTCAGTTAAAAAAGCGTTTATCCATCCTTCTGTAAAATTTCAATTTCCAGGTGGCCCAATTGAAAACCTAGCAGATGTGCGAACTGTAGACCTTGCTATCTTAGAACTTTGGAACCCTCTTAGAATTCCTCGCTACTACTCGTTGCTTACAAATCCAGTGGATGTTTATAATTATCTTCGTCCTGGAAATTTAACAACAGCTGTTGGTTATGGATACACTGGAGAGTTGGGATTTCTTCCTTATGAAGAAATACATGATGATGTTAGCTACGGACAAAAGAGAAAGGCGCAAATTCCAGTATACGGAACTTCATTTAATTATTTAGATATGAGAAATAAAGAAACGGATACTTGCTATGTTGATAGTGGGGGACCAATCTTTGTTGATGTAAACGGTAAAAGAAAGATTGCTGCCATCGTATCGGCTTCTCTCGGCTTTTGTGCTGAAGGAAAGTATGCCACCTTATATGCATTAACTTATCATGCCGCATGTTGGATAAATGATGTAGCCGGTGTTGAGGATGAGTTTACTAATTCTTTATGTGACAGAGAGTATCGTATCGAAAGTAAGTGCTTCCATTTAAAAGATGAGGATGAAATTCTTCGTTGTGCAAATGGAATTTCAAATGATTTCTTAAGTCAATTTATAGAATAGTTCTTTGGCATTCTTATTTGCAATTTCAATTAATTCTTGAGCATCTATGTCTTTGTGTTTTGCAATGTAGTCAGCAACACAAGGTAAGTAGAATGGAGCATTCTCTCGTCCTCTAAATGGGACAGGAGTTAAATAAGGAGAGTCTGTTTCAAGAAGAAGTTTCTCTAGTGGAACAATATCTAATACATCTCTAACATTCTGAGCGTTCTTAAAAGTTACAATACCATTAAATCCAATGTTAAAACCTTCTGAGAGACAAAACTCAGCTAATTCTTTACTCGACGTAAAGGAGTGAATCACGCCCTTTCTTTTCAATGTTTGAGAAAAGTTTTTTAAAATGGCCTTTGTGTCTTCATCTGCTTCGCGAGTATGAATAACAACTGGCATGTCACTATCAACAGCAATTTGTAATTGTTTTTCAAATGCTTCTTTTTGAATTTTGGGATCTGAGAATTCGTAGTAGTAATCAAGTCCAATTTCACCAACTGCAACGATTTTCTCATGGGAGATATTTGCTTTTATTTCTTCGTATGTATCAGGTGTAATCTCTTTAGCCTCGTGTGGGTGGATCCCTTGAGTTCCAAAGACAATATTATTCTCTGTTAATTCTCTGACCTTACTTAAGTTGCTAGGAGAAACAGCAATCGTCACAATTTGGTCAACACCATATTCTTGGCACTTTTCTAATGTATCAATTAACTCTTGGCCTTTAAGGTAGTCGAGATGACAGTGGGTCTCAATTGGACCCACTGTATATTTAGGAATAATTTTTTCTTTTTTCTTTTTACTCATACTTAGTTTTTAGCTTTCTCTAAAAGGTGATCCATGATCGCAGTGTAGTCACTTAAAGGTCTAACACCTTCAATCTTTACACCATTAATTAACTGAGTTGGAGTTGATTGTACATTGAAAGTATTGGCCTGATTGATCATATCAACAACAAGTTGCTTAGTTTCAGGCTTTGCCATACATTCAGTAACACCAAGCTCTTTTGCTCTTTCATCAATCCATGTTTGAGAAAGGTTTTGTTGATTTTCAAAAATCTCATCATGAACTGACTTGAATTTCTCTTCTCCTGAACAACTTGCTAGGTAAGCGGCCTGACATGCTAATTGGTGAAGTGGTCCTTGCATTCCATCGTTACAGTTGTGGTCAAGTGGGTAGAAGAAGTATTGAATATTGATCTTACCGTGATACTTCTCTTCAATCTTAGGCAGTACTAAGTTTAGAGCGTTACATGCTGGACACTGAAAGTCTGAAAATAC
This sequence comes from Halobacteriovorax sp. DPLXC-1, assembly GCF_036903125.1. Lineage (NCBI taxonomy): Bacteria > Pseudomonadati > Bdellovibrionota > Bacteriovoracia > Bacteriovoracales > Halobacteriovoraceae > Halobacteriovorax > Halobacteriovorax sp. DPLXC-1. The sequence continues at coordinate 310,964 of NZ_JAYMCO010000003.1, forward strand.
AGATAATTGAATAGGTGCATCTTCAAATTTCTCAGTTGCTGAAGCTAGGCGATATGGAGAAGGGTTAGTTGGATTTCCCATACTCTTTAGCGCTTTAAACATTGTTACAATTTGAGCACTTCTTGCTGAAGACTTCTTTGTTTTTGAGCTAGTAAAGCTATATGCAATAGCACCACTAATAACCATACATAGAATAGCTATTCCAAAGAATTTCACATCAAAGTCACGAGAAGCATCGTTCTTATACATCATATAGAGAGCTGCCCATGAGGCGATATAGTAAAGTGTACAGAATGGACATAAAGTTCCAAGCATTACAAGAGAGTAGATGAAGAGAACGAGACAACCAATTCCATTAAGTAGAAGAAGAATGAAGAGTCCACCTTCTGCTTGCTTCTTATTAACCATGTAAAAGAACATAATCATGGCACCGATAATGATACCGAAAATTGAAATTGGAACTCCTGCAATATTTGAAAGAGGAGAAAGAGTCGCAGCATCACAAGTTAAGAATGAATTGATATTACAAGCTGATGCGGCCCCAAACCCTGTTGGGAATTTTACTTGGTAGAAGTGGTTTGTCAGATAGATTGATAAGACAAACATAACAAGACCCGTTACAAAGAATAGGATCTTTTTATTAAAGCTTAATTTGTTTAAAAAACTGTCATTCATATTTTAATTCCTTTTTAAAATATTGTAATTTCTCTTAGTTGTTTGATTTCTTCTAAAACTATTATAGTTGAGATTTGCAAATGTGCATATATTGGCACAAATGACTTGAGCACTCATAAAGTTTTTTCTAATTTGATCCTCGACTTCTTGCTGCATATCAAAGCACAGGCTGCCTTCTATCATCTTAAAGGCATTTGAATTAGGAAAGTTTTGTTTAAATTCTTCACTAACTTCGTAATTCTTAGCACTTATATGAGGGCCAATGAGAAAAGTATGTGGCCTAAGTGCCTTGATTTCATCACTGATAACGATACCTTGGGCCAGCCCACGCCATCCGGCATGAAGATTTGCTACTCCCAGCTCACCAATAACGACAATAGGAAGGCAGTCGGCAGTTTTAATGGCCAAAGGAGTAACTAAGGTGAGTGAACTAATGAGGCCATCTGCTTCGATTTCTTCATTTGTTGGTGATTTTGCGATGATGGAAGAGTGAATCTGCTTTACTTCATCAAATTCAAATTCAGGTCTATCGTTATAGGTTTCAAAGAGATATTCACCGATTTGTTTTTGATAAAGTCGATTGGTCATTATGATTCAGACTCCAAAAAATCCAGCACTTCTTGGAAGACTGGAGGTGGTGGCTCTTCAAAGTAGAGCTTCTCTTTTGTGATTGGATGTACAAAGCCTAAGATTTTTGCGTGGAGGAATGGATGCTCGTAATCCTTAATAATTGCTCTAAGACGAGTATCAACTTTCTTTAAGTCGTTCTTTGGTACCCCATAAAGAGGGTCCATTAGAATATGACCGTTTAAAAGCTGACTTAAGTGAACGCGGATTTGATGTGTGCGTCCAGTTTCAAGCTTTAATTCCACATGACTTAGATTTTGGTAATATTTTAGTACTTTAAAATTTGTTACGGCCTTTTTTCCATTGCGAACATCAACGGCCATCTTAAGGCGATTATTAGGATGGCGACCAATAGTTGATTCAAGTTTTCCTTCAGGCGGAAGTTTCGTACTTATACTGATTGCCTCATAGTAGCGATCGATATCATGGGCCTGAAATAAATTAACCAGTCCTTCATGACACTTTTGTGTCTTTGCCACAACCATTACACCGCTTGTTCCCTTATCGAGACGATGAACGATTCCTGGGCGTTTTTCATCGCCGACACCTTGAATATCTTTGCAATGGTGGAGGATCGCATTAACAAGAGTTCCTGTATAATTTCCTGGGGCAGGGTGGGTAACCATTCCAACAGGTTTTACAACGATTGCCAGATGCTCATCTTCAAAGAGAATCTTTAATGGAATATCTTCTGCTTTTGCAGTTGATTCTCGAGGAGGTGGAACGTCTACGTAAACTTGCGTTCCAACAGGAGGCATCTTCTTTAACTCAATCTTTGTTTCAGATGTAATAGCGCCTTTCTTATATAGTTCTTTAAGAAAGCTTCTTGATTGCTCTAATTTTGATGCGAGAACTTGATCGAGACGACTAAACTCATCATGGTCTTCTTGTGTAACAGTTATAACAAAAGAATTGGCCTGATCACTCATAGATTACTTTGCTTCTTTGAGGGCCTTAATTCTTTGCAGATAAGAGTTGGCAACAAGGTCTGGGTTTAATTTTAAAACCTTAGCGTATTGATAAACAAAGCCTCTGACATAAACTATCGCTGGCATTTTCTCAACATCTTCATTTTCAATATATTGAAGGTAAGTTTTAGAAATCTTAGTCATATCTGCAAGACGAGCAATATCAACTTTCTTGTATTCTCTAACTCTTTTTAAGAATTCGCCGGTATATTCAGAACATTGCTCAATTTCTTTTTCAAATTCTGTATCTTGCTCGTATTCAAGACCGTAGCGCTTCTTTGCCACAAGCTTATTCATCTGACTCATGACCTGACTTTCAGTCTCTTTTTCTTCTTTTGGCTTTGATGTGGCCATGAAGTTTGTTTCATCTTCCACAACAATTCCTCGAGCTTGATTATATTTCTTTCTCTTTGTTGGATTACTTAGAATATTATAAGCCTCTTCGATAAGCTCAAGAACCTTATGGGCCTCTTCTTCAGATAGAAGTGAATAGAGTGCAATACTATCTCCACTATAAGCAGTTTTAGCGGTTGTGTAGGCTTTGAAAATCTCATCTGCTGAAGCATTTGGTGCTACTTCTAATACTTCATAGTAATTCTTTTCAGTTGTCATTTTTATACCATCTTCTTTGTCAGGTTAAGAATACGATTGATTACATGCTCAAAATTCTTAACAAGTGATGAGTTCGGGAACTCAAGTATAAGTGGCTTTTTCTTCTTAACACTTTGCCATACAGTCGCATCGTATTCAAGGAAGCCAACGTAATCTAAATTAATACCAAAATATTTTTTTGAGATAATTCTCATGGCAAACCCAATATCAATGTCTGCTTGGGTTCTAGCTTGGTTAATTATGAGCTTTGGAGTGATACTTTCTATCTCTCTTTTTAGCTTTAGGCCTTGTTGCTCATTGATTTGCATGGCTTTTTCTATAATCTCTGATGGCTTGCGATTTTCGCCAACTTTTCCGTTCATTACCTTATCAATCAATGGACCAAGCTCTAAGAAGTCATCAACTGATTGAAGTTTTCTATGGTAAATAGATTTTATAAAACGATAAGTATTCTCAATTGAAGTTGGCTCTGGCAGAGTCACAAGAATTCCTTCATCGGCCCCTAAGAAGAAGTCGAGAGTATTATTTGTCGTTCCAGCTCCAAGATCCAGTAGAATATAGTCTGCATCAAGTTCACGCAGGTCGTTAAGAACCTTTGACTTATGAGCGGCCTTTAGATTTGCCATACCAAGATTATCTTGTGCTCCACTGATTAGGCTTAAGTTTTCTAATGGAGTCGGTGTGATTAAATCAGATAATTTTGTATTTGGTTTTGTGAAATAGTCACTAAGAGTTTTGGATGGAACACTGACACCAAGGCAAGTGTGGAGGTTTGCTCCTCCGAGATCCATATCAATGGCAATGACTTTCATCCCCATTAGTGCAAGGCAAATTGAAAGGTTTGACGTCACAAGACTTTTACCTACGCCACCTTTACCACCACCAATGGCCCAAATCTTCTTTCCGTTATTTGATGCACCTAAATACTTACCAGCATCTGCTAGGTGAGAATTAGAATTATTATGTGTATTATTTAAGTTGTTCAAAATACATCCTTGTATCGCTACTTAAGTTTTCTTCATTATAGCCAAAATTAAAAAGCCTCGAAAAGGTCTTTATTTTATTTTTCTAAAATTATATATTTAATGAATGGAAAGTATTTATCGGTTCCCAAGTAAGTTTGAACCACATATATTAAGAAAATTAGTCCACATCATTTCAGGACTAGGAATAGTCCTTATTTATCTTCTGACAAATATTGATTCTCTTTTATTTTCTTATATTGTTTTGGGAGCAAGTGCTCTTTTCACTTTGATCGAAATATTGCGTCTGAAATTTGACGGTCTTAATCAGGTATTTGTGAATGCATGTCGCAGTGTTTTAAGAGATTCTGAAGTTAACGGCTTTACTGGAACACCACTATTTCTGTTGGGAATAGGTCTTTCGTTTCTTGCTTTTGATGAACAGATTGCTTTATTGGCAACGATTATTCTTTCTCTAGCTGATCCTGCCTCTTCATTTGTAGGAATACGTTATGGAAAGAGAAAGGTTTTAGAAGATCGTACATTTGAGGGATCGTATGCGTGTTTTATTATGACGTTCTTAGTTGTGGCAACATATGGCATGCTCTATTTTCCTCTCAGTCTAAAAATTGTCATCTTTGCTTTCTTTACGGGAGTAGCTACCGCTATTATTGAATTACTTTCAACTAAGATCGATGATAATTTTACTCTCTCATTCTTTACAGCAAGTGCGATGGCCTTATTAAATATTCTTTTAGTTCTAGTTTAAGAAAGATAATTTAATTTGCCTGTTTGAGTTGAAGTTTTTCACTAATAAATTCTTTATATGCTTGGGCCACGATAGGGTCTTCTTGAAAGCTATGTTCATCAGTAATTAATGAATTTAGGATTTTGATCTGATCATTAATGCTTTTTTGTTCAAGTAACATCTGCCTGAGAATTCGACTTTTTATTATAAACGTTGAAACGTAGTTAATGATTTGGTGTGGGGTTTTAAGAGTCTCAATAAAGTGGTCGCGGTCTCGATCATCAGTGATATTAACATCAAGCCAGCTAAAGAGAATATTTTCAAGGCGATAAAAGTCGTCAATATTTCCCATAATAGAATGCTCATCCTCTAATACTGTTACATTGTAGACAGGGTAGGGACTAGATTGGGTGGGATAATTAACTTGGCATTTTCCCGTACATCGCATTAATACTTTTAAGGTATTACCATCGACTCTCTCAATCATAAGAGGTTTTCCGTAACCTAGAATTTCACAAGGATAAGAGAAGTATGTTTCAAAATCCTTCTCCATTGCAAGGGAGATTCCAATCGGATTTCCAGCACAAGTTGCCTCTTCAAATATATCCTGAAAGATTTCATCTACAACATATAGAGGAAGGGATGTCCCCGGAAAAAACACAATATTGGGAAGAGTTATAATTGGAATTTCCATACGGTTTGAGTGCTTTTTTGCCATGATTTATCATATCGACAAAAAGTCTGACGCGTATATTTAAACCTTATTAATAAAGGTAAAGCTAGCATAGTTAAGGTAGTGTTGGTAGGATATCTATATGATTTTAAAGCAGCTTCCACATTTAGTGACCACTGTTTGGGGTGGTGAAAAATTAAAAAAGTTTAAGCTTCAAGAAGGCGAGTCCTTTGATGGCCCATTAGGTGAGACTTGGGAAGTCTCGACTCTTGAAAATGGACTTTCTCATTGTGAATCAGGTCGTAGTTTAAAAGATGATCTGGAAGGCAAAGAATTAACTTATCTTATTAAATTTATCGACACTGCTCAGAATTTATCTATTCAAGTACATCCTGATAATGAATATGCTCACATCCATGAAGATGCGCTAGGAAAAGATGAGTGTTGGTATATCTTAGAGGCACAAGATGATGCTGGGATTTATCTCGGCTTAAAAGACGGTGTCACTAAAGAAAGATTACAAACGGCCATTGAAAATAATGAAGACGTTAATGAACTTTTAAATTTTCATAATGTTAGAAAAGGTGACTTCTTTAATATCCCTGCTGGATCAATCCATGCTATTGGAAGTGGTGTAACCCTTGTTGAGGTTCAACAAAACTCTGGAGTCACTTATCGAGTGTGGGATTGGAATCGAGTAGGACTTGATGGAAATCCAAGAGAGCTTCATGTGAAAAAGGCCATGGATGTTATTAATTTTGAACTTGAAAAGAATATCCCAGAGCACTTCCAATATAAAAACCTAGAGGAAAGTGGACTACTTACAAGTAATAAATATTTTAATGCCCGTTTAAAAATCTTAAAGGCCAATGATGAAAGTGTTCTTTCGTTAAATGGAATTAGTTCTGTTGTGGTTTTAGATGGAGAGTGTGAGATTGATGGAACCTCATTGTCGAAATATCAGACTGCCGTATTAAAAGATATTGAGTCTGCCATCTTGAAGGCAACGACAGACTCACAAGTATTAGTTGTTAAGCAGGTTTAATCTTTTATAAAGCCTCACAATTTAGTGGATAAGTTACTTCGTGACCTTTATCAGTTCTAATTGAAATATAAGTATTCATTTCGTTTGAATCAGTGATGTCATCAAAGTGAATTTGAAACTTCTGACCACCCATCGAGTAGTGATTCGTAACAGAGTTTCCAACCTTGCTAGTGCGACCAGTAATTGATTGGGCCGGCATACGACCTTCAGTCTTAATAAGGTTGTTCTTAATTTGAAATTCAATATTCTTGCGTTTTGAAGAACACTTAAAGTTAATCTCTGGCTTTGCTGCCATTGTAGACTGAGCTAGAATTAGTGTAAGTGCGAGAATGCTTAGTAATTTCATTTTTCCTCCAAGTTTTAAACACTATTTATAATGCACAGAGGATGCCAAGATGAATGTCTATAATTTCAGATGTTTAGCTAGGTGAGTTTGTGATTTTTTCAGACATCTGTCTAAAGTTTATTCAGCTTCTTCAATTTTTTCGATGCTATTTAGATAGTATTCGGCCATCTCTTCATCTGAGACTTCTATGATCTCTGTCTGGCGACGAAGCTCGTGAGGGACGTCACTTTTAGCGCTATCATGCTTGTCATTAAAGCCATAAGGGCAGTGAAGGCAGCCACTTTCACAGCAGTAGCCACGACGTAAGTGAAACTCTTCAGTAAAGACAGTGTTTCCGTCTTTATTTATATAGAAATCTTTCTTTCCGTCATTCATAGGCTTGGTTTAAAGATAAGGCCCCTAATTCAGGGGGCCTAATGTGTGTGTGGTGTTTTGCAAAACGGTCATTCTTATATCGAATAAAATTTATTACTTCAAGAACTTTTGTGAATATGTATGAGATGATGCAACGCGCGCACAGAATGCTTATTGTAAGTAGCTAAAAATTAAAATACAATAAAATGTACTTTAAAATTATTAATTATTAACAAATGGAGTTTTGCTGTGACAAAGCCTTGGTTAAAACACTATCAAGATGGTGTAGCTGAAGAAATTAATCCTGAATCGTACGCTTCAATTCCTTCTTTATTAGAAGAGAGTTTTGAGAAGTTTGCTTCGAAGCCATCATTTCATTGTATGGGTAAAACTCTTACGTATGGTGAAATTGATCACTTATCAAAGAAGTTTGCTTCATACCTACAAAATGATCTTGGTCTTCAAAAGGGTGATCGCGTTGCCATCATGATGCCAAATATTCTTCAATATCCAGTTGCTCTATTTGGTATTCTTCGTGCAGGTATGGTTTGTGTAAATGTAAACCCACTTTATACAGCAAGAGAACTTGAGCATCAGTTAACTGATTCACAATCAAAAGTGATTATTATATTTGAAAACTCAGCATCTGTACTTGCAGAAGTTGTTAAGAATACTCCAATTGAGCACGTACTTGTAACTCAAATTGGTGATATGCTTAAATTTCCAAAATCACTTCTAGTTAATTTTGTTATTAAGCATGTTAAGAAAATGGTTCCATCTTGGGATCTTCCAGGTGCTAAGTCATTTCTTGAGGCCCTTGATAAAGGTGACGAGTCTAAGTACAAAAGACCTGAGATCATTAATTCTGATCTAGCTTTCCTACAATATACAGGTGGAACGACTGGTGTTTCAAAAGGTGCAGAACTAACTCACAGAAATATTGTGGCAAACCTTTGCCAAGCAGGTGAGTGGATTTCTCCAGTAGTTGAAGAAGGAAAAGAGATTATTATTACACCTCTTCCGCTTTATCATATCTTCTCATTAACAGCTAACTGCTTCACTTTCTCAAAGATTGGAGCATTAAATATTTTAATTACTAACCCAAGAGATATTCCTGGTTTTGTAAAAGAATTAAAGAAGTGGAACTTCACTGCACTTACTGGAGTAAATACTCTTTTTAACGGACTTTTAAATAATGAAGACTTTAAAACAGTCGACTTCTCTCACCTAAAGTTAACTCTTGGTGGTGGTATGGCCGTTCAACGTGCAGTTGCTGAAAGATGGAAGGAAGTTACTAAGACTCCTCTAATCGAAGCTTATGGACTAACTGAAACTTCTCCAGCAGCATGTATTAATCCGATGGACCTTAAAGATTACAATGGGATGATTGGTCTTCCTGTTTCATCAACTGATGCATGTATTAAAGATGACGATGGAAATACTTTAAATGCAGGTGAAGTTGGTGAGATCTGTATTAAAGGTCCACAAGTTATGAAAGGTTACTGGGGACGTCCAGAAGAGACAGCTAAAGTTATGACTACTGATGGATACTTTAAGACAGGTGACATTGGTGTTATGAATGAAGAAGGTTTCTTCAAAATTGTTGATCGTAAAAAAGATATGATTCTTGTTTCAGGATTCAATGTTTATCCAAATGAAGTAGAAGAAATTATCGTTACTCATCCTAAAGTATTTGAATGTGCAGCTGTTGGTGTACCAAATGAAAAGTCGGGTGAGGTTGTTAAACTCTTTGTTGTTAAAAACGATCAGTCTCTTACTGAGGAAGAGTTAATGGCATTCTGTAAAGAGAACTTAACGGGTTACAAGAGACCAAAGTTCATTGAGTTTAGAGATGAACTTCCAAAATCAAATGTTGGAAAAATTTTAAGAAAAGACCTAAGAGGTCAATAGTAAAGAAAGGGAGCTTCCAGCTCCCTTTTTTATTCAATAAGAGAATTAAATGACATTAGAGCTCTATACTTCATTGTTGAGATATCTTACAACGGCCGCAGGCTCGTTTTTCATTTATCAATTACTTCTTGCAGTTATCAATTATCAAAAACTCAAAGAAAGACGAGTCTTATGGCATGCGTTCATGTGCTTATCGACATCAATCTATTGTATCCTTTTGGCCATAAATACTCATGTCTCTAATGTCGCGACATCAAATCTGATAATAGGGATGACGTGGGGAGTGGCATTCCTTGCATATTTCTTCTACCTAAATTCTCTGGAAGCTTATTTTGGTGAAAAAATTAGACTTCTTTCTTTTATGAAAGTTTATTGTGTCCTCTATACTTTAATGCAGACTCTTTGTAGTTTTATCTACTTCTTCTTCGACTATAATTTTCTTTTTAATATTTCTAATAATATCGGAAGTAGTCTCTTTTACAGTGCAATGAATCTTTCAATTACTCCTAATTATATTGGGCAATCAAGTGGAATCATAGGTGCCATAGGTGTTGTTTTTACAAGTGCTGTTATTTGGCATTATATAAATAGACATGACAAGAGAGAGCTATTTTTAAAAGTAGGGATCATCGTCTCTCTATTAGTTTCATTCAATGATAGTGCAATTGGCATAAATGCGACAGGGGCAATTCTACCTTTATTCTTTTTAGGTAATGTATTTGAGTCAGTACGTTTTAATATTTACTATAGTAAGCTTTCTATTGAAAAAGTTCTTTGTCTTGAAAAAGAGGTTATAAACTTATCTAAGGCTGCCCAATTCGGCTTTGCTGCGGCCAGTATTGCTCATGATATAAAAAACCATATCTTTGTTGTGAGCTTAGCTGCAAATAAAATTCTAAAAAATACTAAAGAAGAAGATTTAAACTTTGTTCCGATAAATACTATAAATAAGCATAATTCAAGAATCTTAGAAATCACTGATCTCTATATGAATGTCTTTAAAGATAATTTCTCAAGTGAGCTTAAAAGAGTTCCTATACGAAAGATTGTAGAAGAATCTGTTGAATTAATTCAAGAAAAAGTTAAAGAAAGTAATATCGATTTAATTTTGGAGATCGATGACTTTGAGATTAGTTGTAATCAGGCAGAGATTACAATGTGTATCGTGAACTTAATCAAAAATTCAATGGAAGCGATTACTTCTGATGAAGAAGTTAATAGGCCATGGATCAAGCTCAAGACTTCATCAAAAGCTCAATCAATTGAAGTTATCGATAGTGGAAGCGGTGTAAAGAAGGAACATCTTGATTCTATATTTGAATTAGGATTTTCAACAAAGCCGACAACTGGTGGTAATGGAATTGGTTTGGCCATAACAAAAGAGCTTCTTACGAGGTCAGGTTTTAATTTAGTACTAGATTCAAATGCTACAAATACTACATTTCGAATTAGTCTATAATTTCAGCTGCTTTAGTTGAGAAATAGTATCCTGATTGTAAGTGTTAATTCTTAAAGTGGAATAAGCGGCCTCTTTTACGACGGCATCAACATATTGTGGCTTTGTTGCTCCTGTTAGAGCATCTGTCATATCTGTTGGATGCTTAACAGTCTTGAAAATTGGTGGATTGATTCCAAGTAATAGGTGGAGGCGATTAATATCATCTTCTGTCATTGGCCTATGGAGTTTCTTTGTTAAACCAGCTTTAGATTTTAATTTTAAAAACTCATACTTAGTATTGTAAAATAGTGTGAAAATAACAGGAAGGCATGCGCTATTACATCCTGTTGTTGTATTTACTTCTCTTATGAAACCAAGTTTTTTACCCTCTTTATTAAAAGCGACCTGAATAGTCGTATTAATAGGGTTCTCACTGATTTTATCTTCAACTTTAATTTTCTTAACTTTAGAAATCTTAGGAAAGATGCTTTTGTAAAAACTGATATCATTTCCATAGATAGAAGTGCTCGTCATAAGAAATAAAGATATTATTTTCAACATAGGTCTACTCACATGAAATTACAGTATTGTATTTTCTTTTTACTTATTCTCAATTCTATGACTTTTGCTCAAGAATCGCAACGTGCACAAAAGGTCATTGAAAAAGTGAGCAATGATTCACAAAAAGGAAATTTTGTACTTGTTCCTGGCCCTTCATATATGCCTAGCACCAAGCTAGGACTCAGCTTAATCGGAATGTATCTCTTTGATGCCAATAGTGGAAAATATAAAAATCAAGATGTGAACGTACCTCCCTCTATACTTGGTGCATTCGCAAAAGTAACATCAAATGATTCGGCCATGGGTGCGGTTGGTACACAATTATTTCTAGGCCCTGATTTATGGAGAATATCGGGGGGATACTTTGAGGGTGATATTCTAAGCGAGATGTTCCAAGTTCAATTAGATCGATTTATTGATACTTCAAATGAAATTCGGGCCGTTCTTGTAAACGTAAATAGAAGGGTTTGGAAGAAATTATTTATAGGCTTTGGAGCAGTTTGGAATGAGGTCATTTTTACATCTGAAGGAAGTGCTCCTCTAGGTACTTCAAATACTGGCTTCAAGTTTAACTTATTCTATGACACTAGAGATAATACTTTCTCTCCTACAGATGGTTTCTTCTTAAATACAAGAACTAGTTTTTATCGCAAGGATCTAGGAGGAGATGATAACATAACAACGATCGACGCTTCTTTTTCTCAATACTTCTCTCTCACAGACAATGGGCATTTATTCTCATGGATATATGACTCAAGCTTCAATCTTGGTGATACGAATCCTAATTACAATTATAATTTTGGTTCCCGTGGCCCAAGAGGATACACAGGTAAGGTGTTTGAAGGTGCAAATATGTTACGTTTTGAAGGAGAGTATAAATATTATTTTAAAAGTATTTTATCCTCTCGCTTTGGATTAGCAGGATTTGCTGGAGTTGGCTTTGTTTTTGGGGGCCGCTCTCGTGTTGGAAATGATATTTCTTCAGACCTATTTGATTCTGATCCTCTTGCTCATATTGGAGGGGGGATTCGCTATAAGGTTCTACCAAAACAAAATCTAAATATGCGAATTGACATGGCCTATGGGCGTGAAGATGTCTTTACGATGTACTTTGCACTCAATGAAGCAATATAGCTACACAGTGTTCAGAGTTTGAACACTTCTTCAGTCGTATCTACTTGAAATCATGTCGACTCACTAAAGAGATTTTGGCACTCATATTGCTCTTATATACCCATGGTATTTAAAAAACTTGTGACATTCCTTATTATTTCTCTTTGTTCATTTCAGATGGCATTTGCTCAAACTATTGAAAATACGAGACAAATTGCTAGCTATATCGATTTAAAAGATCTTAAAGCGCAGCTTGCCCAGGTAAAGAAAGAACTGAGAGGGAATATCTCGTCTGAACTTTCTGAAGAAGAGCTATCGGCCTATGAGCAAGCCTTTAGAATGCAAAATGATAATGAGTCACAAGGTGAGACTGGTGAAGAGAATGACTTCATTACGTTTCTTGGTTCTTTAAAGAAGAATTCTTGTGGAGTAAGGGATTATATCCAAGAAGAAAGACCTGAAGAGAAAAAAGAAGATGAGGGAAGAGGTAAGAGCCTTTTTACTGATATCTCAAAAGTAATTTCTGAAATCGAAGTTGGTGATTCTCCAAATCGTAGCCAAAAACGTTATATTCAAGGATATGCAAGAAAAGCAATTCAATATTTTGAAAGAGCAAAGTCTTTTAAAGCAAAGGTAGAAGACTTTATTAATGAAACGAATGAAGCTTATGCTGATAAAGAAGAATTACTTCTTGCTTACAACGATTCATTTGTAAAAGGTCTACATGATGTAAAGGTTTCATTAACTCCTTTTATCAATATGAGTAGTATTGATATCAATACTATCCTACCAAAGTTGACGACAGACTTCATTGAAGAAGAGACAGAACTATATAGTTTTCTTGTTAATGGAGAAATGAAAGATAAGATCTTTTTTAAAGTAAATTTTGAAGGAAGTGATGTAACTTTAGAACTTGATACTTTTCAAAACTTTAAAAGAGATATCGTAATTATTAATGAATCTCCAAGTGGTAAGAACTATCTTAGAGCACTTCGTATTTTAACAATTCAAATGATGGCAACACAAATTAGAAATTATGACATCATGATTGAGTCAAAAGAGAATCATGTTGTTATTCCAAAGAGTTGTCGTAATAAGGTTAACGGTGATTGGCCTCATCTACTAGAGCTAAAAGTAGATGAATCTGTAGCTAAGACATACCTTGATAATCTAATTAAGAATTCTGGACTTGCATATGATGAGATGAATCTTGAACTAATGAGTGTTAAAGAAGCTCAGCAGCTAAATCCAATGGCCGAAACAATGGTTTCATCTACATCTATTGAGAACTTTTTAAGAGCAGCTAAAGGTAAGGAAGCTAAGGACTTCTATCGTAGAAGCTTAAAAGCTGGTTTTGATGAAGCTCTAGCATATGAGAAATTTATGAAAATGAAGATGCCTGAAGTATCTTCTGTATATATGAAAAAGGTTTATTCTCATAAGGGAAGAGCACGTACTTCAAAAGATGTTACAACTAAAGATATCGCTTTATTTAAGGATATTACGGGATCTGTTCCAGAAAATAAGACCATTGAGGTTGATATTTTTGAAGGAGATCAAAAGTATGTTGAGCAGATTTATCCATCAGCAATTAATGCATCTCCATATATCGCTTCGAAAATGGCCCAGGCCAGAACTGAGAAAATTGAAGACATCATAAGTGAGAATGTAAAGTCTCAGCTAAAGTCTAATACAATCATTGTAGACTTCCCATCACTTTACGCAAATGAGGGATATAGAAACTGGGGATTAAATACTCTTCATGATAAAGCAGTAGAGCTCTTAGATGATAAAAACTTCGAAATAGGATCACGCCATAATATGATGATGGTTGGTTACTGCTACAGAAAACCAGGAAATCTATGTAAAGGTGTTTCAAGACAGACTAATATCTTAAAAAGAGTTGCTGAATATATTGAAACTCTTAAGATTGATGGTAAGTATATTCCAGTTTCACGTCTAGATCAGTCAAAGACAAAAGAAAGCTATCAGGTTTTAGCCAAGATCTTTAACTATCTAAGATCGACTGCCAGAGTATTTCCTGAACTTATAACTAATGAATACGATTATCTTATTGCTCAAATGCAGGCCCTTAATCCACTTGCAAAAGTACGTTTAGGTTACTTAATTGCAAGAGAGGAACTTGAGAGTATTAAGAATGGTCGAGTTAAGACAATGAGAAAAACATCACGTGGGATGCGTGTTGATTATGATTATAGATGTTTTAACAATAACATGAAGAAGTATATCGAAAACCTAGATGAGGCAGCTAAAGTACTTATGGCCGATAAGGTGATAACACCAAACTTCTTAACGAGAAATCTAGACAAAGATGAGTATAAGAAATTATGGAATGATATCTTTGATGAATATAATAAAGATACAACTCAGATTATGACTGCTGAATTACACTCAGGTAAGAAAGCATATGAAGCAATTGAAGGACTATCAAACAAAGTTACAATAGAGCGTTCTCAAATTGAAGATGCTGCACATAAGGCAGTTGAGGGTCGCTTACTATATCAAACACAAGAAGATATCGATAATCGTCTTTTAGAAGAAGATGTTGAAAAAGTCGCATTCTTTAAAGAAATTCTTGCAGCAAAGTCTCACGAGGAAAGAAAAGCTATATTTGAATCTCGTCCACATACTATCGATATCTTTGATGACTACGAATTAGTACATAGTTTTTTAAAACTAAATATGGATCTAAAGACTCCAGTTTATAAAGATATTTTGAAAAGATCGGCACTTGAGCGTCAACAAGAGACATATCGTAAGCTTAATCGTTTCTGTCAAATCGAAGAAGATGATGTTGATAGTTTAAAAGAAAATTTTTATGCGACAGTTAAAGTTCAAGATCAGCTTAATCAGCTTCTTGGAATCCCAGCAGTACCTAAAGAACTAATGGATCGTATGGGAGACTGGAATAGTGATGAAAAATGGGCAATGTTTAATGGTGTTTTTGGATTCCTTCTTGGAATGGGGGCCGTTCTAGCAGCTGGATCATGTACTGTTTTAACTGGTGGACTATGTGGAATTGCTATTGCAGGAGTTGGTACTGTTGGTTTTGGAATGCAGGCAAATGCAATTAGACTAGAAACAAAAGCAAAGCGTAGAGCAGATCGTAGTGAGGACTATGTTGGTGAGATGGCCGACCTAGGATTCACTGATTCAAATGCTGCTGAAAATGTAGCAAAAGGATGGATGGCCGTTGCATTTGAAGTAATTGGTACAATTTCAATGATCTCAATTCTAACAAGAAGTATATCTGTAGGATCGAAGATTTTTAAAGAGTCTTTAAAATCAATCGTTAGAAACCGTTCAAAGTTAGGGATTAAAGAATCACTAAAGCAATCAGGTAAAGACGCTTCAGTTATCGTAAATGAATCAGAAGTTGAGTTTGCTAAGCTTGTTTTAGGCCTTAAGAAATATCGTGATGTATTTAAGAATATGCTTTCTGCAAAGACAATGGATGATGTTGCATACAACTTAAAGAATTTAGATCTAGATGAAGAATTTGTTGAAGCAACACTTAAGAAGATGAATAAAATTGAAGAAAGCTATAAAGCAGGAAGATTATCAAAGTCTACTTATAATAAAGGTATTCGCAATATCGTAAATAGTGTTGAAGAGGCCATTACAAAATCTAATGGTGGAATCTATCGTTACACAAGTGATGTTGTTGTCGATCTAGGCTATGCTGATGTGGATAGAGCTCTTGGACAAACTGTTGCAAAACTATTTAACGGAAGTCCTCTTGAATTGAGACATTACATGAGTAGCTATGTAAAAAGGCTGAATAAGTCGATGTTTAGAAATTCTTCAAAAGCAGCTAGAGCAAGACTTCGCTTAAGAAAAGCAGCTGAAGGTAAGTATCTAAAAGGGACTAACTGGATTGTGCATGCATGGAATGAAAATACAGCTAACCTTGCAAAAAGCCGTCGAGAGTTTTTAAGAATTTATGATGAGTTACAAAGATTACCAGAAGGTGAGCTAGTAGAATATATCTCTAAGAATGCAGACACTCTTACTGATATCTTTATTAAAATACCTCTTAGAAAGAGAGACTTTCCATATCTCTTAGTTCAAGGGGCACCTCATACTGGTGGGTTCTTTGGAAGAAGAGTTCCAGTAATCTCTGCAATCGGTGAAGGTGTTTTAATGAGAAAGATCTTTACAGCTAGAGCTAGGCTTACTTCTGAAGTGGCAAGAAGAACTGCAAGAGAAACACTTGGTCTTAAAAGAGTTCTAATGGCCGAGACAGTAGGTGATTTATATCGTGGACTTGAAGTTTCAGTACTAGAGGCTCTTCCTAAGATGAGTAAGAAGGAAGTAGCTGAAGTGGAAAAGATGATTGCTAAAGTTAAAGAAAAGGCAATCTCTGGAATCTATAATAACCTCGAAAGTGATCGCGCTATTATTCAATTTATGAATAAGCATGGTGTTAGCTTTGACGGACTTAGTCCTGAGCAAATCTTTTCTGAACTTAATAGAATTCTATATTCTCCAAGTGGAGAAGTTGAGAATGCATTATCTCGCTACCTATGGGCAAGTGCTGATGTTGAAGGATTATTCAAGTCACCAGAGTTCACAGGATTAGCTTATAAAGTTATGAGAGATACGATTGAAGAGAGTAATATTGGAAGTTTACAACGCTACCTTAATGCCCTCAAAATCCTACAAATTAAAGATAATGGAGCTTTAGGTAGCGTCGAGTTATTTTAGAAATTACTTTTTAAAACATTTTGCATCATCGCGTAAATATTCAAGTAACGCTAGCTTCTTTTGACGAGCTGCTGGCGTTCTTGCTTCATCAGCTTCTTTTTGAAGAACATCATAGAAAGCATCCATAGTACCTTTTTTAGACTCTTTCATCTCTTCTGCTGTCGCTTTTAGAATACGAGCTAATTCTGTCATTTCGTTATCATTAAAACCACTTGATAGAAATGAATAGAACTTATGTCCGTTAAAATTACTAAAAAGATCTACCTTTCCATTACTAACTGATACTTCTTTGATTGCTGAGATCAGCTCCTTTTGTGCAGACGAACCATACTTTTGGGCCGTTAAGAAATATAATAGGGCCTCTTCATCTGTAGGGTTAAGCATTGGCACACGGGCAGACCATCCTTCATTTTTTACTTGAGAATATAACTGTCTTTGAACCTTTGCAGGTGAGTTATATCGAGACATAACTTTAAAGATTCTCGCCGAACTTTCATCTTTCATTTCAGAAAGAACAAAGTCGAAGCCATTATCAGATAGATTCTTATTCACACATGGTGCACATGATAGAATAGCGCTTTTTTTGTATCCATATCTTTGAGAGAGATAGACAAAGCTATTAATAGCTTCTTTTAGTTCTTTTGCTTCTGGGTTTTCTTTGGCAAAGACTTCACTAACTTTTTGTAGTCTGGCTTTATCTTGAGAGCCTTTAACCATCATCTTTAAAGTATTAAAGCTAAAGTCCTCTTTTTTCCCTGTATGAGATAGGTCTTTCATTGCAAGATCGAGATTTTTAGTTACGACACTTCTAACTTCAGAGTCTAAAACACCGCTTTTTAAAAGTAGTTGATTTAGTCCTTCGCCAGTCGCTTCAATTAGACTAAAAACAGAAGCGTAAGCCGAAGTGCTCGTGAGCATTAGGGCCATAATAAGCGTGTAAATTCTTGTTGATACTTTCATCAATTCCCCCATCAAGATATATCTAAGATCTTTATCGGTTATTTTTACTCAGATATTTAGCTTGACGCACGTGCTAAGACGAAAAAAATGATAAAAAACACTTTAGTTTCGGTGCCTTACAAGGCTTCACAAGGCTTGAATTAAGAAAATGACTTGGGTACAATGCTAGCTCACTCGGGGGAGAGTATTATGGTAAACTTATTTAGGGTATTAGTTTTATCTACTTTTTTATTGCCAAATCTTGTTCATGCAGAGCTTGATGGTGCAACTGAATCGGAAATTGAAACTTGTCGCCAATTAAAGGTCTTTCTTGATGGAAATGTTGGTGAAGTAGAGTGTCAATCTGAATACCAGATCTACTCTAAATTTGTTGGTAAATACAGCCGCTCAAAAGTTAAATCTAAATATAATCAAGTAAGAATTGCAGCCTTTAACCTTTTCAAGCCAGGTGCTACTCAAACTGAATACAAAGACCACCAACTTGTTGCTCAAATTATTGACCACTGGGATGTTGTTGCAGCAGTTGAATTAACTTCTAATAATGGCCTAAGTAAGAGGCATAATGAAGGTATCGTTGAGTACTATACTTCTCGTCTTGCTCAGATGACTGAGCAAGGAGCTGATCTTTCTGCAAGTGTAACGAGAAATGAACTTGCTCTTATTCGTGAACAATTTGATTTTCCTGGATATATTGAAGTTTTAAAAGAGCTACAAAAGCTTGATGCGTCTTGGTCTCTTGTACTTTCTGGAAAGCAGGAAGGAAGCGAGAACTCGACTGTTAAAGAATTAACAGGGTTCTACTATCGTAGTAGTGTTGTTGATTTAAAGGCTACACAATATTGTCGTGATAAGTATGGAAGAAACGGAAAGTACGGCTGTCTACCAGTCTTAGATGAAAAGACTTTTGGCCGTGATGTCGATGGACTTTTCTCAAGAAGGCCATTTCTTGCAACGTTTGAATCAGGTGAATTTGACTTCACTCTTTTATCAACTCACGTTATTCACAACACGCCTTCAGATGAAGATCTTCAAAAGAAAATTCTACGAAATGTTTATGGTGTAGAAGATTATAAAGATATTGGTCCAGGGGTAACTCAGTTAAAATTTGCACGCTTTGCTGAAGTTAGACTTATGGCCGAACTAGTTGAGTATTTAAAGAAGAGTTACTATGAGCAAGATTATATTATTCTTGGTGACTTTAATCTTGAGAGTACAAATGATTACTGGGAAACTTTCTTTAATGACTTTAGAGGGTTGGAGCTAAAAATTGAAGGTGCAACTTCAATGGCCTTAGGTAAGTCATTATCTGATGGAACAATCACTCATGGAACAAAAAGTAATTATGATCACTTTCTTTTTGATCCTAATGAAACAAGAAATTGCAAAGGTAGCAATACTGCAAAGATCTTTAACTTTATTGAAGGTGACTTCTCAAAGTTAATTAATCGACGCTACCTTGTACGCTCAAATGCAAAATACCAATCTCAAACAAGAGATGTCGAAATGTACCGCCTTAAAGCAGGTGGCCGCGAGAAGGTTGAAAATCTTGTGGATAATTACACTCGCTCAATTCAAAATAAGCTAACGGTAAAAAATAATAAGCTAGTTCCAAGATTTGACATGGAAGAAAGTCAAAAAGAGTTTTACGATCGAGTTATTGATTCACAGCTCTTTGATAAGACTTATTATAATTACTTAAAAGAAGTTATTAGTGACCATTTACCAATCTATATGAATTGCTCAAATCAATACGATAATGATTAATATGAGAAGGCTTCCATAGGAAGCCTTTCTTCTAAGTTGCTGAAAACACAAGCTTTTCAAGCTGTACATGAAATAAACATCCTCTATAAAACTTCCAATTAAAAGGATAGAAACACTCTTTTTTATTAAAATAAATATATTGATTTATTAGAATAGAGAGGAGCGAATGTTTACTGGAAAGCAGTTAATTTATACGTCATTGATCTTATTTAATTTCATCTCATGCCAAAATAGCGAGGTCGCTTCTAGTAAAGAAGTGAATGTAGAAAGCTCTAATCAAATTATTGGTAGTGATGATCGCGCTCAAACAACTGGTCGCTTAAATAAAGAAATTGTTAAAAAAGTTGGGCAAATTAGGACTGAAATTGTTAATCCAAGTACAGGTGTTGCGACAGTAAATACGTGTTCAGGGACTCTAATTAATGATAGCTATATTATAACTGCCGCTCATTGTGCCTTTAAAGCAGAGACAGAAGATCTTTTACAAAACTCATTTTTCTACCCTGGTCTAACAAATAAAAATAAACCAAAGTACGGTCGATTTCCAATTGAGAGAGTTTATTATCCAAAAGATTACTCAAATATTTCACATTATCCAGATGAAGATATTGCTATTATGAAGCTAGGTCTAGATTCTCAGGGAAGAAGTGCCGGAAAAAGAGTTGGTACTGCCGGTTATTGGGGTAGGTCTAGTTTACCAGATGGAAAAACTCTAACGATAGGTTATCCAGGTGATAAGCCTGATGGTCAACAATACTTCCAAGAAAATTGTGAAATTGATCAAGCAAGTGACAAACGTCTTGATATTTATTGTGATGTAATAAGTGGCCAAAGTGGTTCACCAATTCTTGTCTACTCTGAAAAGTATGGCAACTCATATGTACATGGTGTGATAACTGGAGAAGATAGATATAAGAGCGTAAATTACGGATCATTTCTAACAGATGAAAGAGGGGAAATTGCACAGGCCATTTTCTCCGGATCATTTAGTGAAGATAATGACTTTATCGAAAAATGGGTTTCAAAAGAAATGAAACATGAAAGTATCATTAATGTTTTGATTAAAAATAATTGTTCATCAAAAGAGACTTTAATTGCATTTGATTATAAAAATCACAAAACCGACAGCTGGGAAGCGAAAGGTTTCTATACGCTTAAAGCAGGTGAAACCATAAGATTTTTTCAAACGAAGAATGGAGTGCTCTATTTACATGCACGGGATAGAAATAGAAATGTGATTATTGATGGCGAACATACGAGAAATGTTCCAGGCTCTGGCCGATTTGACATGAAGAGATATCGAATAAAGAAATGGGGTGACTTTAATATTGAAGTTCCTTGTTATTAGATTAGGCATTTTAGAGAGTTGATGCTTTCTTAAGGCGTTCTTAATAAACATCTTTTATTAACGCTTTAAACGTTCTACAATTTAGTAAACTAAATTATGGAGCGTTTTTTGAAGAGTGTTATTTCTTTAAGTCTACTGGTACTAATTTTATTTTCATGCGGTGAAAATGACTATGTTGTAGGAACAAAGTTAAATCCACTAGAGAATCTTTCTGTTGAAGAAGCTTTTCATATGGAGTCTGTTGGCAAATGCTCTGCTAATACTCGTAAGCATAAGGCCATGTCCTTCACAGGTTTAATTACAGAGGATGTTGCTGGAGATCGTTTTGTTGCCCAAGTTCTTATTACATTATATCGCCAAACTAAAACCTATGACTTAAGTTATAGCGAATATCCTTTTCCTTCAAATATTGATCAAAGTATATATTCAACTTCTTTTACTCAGACCTATGATGTTGTGGATAATGAGCTTATCTTAAATAACTTTGGAACAATTAGAGCAACAGTTGAAAATGATAAAATTTCTCCGCATATTAAGATTACTAACGTTGTCAGAAATGTGATTGAGACGAGCACAAAAATAGGTCGTGCGGTTTATTATTCAGATGATGATGTTGTGAACGAGTGCACTCCGTAACTTTATTTATATTTTATTTGCTGATTTTCTTTTTTTATATACTTTGACTTTCCCATTGCTCCTGAGGCAACTAAGCCTGCATAAACGCAGGCTTGTTGAAATTGTTTTCTAGCTAAAGTGTAGGGGAGCTATAACAGCGTCAAATCTTAGCTTCGCTAAGATGCCGCTGTTATTTAAGTTCTACTTTTGGAAATAAAGCTTCCGGTGGCTGAGGCGTATAAGTCGCGGCACCAAATTCCATAAGTTCAGTTCCAAGAGCACTTGAACCAATATATTCAAGAGCTGTTTTCGTACACTCTGGAAGGAAGGCCTGAAGCATATATGATGCTGCTGCCATACCGTAGAAACAGTTATAAGCGATTGGAGCAAATGCTGCTTCATCTTTCTTATGCTTCCAAGGCTCTTTATCATTTACGTATTGATTAAGGCTAACGATAAGGTCCCAAATCGCATCAATGGCCTTGTTGTGCTCACGCTTATCCATGAACTCCTTAGCACGCTCAAAATATGGAAGAGCATCGATTTCTTGGGCCACACCTTCTGGCGTGTAGACTTTATCAGGAAAGCTCTTTAGACCTAGTTTGATAACTCTCATTAAAAGATTTCCATAGTCATTTGCAAGCTCAGTATTGTGCTTATCAACTAATTCTTGTTCAGAGAATTTTCCATCACCAGATGATGAAATATTTTTTAGCATATAGTAGCGGAAAGTATCCGTTGGATATTTTTCAAGCATCTCAAATGGATCAACAACATTACCAAGAGACTTACTCATTTTCTTTCCATCTTCAGCAAGAACCATTCCGTGAACATATACTTGTTTTGGAAGTGGAAGGTCTGCGGCCTTTAGCATACATGGCCAAATTACTGAATGGAACCAAAGGATATCTTTACCTATAACGTGCATATCTGCTGGCCAGAACTTTTCTTTTTGATCTGAATCAAGAGCAGAGTAGTAATTGATAAGAGCATCAAACCAAGTATACATAACAAAGTTATCATTACCTGGAACCTTTACACCCCATCCTTGGCTTGGACGAGAAATAGCAAGGTCTCTTAGATCGTCATTTTCAAGGCGAGAAAGAATTTCTTTATAGCGTGCACCTGGAACAATAAAGTCCGGGTTCGCTTTTAGGTGATCGATAATCCATTTTTGGTATTCACTCAGTTTAAAGAAGAAGCCTTCTTCTTCTTTGAGTTCAAGTGGCTTGTGGTGCTCAGGGCAGTTTCCATCAGGTGCTTGTGCTTCAGTATAGAAAGACTCACAAGAAAGACAGTAATTACCAGAGTAGTGCCCGTGGTAAATTAATCCCTTCTCTTCAAGTTTCTTCCAAAGTTCAACACATGAATCTTCATGACGCTTCTCAGTTGTTCTGATGAAGTCGTCATGACTAATATTTGCTCTTGTACAAAGGTCTTTAAAAACTTCGACATTCTTATTAACGAATTCAAGTGTATCAAGACCTGCATCCTTGGCCGACTCAATAAGCTTTTGTCCGTTTTCATCTGTTCCAGTTAGGAAGTATACATCTTTTCCAAGGAGTCGATTCCAACGTGCGTATGAGTCAGTTACGATCTTCTCATAAGCATGTCCAATATGAGGACGCCCATTTGGGTAGTCGATAGCTGTTGTTGCATAGAATGTATTTTTCATAGTTTATCCTTTAACTACAATGTTACAAATTCTTCCCGGAACGTAGATCTCTTTAACAATTGTTCCCGTGATAAACTTTGCTACTTTCTCATCGGCCTTGGCCTGTGCAAGAAAGTCTTCTTTTGAGATATCAGCAGGTACATCAATTGTAGATCTCGTTTTACCATTTACTTGGATGGCCATTGTGATTAGGTCATCTTTAGCAAGCTCAGGATCAAAGGTCGGCCACGGAGCAAGTGAACAAGAAGTTGTTTCACCTAAATTTGCCCACATCTCTTCAGCAGCGTGTGGAGCAAATGGAGAAAGAAGTCTTGTAAATGCTTTGGCCGTCTCAACTGAAACCTGACCAAGTTTAATAACTTCGTTATTCATTACCATCATTGCTGAGATCGCTGTGTTAAAGCGAAGGTTTTCTACATCTTCAGTAACTTTTTTAATTGTCTTGTGTAGGTGCTTTAGAACATCTTGATTCTTCTCTTCACCTTCGTAAGTATTTTCTGGGTTTCCATAGAAAGTGAATGATTTTCTAAGGAAGTTAAATACTCCTTTTACACCTTTTGTTTGCCACGGCTTAACTTTTTCAAGTGGCCCCATGAACATTTCATAAAGTCTAAGAGCATCTGCACCGTATTCTTTGATGATATCATCTGGGTTTACAGTATTTCCTTTTGACTTACTCATCTTCTCTCCATGCTCATCTAGGATAAGACCTTGGTTGAAAAGTTTCTGGAATGGCTCTTTTGTGGAAACAAGTCCAAGATCAAATAGAACCTTGTGCCAGAAGCGAGCGTAGAGTAGGTGAAGAACAGCGTGCTCAACTCCACCAACATAGAGATCGACTGGCATCCAGTATTCTTCTAATTGCTTATCCCATGCAACTTCAGAGTTCTTTGGATCAATGAAGCGTAGGTAGTACCAACAAGACCCTGCCCACTGAGGCATTGTATTTGTTTCACGTCTTGCTTTCTTTCCAGTCTTTGGATCAGTTAGATATAGCCACTCATCAATACGAGCGAGTGGAGATTCACCAGTTCCAGATGGCTCATACTTCTCAACTTCTGGAAGACCAACTGGAAGTTCATCTTCATCTAGACATCTTACCGTTCCATCTTCAAATTTTAAAATTGGGAATGGTTCTCCCCAGTATCTTTGACGAGAAAATAACCAGTCGCGAAGCTTGTAGTTAATTTCTTTCTTTCCGATATTTTTTTCTTCAAGGTGAGCGATAACTTTTGAAATCGCATCTTCTTTATTTAGCCCATCTAGGAAGTCTGAATTAATATGGGTACCATCTCCAGTGAAGGCCGCTTCATTAACGTCTCCACCTTCAAGGACTGGAAGGATTTCAAGGTCGTATTTCTTAGCAAATTCCCAGTCTCTTTCGTCATGAGCTGGAACTGCCATGATCGCTCCTGTTCCGTACGAGATTAGGACATAATCAGCAATCCAAATTGGAATCTCTTTTCCATTAAGAGGGTTGATTGCATAAGCGCCAGTGAAAACACCGGACTTATTCTTATTTAGATCCGTTCGATCAAGATCAGACTTAAGGGCCGCTTCTTTGATATAGGCTTCAATATCTGCTTTTTGATCTTCAGTGGTAATTTTTGCAACTAGGTCGTGTTCAGGAGCTAGGACCATGTACGTTGCACCAAAAAGAGTATCGGGACGAGTTGTGAAAACATCAATTTTCGAATCTGCACCTTTTACTTCAAAAGAAACCTGTGCACCTTCAGAGCGACCAATCCAATTTCTTTGTAACTCTTTTAGAGACTCTGGCCAATCAAGATCATCAAGATCTTCGAGAAGACGGTCTGCGTATTCAGTGATCTTTAACATCCACTGCTTCATTGGTTTTCTAACAACTGGGTGACCACCAACTTCAGATTTTCCATCGATTACTTCTTCGTTAGCTAGAACTGTCTTAAGTTCAGGACACCAGTTAACAGAGATCTCATCTTCAAAAGCTAGGCCTTTATTATAAAGTTGAGTAAAGATCCATTGAGTCCACTTATAGTAATCAATACTTGAAGTTGCGATCTCACGATCCCAATCATATGAGAATCCACAAGCCTTTAGTTGTCTTGTGAAGTTTCCAATATTTTCTTTTGTAATTACATTTGGGTGAGTTCCGGTTTTGATGGCGTAGTTCTCAGCAGGAAGTCCAAATGAATCCCAACCCATTGGGTGAAGAACATTGTGTCCATTCATTCTTTTAAAACGAGCTAAGATATCTGTTGCTGTGTATCCTTCTACGTGACCGACGTGAAGTCCTGCACCTGATGGATAAGGAAACATATCCAATACATAGTATTTAGGTTTCGTTTTGTCTGTTGAGTCGGTTCTAAAAGTTTTGTTGTCTTCCCAAAACTTTTGCCATTTTGGTTCAATCTCACCAAAGTTGTACTGCATTAAAAGCTCCTGAATTTACTTAAGTTTTTGTGGCCGAATTATAAACCCTATAATGTAGAACGTCCATGTATTAGCCGTGCGTTATTGATGACGCGCAAGGTAGTAAGATTTGAGCTTGATACCTTTACGATTGCCAAAATCAGTCAGGACAATTATACTTAAGCCATTAAAAGTAGATTAATTTTTGGAATGGAGAAACGATGTATCGTTTAGTGCTATTTTCCCTCACTTTAGTAGGGCTAGTTCTTGTTATGAACTTATCAAGTTACCAGAGCGTTGAAGTCAACAATGAGAAATATAATTTTGAAGCAGCTGAAAAAGCTCATATTGCTCACTTAAAAGAAGTTGAAGAACTTGCAAAAATACACGCTGAAGTTACAGCTCCACCAGTTATCACTGATGAAGTAATCGAAGAAAAGACAATTATCCCTTTAGATACTCCACAACTTGAAAGAGCAGATAAGCTTTATAAGCAATGTATTGCATGTCACGCTAAAGATGGTTCAGGGAAAGCCGCTAATAAGGCACCTCGTATTGGTGGACAAATGGAATGGTATATTGAGAAGCAACTTCTTGATATGAAAAACGGAGTACGTGTTAACCAGCAAATGTTAACTATTGTTAAAAAACTTTCCCCAGAGGATATTGCTGATTTAGCAGCCTATCTTTCAAAGATTCCATGGGGTGGAGTTAAAGAAGAATAAAATTCAAATCTAAATAAGGCCGCTTTAAGCGGCTTTTTTTTTGGGAGCAATCATGAAGATATTTTCACTATCGCTTTTAATTGTCTTAGTTGCCTGCGCTTCTAAACCTAAACTCTACCCCAATAAAGCCTATCAAAAATATGGAAAGGAACAAGCTGATCGAGATATCTCTCTTTGCATGGATAAGGCCGATGAGTTTTTAGAAAGTGAGCGTGGAAGGCAGATGATTCGTGAAGGTGGAAAAGGTGCTGCATGGGGTGCTATCGTTGGTGCTGTAGCAAGTGCTGTCTTTGGTGGAAATGCTGGACGAGGAGCCGCTCAGGGCGCAGCTATTGGCGGAGCGAGTGGTGCCGCATCAGCAGGTCTAAGTGAAGATGAAGTAAAACAGCGCTTTGTTAATCGCTGTCTTGCAGAAAAAGGTTATGAAGTAATTGGGTGGAGATAGATGACGCTATATCGTTATAAAGGAATTGAACCAAGTCTTGGTGAGGGATGTTTTGTCGCCGACTCAGCAGATGTCATAGGAAAGGTCTTTCTTGGAAAGAATGTTTCTCTATGGTTTCAAGTTGTTGCTCGTGGTGATGTGAACGAAATACACATAGGTGATAATTGTAATATTCAAGATCTGACAATGCTTCATGTTGTTGAAGATATTCCGTTAATTATCAAAGAGAATGTTAGTGTGGGCCATAGTGTAACTCTACACGCGTGTACAATTGAAGAAGGCTGTCTTATTGGAATGGGGGCCACTGTTCTTGATGGTGCTGTCATTGGAAAAAACTCTATTGTAGCAGGGGGAAGTGTTGTTCCTCCTGGAAAAGTTTATCCCCCTGAGAGCTTTATTATAGGTACTCCTGCTGTTGCCAAAAGAAAGCTCACACCAGAAGAGGTGAATACATATAGTAATCATTATAAGTCTTATCTTTTAACAAAAGATGAGTTTTTAAATGAAGTCGAGCCTATTTAATCTTTAGGAGAGAGTAGACCTTATCGATGAGATCATCTCTTGAAAATGGCTTTACTAAAACATTTGTTACACCAGAATTAATAACACTAACCATTGAGCGATTATCTAAAAATCCTGAAATAAGAAGATACTTCATTTTCTGATACTTCATTGATTTACTTGCAACATCGATAAAATAAGTTCCATCCTTATCAGGTAATTTATAATCAATAATAACAAGATCAAAGTCTTCATTTCTAAGTTTTAAAAGTGCCACACTTACCGTATCAGCAGTAACAATATTTTTAAATGCACCAGTTTGTTCTAAAAATGTTTTGATAAGAAAGCAGATTTTTTCCTCATCATCAACAATGAGAACAGAAGGTTTTTTTGCTAATGGTGGACTTGCCGGAGACATTGCCATTAGTTATTCTCCTCACTCTTAATTCCAAGTAAATCTAGAATATCTTCTTTTTCAAAAGGCTTCTCAAGGAAACCCTTTATTTCCTGATAACCTGCTATCAAGTTCTTTTGAGCTACACCTGACATTATAAACACAGGTGTCTCATCTCCTTGACTAGCAAGCTCTTTTGCAAACTCAACACCATTCTTCTCAGGCATATCATAGTCTGTGATGATGGCATCTACATTTGTACCCAATAGAAGTCTTTGAGCTTCAATTGCATCGGAAGCAAAGATAAGATTTACTGGCCCATCTTTAAAATACTTTGCAAATAAGTTTAATATTTGTGGTTCATTATCAATTACTAGAACTCTTTTGAAATCTAAATTGATACTAAGTTCACTATCTGTAAATGAAGTCGTCTCCATTTTTGGAAGAGTGATTTCAAAATTACATCCGCTATCAGAATCCACAAGCTTTAAACTACCTGAATATGAATCGATAATTTTAGAAGAAATAGCAAGGCCAAGCCCTGTACCTTCTCCAACTTCTTTTGTAGTAAAGAAAGACTCAAATATTTGTTCTTTATTTTCTGTATTAATTCCCGGTCCATTATCAATAACATTGATAATGTGGCAAACATCATCTTTTGTAATTGTTATTGTAATAGTAGGAGAGGCTACCTTAGCGTCTACAAGGGCGTGGATTGCATTAGTTACTAAGTTAATAATAACTTGCTCCATTTCAATTGGGTTTGCCAAAATAATTGAAGACGATTTGCAGTCAAATTCAACTTTAATTCCATCTTGTTCGAGTGGAACTTTCAAAAGGCTAAGAGATCTTTCAACTACTTTTTCAACAGAAATAAATTTCTTATTACTATCTTTATTGTGTAGGAAGCTCTTTAAGCCTTTTATGATTTTTGTAATACGATCAATAGAGTCTTTAGTATCGTGAATACTTCCAGTGATTAGATCTTTTGATTCAATATTCTCATTACTAATTAGAGCATCCACTAATTCAAGGTTTCCAGATGCGATCGTAAGAGGATTTGAAATCTCATGTGAGATCGTAGCAGTAATCTCTCCGATAGTACTTAGTTTATCGGCTTGAATAATTTGGTTGTGTATCTCTTTGAGTTCTTCAATTTGATATCGATATTTTGTATAAAGATTCTTTTCAATACTAATATCATTAAAGCAGACAATCTTTTCATCATTTGCTTCAATCGCTTTAATAATAACGTGGTAAAAAGTTTGATCGTCAAGATAGATCTCTACTTCTGGACCGACTTTTACACCTTGAATATCATAGAGAAAACTTTCAATTTCAAAACCTGTAAATAAGCTTCTAAGTTTTGGTCCTTTCTTTAAAATTCGTGGTGACTTCTTAAAGAATGAAGCAAAGTAGTGATTATAATAAACAATTTCATTGCTCTTGTTTACAACACAGATAGGTTCGAAAATTGAATCGTAGAGATTGTAGTTGCTCATATTAGCTCATCTGTTTAATGAATTGAAAGTATTGTGCTTCGATAGCATCAAACTCAAGTTCTTCTCCTGCATCATTTTTCATAACAGGTGCTTTATTATCAACAACGTCACTTGTATTAATTAGAATCATTTTTACTTCGTCAGTTGATTCTTCGTAATATGGAGCATAGAAGCTCTCAACATCAATACCAGGCTTGATAAAGCCGTGGACCATATTAATTTGTTCGATGACACTTTGTGGACAATGAGAGTAGGTGATCTTGCCAGATAATTCACCTAGCATATTGATCCATTCTCTAATTCCACATGAGTTTATCATTTCAACATTGTTAAAGTTGATATGTAACTTTTTATCTTTCAAATCGAGAATAGGCTTTAGATCAGCATCCTCGTCAATTCTTCCTGTTAGATTAACAATGGTTGTGTCATTTTCTGTTTTGACTTCAACACTTAAGTTACTCATAGTTTTATTCCTTTAAATTATATAAGTTTATTGAAGGTATTCTTTTACTAATATCTTTGTATCTTTTGTTCTTCTCAATATAGACATAGAAGTCTGTTGATTCAGGATTTTGAACAACTTGCAAGCGATCACAATTTTGCAAGATGAAGTATAGTCCTAGTCCTGCTCCACGGCCCTCTTGCCTTGGTTTCTTCTCTTTAGCTGCTCGGTAAAGGGATGAAACAATTGAGGATTTCTTCACTTTAGTATAACTCTTGTAGTGGATAATAATCTTGCAATCATCTTGAGAAACGCGTATTTCTCCCTTTTTTTGGGTACTTGTCCTATGAAATATATCATTTGTGTAGAACTCGTTGGTAACTAGATTTAGTTTACTTGAGATACTCTCGTGATAACCATCGAAGTCAATATCTTGAAGAAGCTGTTGAAGGCTTTTATCAAACCCATCTTCACTTTCAATAATTACTTTATTTTGCACCTTGGGAGCGATACGACTTTCGAGATTATTTTTTCGTTCATCATTTATAAAGTCCACGACAGATTTAATTTCATCTTTTAGGCTAGGGGAGTTTGCAATAATATGATTTGCACCATTATCAACTAGATACTTTAAGTTAATAAGAGTGTCATAGCGGCTGATAAAAATATCACTGGCCTTTTGAAGCTCATCTCCAATTGCAATATTTTGATTTGGAGAATGGAGATTGAGATTTTCAATTTCTTCAAATTCTGAATGTTGGATATTTAACTTTATTCCCATAATTACATCACTTTACTTCAAGACAAATTAGCGTTAGATCATCATCAAATGAGTCAGACCCTCTGTGGTCGTATACAACAGAAACTATTGTATCACGAATTTCTTTACTTGTGTTTTGTCCATAGGTCATAAGGATCTTAAGAAGTTTTCTAAGTCCCCATTGTTTACCCTCAGTATTTTCAGCTTCAGTAATTCCATCCGTCATATAAACAAGAAGCTCACCGGCCTCTAGTTTGATCGTTTCATAAGAGTATGAAGATTCGTTACTTTCACCAAGTCGAGGTCCTTTAGCATCAATTAGTGGAATAATATCTGCTTTAGTGATCTCATTCTTCTTTGGAACTTTTAATACTTCCAAGTGACTGGCGTTTGTATATGAATACTCTCTTGTCTTGGTGTTGTAGACCGAAACAAATGCTGTAAGAAGAATTTTATTATTTGAAAGATCGATGACTTTATTTAAGTACTGAGTGATTTCAGCTGGAGAAATAAGAGATGTCTCTTCTTCTAGTCTTATTTTAATACTATTAAAAGCCGAATTAATGGCAGATGTTAGAAGCGCTGCTGGTAGGCCATGTCCTGTAGCATCTGCGATAATTGTTATGATAAAGTCACCAAATTCATGATGTCCCCACCAGTCACCACCACATTCACTTGCTGGTGCTGCATAAGAGCTAATACGGACAGCGTTGGTTTCAATATCCTTAGGTGGAAAGAACTCTTCTTGGACAAGTTTTGCAACTTTTACTTCCTCGTCTAAACGGGCCTTCTCCTTCATCTTTTCAATATAGTCTAAAATATCGCGAGACATCTGGTTGAATGAATCGCCGAGAGTTCCTAGTTCATCTTTTGTTTTAATTTCTACTGTTGACTCAAAGTCTCCTTGTCCAATACTTAGTGCACGTCTGTAAAGTTTTTCAATAGGCTTTGAAATTGTTCTCGATAATAAGACGATAATAATTGTAGAAAGTGCGATAATGAAAATGGCAAAATATAAAGCTCTTTGAGTTAAAAACTTTGTTACTGAAAGAGCATCTGATTCAGAGATAGTGGAAACAACAGAAAGCTCAAAGGCCTTTGTTTGTGCTGTTGATATAAGGTAGTCATCATTGTTGAATCGAACCTTTTTAACAATATTATTTCCTTTGAATTCATTCTTATCATACTCACTTAGCCCAATAAGATCATTTCCTAGGACTAGCTTTCCATTTTGAAAGACGAGAGTATTATAGGTGCGGTTTTGTGAGAGTAGGTTATTTAAAATATTGGCCTTAATAACTATGGAAGCAAGATTGTCTTTAAACTTTTTAGTGAGAATAACAAATTTTTCATCTTCAAAAGTAAATGATGCAATTGAATCATTCCTTTGATTCTTTGGTATGGCCAATTTGAATTGGTTCTCATCTTTATCAAAGTCGCGATTAATGATGAATTCGCCTTTTTCAAGGTAGGCCAGAATATACTTTGTTTCACTAATTGCTTTTGATTTAAGCTTTTTGTTTTTAATAAGTGATAAGTTTTGAAGATCAGAAGTAATTCGATTAAGAGTATAATTGAATTCTTTTGCTACACTCGTAACGTTAAAGAGCGAGTTCTCGTAGAGATATGCTTTCTTATCTTTTTCAAATAAGTGCGTCGCATACTTTGTCAGAAAAGCAATAACAACAATCAGCAATGCAGTATTTAAAGTAATCAGTTTAAACTTGATCGGAAAGATCGGTTTCTTGCCCATTATTTACCTACGTAGAAGTCTCTTAAATATTTAGATACAATGATATTAACGATTTGCGTCATGCGCAAGAATGAGAAAAGAGTACCAGTATGGAAAGAGGATAGTGGGACGAGTTAATTCACTATTAGATACATTCGTTATCTTAGTATGTATTTGTGTTGCCGCCTTTGCTGGCAATCAAGTTTTTAATACTTCATATTATCCACCGATAATTGGTGGAGAGCGCATTACTTTAGGCCAAGTCTTTGAACTTCGAAATGATGTCCGTCGCAGAAGTTTCGATAATTTCTCATGGCATGATCTTGGAAGTAACGAAGCCTTATATCATAATGACCGAATCTTTACGGACAAGGACTCCACAGCTGAGCTTGAATTTAGTTCTGGAAATCGACTGAAAGTTTCTGAAGAAAGTCTTTTTAAAATTACGCAAGATACTGATGGAATTAATCTTAATATTGAGCAAGGTGTAGTCTTTGCTACATTAAGTAATTCTAGTGAAGCATTTGTTGTAAAAGTAGGTGATCAGATTTATGAAATCAAGTCAGATAGTTCAAAGATTAAGATTTCAACAGATGGTAAGAATAAAGAACTTTCAGTATTAGAAGGACAGGCCAAAGTTCGCCTTGGAAATCGTGAGGAAACAATTGAAAAAGGTGTTCGTGTACTTTTAACGAATGACTCTTATACGGTAAAGAAAAGTTGGCCAAGCGAGTTTACTCCTACTGATGGTAAGCTTTTCTACCTTGTTGAAAATAATCAAGTGAAATTCAATTTCAATGAAGATGTAGAAAAACTACATCTTTCAAAAACTAAGTCTGCATTTGAAAATGGGGAAGTCTTTGACGTAACAAATAATCAAATCGCAATAAAGGACTTAGGGCAGGGGATTTATTACTGGCAGGTTTCCAATGATAAAGAGGTTTCGACTGAGAAGTCATTTGAAATAATATTTGAAGAGATTCCAACATTTGAGAATTTAGAAAATGAATCAAGATTACTTGTTGGGCAAGAAAAGACAATTTATACACAGTCTTTTGATTCAATCGATTTTTTCATTAATGATGAAATTATTGAAGATGTCGATTATGATGATGGCGTTTTAAAAGTTAATTTCGATGAAGTTGGCTCTTATAAATTAAGCTATCGTAATAAGTCCATTGAACACCCATTTGCTTTAAAATCAAAAAGTCATTTAATTGAAGTTATTAAGGCACCTGAGAAGATTGTTCTTAAAAGACCATTTAATGGTGAAGAATATTATTTCTACCAGAAAGATCTCGTTGAGTTTAATTGGGAAACAGCAGATCTTCCTGAGGGACTTGAGACTTATCTCGTTTTAAATGGAAAGAGACACCTGGTGGCCGGTCAGTCTTATAAGATTCCTATTGAAGAAAGTGGCGATTATGAATGGTCCCTAGAGTATTACTTTAATGGCGAAAAAGTATCAGCATCTGATGAGAATGAGTTTAGTGTAACATTTGATAATGATAACTCCGCTCTTGAAAATGGACGAAAGGTAGTCGTTAAAAAGCCAGGAGATATGATTGACTTAACTTGGGCAAATAAAGCTGCTCCAGGAGAGCGCTCTTTTCAGGTAGAGATTTCAAAAGATCGTAGCTTTAAA
Source organism: Halobacteriovorax sp. DPLXC-1 (assembly GCF_036903125.1). Lineage (NCBI taxonomy): Bacteria > Pseudomonadati > Bdellovibrionota > Bacteriovoracia > Bacteriovoracales > Halobacteriovoraceae > Halobacteriovorax > Halobacteriovorax sp. DPLXC-1. The sequence continues at coordinate 344,624 of NZ_JAYMCO010000003.1, forward strand.
AATATTGTTCAAGAGATTGAAACAACTGAGGCCAATACAAAATTACTTATTAAAGAGCTTGGTGTTCATTATTGGCGAGTGAAAAATGAGTCTGGAAAATTTGTTCCTCCAGTAAAGATTATAATTGTTCCTCCACCGCCACCGCCAGCACCGAAGATTAAAAAGATAGAAAAGCGTGTTGAGATTAATCAGTTAGGGCCAATTGTTGGAAGAGTTTTGAATTGGCTTATTCCTGTTGCTCATGCAAAAGACGATATTGTACTTAAGTGGGAAGCTGTTAATGATGTAAAAGAATATCGTGTACAAATCCTTGATGGAGATGACATTGTCGTCGATGAGAAGGTGAAAATAAATCGCTATGAATGGAAGGATTATTCAGTTGGACATTTTCAATGGCGTGTATCTGCTATTGATTATTGGAACCAAGAGAGTGAATTCTCGTCTAAAGAAGACTTAATTGTTACAAAGAAGTTTGGTGGTGCTCAAGGCATTAATTTATTATCACCTAGACATGGTAAGAGATTTAAGAAAGACGATGTCATTGAACTTCAATTTGAACAAGTAAGAGGTGATAGGTTCTATATCGAATTCTCTAAAGATCGCTTTTTTAGAAATATTAAAGAAGTTAGTTTGGGGAAGGCGACGTCTTATCGATTTAAAAATCAGCTTGAAGAAAGCTTTTACTGGAGAGTTAAAGCAATTGAAAAAGGTGATGTCATTTACTCAAAGAAACGTCGAATCGATATTAAAAAAGAGATTAAAGAAAATAGAATTTCTAAATCAAAGCCTAAACTAGAAAAGAGTGAAAGAGATACCCATTGGTTTGTAGGGTTTAGTCCTGAATTATTAACTTACGATATTATTAGTAATTCAAAGAAACTAGAAGTCGATGACATGAATCTAATTTCTATCATTGGTGGTTATAAAACAAAGATTAAGGACTATGATGCTAAGTTTTCTCTCAAGCATTCAAGTGGAGTTGTTTTTGAAGATCTAGCTTTTAATCGTACACGTCTAGGGGCCCAAGTATTAAGTCCTTTAAAGTCTGTCGCTGGGCTTAAGTATGGAGTCGTCACTCAAGTTGAATATCGAAATGAACTAAGTGTTCTAAGCGAAAATTCTATTGAATCAAATGCAGAGTTTTACCTTAACCTCGCTCCATCTCTTAATTACAAAATAGGTAAGGTTTCAGCTGAGCTAAATTACTTTATTCTAAATTATTCTGGCCTAAACTTTGAAGTTTCTTACGAAATAAGTGATATGTATCAAGCATCTTTTAGCTATGAAGACTTTAGCAATAGCGACATCGAATCCAATCAGCAAAGTATGGCCTTTAATCTTCAATACAACTTCTAGGAAATGTAATTTATTGAATGGCCATAATACTGGTCAGTTTATAAGGGCATAAATCTTCATATTTACACCTAAGTAACTGAAATCTTGAAATTCTTAGGCCATTTCAGAACCTCACCGAACAGCCACTTATAATAAGAGAAAGTTAAACTTAACTAGTGAGGGCTATTTTGAGGGGTAATAAGAAAAGGCCACATTCACATTTATATTTGTTGAAGACGTTGGTCTTTATACTTGGGATTTCATTTATCACATCTTCTTGTGTGCCAGAAAGTCTTGATGACTTAGTTGATGTGCCTGGGGCAGATCTACCAACTTTACCAAACCTAGATGTTGCCTGCTATCAGGATATTTATGCACCTAAAGAAGAGGATATAACGAGAAATATTGATATTCTTATCATTCCAGATACATCTGGTTCTATTATCGAAGAAAGGGCCGACATTGCTGAGGGATTCGATGCCTTCTTAGATGTAATACCTGCTGCTGCGGATATTAATATTGCAGTTATGCTAGGACACGGTTCAACCTCATCTCATTTTGGAAAACTTTATACAAAAGGTACTGAGCCAACGATTCTATCTAATCGTTCTTTAACAATTGAAGAGATCAAGACTCATTTAAAAACAAAGATGCAAAATCCAGCTGGAGATTATGCAACCGATGGTGGTGAAGCTGGTTTAGCTTCTCTTAATCGTGCTCTTGATGCCGACTATTTTGCAGCAATTCAGGAACAAGGATTCTTTAGGCCAGATGCCGCACTTGTTATTGCCTTTGTTGCTGATGAACAAGATATTTGTGCGATTTATCCAGATGGTGTAACTCCTGTCGCTGACCCACAAGGGGGAGAGGATCGTTCACGTTTAGTCGAATGTTTTGATGGTGAAACTCAAGTTGTAACGCCAAAGAGTGTTTATGATAAATTAAGTGCTCTTTATAATGACCGCCCACTTGTTACTGGTGGAGTAATTTATAATAATGCTTCAACAATGCCATTTGGTGGAGAAAACGAAATTGGTTATGGTTATAAAGAGTTTGTTGAATTCGGTGGTGGCTTCACTGTTGATATGGCAACAGGTGATTATGGTGATGGACTATCAAAGTTAGGTACACTTGCCATGACTCGTATTGATCCTATTAATGACTTTAATTTAAAAGTATCAAATATTGATACAAATACAATTCGTACATTTGTTGATGGTGGAGAGGTTCAGTATTCATATGATGCAGAAACTAATATTGTTTCTTTAAATGATGAGAGAGGACCTTTTTCTACAGCGGCAGTACAATATTGTGAAAAGCCTCTTGTAACAAAACAAGTAATTCAAATCGTGGCCGGTGGTAACCACTCTTGTGCATTATTAGCTTCTGGTGAAGTTAAATGCTGGGGAGATAATACTTATGGCCAATTAGGGCAAGGTAATACAGAAAGAATTGGTGATGATGAATCAATTGATTCGATTGCTCCAATTGATTTAAGTGGAGAAAAAGCTCTTCAGGTCATTGCTGGTAACCTTCACACTTGTGTCTTAACAGAGTCAAATAAAGTTAAGTGTTTTGGAGATAGTGCCTATGGGCAGCTAGGGATGAGCTCTACTGAAAAGTTAGGCGATGATGAGCCTCTATCTTCTTATGGTTATACTGATATTGGTGGAATTGTTAGAAAGCTATATGGTGGAACTTATCATAATTGTGCTCTTCTAACGACTGGTGACGTTCGTTGTTGGGGAATGAATACATTTGGCCAACTTGGGACAGGTGACACTGAAGCAATCGGAGATGATGAACCTGTATCTACAGGTAGTCTAGTCGACTTAGGTGGTAAGGCCATTCAAATGGATATTTCATCGATGAGTTTCCATGCATGTGCAATTCTATCTGGTGGAACATTAAAATGTTGGGGACGTAATTCTCACGGACAACTTGGTCTTGGCCATTTAAATAATGTCTTAACGCCAGTTGAGCCAACATATACTCCAAAAGGAGTTATCGCTGTAACAACGGGAGGGATTCACTCTTGTGCTCTACAGTCTGATTCAACAGTATTTTGTTTTGGTAATAATAACTTTGGACAACTTGGTTCAAATCCTGGTGAGTCAATTGGTGACGATGAGACAACAGAGTCTCATTCAGCTCTTGATTTAGGTTTTGAAGCCGCTTCAGTTGTTGCTTCAAATACATCAACATGTGCTATCTCTAAATCTGGAGAAGCTAAGTGTTGGGGTAGTGGTGCAATGGGGAAACTTGGACAACAAGACACTTCTAATATTGTAGATGGACTTGCCCAATTGCCGGCCATTGATCTAGGACTAAGTGTTTCTCAAGTATCTGGTGGTTTCCATCATCACTGTTTCTTATCAACAGATGAAGGTCTTGTGAAATGTATTGGTTATGGGGCCCATGGTCAGCTAGGTAATGCTAATACTGATGATATTGGGGATAATGAGTCTCCAGCTTCAATTAGCTTTCTTAGTCTCTTTGATATTTAATCCAATCATTAAGATTAAAAGTAATAAGGCACCGAGGATCGTTTGATTCTTCGGTGTCATGTCTTCTCTTACGGCACACCCTGGTTCAATTCCTGAAGAAAGTGTTTCTAAACTTGTTGCTCCGTGAGTAATGATTGTAGGACTTGGTGAATATGAGCCACCGACTCCCGTTATTGTTCCATCGAGATCATCGAGTCGAATAATTCCATCTCCACCATCTCCACCTGCTCCGGCAAGGGCACCTCCTGCGGCACCACCTGTTCCACCATTGGCAAGTAGGGCAGAGTTTAGTTCAATATTTAAAGATGATTGTAAGAAGATGACTCCACCTGCTCCTGCACCTGAGCCACCAGATTGGCCGTTTGCTGAACTTGTTCCTGGTTGACCATTTCCACCTCTTACATCAATTTGTGCATTGATATAAATATCACCGCCGGCAGCAAGATGAAGTGCACCACCTCCTGCACCACCCGGTGTTCCACCTGGTTCAGTAAAAGTACCACTACTTTCACAACCATCTCCACCGTTTCCTCCACCGGAGCCACCTCGAATCTGTGTCTCAAGTGAAAGGGCCGAGTCATAAGTTGTGGTTGTTGATCCAGGGGCACTCATTGTATCAAGCCCATCTGTTGGCCCTGATGCCTGACCTACGCCACCATTTCCACCGAGGTTAACGTGAGAGCCTCCGGCACCACCACTTCCTCCGATATCAGCAAAACTAAAACCACCACATACCGCATTTGTAGCATCGCCACCTTCAGCTCCAGCAACAACTCCGCCACCAGCGGCTGCACCACCAGCTGTACCTAAGAGAGTTATTGTATGATCAATGGTCGCATCACCTTGAACCTTAATAATTAGTGGGTTTCCATCAGAGACTGTAATAGCTCCAGTTGTTACTAGAGAGGTACAATTGAATGCTGTTCCCGATACAGTTGATGTAACACTAATTGCACCACCAAGGGAGCAAGCTCCATCAGAACCATCACCAATATCAATTGCGGCGTAAGTACTTGATGAAATTAGTAAGAATATAGGTAGAATAAATCTCTTCACTGAAGAAATTTTAACATATCTTAAGGATTGCTTTAACTGGGAAGGATTGTGTTAGTAATTGCCTTGATAGAAGTTAAAACGGATATTTTCTACTTGTTTACGGCCTTGGTCGTAAGAGAAGAAGCTCTGTTTTTTCACTTGAGAGCGAACTTCAATGCGCTTCTTTGCTCCATTGGCGATAAATTCAAGATGAACATTATCATTAGTAACTTTTAGGTATTCACTATTTCTTTCAATTTTAAAATCACCGATCTTACGGATAACTTTTTCAATAATATCCATATTTTCTTTAGCGCTGGCCCCTATCATTTTGAACGGCATAATATAATTTGGAGACGAGTCTTTTTCTAAAGAAGAGAGGCAATTTTCAATGGCCGGACAAGTGAAGTTGTCGATACTTGATGACTCTTGAATAATGAATTCTTTTGCACATGAAACTAATAGCAATAAAGTCATCAAGTATTTCATTAGACCAGTCCTTCTTTTTTTATCTTAACTAGAACATATGGTTGAACAATTAAATATTTAAACTCTGTATTATTCTTTTCCCAAAGTTCAATTTGCTCGTCAGTTGGGCGATACATTTGGCCATCTGCTAACCACTTTTTAATATACTCAACTTGATCAGATGCCATTGTGTATCCGACAGCTGGTAGTTCAAGTTCATCATTAATCATAAAGAGGGCCTCTCTTTCATGGTGAGGTTTTAAGATGTCCCATCTTGCGTCATCAATTTCACTTGTCAGTCTTTCTAATAAGTTTTGATTATTCTCATCGCTCATAATGATCTCATTGAATCCTTATCTTCTTTTATTATTGCTAGTAACTTTTCTTCAGTATCAATATAATTAGAAGTATGCACTTTCTTAGCAGCATCGATTAACTCATCTGAAATATCTTCTTGGTCGAGTTCCTTCTTAATTAAAGTAAAATATTCGCGCTCATTCTGATTCTTTCTTTCTTCTTTCTTACGATAGTAAGGTGTAAGTATGAATAAGAAGGCCAAAATGGCGATCATTGACCAAACAATATGATATATCTTCAACTTTTCTCCTCTAGTGTTTTGATGCAAAGTAGATGTACGCCCTTAAATATACTATGTTAGAATTGCCTTGTGAATGATTTAAAAAAACTCATTATATTGTCACAAAATGGTGATCAGGAGGCTTACCGCATCTTTCTTGAGGCCATTTCACATATTGTGAAAAAGATCGTCTCAGTGAAAGTTTTTAACGAGTCTCATCGAGATGATATATGCCAAGAAATATTAATGAGTATTCATCATTCACTACCGACGTACTCACCTGAACGACCGGTAACGCCATGGGTAAATTGTATCATTGAACGAAGAATTATTGACTACATCCGTAAGTACTCAAAATTAAAAGAAAGAGAAGAAGAGTTTCAGGAAGATGTCACAAATCCTCAAGATCTTACGAATACAGGAATAGATAGTATTGAAAAATTGATTATTAACGAACAATTATCAGTACTCATAAACAAGTATTTAACTGAGGAGTTGAAACGGCCATTGCTCATGGCCAAAATTGAGGGCCATCAAACAAAAGAGGTGGCCGAAACTTTAGGGATCACTGAGTCAGCTGCTAGAACGAGAATATCTCGCGCTATGGCAAAACTTAAGAAAGTCGTAAAGTAGAAGTGGGAATATTATGAATGATAATAAATTAATAAATTCATTAGTTGATGACTTGAAGCCAATTAAACCACTACCGGCTCCATGGATTCGCACTCTTGTTTGGATGGGATCACAAATTATTATTAGTGTCGTAGCGATTTATCTAAGTTCTCCAATTCAGCTAAAGTACATTTCAAATATACAATTTCTTTTGCAGGTCATCGTTGCCAATATTGCTCTACTTGTAGGGGGCTATCTCGTTTTTGCTAATTCGATACCTGGGCTATTAAGTGAAAAAAAGAACCTTATTTCATTTATCCCGTTCTTACTTTTATTTTTATTACTGGGGATAAATTACTTTTTTCCAACAAACTTTCCAGTAGAGGAACATCATCGTCCACATTGTTTACTGGAGCTTAGTATTTTAATGGTAATAGGATTTGCGCAGAATTATTATATGCTTAAGAAAGGCTTTATTGCTTTTGAGCGCTCAATGCTAACACTGAGCTTTCTAACAAGTGCTATGATTCCAATTATCATACTTTATTTTGCATGCTCATTTTCAACTGAACACCTCTTAGTATCACATTATCTACCGGTTGCAGTGATAACAGGAGTTGGAGTTTTATTTTTTAAATTTAAGAATAAAAAAATGTAACAAAACAATAAATAATTTCGAACAAGGAATAGAGAATATAATTTTATATTCTAATAAGGAGAAAAAAATGAATTCAAAAAAATCACTACTAATGGGTGCTGCTGTTGCTGGTCTTATGATTTCTTGTACTGGAACAGAAAAGAAGATGCCTGAGGTATCTGCTAACGAAGTAATGTGTTACGGGGTTAACTCTTGTAAAGGCCAAGGGGCTTGTCACGGAAAAGTTGATGCATGTAATGGGAAGAATGGATGTCAAGCTGAGACTAAGTGTGGTGGTCAAAACTCTTGTAAAGGTAAAGGTTTAATTAAACTGACTAAAGAAGAGTGTGAAGCTAAAGGTGGAAAAGTAGCTCAAAGATAAGCTAAGGTTATATTATGCATAAATATGGTGTCGGTCTTAGACATACTCATTTTCCATTCTTAGAAAAAGAAGAGAACTTGAACCACTCCGAAGTAGAGTGGTTCGAGGCCTTATTGGAAAATTATATGGAAACAAAAGGTCGCCCATATAAGATGCTTGAAAAAGTGAGAGCGGATTATCCCATTGCATTTCATGGGGTCTCTCTTTCAATTGCCGCAGATGAAGACTTAAACCTTGATTATATGAAAAAGGCCAAAGAGCTCTATGACCAATTTGAGCCCTTTGTCACAAGTGATCATATGTGCTGGACTGGGCATGCACATTCAAATCTTCATAACTTACTACCGTTTTCATATACTCAAGATAATCTCGATCGCATTGCCCATAAGGTGATGAAGGCCCAGGACTTCTATGGAAGAGAGATGACGTTTGAGAATCTTTCGGCGTATTTTACTCTTAAAAATTCAACGATGACTGAAGCCGAGTTTTTAAATAATCTTGCTAATAAGACAGGTTGTAAAATACTCTTAGACTTCAATAACGTTTACGTGAATGCCATTAACCAAAAGTTTGAAGCGCAAGATTTTTTCGAGACGATTGAATTGAAGAATGTTTCCCAAATTCATCTGGCCGGCTTTTCTGATTTAGGCACTCATCTCTTTGATACTCACTCTCATCCAGTACATCAAGATGTATGGAAGTTATTTAAAAAGTATTGTCATAAATTTAATGTACCAATCCTTTTGGAGTGGGATGAAGATATCCCTGATTTTCCAATTCTTGAAAAAGAGCTTTTAAAGTCAAAGGAGATTTATGAACAACAGTAAATTTCAAAATGACTTTTTAAAAGGTGTTATTACAAAGGATATTTCAAAAGATATTCTCGATGAGATGATACCAATAGGAGAGTTATCGAGTTCTCAAGTGATGGAAGTCTATCAAAATGATTATCGTGCTCGCTTACAGGAAGTCCTAGGTGATAATTACGAAGCTTGTTGGTTTGTTTTAGGTGACGAAGACTTTCTAAGTTATTCATATGAATACGTGGAGGCAAATCCTTCAAGTTTTACCAATCTTCTTCATTATGGGGATGACTTTCCTGAATTTCTCGCAAAGAAGGCCAATGATGTTAGTTTTATAAAGGATCTCGCTGAATTTGAACGTGCCTTTTGGCATCTCTTTCATCAAAGAGATTGCTTACTAAGTTTTGATCCTCAAAAATATGGAGAGGCCATCTTTGAACAAAAATTAAAGCTAGTTCCTAATTCATATTTCTTATTTGAAAGTGATGTTGAACTTTCACAGCTTTGGCAAATGCGAAAAGGTGACGTTGATAAATCATTCAATGAAATTCAAAATAAAGAATACACTCTTTTATATAAGAATCATGAGCGTGTCCAAATTCAAATTTTATCAGAAGGACTTTACTTATTACTTAGAAACCTTGAAAAGTCTCAAACAATATTAGAGGCAGTTGAAGGTATTGAAGAAGAGAAGTTAAGTGATCCAGCGATATGGTCAATTTTCTTTGGCTTCATTTCCTATATTAGTAAGATCGAATTGAAATAAATCATTAGCAATATTTATACAATCCTCAGTTACTGGAGATGAGATTATGACTTCTTCTTTTGTGAAGGGATGGATAAATCTTAGCTGATAAGAATGGAGAAATATTCGATAGAATTTATAATCCTTTCTGAAGATATTATTAATCGAAGAATGTCCGTATTTCGTATCACCTACAAGATTGTGCATTCTTCTTGAAAAATGTTTTCGAATCTGATGCTGGCGACCTGTGAATATCTCAATATCAACTAAGCTATACTCATCATTTGATGTAAGAGTTTTAAATGAAGTCTTGGCCTCTTGTAGTCCCTTGTCTGTTTTAATGGGGAAGTCATAGACACCTTCAGTCTCAGTAACTCCCTTTACCATTGCAATATAGTGTTTTGAAACATTCTCACTATTCCATTGTTCTTTCATCAGCCGAGTCGCTTCCTTACTCTTTGCAAAGAGAACGACTCCAGATACTGGCTTGTCGAGTCTGTGAATTGGAAAGAGGTAGAGATCGGTCTGCTTCTTGAGTGATCTAAGAAGGCTGCGACGATCCTGGCTTCTCGCCTTAAAAGGATGTACTAGCAGATCACTTGGTTTCGTGGCCGCAATATAGTGCTCATCTTCAAATAGAACTTGGATTTTCTTTTTCACCAAATGTTTATACCAGACTTTAACTAGCTAAGTATACGGATTTAAAAGGATATTATAAGAAATATAAGGTTTTGGCCAAGATGTGACCGATAAGTAAGTTATGAAAATTGTGTCTCTAACGTCATTCTTATTACTTTTTGGCCTGTCTACATTTGCGAATGAGTCTGGTGTTATTTATCGCCATGAAAAGATACAAATTGAATATGATCGAAATGAAGATAAGTTCATCTTTAAAAATGGAAATTTTTTAAAGGAATACCCACGTTTTCGCTATCGCGATATGATTTTGGAAAAATTCATTCAAGTTCCAAGTGAGGATCGCCAGAAGCTTGAAGAGCGACTTAAGCTGATTAAGAATACATATCGAATGGGGGATGCTGCTCCTGAGGAAGTTCTCTCGTCAGCTCTTTCGGATTTTGAAACCATTAATAATGCTAAAGATTACGATTGTGGAGATTCAAGAATCTCAATCAATGAAGAGAGTCCAGACTTTGTTGTTGATATGGAAATTCCAAAGATTGAATTAAAGAAAGATAGTTTTCTAGGTCTTGGAGAGCTTCAATCTGCAGAATTTGAGTTAAACACTAGTAATGATAATCCTCTGCATGGTGCACTAATGTTTGTTGGTGTAACTGAGTATGAAAAGAGGGATACGTTTGAAGGAGATGACCGAGGCTTAACCTTTGGAGCAAAACCTTCGGCCAGGTTCAAATATGAAAATGGAGAGTTGTCTATTAGTTACAGTTCTAAAGTCTATACAAAGCTAGTTTCTAAGCCTTGTGGAATAGTTGAAATTGGTGGACTGATGTATCAAAGACATTGTTATCAGAATGAGGACGGTACTTGGAATCAAGAAGCTTTGAATCGAGATGATTTAGATATCAAGGTTTATCGTCGCATTGGTGATGATAAATCTACTTTTGTTGAAGTTGGTGTTGGTATTACAACATTTGATGATAAAGGTCTTGCAGCATCGACTCAAAGAGGATGGCATGAGTTAACTCAAGAAAATGGGACTGTTCAATATGAGAATGTTGAGCATATGGAACGAGTGATGTCTCCTAAAGCAAATATAAGAATAGGTAAAATCATCGATCTAACAGACCCTGATAACAAAGTCTCCCTTTCTTCAGAGGTTTATACCGGAGGGCAAGTCTCTTATATCGGTGGAAATGAGAACTTCATTTCAATCGGTGGAGATTTAAAAATTAAAATCAACAATGATGACAAGTCGAAGTTTCCAATTGTTGAGACGCGCTTTTATTACGATGCTCAAATAACTCAATTGAATGAAGTTAATGAAAACTATGGAGTTGAAGCGAGAGCAAATCTCTATGAAAGAGATAAGTCGAGAGTGTTTTTAAAAGTTGGAATGGGTGTTGAAGATGATTATTATAATCGTTTATATGAACTTTATGGACAATCTTTTGTCGACGATCGTTTAGACCTTCAGCATTACTTGGGAATCGGCTTTGAACAAAGGTTCTAGGGATCTCTCCCTAAAACCTTGCTTATATTTTTACTTACTTTCTTGATATAAGTGAACATCTCTTTGAGGAAATGGTATTGAAATTCCTTCGCTATCAAAAGTTAATTTAACTTGTTCGTGTAGCTCAAAGTGAACAGTCCAATAATCAGCTGATTTAACCCAAGGTCTAACCGCAAAGTTAATAGAGCTATCTGCAAGTGCTAGGACAGCAACTACTGGTGCAGGATCATCTAGAGTTAGAGGGTGATCATTAACTAATTTATTAAGTATTTCCTTGGCCTTCTTAATGTCGTCATCATAGCCAATCCCAAAAACAAGATCCACTCTTCGCACATCTTCAGCAGAGTAGTTAACAATACTTCCTGATGATAGGCCACCATTTGGAAGGATTACTCGCTTATTATCTGGTGTGTTTAGGCTTGTGCAAAATAATCCAATCTCTCTAACTTTTCCCGAATAACCTTGGCCTTCGATAAAGTCACCAACTCTAAAAGGCTTAAAGAAAAGGATAAGAACGCCACCAGCAAGATTTCCTAGAGCATCTTTAAGAGACATACCAACTGCAAGACCAGCGGCACCGAGTAGAGCAACAAAGCTTGTCGTCTTAATACCAACCATACCTACGACTGAGATTAAAAGACCTACCTTTAAGGTAATGCTAATGATTGTTACGATAAACTTTCTAATTGAAACATCAACTTTCTTTTTAGTTAAAACCTTTTGGAAAAATTTCTCAATATAGCTTATAAGTTTTAAACCAACGACAAGTACAATGATGACCTTAACAAGGATAAACCCATATTCGGCCATTAGCTTTGTTACCTTTCCAATATTTGCTTCATTTAATAATTCGTTCATCATCTCTCCTAGAACTTTGCAATCAGACTAAGTGTTGTCTTATAGTCATGCTGATCGCGACCTTCTACTGGCTCATTCTCATATTCCCATAGTACAGCTGATTTTAATGTAAATGTTTTATTGATTAGTGTTAGTAGTGATGGTTCCATTTTTACAATATAGTTTTCACTATTTTCTAAACTTGGAATATATTCTACCCAGTACTTTGCTTCAATTCCTTTCGTGTAGATATAGCTAACTTCAGAATAGAAACGCAGTTTATGCTCATGATTATCTGGTTCGTCTTGAACAAAGTTTTCGCGAGTATAACGATAACCTGCTTCAATTAAGACCTTTAGTTTCTCTTCATCGACTAATTTATATTGAAGACCAATATCGATGTTATTTCTGGCCCAAAAACCTTTGAATTGATCAGACTCAAAAAAGTCTGCAACAAAGATATCAAGGCGAGAATTTAGGTCGTGATCAAATCTTAAAAGAGCGGTCCAATTATCATCATCTAAAACACCATCGGATTCTCCACGTGAGTATGATCCATTAAGTGTGAACTTATTCTTTGGCCATTTATAAGAATTTCGAGTGGCAAATTCATAAGTCTTATTATTTGTATTTCCACCTGAAGTGATAAATGTCAGCTCATCTTCCGAAGTGAATTGCGCAAATGCGCTCGAAGATAAGATTGTAGAAATTAGAAAAGCGTAAACTATTTTAAACATGTAAAATCCTTTATTTATGTAAGTATTCTATATTTATTTTTATAATCATTGGTCTTAAAACTGTCTAATATAATTAACTCAAATTTACTTTGACCTAAGCCTATACAATGTGATGCAGGGTAGTTAATGAGTTAACTTTGTTTTTAACTTCCAAAATACGATGAAAACTGCCAAGTATCTCTGTGTTTAGATAACCATTATTTGTCAGTGATAATTGCCTTGATGAAATATCAGATAGTTAAATAGTTAACTAAAAAAGTCTATTAAATGGATCAAACATGAGGGCAAAATGGGTCTTCATTTGTAGTAAATGCTTTAACCAATTAAAATCAAATTAGTTGATAAGACGGAGATAGTTTTAATGGAGTTGATCGAGCCATTTTTGAATGCCTTGCTAGAAGTATTTAAGAAGCAGTTAAATATTCCTCTACTAGCTGGAGAGGTAAATCCAAATATTGAGTTTTCTGAGGCATTGGAAATTGTAGGTCTTATTACGATAAAGAGCGAAAGGATAACAGGGGAATTAGCAATCTGCTTTCCTAAAAACAGCTACCTAGCAATTTATAACCATATGTTCTCTGAACAAAGAAGCGAGATTTCAGATGATATCTGTGATTCTGCTGGTGAGTTCGTAAATATGGTATTAGGACAAGCTAAGGCCGATATCAATAAGATCACAGGCTTAACAGTTGAAAGAGCAACTCCTGAAGTCATATGTGGTGAAAAGGTTGATGAAAGTCGAATTACAGGGCCTCGTACAGTGACGATTCCATTTCAATTACCTGGCGAAATGAATGAGAAGAAATTCTATATGAGTCTTACCATTGATGAGTAATTACTTTCTTTGAATTAAATAAAGTCCATCTCTTATTGGAAGCATTGTTTTAAAAAGATCATCTCGAGATTCAACGTAGTCATTGAACTCAGCGATTGCATTTACTGACTTGTCCTCACTTGGCATATCATCAGTTGCAACACGTCCTGCTCGTAAAACATTATCAACCACGATAACGCCCTTTGTAGAAAGTAGCTTAAGGGCAAATTCAAGATAATTCTTATAACTGCCTTTATCTGCATCGATAAAAACTAAATCAAAGCTTTGATCAGTTAAACTTTCTAGTACCTGGTTTGCATCACCAAATAAAGCTTCAATTTTTTTACCATGTGGACTTTTATCCCAATAAGATTTTGCAAAAGTATTTATTTTTTTATTCTTATCAATAGTTATCACTTTACCGTCTTCTGGTAAGAACTCGGCCATCGATAGAGCTGAATAACCAGTAAAAGTGCCAATATCAAGAATGTTCTTATATTCATTAAGGTTAATGAAGAAGCCCAAAAGTGAAGCAACTAATTCACCAGAGATCATGTGGCCAAGAGGATGCTTATCCTTTGTATAATCTCCAAGTTGAACACATAGCTCACTTGGAGTATTTGATTTTTTTAAGCAATATTCTTCAACTAATTCTAAATTTTCCATTGAAACTCGATTAATTTATTACCACTGATCTCATCGCACACGCTTGTTAATTCTTTTGAGAGAAATAACATTGAGATATAGGCATTGTATTTAATGATATATTTAAATCCAGGTGAAAGGTAGCGATCAAGACTCTCTTTGAGCTCCAAACACTTAGGTATTTGTGTCATATAAGACTTTTCAAACTTAAGTTGCTTTTGCCCTTTTTGTCTAGAGTAATCAGCACTATAAAAACACTCACCATCACTAGATTCAACATCAAGAATAATTCTTCTCGTTGAGTCTGATATACCTAATTTAGTAAATTGGACCTCTAAGTCCTGAACTTCATAAGGAGCCTCTACCTTATCTCGAAAACTCTTGCAGGCAAAAGTCGTAAAATCAGTAACAAACTTCATATCGTTTGCACTTGGGGCCAAATCTGAGGCACTGACAGAGCATAGAGTTATGGCCAGGAATAAAAAAGAGAGTAGGGATTTTAAAAGCGTCATTTTGTTTGCCTTATTGTTCAATTGTTTGTTAGTTCAAACAATTAATACGCCCTCAAAATCAATCGGTAAAGTGAGTGTGAAAATATTAATAATTAACAAAATAACCCGATGTTTTTACTAAAGTTTTATGCCAATAAACCGATAAGATGCTTTGATGGAGCAGTTTTTAAATAATTTCCTTTTGGGGTCTTCAATTCTTTTACTACTAAGCGTGGTTTTGAGTAAGTCCTCAAGTCGATTTGGTCTACCTGTTCTAATTCTCTTTCTTATTATCGGAATGCTTGCTGGTTCAGATGGAATCGGAGGCATCAACTTTAGCAATTTTGAACTAACTCATTCATTAAGTCTTGTTGCTCTTTGTTTAATAATTTTCACTGGTGGATTTGAAACTCCATTTAATAAAATAAAGCGCGACTTTGGTCGCGGTGTGGCCTTGTCGTCTCTTGGGGTTGTCTTTACAACACTCTTAGTTGGTGGCTTCACTCATCTTATCACTGATATTGGAATATTAGAGTCGCTTCTTATCGGTGCCATTCTATCAGCAACCGATGCAGCTGCAGTCTTTTCAGCTTTTAAAGATCCAAATACCCAAGTAGGTGATGTTAAAAATATTTTAAGATTTGAATCAGGAAGTAACGACCCGATGGCCTACTTTCTTGTTTCCGTTCTGCTGGGCTTTATTGAGCAGGGGATTGGAGATGTAAAGGATACCGCCTTTCTACTTATTTCAAATCCGGCCATTGGACTTGCTGGTGGATGGGTTATTGCTCGTGCATTTATTCTAATTAATAATGTAATAAAACTAGACTACAATGGCCTATACCCTCCATTAACAATAGCTGCTCTCTTCTTGGGTTATTCTGTAACCACAAAGCTAGGTGGAAATGGTTTCTTGGCCGTCTATGTATTTGGGATGATTATTGGAAACAAGAAGATCCTACATAAAAACTTGCTAACACTCTTCTTTGATGGAATGACTTGGCTGTCACAAATCGGACTATTTGTTATGCTTGGACTTCTCGTATTTCCAAGCCGACTACCAAGTATTGCTCCAACTGGTTTGTTAATTGCTGTCTTCCTAACTTTTGCGGCCAGGCCGATTAGTGTATTTCTTTGTCTTGTAAAAAGTCGCTTTAACTTAAATGAAAAGATCTTTGTTTCATGGGCAGGACTTAAGGGTGCAACGCCAATTGTTTTTGCAAGCTTTGCGGCAACTCACATGGGGGAGCGTGCTCACACTATTTTTGATATTGTTTTCTTCGTTGTTATTATTTCTGCCTTAATTCAAGGCTCAACGTTGAAGATAATGGCAAGAAAGCTTGGGCTTATCGTTGAGCAAGAAGATGAAGCGAATTTCCCTGTGGACTTAGAGCTACTTGAGCAAACAAAGCACGGTATCGTTCAACTTGAAATTAGAGAGACTGACTTTGCTGTTGATAATCGTGTTGTTGATCTTGGTCTACCAACTGGCTCTGTTGTGCTCTTCATTAAGAGGCATGGCGCTTTTATTATTCCAGATGGTGCCACTGTATTTGAAAAAGGGGATAAAATTCTTTTAGTAACTAAACTAAAAGAGGAATTAGAAAAAGCTCAAGAGTGTTTTATAAAAAAAAAGATTGAAGATTTGATTGAAGAAGTTGATGATACGGAGGAATTAAAAGTGGCCTAAACTTAGTTAAGTCACGAACTAAAGGATATTTGTGGAAGGAAGAGATCTTACACAAGGATCTGTCATCAAATCTTTATTTAAGTTGTCAGTTCCAATTGTTATGGCAAATTTTTTACAAACGGCCTATCAGTTGACTGATACATTTTGGGTGGGTCGCTTAGGGACAAATGCTATAGCCTCACTTTCACTTTCATTTCCAATTTTATTTCTATTAATTTCTATGGGAGCAGGCTTTGCTGTTAGTGGAACGATTTTAGTTGCTCAGTACACAGGCCAAAGAAATACACCGATGGTTTCTAAGGTATGTCTTCATACCTTAATTATAATACTCGCCACATCAGCTCTACTTGCTGGGATTGCTTATGCAGTTATCCCTTATGTTATTGAGGCAATGACACCAACGGTAGAGATTCAAAAGATTACAACATCATATCTTAGAATATCATTCATAGGTCTTATATTTAGTTATCTTTATATGATGTTCCAGTCTCTTTATCGTGGTGTTGGAGATGTGAAGACTCCTTTTTATATTGTTCTCTTCTCTGTCATCTTAAACTTTATAATCGATCCGATTTTAATTATGGGATGGGGCCCAGTTCCTGCATATGGTGTTGATGGAGCTGCTTTTGCAACTATTTGCACGCAGGGGCTTTCTGCTATTATCGCCTTATATCTTTTAGCAAAAGGAAAAGGTGGAATAAAAATTAATTTTAAAAAAATTGATTTTGATTTCACTCTTGCTAAGAAAATTATTAATCTAGGTTTCCCTGCTTCTGCTGAACAATCTTCACGTGCACTGGCCATGACAATTATGACTTTCCTTATCGCTACTTTTGGAGATGTCGTTCTCGCTGCATATGGAATTGGAATTCGTGTATTAACTTTAATGATTATTCCTAGTCTTGGCTTTGCCATGGCAACATCAACTTTAGTAGGACAAAATATTGGAGCAGGAAAGATAGAGAGAACAAAAGAAGTTACCAGTAAAGCATTATGGGTCATCTTTATTGTTCTAACCATTGCTGGAATTGGATTCTTTATCTTTGCAGAGCAAACATTGCAAATCTTTGTCCCTGGAGAATTTGCCGTCATTAAAGAAGGCGCAGTATTTATTCGCGTTATAGCTCTAACTTTTGGACTCATTGGTGTTCAACAAGTATGTTCCGGTGCCATGAGAGGTGGGGGAAGTCCAATGATCTCGATGATGGTGGCCATCATTTCATTATGGGTAATCAGATTTCCTGTTGCTTATCTTCTTTCAAAACATACTCAATTAGCTCAAGTTGGAATCTATTTCTCATTTGTCGTTGGAAATATTCTTGGTGCGGCAATGGCAATTACAATTATTAAGAAGAATAGATGGATAAAGAACCTAACAGATGTCTTTACACCTCAAGAAAATAAGGTGATGGAAGAGGTCATTAAAGACGATATAGGCTATGAGTAGTCCTTTAAACGTCAACATTCTTTATTAAGTTTCGATCATTTCCTCCGATAAGGAATCTAGGGGGAGATGTGAGGTTATTCTTATTTTCATTGTTATTCATGCAATTATCGATACTTGCAGAAGAGGTTATTCCAACTTCTTACGAGTCAGATCCAGAAATTAGCACTGAATGTGCCCCAAAAGATGTCTTACCAGAGATTCAAATTATTCTTGATGCAATTGATGATGTTTTTGAAGTCACAGATAATATTTATCGTGGAGAAGAATGTAATTTCTTTGAGGACTTTAGAGATCAAGGTGTTCCTGAAGATGCACTAAAGCAGGCTCTACTTTATTATCGAGATCATAAAAATACTTTTAAAAATAAGAATTATATTTCAATTGCAGACTATTCACAAAGCTCTACTCAAAAGCGCTTCTTTCTGTTGAATATGAAAACAGGAGAAGTGGAATATAAGAAAGTTTCTCATGGTAGTGGCTCACTTGGTGGCGTGAAGTATAGTGACGCTACAATCAAAGATGGAAAAGTCATAAAGTCTTCTAATCATAATGGGATGATGAGACGTTGTCGTATCCCTCAAAATTCGCGAACAAGACAAAAGCATGACCAATGGGCAATGACACGTCCAGGCTTCTTTAAAACTGCAAACTTCTATATGTCTGCTTCTCATGACGAAAGGGTTAAGGGTCAAAGAGGTTGGCCAACTTTTAGTGTGAATGGGCGAAACTATAATGGCATGAGAATGGAAGGACTTGTTGATGGAGTTAATGATAAGGCCATGTCACAAGGTGTTGTTATGCATGAAGCTTATTATAATCGAGGAAAGGTTATGGGGCGAAGCTTTGGATGTCCTGCCTTTGTTCCAGGTGAAGGTCGTGATGTAATGGAGAAAATTAGTAATGGCTCCCTCTATTACTCATACGTACCAATAGAGGGATGCCGTGAAGATCATAAGAAAGTTCTGGCCGAAGTTGAAGGCTGGCAACAGATGTGTAATTAGCCTTTATTAACGTCCAAAGAATTTCCAAACTCAAGTGTTCTAATAGGAAATGGGATGGTAATTCCATTTTCATCATAAAACTTCTTAATCGTTTTTACAGCTTCATGACGTGCCTGAAAATATGCATTTCCATTATTGTAGTGAACCCAAACTCTAGCACTTAAATTAATTGAACTATCGCCAAATTCTTCAAAGAAGACTTCAACCGGAATATCATCAATACGGCCATTGATTGAAGATAGGGCATCTTTTGTAACTCGCTCAACCTTATCTAAATCATCGCGATATGAAACACCAACAGCTAGATCAACTCGTCTTCTTGGTGTACTTGTGTAATTGATAAAAGGCTTGGTGAACATATCCTTATTAGGAATAAAAACCTCAAGGCCCTGGAAAGTTGTTACACATGTAATTCTAAATTCTATATTTGTAACTTGTCCGATAATAGTATCGATTTCAATGATATCTCCTAATTGGTAAGGTTCGCGGTAAGCGATAAGAAGACCTGCTACGAAGTTTGCAGCAATTTCTTGAAAGGCAAAACCAAGAGCAATACCAATAACCCCAGCACCGGCAAGAATTGAAGTAACAGTCTTTTCAAGCCCCATTATTTCAAGAGCTGTAAAGACACCAATTAAAATGACAACGATATTTACAATTGAACTTACTAAGTTATTTACTGACCTCTTATAAGAAATTTTTGGAAGTACTTTATTAACTCCCTTTCGAATCACTCCCCCTAGATAGAAGAAGAAAATAAGAACGACAAAGGCAACAACAAGATTGGGAATGTTTTTGATAACGGCTTCATACCAAAGAGAAAGCTTCTCTGTTAGAAGTGAAATCATTTTTTCGTGATTAAACAAATTAAACTCCATTTTAATTTATATCTTAATGATAACGATAAAATTATGAAAAATAAAAAATCATTCTCATAATTTAATTATTTAATAAAAATTTGAGAAAGTTTCTTTTTATAAATATTAGAAATAACGCGCGGTATCCTAAACGGTAGAAACTCAATGATCAGCTTTTTGAGAAACTCGAGATAATTAGCATTGCGATACCATGAAAGACTTGAAAGTGAGTCGATCATTGGCCTATAGCCTTCGTTAATGAGCTCTTCAATACACTTTGAGTTATTAAGACGATTATACTTACTAAGATCCAGAGATAGGATGATATCTGCATCTTGAATTTGTTCTCTTGTTCTTAAGTCAATTGCAATATCCATAGCATTGCTAATTATGGCAAATGTATCATCTGGTTCTTGGTATTTTTGTACACCATTTAAATCAACCGCAACGATAATTCCAGCACCCATTTTATAAAGAGGTGAGACGGGAACATTCTCCGTGATTCCTCCATCGACGAGGGTTCTTCCTTCTATTACTTGAGGAATGAAGGCCCCTGGCACACATACTGAAGCACAAATTGCATCGGCTAAATTTCCTCTGTGAAAGATGACTTGCTCTCCTGTTGAAATATCAGTTGTACAAATTGCAAGAGGGATCTGTGCATCTTCAATATTTACATCTCCCAGGTCCTTGATGATCATTTCCCTGATTGACTTTGTACTAAAGAAGCCTTTCTTTGGAATAGTCCAGCTTATTGAATCTTTATAATTTAGTTTCTTTGCAAGCTCTTGGAAGTCTTCATAATTCTTTCCAAACGCATAGTAGGAAGCGACAATTGCGCCAACACTTGTACCAGATACGTACGATATCTTGATATTTTTTTCTTCAAAAGCTTTAAGTACACCAATGTGGGCAATTCCTTTAGCAGCTCCACCGCCAAAGGCCACACCAATTTTAGTATTTAGAAAGTTCCATCTCATAGTCTAATCTTAACGGAATATGAGGAACATCTCTACATAAAATACCAATTCCTTTTTCTTGAAGAGAGCTAGCCTTTTTGTCGAGATATCTTGCAAAGCTTAATGCTGAGATATTCATCTTAAGATAATTCTTTAGAAGCTTTTGAGGTGACTTAAGGCCAAGGCTTTTGGCATGTTCTATATAGTAAGGAGTTAGATATGATGTACGCCCAAGAGATTCAAGGACGTGTTTAAAGAGGCAATTATATGGCCCATATTTGATCTCATTTGAGAGTTCTTCTTCGATAAAGTCAGTAATATGGTGAAATCTGTCTTCATTTAGCATCTCTTTTAGAGTCTTTTTAAGGTCTTTTGCTCCTATGCTATCAACTTCATTGTACATAAGAGTTGGAGGAGCTTGTTTACCTCGATAGGTTGGTGACTTACTCATTTCAATGAAATCAAGACAGAGAATTGGAATGCCTGCTTCACGATAGGGCCTAAGTTTCTTATTTAGGCTTTTTGAATAAAAGTGGGCGATTTTTTCAGCAAATATTAATTTATTTGAAATGGACTTACTTTTATTATTTGATATTGATGCATAGAGGCCTCTACGCTGGCGATTTTGTTCAATAGCTTCTTTTAAGTGTTCACTAAAACATTCTGATGCAAAAATTATTTGTCCTGAAATAATTGTGAAAAATAAGAGAATTTTACGCATCTTATACATGTATTATGTTTAGCATTGCTTAATGCTAGCGTCCATCAAGCCTAGAAGTTTTTCAGGGTGCAGTGCGGGGGGACTGGAGGCCCTTCTCATTGTATAATTTGTGTAAATTCAGGAGTTTAACATGAAATATATCAAGCAAGAGGAATGTTATTTAATTCGTTTATATAAAGACGAAGATTTATTTTCTGCTCTCGAAGAGTTTGCAGTGGCCGAAGAGCTGTCAGCGGGAATGCTCAAAGGTATTGGGGCATTAAAAGAAGTTGAGTTAGGTTTTTATCACCTTGAGACAAAAACGTACGACAGAAAAGAATTCAATGGAGACTTCGAATTATTAAGTTTGGATGGAAACTTATCATATCTTGATGGAAGGCCATTCTTTCATATTCACACAGTATTAGGTGATGAGGACTTCTCTTGTAAAGGTGGCCATTTATTTAGAGCAAAGGTTGCAGTTACTACTGAAATTTATTTCTTTCCAATAACACAAAGAATAGAAAGAAAAATGGATGAAGAGATAGGCTTAAATTTACTTTCTCTACCAGATGCATTTTCACGCTGTGGAATTAAGGGATAGAAATTAGGACTGAGAAGCTGTTATTTGAGCCACTTGGTAAAGCGGGCGTGATTACTTAGTTGTTTATTCTCTCTTTTAATTTTGAGTCTAACTCTTTGTTCAAGACTTAGTTCACTATAGATTGGCATATCAAGTATTCGACTTTTTGTGCCAATCTCTAAAGTTTCTAAGTCAATATACATAAGTTGATTATTCGTTACAAAAAAGTAATTTAATTCCCAGTTCCAATAATAGCCATATTGAAGAACAAATTCATTAAGACGTTGTTGTAGTTTTTTTGCCTGGCCCGAAATTTCCTTATCGATTTTTTCTTCAACAAGTCTTGTTAATTTTCCGTTTGGAATATCAAAGAGCATTAGAGATTGCGTTTCTTTTAGAAAGGTCGGGAGTTCAGGAAAATCACAGGAGAAATTTCTAAGCATTTCATGAGACTTTTTTTCAATTTCATTTTTTAAAAGAACCATGTAGTTCTCTTTCTTATGCTTCATAAAAAAGAAGTAATAACTACGATCATCAATGTATAAGGATACTTGATCAAAGCCTAGCTCTGATTTGATTAATTCTCTTTCGTTCACAGATATGTCCTCACTCTATAATAGAGTATAACACATATCTACTTTGTGGGATGGGCCTTTCTAGTAGAGAGACCAAGGATTTTATAAGCTGGGCATACTCCTAAAACCCCTGTTATGAGAGGAATTAGACCAATATAGCCCCAGTTACTCTTGGGACCGACAAAAACTAGCGATAATAAGACTAAACCAGCTACGATGCGAAGAATGCGATCTGCATTTCCTTCATTAGTTTTCATTTTAGGCTCCTTTGAAATATTTCTTATTATGAAATCTTTATTTCATATTAATATTAATAAGGTTTAAAATTTCTTGATCTTTCTATGCTCTCATCCACCCCGTTAGAGAAAGTCTTGGCATATGAGCAGTCAGAACTTCATGGGGTAAGTCTTCAGAGATAAAAATCAAAAGTCGACCTTCTTTTGGCCGAATTGTATCAAGAACATTTTCGTGATGATTAAAATCATAGAGAACAACCTCTCCACCATCTCCATCATTCATATCATTTAGATAGAGAATAACACTTAGACGCCTCAAACCTCTTCCTCGATGCTGATCAACATGCTTCTTATAGAAGGCACCAGTATCGTAGAAGGCAAAGTGGCCCTCATAATTTCTAATCCCGAGATAGAAGAGAGGGTTTAAATAATCTTTTAATTGGTTAAGAAAGCTAAAATATTCTTTCAAGGCATTAGTCTGCTCATTTGTATCAGAAGAGATCCATGAGATTTTATCTCTTCGGATATGCTGATCAAGTCGTTTTGTGAGTTGTCTGCCAACTCTTGCTTGATCAAATTCACCAACTTCAAAACGACTAAGTGCTTCATCTTTTAAAGCACGCACTAGTTCGTTATTAATGAGTGTATCACTCACATAGTATCGATTCTTTGCTAGAGAATCGACAAGCCTATCAAGCTCTTTCATTTTAAATGTTCTCACAAGGCGCTTTATCAAAAAAGGCACCGAAAAAAGTGGCAGGAAGGATGGCCACTAAAACTGGATCAGAAAACTGATAAGAAGATTTATGCTGGAAACCTATCTAAGTCAATAAAAATGTAATAGCATTAAATAAAATAGGATCGATTATGATAAAAGCACTTTCTCACTTAGTGATAACATCATCAGATGTTATTAATATTTCAAGGTTTTTTACGGCCGTCTTCGAAGTTGAGGCCCATTTTGCAAATGAAGACTTCGCTGACTTTGTTCTACCAGACAAGAGTCGCGTGGCCTTTTTTAGGCCAGTGGGCAAGGCCAAAGACTATTTTGAACTCATTGATAATCCCGCTCAAGTCTCTTACGGAGTTACGGTTGAGAATGTGGACCAATTCTATGAGCAGCTTATGAACTTAAAGTCTGAGTTTAGCTTTGAAGTAAGTGGGGAGCCAAAGGATCATCCTTGGGGAGAAAAGAGCTTCCTACTCATTGATCCGGACAAAAATCGCTGGGAAATTACCCAATCTCCTAGTAAAGACGGGCACTTAGTGAATCTGGACTAAAGAACTCAACCAATTGTGTCGATAAAGTAATTATGCTTAATATGAAATTTGCGACACCATTATTCTTGTTAATATTGTTCACTGCCTTTATTGGATCATTCATGCAATATGATGATGCCGATGAAGTAGCAACCTCCCGTGGGCCAGCTTCGACAACCTTGGGCCAAGAAGGGCCATTGATGTATGAGTGTGATATCTAATTATTATATGTCTTTCATATTTTTAATATAATTGTGATTTTGTTTAGTCTTGGATAAAAATGCCTCGAATTAAAAATTACGAGGTTGAAAATGTTGAAAGCGAAAAGTGTTGTTGTTCTATTATTAATGATTGTTTCAAGTGTCGCTGCTGGTCAGGTTGTGGCATGTCCTGAGTTAAATAATGTGGATCTGGCCTCAAGCTATGATCGTGATGAGTATATAGAAGTTCATTCTGAGAGTTTACCAAAATTAACAAAAGAAGAGTTCTCAAAGTATCCAGCATTTAAAGAATTTGATTATGAATATTGTGCAGATGCACTAGTTCTTAAGCAATTAGAGGCAACTCAAACAGGAAATATCTATACAATAGTTATCTCTATGGAAGACCATTGCGATGGTGGGAATTCATATGGAAATATTCTCGACGAAAGTGGAGAAATTGTTCTTGGAAGTATCGGAGACTCTTTTATCTCATGTTTCTAGCAGTTACGCTTCCAAGGCCTTAAGCTTTTGGGACTTTCACTATTAGGGTTGTATTTTTAGCGTGTGTATCGAGGGTTAATTCTCCTTGGTTTTTTTCTAGAATACTCTTTGATATTGATAGTCCCAATCCTGTTCCTTTACCAACTTCCTTAGTTGTATAAAAGGGATCAAATATCTTCTCATGATGTTCTTGTGAGATACCATTTCCAGAATCTGTTAATTTAATAACCAGCATTTTTCCTTCTTCAAAAGCTTCTATTCGAATCCATGAATCTTCCTGTCCTTCAATGGCATCATAGGAATTACTTAGTAAGTTTAGAAATACTTGTGATAGCTGAACTCGATCAACCTTTACAAGAGTATCAAATTTTTCATCATCAAGACTAAGCTTTAAATCAATGCCATGGGCCTTAAACCTTTCACTACAGATTGAAAGAGCATCTTGAAGAATATCTCGAATTGGCACTTCTATTAATTTTTCTCCATTAGAAGAGTCTCTTGAAACAACCCTCAAACTTGTGACAATTTGAGTAATTCTTTTCACTGTATCTGAGATTCGATCAAGATTCTTTTTTAATTCCTCATCACTTAAAGAATTACTTTGCATTTCTTTTTTTAGCTTAAAGACACTTCCGGAAATAATCGTAAGAGGATTGTTAATTTCATGGGCAATCCCACCGGCCATTTCACCAATTGCATTAAGTCTTGAGCTATAGATTAAGCTTTGTTGCGCATCTTCAAGATCTTTCAGGGTTTCAAATAGTTCCTGGGACTTATGTTGTTCTCGGCGATAACTTCGATCAACAAGTTTTAATATTTGATGAAGAAGAAAACTTAGCATTCCCATGACCCAAACATGAAGAGCTATTTCAGTTACTGGTTTATCAGGAATCAGAATAAGTGAAGCAATTACATAACTTAGGATGCCATAAATAGTCGTGTAAATACTGAATAGGTAGCCACGTGAAATTTCAAAGAAGATCGAGCTACTTGAAACAATCATGATTAAATATAGAAACCAAAATGGTGAAAAGGGCTCTTTTACCAAGACTAGACTTAAAGGACATAGAAAGGTTAGCGTCGTAAAGTGCCTAAAGACTTCTACTAATTGGGATTTACTCGTTCTTATACTGATTAGAGATAGAACAAGGTTGTAAATGAGAAAGAATAAGATGAATAGCGGACCGATTAGATCGAGACCATTAGTAAGATTATAGATAAAAATTGAAAATGATAAAATGGCCGTAAATGAACCTAGGCATAGGTCCATAATTCGAAGGACTTCTTTAATACTAGAAGTCGCAGTTTTTATATTATCGGCCATCTTGAGTCCTAATAGTAAGCTTTTCTTCATTTTATAATTATTGTTTTAGGTAAGACAAATTAATTAATATAACAAACTATAACTTTATCTTAGGCCATATGTTATTGACTTATTAAACTGATATTTATCACTAGCTTTTCTTTGGTCTTATATAATGAGATATGCGAAAATTTTTAGATATTAATCGGAGGATGTCTTGAAAAAGGTTTATATCGCATTAGTTATAATCGTTCTTATTGCAGTGGCCATCGGTGCTAGAGTCTTTTATTTCAAAAAAAACTTTGAATTAATTTCTCCTAAAAAGGGTGATGTGGTTGAGGCGATATATGGACTTGGTAGAGTGGAGTCAGATCAGGAATTTAACGTAAAGATTGGAGTGTTATCAATAGTTGAAAAGCTATACGTTAAAGAGGGGCAACGCGTAAAGAAGGGAGATCGCCTTATAAGCTTTGAAGGTCGGGTCCTTTTTAAAGCTCCTTTTGATGGAACAGTTACTCTTGTTGCAAATAAAGAAAGAGAAATTGTACTTCCTCAATTTACAGTTCTTACACTTAAAAATTTAAATCAAAAATACGTAGAAGTATCACTTGAGCAAGATGCTGCCTTAAGAGTTTTACCAAAACAAAGAGCAAGACTTGTTTTTGAAAGTCAGTCTCAGCTTAAGTATGAAGGCTATGTGAAAACAATCTATCCTAGAGAGGGAGAGTTTATAACACGTATTGAAGTTGAAGGCCTTGAAAAGAGTATTCTACCTGGGATGACAGCAGATGTTGTTATTGAAGTAGGAAAGAAAAAGGATGTACTCCTCATTCCAGTTAAGGCCATAAGCGATGGAAAAGTTCTTCGCATGAGAAATAAGAAACGAGAAAAAGTGGATGTCACAACTGGAAATAGTGATGGCATGTGGGTTGAGGTCGTCTCAGGTGATATCAATTTAGATGATCTTATTTTCATAAAGAGGTAGTGATGCTCTTTCTTGCGATGAAACAACTTTTTTCAAAGAAGAAGCAAACGTTTCTAATTCTATTAGGAATAAGTTTTGGAACCATGCTCTATGTTTCAATCTCTGGAATACAACTAGGGTTTCGCAAATATATTATTAATTCTCTACTAAATAATACGGCTCATATTCTCATCTCGGGAAGAGAGGATATTATCGATCGTAAACTTGTGGATGAATGGTTTTATGCTAATCAAACGGTGAGCTGGATTACTCCTCCTTATGGAAAACGAAGCGAAGCAAAATTAGAAAATTATCAAGGTTGGGCAAATCGTCTTTCAAACCATCCTGAAGTTTATGACTATTGCCCGCGATTAAATATCCAGGTCATGATTAAAAGAGGAGACCTTACTCATAATTTGGCCCTTGTTGGGACTGAGGCAAAACGTCAAATTAGAGTAAGTAAAATAGCTGATTATATGAGAGAGGGAGACTTCTCCTCTTTATCCAGTGGTGGGAATAAGATTATTCTTGGCGTAAAGGCCGCTGAAGAAATAGGTGTACGTGTCGGACAATTTGTAGAAGTGGTTACAGGATCTCTGGATCAGAGAAGTTCGTTTAAGGTTGTAGGGCTTCTTTCATTTGGAGATGAAAATGTTGATAAGTCTATTGCTTTTGCTCATATAGAAGATGTTCAAAAGTTAAATAAAACTCCTGGTCGTATCTCTGAGGTCGCAGTGGCCCTCTTTAATATGGATAAGTCTGGAGAGTTGGCCGATCAATGGTCTCTATTAAGTCATGATAAAGTTGAGGACTGGCGAGAAGCAAATCCCATGTTTATGGAGATGATCATGATGCAGGATATGGTTCGCTATTTTATTACGATAGCAGTACTTATCGTTGCTGCTTTTGGTGTTTATAACGTACTAACAATTATGATTAACCAAAAGAGAAAAGAGATCGCAATATTACGTTCTATCGGCTATGCACCTAAGAAAATTTTAGAGCTCATCATGTACCAAGGAATCTTCTTAGGAATAAGTGGTGGAATTTTGGGAATGATTTTAGGTTATGTTGTCAGTAGATTAGTTGAAAGTATTGAACTTAATATTGATATTGGTGGAAATAATCATTTATTAATTGATTATGCACCATCGACATATGCTATCTCATTTTTTGCGGCCCTTATCGCTTCTTTGATAGCAAGTTTTTTACCGGCCTTGTCCGCAAGCCGTATGACTCCAATTGATATCATTAGGGGAGAGTGATGATTCGAGCAGACAATATTGTTAAAGAGTTTGGTGAACCTCCACAACGCATCCTCCATGATATTAGCATGGAGATTAAAGATGGAGAGTTTGTTTCAATTGCAGGCCGTTCTGGAAGTGGAAAATCGACATTATTATATATTATAAGCTCACTAGATGACCCAACCTCAGGACATATTTATATTGATAATAAGAATGTAACTCATATGAGTGTTGATTCTGTTCATGAATTTAGAAGTCGACATATTGGTTTCATTTTTCAATTTCACTATCTATTGCCGGAGTTGACTGCTTTAGAAAATATCCTACTACCTCCCCGAAATTTAGGTTTATTAAAAGAGTATCAAAAACGAGCGAGGTTTCTTTTAGAGCAATTAAATATTGGCTATGTCGCAAAAAAATTGCCGAGTCAAATGTCTGGAGGGGAACAACAAAGGGTTGCAATCGCAAGGGCATTAATCATGGAGCCTCGCTATATCTTTGCAGATGAGCCTACTGGAAATCTCGATTCCACTAATGCAGAAGTGGTAATGAATATTTTAAAAGAAACTAATGAGCAAAAGGGAACAACTATTGCTTTGGTAACCCATGATCGCGGCTTTTCTAAAATGGCCGAACGAGAAATCTTTCTAGTTGATGGCCATGTCTCAGAAACTTATACTGGTGCATAATCAAGTTGTTATTCCAAGTGAGAAACTATCTTTTAAATTATCTAAGTAGCCAGAATTTCATGAGATAATTGGGTGTTTAAAGATTTTTCATGGCCTAAAGAAGTTACAGGATTGGATATAATTATTCATAATCTTGATAATATTAGGTCATGAAAAATCTATCCCCGAAACTAAAGAAAACTATTTTAACAGGAGTTCTACTCCTTTCACAAATCAACTATGCTGCGACTTTTATTAAGGCCGAAGAAACTGCTTTCAAGTATATCAAGGCCACTGAAATCGTAAACGATCGCTATATCTTTGAAGAATGTCATGGAAATAGGGAAGAGCTAAAATGTCGAAATCTATTTTCTGATTATCGTACCTTTGCAAGAAGTGACATTAAGAAAATGGCCGATATGAATGGCCGCCACGCTCTTTATGCTGCCGGTGCTGACGTCGCTATTTTAGCTGTTTCAGCTTATCTAGGGTTAATTATCGGAGCAAAAGCAACAGCTGCTTACTATATTGGAACAGGTGTTAGTCTTGATGGAGGTGTCGCTGCTGCTGGAGGATTCTTCTTTGGTGCGCCGACTGGAACAGCTGCTGGTTCTGCAATGGCCGCAGGCCTCGATGAATTAGATCCATTTGTTCATAGAGATATGTCTATTGCATTAGAACAAGTTATCGGAGTTGCTGATGAAGATGATCTTGATGATGTAGAAGCGCAAAGAAGAAAAGAAGGAATGATTGTTGAAATTGAAGATATTAATTTTGATCAATTAAAGAATAAAATAAAAGGTCAGCTAGAAGATCTTGATTAAAAAAAGGCCTCGTTTGAGGCCTTTTCTTTTATCTTTACTCAGTTTCAACTGCTGGAAAGTATACGTCTTGTTCCCCAATTTTATGATTTTCAGGGAATTCTTTTGCAAGCTCATCAATTGAATAAACACTTTCAGGAAGGTTTAGGGACTTTCTTAATTTCTCCATTGTCTCAGGTGCAAATGGTGAGAGCATAATAAGAATATTTCTTAGGATATAAAAGCTTGAATAAAGAGCATCAGTACGCTCTTTCTCATCAAAGCGATCATCGTGAGGTTTATACTGATTAAATAGTCCGTTAATAATACGAGCATAATTCTCTAGTGCACCAAGGGCCTTTGGGTATTCTCCCTTTGTCATAAACTTCGTATATTGTTGAACGATCTTAAGAGTCTCTTTTTCTGTCTTACCAATAAGCTCTCCCTTAGGAACCACGCCACCAAATTGCTTGTGACAAGCTGAGATTGGTTTTTCAAAAGAGGCATTCATTGGACCTGCAAGGAATGCATTCTTGGCATTGAAAACTTCAAAATCAAAGTTAGAAGCTTTCTCTGAAAGACTTAGAGTTGAAAGGAAGTAGCGAACTTGGTCTGCCGAGTATCCCATCTCATCAATTAATTGATCACCAGTATAGAAGTTTCCTTTCGACTTACTCATTTTTTCACCATTAATTTGTAGGTGAAAATTAGAGAAGATATCTGTTTGTTGAAATTCTCCTTTAATCGCTTGTCTCATTGGGTTTTCTTGAGCACCAAACCACATCGCTCCTTGCATGAGAACATAGAAGAAAACATTATCAGTTCCAAGGAATTGATAAATATTGGCATCAGGGTCTGTCCAAAAATCCTTATAAGTTTGCGGATCGAGTCCTTTTTTCTTAAGAGCTACTTTTGTAAAAGAAATCGGCGCAATTAAAGACTCTGGCCAAACGTAGAGAGTTTTTCCTTCCATCCCTTCATCAAGGTCAGTTGGAACAGGGATCCCCCATGAAACATCACGAGTAATCGCTCTATGTGCCCAAGCATCATTAAGTTCACACTCAATACCTTTATCAGTTAATTGTTTCTTACCTGTTTCAAGGTCAGCTAGGTTTTCAAATTGAACAACAACTTTCTTTCCTGGAGCGTAACGGCTCTTGTGCTTTGGAAGATCTCCCTTAATTTCTTTGTAATCTGCTTCTGATTTATTTGAAAAGATCACACTTGGATAAACTGTTCCAAATACTTCTTGAAGAACTGGTTTTCTCCATGTCTTTTGCTTTGTATCTAACCATTCAATAAGTTGGTCAGTCACTTTCCACATATTTAAATACCAGTGATCAGTTTCTTTAAGAACAGGAGTTGCATCACTTACTGTTGAAACAGGGTTCTTTAACTCATGTGGATCATAATTTTTACCACAAACATCACATTCGTCACTATATGCTTTTGTATTTGAACATTCACTATTTGGACATTCACCTTGGACGTAGCGATCAGGAAGGAACATATTTAATTCAGGATCAAACCATTGCTCACTTGTCTTCTTATCAAGCATCCCATTACCATGCATCTTTCTTAAAAAGTCTTGGCATAGTTCTTTATGGGCCTCGTAATTTTCTTCACGAGATGTTCCTGTATATGTATCAAGTCCAATAGAATAGCGCTCCATTGTTTTGGACTGCTTAGCATGAACTTCACCAATAAATTCTTGTGTTGTTTTTCCTAGCTTCTTTGCTGCTACTTCACTTGTTGATCCATGATCATCAGTACCGCAAACAAAGAGAACATTGTCTTGACCGATAAGAAGTTTTGTCCACCTTGCATAAATATCAGCTGGAACGTGTGCACCTGCTAAGTGACCAATATGAACTGGCCCGTTTGCGTATGGCATACCTGCAGTTACGACTGCCTTCTTAGGTCTTTCGACGCGAGATAAAATTGTCGGAATGTCCTGTTTTGGACGCATGTTTTTCTTTTGATTCTTGTCATTTGTCATGACAAATAATTTAACATTTGGAGCCTAGCATCGTCTATACAAAAGCTCCCTCGAGATTGAGGAGGGCCTCTTTCACTTGAGCTCCTCCAGCATAGCCTGAAAGTTCACCGGACTTATTTATGACGCGGTGACAAGGGATCAGGATGCATAGTGGATTTTTTCCGTTAGCACTTCCTACAGCTTGGACGGCATCGGGTGAGCCGACTTTTTGGGCAATATCTGAATAGGTCGTAGTCTTGCCATAGGGAATATTTAGAAGCTCGGACCAGACTTTCTTTTGAAAAGAAGTTCCTCTTGTTAGAGTTATTGGCAGCGTGAATCTCTTGCGGCTACCTGCAAGATACTCTTCAATTTCGCCTTCTGCATCGTGGAGATATTTGATAATTCGCTGATCATCATCTAGATGTGGAGGGTCGAGTTCTTGGTCTTCCCAGCCCATATAGGAAATTCCATTTGGATTTGCACAAATATAGATTGTTCCAAATTTCGAGTGATATTCTATTTGTCTTTCAGTGAAGCTTCCTATCATAGAGAAGATTATAGCATTCTTAAATCTTAAGAAGAACTTATGTTTTGCCAAGTTTGAGTGAAGAAGGAAGATGAATATTAGAAATAATTTAAATATGATCCAATTGTATTATTTTTGCGTATATAGTTTTATAGGTTAAAGTTTAATTATTATTTATACACTGGAGTTATAATGAAAAGATTTATTCAGATACCTTTACTAACCTTAATGATGTTCTTTAGCGCTCAGGCCAAGGATGTTGAGCTAGGTCAAAAAGTTCCTGACTTCACAGTTAAAAATCATAAAGGGAAAGACTTTACTATGGCCTCACGTAAAGGCAAGTGGACAGTTCTTTACTTTTATCCAAAAGCTGGAACACCTGGATGTACTAAACAGGCTTGTGCCTTTCGCGATAGTATTAAATCTATTCGAAAGCTAGGAGCCGAAGTCTACGGTATAAGCGTTGATTCGGTAAAGGATCAAGCGGAGTTTCATGAAGAGCATGCCCTTACTTTTGATTTACTTTCTGATGAAAGTGGAGAAGTAACTAAGAAGTTTGGTGCAAAGATGGCCGTCTTTAATATGTCAAAAAGATGGACCTTTATCATTGATCCTAATTTAAAAATTGTGGCACTTGATCGCGATGTTGATCCAATGCTAGATGCTGACAAGGTGAGTAAAAATCTTGCAAAATTACAAAGCCAAAGCGGAAAATAAATCCTCGATAAATCAAATACAGTAATTTAGAACTAGTTCTAAGTTACTGTATTTATAAGCTCTCTTCATATCAATTGAATAACTTAACTTTTCTTATAGTTAGAATCTATCATTAAATAGACAAAATAGAATGTATTTAAAAAGACCCGTTCGCAATAATAGTTTCAACGAAATTATGGTTTTTTATTTTTCAAAGGAGCTTTAAGCATGAAAAGAAAACTTCCTTTGCTGATTGCCACTTTCGCACTACTGAGTTGTGCATCAAACTCAGGGGACGGGATGCAACAGCAATTTGCAAAAGGTGAAGCAAAACCAAATTCATTTTGGTGGCCAAACCGAATCGATCTCTCTCCACTGAGACAACACTCACCAGAGTCTAGTCCTTTAGGAAGTAACTTCAACTATGCAAAAGAGTTTAAGAAATTAGATCTTTCTGCAGTAAAAAAAGACATCAGAAAAACATTAACGACATCACAAGATTGGTGGCCAGCTGATTATGGTCACTATGGGCCTTTCTTTATTCGTATGGCATGGCACAGTGTTGGTACATACAGAAGTCACGATGGTCGCGGTGGCGGCGGCGGTGGTCAACAACGTTTTGAACCACTTAATAGCTGGCCAGATAACGTATCTCTAGACAAGGCAAGAAGACTGCTTTGGCCAATTAAAAAGAAATATGGAAATAAAATCTCATGGGCCGATTTAATGGTTCTAGCAGGTAACGTTTCACTTGAAGATATGGGATTCAAAACAATTGGATTCGCCGGTGGACGTACTGATGATTGGGAAGCTGACCTTGTTTACTGGGGACCAGAGACTCAATGGCTTGCTGGAGACAAGAGATATAAAGGTGATCGCAAGTTAGAAAAACCACTTGCAGCAGTTCAAATGGGTCTAATCTATGTAAACCCTGAAGGACCAAATGGTAAGCCTGATCCACTACTTGCGGCAAAGGATATCCGTGAAACATTTGGAAGAATGGGAATGGATGATGAAGAAACAGTTGCTCTTATCGCCGGTGGACACACTTTTGGTAAGGCACACGGTGCTCATAAACCACAAGACTGCTTAGGGCCAGATCCAGCAGCAGCACCAATTGAAAACCAAGGTTTTGGTTGGAAGAATAAATGTGGAAAAGGACACTCTGAAGATACAATTACTTCGGGTCTTGAAGGTGCATGGAATGCAACTCCAACTCAGTGGACAACAGGTTATCTCGATAATCTATGGGCATTTGAGTGGAAGCTGACGAAATCTCCAGCAGGAGCACATCAGTGGATTCCAACTGATGAAGGTGCAGCAGATATGGTTCCAGATGCACATATCAAAGGTAAGCGTCATGCTCCAATTATGTTCACTACAGATATCGCACTTAAGAAAGATCCAGCTTATGCAAAAATTTCTAAAAGCTTCTTAGATGATCCAAAGAAGTTTGAGTTTGCATTTGCAAAGGCTTGGTTCAAACTTACTCACCGTGATATGGGGCCAAAGGCTCGCTATATTGGTAAGGAAGTTCCTAAGATGTCATTTCAGTGGCAAGATCCAACTCCAAAAGGAAAGAAGATCTCAAGTGCAACAGCTAATAGTATAAAGAAAGCTGCTCTAAAGTCGGGATTAAGTGTATCTGAGCTTGTAAAAGTTGCTTGGGCCTCAGCTTCAACTTTCCGCTCTACAGATATGCGAGGTGGTGCAAATGGTGCACGAATTGCTCTTGCTCCTCAAAAAAGTTGGGAAGTAAATAATCCTAAACTTCTTGAAAAAGCACTTCCTAAGCTTGAAAAGATTAGTAAAAGATATGGAGCTTCTCTGGCAGATACTATTGTGCTTGGTGGTGCAGCAGCTATTGAAAAAGCAGCTCGTGATGCTGGTGTAAAAGTAAAAGTTCCTTTCAAGTCTGGAAGAGGGGATGCGACTCAAGAACAGACTGATATTACATCTTTTAAATTCCTTGAGCCAAAAGCAGATGCTTTCCGTAACTACTACACTGAAGAGTCAGGAAGAACTCCAATATATATGTTAATCGATAAAGCAAATATGCTTGGTCTAACTGTTCCTGAGATGACAGTTCTAGTCGGCGGGATGAGGGTTCTGGATGCAAATACTGACGGTTCAAAGCATGGAGTTTTCACGAAACGTCCAGGAAGATTATCAAATGATTTCTTTGTAAATCTTCTAACAATGGATAATAAGTGGGTTAAGTCGAGTATGCCTGGAATTTATGAAGGTCGTGATCGTAAGACAAACGAACTTAAATACACAGCAACTCCTGTTGACTTAGTCTTTGGTTCTCATGCAGAGCTAAGAGCTGTTGCAGAAGTTTACGCTTCTAACGATGGTAAACGAAAGTTTGTAAAAGACTTCGTAAAGGCTTGGACAAAAGTCATGCAAGCAGACCGTTTCGATCTAAAATATAATTAAAATAAAATGGCCCAAGTTTAACTTGGGCCTTCTTTTTTATAATCCGTGATATTTACTCATCCAATATATTAATGTCATTGCATAGCCTGGATCTTCATCTCGGCCAGAGCCTTGATTAAAGTAGCCAATTTGGTTTGGGTCTCTTTGCCACATGAATGAACCTGTTAAGTGGCGATGGCGAACATCGAGAGGGTCTGCAGATACTTTCATAAATCCACTGCCACCAAATTCTGGATATTCTAAGATATCAATCTTATCAAGAGGAGGTCTTGTAATAATAATGTCGCGAGGAGATCGCTCTAAAAAGCGAAGAAGGTTCCCTTGAATTCTTTCGATATTTTCTTCAGAAACACCACTTGGGTTAAATGAGTATTCAATTAAATTAAAAAATGAATTGTCGTGGTTTCCAATACTATGCTTAATCGTTTTATAAGTCTCAAGCATGTCGTTTCTTCTTTCCGTGTCCTTTTCAAGTCTAAAGTAATTATAGAAGTGCATATGAAGAAGATTAAATTTGTAATACTTATTAATATTGTCTTTGGCCGTTAAATTATGAAAGAGATAAAGTGACTTCGTAATATCTTTGTATTTTTCAAGCTCATCTTTATAACGACCTGGAAACATATGCTCACCAATGAGTAGCATATTAATTTGTTGCTCGCCATTTCCAAACCATACTGTTGGCACTATTACTTCTTCAGGTGTTATGCTAATTTCACGATCTTCTGAAATCTTCCAATTGTTTTTGATAATATAATCAAGCATCATCTTATATAGATGAGCAGCTTTTTTCTTAATCTGTGGATCATCAATGACGTCATAAGTAATAGAGAGGCCAAAGATAACTCCCGTGTATTGATCTCGAGTGATGCCTTTCTTCTCGTGAAGACTAATCCACTTTTCACCTTTGTAATCGACGATATCATAGTCGTAAGGTTTTTTTTGCTTCAATAATGATTGACCAGCAGGACTATTGACGGGCTGGGCGGACCTTGAAAGAAGTCCGCTAAAGCCATTTACTCCAAGTAGGTTCTCAATTCCACCAAGTGATCGTTTAATATTATTCATTGCCTTGGGACTTTGATTGACGGCGAAGCGAAAAGCTTGAGAAGCAAGATAAGCACCATTCCAAATTGCACAATCTCCATAAGTACCAAAGCCTATGACTTTACCTCTCGTTCCAATTCCATTAGGGCCGTAAGCATCAAACCAAGATATTGGATCTTTAGTATCATAGATTAGATTTAAAACAGTTCCATTTTGAAAGTGGTATTTACTAATTTTATCTTCGATATTCTCAATTGTTGTAGCAAGGTCTTCATATGTGTAATTAGGAGAAAACTTTAAATGGGAAGGAGTCGCTCTTCGAAATCTTTCATCAAATTCGAATTGTTGTCTAAGTTGAATTGCTCCTTGTGCTAATAGCTCTTCAAAAGACCTTGTGATCTTATTTCTAAAGACGTCAGATGCAGCTTTAAGTAGACCACTTAAGATGATATTTGAGGCTTTGGCCTGAATGATAATCTTCTTATCAATTGCTTTAACTGAAGTTACATTAATAATATTGTTTTCATCAAGATAGTAATCAAGCTGATATTTAAAACTTAACTCTTTTAAGTTTAACTTGATAACTTTAGTCATTCTAAGAAGCTTTGTCTTATAACGAATTTTTGCCCTTAGATACAGATTCCATCTTTTCTTTGTTGGTATTCCGGCAATAATTCTATTAGGACTAAATTCAACAATTTCTAAAGGATGATTTAAGATATTTGTTGTAACAATTTTTGCATTAAGAATCTTAAAGTCACG
This sequence comes from Halobacteriovorax sp. DPLXC-1, assembly GCF_036903125.1. Lineage (NCBI taxonomy): Bacteria > Pseudomonadati > Bdellovibrionota > Bacteriovoracia > Bacteriovoracales > Halobacteriovoraceae > Halobacteriovorax > Halobacteriovorax sp. DPLXC-1. The sequence continues at coordinate 381,843 of NZ_JAYMCO010000003.1, forward strand.
ATTAATTTCAAAATTACTAAAGCGTGACTCAATTTCACTGTTTAGGTTCTTAATTATCTGTCCTTGAAATCCTTGGAAAAGATTTTTTAAGTCTCTGTTTAAAGGATCTTTTGGAGCTGAGTAGGTATTAGTAATAGTACATACTAATAGAAGTGCCATAAGGATAAATTTCTTCATACTTTCCTTTTATGTAAGTTTGATTATTACATACTAAATATTAAAAAAATGATCCCTAAGTGGTTTAAAGCTTAGCGAAATTAAAACAAACTTCCAAATCTTTGCCCGACAAAAACTCTTATATATTGTTTAAACTTTATGAAATGTAAGAAATAAGGAAGAAATTAGTGAATGACCAATCGTGTAGAAAGGGGATTGGCCATTTTGACATCAGTTACATCACAGTTGATTAATCTTTTGAATAAGTTTCAACAAACTTCTTTATATGATCAATATTCTCAAGAATATACTTAGCTTTTGTTAGGCCAAAACTAACAACAGTACCATATTTCTCAAGTTCATTACCTTCTTCATCAACTTTGTAGATCTTTAAAATCTTATTTCCCTTAAATTCCTCAACAGTTACGTTATGTGGTGCTAATTCATCGCTCATATTTGTCTCCTTAAGAAAAAAATTATCTTTATCTATGTTAAAATAATTCGAAAAGAAAGAGAATGTGAAATTAGAAAAATAATTATTAACCTAAACGATTAGGAGTGATTAATGAATGAAGTAACAAAGTTACTTAAAGTTGCAGATGAAGAACTTAAGTATATTAGTCTTAAGGATCTATGTGAGAAGCACAATGTTGATTTAAATAAACTACCGCATACTGTAAAAATTCTTTTAGAAAATATTGCAAGAAGAGTTGATGGGAAAGATGTTAAGGACTCTGATGTTGAGGCCCTTGCTACATGGCCAAATGATAAGGATTCTTCGTTAGCATTTATGCCTGCAAGAGTTTTAATGCAAGACTTCACTGGTGTACCAGCTGTCGTTGACCTTGCTGCAATGAGAAGTGCAATGGCTAGAAATGGAGGAGATCCAAAGGCCGTTAATCCATATGTTGGAGTTGATCTTGTAATTGATCACTCAGTTCAAGTTGATAACTTTGGCCATGCTGATTCATATGAAAAAAACTTAGAATTAGAATATGAAAGAAATGCAGAACGCTACGCCCTTTTAAATTGGGCACAGCAGGCTTTCAAAGATTTTCGAGTTGTGCCTCCTGGAATGGGGATTTGTCACCAAGTTAACCTTGAGCACCTTGGTCATGTTGTTCAAAAGAAAAATGGATGGGCACTACCAGACACTCTTGTTGGTACAGACTCTCACACGCCAATGATTAATGGACTTGGTGTTCTTGGCTGGGGTGTTGGTGGAATCGAAGCTGAAGCAGCAATGCTTGGTCAGCCAATGTTCTTACCAAAGCCAATTGTTATTGGTGTTAGAACAATCGGTAGCTTACCAACAGGAGCAACAGCAACAGACCTTGTTCTAACTCTTACTGAAAAACTAAGAGCTCATGGTGTTGTTGGTAAGTTTGTTGAATTCTTTGGTGATGGGCTATCTAGTTTAAGTATTGCCGATCGCGCTACACTTTCAAATATGTCGCCAGAGTTTGGTGCTACAGCAACGCTTTTTCCAGTGGATCAAGTCACACTTGAATATCTTAGAATGACTGGGCGTGGAGAGAAGGTTGAGCTTGTTGAAAAGTACACAAAAGAGCAGGGACTATTTAGAGAAGATGGTGATGTGGAGCCAAAGTTTAGTGAAATCCTTGACCTTGATTTAAGTAAAGTTGTTCCAAGTCTTGCTGGCCCTAAGCTTCCTCAACAGCGAGTGAATCTTTCTGATGCTAGAAAATCATTTGATGATAATTTCAAAGTTAATAAAAACGAAGGCAAGACAATTAAGCACGGTGATGTTGCAATTGCTGCAATTACAAGTTGTACAAATACTTCTAACCCGTCTGTCATGTTGGCCGCAGGCCTTGTCGCAAAAAAGGCAGTTGAAGCAGGGTTAAAGACAAAGCCTTGGGTTAAGACTTCTCTTGCACCAGGTTCTCGAGTTGTTACAAATTATTTGAAGAAGTCAGGCCTTCTTCCTTATCTTGAAAAGCTGGGATTTAATCTTGTGGGTTATGGATGTACAACTTGTATTGGTAACTCTGGGCCACTTCCAGAAGATGTTTCAAAAGATATTAGCGATAATGATTTAGCAGTTGTATCTGTTTTATCAGGGAATCGAAACTTCGAAGGGCGAGTCCATAGTCAAATTAAGGCCAGCTACTTAGCTTCTCCACCTCTTTGTGTGGCATACGCTTTATCTGGTACTTTCTTATGCGATCTTTCTAAAGAAGCAATTGGACAAGATGAGAATGGAAAAGATATTTTTCTTAAAGATATTTGGCCAACACCTGAAGAAGTACATGAATTAATCTCTTCTTCTGTATCAACTGAGCAATATGAGTATGAATACGGCAGAATCTTTGCAGGAGATGATAAGTGGAAGAGTATGGCCTCTCCAAAAGGTGATCTCTTTGAATGGGATAAAGATTCAACTTATGTGCGTGAGCCTAGCTTCTTTGTTGACCTTCCAAAAGATCCTGCCCCTCTTAAAGATATTGAAGGAGCAAAGATCATGTGTCTTTTAGGGGATTCGATTACAACGGATCATATTTCACCAGCTGGCTCAATTGGAAAAGATTCGCCAGCAGGCCAATACTTAATTGAACAAGGTGTAAAACAGAAGGACTTTAATAGCTTTGGTTCTCGTCGTGGAAACCATGAAGTCATGGTTCGCGGAACTTTTGGAAATATTAGGCTTAAAAATCAAATGGCCCCTGGAACAGAAGGGCCTTGGACAACTCATCTTCCTAGTCGAAAGCAGATGAGTATTTATGATGCTTCACTTAAATATCAAAATGAAAACGTACCTCTTATCGTTGTGGCCGGCAGTGCATATGGTTCTGGAAGTTCAAGAGACTGGGCGGCCAAAGGAACTAATCTGCTAGGGATCAAGGCCGTTTTAGCTGAAAGTTATGAACGTATCCATCGTAGTAACCTTGTTTGTATGGGTGTTCTTCCTCTTCAATTTAAAGAAGGAGAGAGTATTGAATCCCATAAAATAACAGGTCTTGAAACTTTTAATATCATCGGTGTCGACGGTGGTGTAAAGCCAGGACAAGACTTAAATGTTGAGATGATACGCGAAGATGGAAGTGTTGTTGAGTTTGCAGTTACTTTAAGAATTGATGCTGCAGCAGAAGTAGACTACTACGAACACGGTGGAATCCTACAAATGGTTTTAAGAGAGATGCAAAGTTAAAAATCAGCGTAAAATGTGATGAAAAATCTACATTATAGATAAAGGATTTGTGAATCTTAACTATTTTAGTGATAATAATAGTTCATATGCGCAAAAACACTTTTTTATATACAGCAATCATATCAGCAGGTCTTCATGGCCTGCTGCTTTTTGCATCTTCTACTCAAAGTAAAGAAGATAGCGCAAATCTTCATTATTCAAAGAATCAATCTCAAAGAATTCAAGTTAAGCGTATAGTTAAAATAAAGAATAGTCTTGAACAAAAGGTAGAAGAGAAAGTTGTAAAGAAGGCCAAGAAAGTTGTTTCTAAAAAAAGGAAGGTTGTAAAAGAGCATAGTCTTGAAAATGCACCTAATCCAAAAAAAGTCGTTAACAGTGGACAAGAAACGCAAAAGGCAAGATATCTAAAGAGAGTCAGAGATGAAATTCTTGCAAGAAAGCGCTATCCTAAAATTGCAAAAATGCTTAAAAAACAAGGTGTTGTGGATATATACTTTGAAGTCTCATACCCAAAGAATCTTTCAAATATTCGAATTAAAAAAGGTAGCGGCCATGCCATCTTAGATAAGTCGGCCCTTGAAACCATAGAAGACTTAAACGAGCTGCCTGAAATGCCTGACTTTTTGAAGTCTGAAGTTCTTAAAATTGCGATCCCAATTAAATACGAATTATTGTAAAATCAATATATTGTAATATCTAGCAAGTGCTTGAAAACCATTCCAAAAATTGGTTCATTTATGGTAGTTTGCTTCCATGATAAAAAAGTTTGATGGCCAATACACTCCTGTATTTTCAATAGTTTTATTAGGCCTTCTCACAAATTCACCTATTCTTGCACAAGACGTAAATCGTCTTGAGTCGATTTATATTACCGATGAAATTGAAAGTGCCCAAGAAGTTCAATCTAAAACTCTAGGCTTACAAGATGAAGTGAGCTCTGATGATTTAGAAGAAGAGGTTGCACAAAGTTTAGATGATGTCTTAAAGAAAACAGCAAGTGCCACAACAAAAGGTGGACCGCGCTCAATCGGTGAGACTCCTCAAATTAGAGGGCTTGAAGCAAATAAGATATTTGTTAATGTGGACGGTGTCAGTCAAACCTTCTTCTTTTCAAACCACAATTATTCACATCTTGCTATTGATCCAGACAGTATTAAAAAAGTAGATATCTTCAAGTCGAATACAGATTATTCTCAAGGGATTAGCCTTGGTGGAGGAATGTCTTTTGTCACAAAGGATGGGCGAGACTATTTGGCCAGAGGGGAGAAAGCTGGAAGTATTTTAAAGTACTCATATGAAGAAGCCTCTAATTTAAATGGGCAGGCCATTAAGACATTTGGTCTTATTGATAAGGGAGACTATCTCTTAAGTGCCAATGTAAAAGATGCAAAAGATATCAAATTAAGTGATGGAACGACGCTTAGAAATTCAGAGTTTGAAAGTTTAAATTTCTTGTCTAAGTTTTCTTTTGATTTAGGAAAGGCAAGGAGATTAAAAGTATCTGGAGAGCTCTATGAGCTAGAGGATGATTCGCCTCTAAATGCAACTCTAGATCCACCAAGCTCCCTTACAAGTCTACAGGGTAAGACAAATATCAAAAGGCATGCTGCAACTCTAAATTATATATCTACTGATATAAATGGATTAGTTTATTATTCTGAGCAATTCAATAAACAAGAGCGTGATAGTGATAATCGCACTGAAGAAAGAAATATCGAAACGATTGGAGCAAGAGCAAAGAAGAAGTTTAAAATCAATGATGAACTTTCTTTCTTTATTGGCTCTGATGCAACGATTGATAATGTGACTGGTAAGAGCTCAAATGAGAATGTCTCAGATTATCCAGATGGACAAATAACAGAACTTGCTGCCTTTGGAGAAGTTAATTATAAAGTTGGTGGGGTGACAATTGCTCCTGGGATTCGTTTCAGTGACTATGAGCTAGAGTCTAAGAAATTTGATTATCGTGATGTTAAAGATAGTAATCTATCATCAAAAGTTTTAATTAATTATGAAGTAGGTGGATTGAATCTCTTTAGTAGTCTTTCTCAAGGTTTTAATAGTCCTGATGTTCAAGAGGTTTATGCTACAGGGCTTCATCGTCCAGGAGATGGTTTCTTTATCTCTGATAATTACTTTGTTTCCAATTTAAACCTAAAACCTGAAACATCTGAAACAATAGAGCTTGGTGTCGAATTTAAAAAACAATTATTTTCAGATTATGATTTACTCACTTTTAAGGCGAGTGGCTATAAATCTGTTGCGAAAGATTATATTGATCAAGAGATCACTGATTACGCAATTGTGGACGGTAAAAACGGAACAACGCAATTTGTAAATCGTGATCGAGTTTCATTGTATGGGCAAGAAGTGGAAATCGGTTATCTCTATGACCAATTAGAGGTTCGTGCAAATTACTCAAGAAATGTCGGTTGGGATGAGTCCAGAGAGATTTGGCTTTCAAATATGCCGGCCAATACATATTCATTTGGTATTAATTATCATCTTGATCAATATGGAATTAAAGTTGGATACGATGCTGTAATGGCAATGAGACAAGATCGAGTTAATCCAAATACTCTTGAGCGTACAACTGAGACAGCAGGCTATACACTTCATAATATCTTTGCCTCGAAAGAGTTTAGAAAAGGTGCCCTTGAAGGGATGACGCTAACAACAAGACTTGATAACTTAACTGATAAGTCATATCGTAGACATGGCTCTTATATTCCTGAAGTAGGACAAAATTTTAAATTAAGTATTCAATATAAGATAAAACATTTTTAACAATTCGGAGTTTTTATGAAAACACTTTTGGCCTTATTACTTACGGCATCTAGCTTTGCAATGATTCCACAGGGGACTTATCTTCTTGATCGTATTGAATGTACGACAGGTGAGACTCTTAAACTTGGAGGTGCATTCATGAGATACAATGTAACTCTTAAAGTTGAAGAAGAAAAAGCTGAAATGACTGCAATTGCTAAGAGTGCAAAGTGGGCACCATATCTTCTAAACTGTACTCAAATCAATTCAGGAGATTTTAAATATGTTGGGCCAGGTCAGTACCAAGGTGGACTTGAAATGTCTTACGTAGATTGTAACCTTGGAATATGGGAAGGAATACTTAAAAAGCAACACTTTGGTGTAGAATCTAATGGCTCAATCTTTGATTACGAGTACAACGATGGAAAGCTTGTTCTAAGTGTAAAAGACACTTTTACAAATTATAAGACATGTCGCGAAGCTGGTGGATCACCAATATACTACTACAATAAAAAATAAAAATTTTATATAAAGCGTGACTTTCGTCACGCTTTTCTTTTTCTAAATAACATCCTTAAAACGAGAGTCATTAGAGTCGATATCAGTATCCACTAACTCAAGCTTCTTCTTTGGTTGAGTATAGGCATATTGGTTATTACTTCTTCCATATTGCTGTTTCTGCGCTGTTTCCTTGGTGCTGTGCCCAAAAACGATGGTTTGGATTTCTTCTACAATACGAGAAAGGTCATTGGATTGACTTTTAAGTTCAGCAGCTTTTGAAGATGATGTATGTGCAATTGTAGTATTCTGTTGAGTTACAACATCGAGTTGCTGAATTGCTGTCGTAATCTCGTTTACACCGGCCGATTGCTCAGAAGAAGATGCTGCAATTTCTTCAACTGATTGGTTAACCATTGTAAAGCTTTCTAGAATTTCTGAAAGAACTTCATCACATACTTTTATCTCTTTAAGACTCTCATTAACAGAGTCTTTCCCTTTTTCTATCGAAGAGGCCATTTTCTCTTTTGAGCTTTCAACAGTAGAGTTTACTTGTTCAATACTCTTTGAGAGCATCTCTGTAATCTCAAGGGCCGCTTGCCCACTCATAGAGGCCAGTCCACCAATCTCTTCTGCTACAACAGCAAAGCCCTTTCCATGCTCACCTGCTCGAGCAGCCTCTACAGATGCATTAAAAGATAATAATTTTGTTTGGAAAACAATATCATTAATAACTTTTGTCTTCTCTGAGATTTCATCAATAATCTTAGTCATATTTTCGATCTCGACATTATTTTCTTCGACATTCTTTACTAATTCATCGTTATTTCTATGAATATCTTCGATCTTATCTCGAACGCTACTTACATAACGTTTCCCTTCTTCTGCTTTTGCCTTACTATCGTTTGATAGTTGTTGAGTTGAATTTGAATTATTTGAATTCTTTTCAATCATCGCCGAAATCTCAGTTACTGAGGCCGAAGTTTCTTGAAGACTTGCCGCTTGTTGCTCAGTAGCTGCAGAGAGACTTGTTGAACTCTGTGAGAGAGCATTTGCAGAACTTAGAACATTCTCAGAACCACTTCTAAGACTTTCTGAAAGTTGAATCAGTGTCGAAGCGATTCCTTTTGCAAATGTCAGTGCTAAGATGAAAATAAGTATCGTTGATATAATAATAAGTGAGAAGATAACTTTCTCTACCGCATATAGAGATGCGAGAGCTTCATCTTCATCCATTTCACTTAGAATGTACCATTCTAGAGATTCAATATTAAGTGGGCGGTATGCACTTAGAACACTGATGTCACGGTAGTCTTTAAATATATCAAAGCCACTTTTTCCTGCTACAACATCATTGGCCCCTTTTGAGTTAATTTCTACACCTAATGCTGAGGTTTTCTTAGACTTCATATAATTTATATTTTCTTCACTAACACCTAAATTTGTCATTAAGCTAAAGAATAAACTAGGTGACTCAACCATTGTGCGTGAGATACTTCTCATGACTTTGTCTTTGCCTATAATATAAGTCTCTCCTGAATCTCCTTGACCCTGTTGCTTCCACTTCTTCCTACTTGTGAGGATTGCATTTACTTTTTCAACAGGTACTTGAAAAATAAGAGCTGCAATAATTTCACCATTACTATAAATTGGTGCAGAAATGAATTGAGCAGGCGATTCATAGCTTGGATAATATTTTTGTATCTCAGTAAAATGAACTTCTTTATCTGATTTTGCATTAACGGCCTTTCTGTAAGCTTCACCAATACCTAGATTAGAAAAAGCACCATCTTTTAAGCTTGTTGCAAAGTCAATTTCCTTAAATACTGAATAAACAACATTTCCACTCTTAGCGTCGGCAATAAAGATATCGTAGTAACCAAACTTATTTAAATAAGTTTGAAAGGACTTATGATACTTTGCATGAGCTTTCGAATAAGATGTTCCATCATTTAATTTATGAAGTTGGTCTTTAGAACCTAGAGGATGTTTGTTACTGCTGATGAATGCATCTTGCATAAGAAGTTTGTTCTTATCTAATGAGTTAACAAAATCACTCGTACGATTAAAGCTTTTGCCTATATTTGTATCATTGAACTTCTTTCCAAAATCGTTTGTATAGAAGCTTGTAAGTTTTGATTTAGCTTGATTTAAATCTTTCTTACTTTCAATTTCATATGAAGAGAATGCTGAAACAAATCGGTTGGATGCTTCAATTGTCGAATTATTATGGGCAAGGGCCGAAACTTGATTGGCCATAGTTTTATACAACTCTTCTAGTTGAAAACCCTTAGATTCTCTAATTGCAAGTAGCTTCTTTTGTGCTTCTTCTGTGAGAGCATCTGTTACTTGACCAATTACAACAAAGGTAATGATAAGAGAAGGAAGTACACCAGCAGCTAAAAAGCCAATCACTAGTTTCTTCTTTAATGAAAAGTTTTTAAAGTTCATCGACATAGGCCTCTTTAAAATATGTATAAATTGTTAATGTGAAATTACCTATCGACAGTGATAACTATCTACTTAAAACTTTTTTGGGTTTTTCATTAACAAAGAAACTCATTTTATTTAAGAGCACCTAATTGAAACAATAGATTTAGTTTCGTTGGAAAATTTATTTAAGGATGAGTCATATCATGGGGCTTAACAAGCTTCTCAAACTCTTCACTTGAAAGAATTTCAAGCTCAATTGCAGACTCTTTTAAAGTAATTCCTTTATGATGAGCATTCTTAGCTATTTTGGCTGCGTTATCATAGCCAATATGTTGATTGAGTGCTGTAACGAGCATTAGAGAATTATTTAGATGTTTTTCTATATTGTCTTTATTTGGCTCGATTCCAATAATACAGTTATCGTTAAAAGATTCCATTGAATCAGCAAGAAGATTTAGGGAATGAAGAAAATTATGAATCATGACTGGTTTATAGACATTGAGTTCAAAGTTTCCTTGAGATCCAGCAAAGCCAATGGCCGCATCATTTCCTAGTACTTGGACACATACCATCGTTATTGCCTCGCATTGAGTAGGGTTCACTTTTCCTGGCATAATTGATGAGCCCGGCTCATTTGCAGGAATAGATATTTCTCCAATTCCACAGCGTGGTCCACTTGCAAGCCAACGTATATCATTGGCAATTTTCATAAGAGCTGTCGCAAGTCTTTTCATTGCACCAGATCCTGCAACAATTGCATCATGTGCTGCTAGTGATTCGAATTTATTAGCAGCCGTAATAAACTTCTTACCTGAAATTTCTGAAATCTTTTTAGCGACTAAGTCTGCATAGTCTGGGTGAGTGTTTAGACCTGTTCCTACAGCTGTTCCACCAAGAGCCAATTCTCTTAAGTTATTTAGAGTGTATAAAATGTCTTTCTTTGCACTTTTAAGTTGTGCTGTATAACCAGAGAACTCCTGACCTAAAGTTAGGGGAGTTGCATCCATTAGGTGAGTTCTTCCAATCTTAACAATATCTTGAAAGTCTTTTGTTTTCTCATCAAATGATGAAATAAGTCTTTCGAGACTAGGAATAAGCTTATCTTCAATTTGCTCAACAGCGGCAATATGCATAGCTGTTGGAAATGTGTCATTTGAAGACTGTGATTTATTAACGTCATCATTTGGGTGGATAGGTGATTTACTTCCCATCTCTCCACCTGCTAATTCAATTGCGCGGTTTGAAATAACTTCATTGGCGTTCATATTTGTTTGAGTTCCAGAGCCTGTTTGCCAAACGACAAGAGGGAAGTGCTCATCTAATTTGCCAGCAATTACTTCATCAGCGGCTTGAATGATTAGATCGACCTTATCTTTAGATATCTTCTTAAGCTCTAGATTGGCCAGGGCCGCACCTTTTTTTAGAATACCTAAGGCACGGATCATTTCTCGAGGGAAATGGTCTGAGCCAATTTTGAAATTTTGAAGTGAGCGTTGGGTTTGAGCACCCCAGTAGTGATTAGTTTGAACTTTAATTTCACCATTACTATCTGTCTCAATTCGATAATCCATAAGCATCCTTTTCGTCTTTTTTGGATTATCTCATGCTAAGAAATAGAAATCATCTTAAATATACTACTGTATTATAGTCGAGTTTAAGCACTTCGCTTCTTCTCATCTAAGATTCGATCAAGCCCATCAAAAACACCTTCACTTGCTCTTTCCATCTCATTAATGCCATCTGTAATATGCTCAATATTTTCTTTTACATTACTTAGATAGTCGAAGATATGCTTTGTGCCATTGTGGACGTGGGCATGGTCACTTTCGATGTGAGAAAAACAACTCAGGTGTGAGAAGCTCTCTTGACCTTCTCCTTGGTAATACCACTTACCAAGACGACAGTTATGGTGGTCAACAAAGTCGAATGTAGGCCTCTCTTCAATAATTGAAATATAAGTATTAATTTTCCAAATGACATGATCTAGTTTTGCTAAGCTCATAAAGATCTCATCATTAGTTGCACTAATATCATTAAGTGCATTTTTATTTTTCACCGTTGTATCTGCAATAGTAGTATTGAAATTATCAATTCGAGTATTAATATCTTTTGTTTTTCTCAAGGACTCTTGTGCTGACTCTTGAAGTGTTTTAGATATTGTTGTGAAGTAATCAGTTTTCTCTTTAATATGATTGAGTAAGTCTGTCGTAGAAGTTGCAAGTTTTTGGACTTCCTCTGCAACAACAGCAAATCCTTTTCCTGCTTCTCCTGCTCTGGCCGCTTCAACGGAAGCATTAAATGAGAGCATCTTTGATTGAAAAGCTATTGTAGAAATTCCTTCAATCGCTTCTAATATTGCATTTACCCCTTCTTCAATATTAGTTGAGGACTTTGAAGTATATTCCATATTACTTTCTAGGCTCATAATATCATCTAAGATCTCTTTAGAGTCTTGGCGGATTTCATCCATTGAAGAGTCAACCTCATTGAGCTTTTCTAGCGCTTGATAACTATTTTCAACAGAGTCACCCATATTCCCTTGAATGTTAGTTAGACCTTCTTTTAACTTGTAATTTTCATTTTCAAGAAGCGCTATCTTTCTCTTTAGAAAGTCATTTTCAACTTCTAATGTGTTTACACGTTCAAGGTTTTCTTGAAGGGTTCTCTCTTGAACAATTTGTTCCTGAATAAGAGTTTTAACCTTCTCATTTTCAACTTTCTTTGAGTGTTGCTTTCTAAATTTTAGTATTCCCATAAACCTCTTTTCGGCTACTGTTGGGTCTACATTAAGAAAAAAGATATGATTTTTATCAAGAAATAAAGGAATGCTATTTAACTAACATCCCTTCTAAATATATTTATTAGTCTTTAATACTGATGATACTGAAATTTATTAGTTCTTACTGATTGATTTTAGAATTCTTTTCTCAAGTGCTGGTTTTGTTAATCCAGTTCTTCGTGCAATTTTTGTTGCCTGATCAAGGCTTAGGCCTTCTTCTAAATGTAGGTGAGTGAGGTACCATGCAGAAACTCTATTTCCACTTGAGCAGTGAATATATATTTTCTTATTTGGATTATCCTTTATAAGCTTAGAAACCATTTTTAAGGATCTCATATTGATTTCTTTCTTATTATTAAAGAAAGGAACGTTGTAATATCTCAGGTTTAATTCTGAAACATACTTTGCTTCATTGTAGTCTTTAAACTCATTTGGGTTTCTTAAGTTTACAACTATTTCATATCCTTCTTTTTTTACATTATTAAGGTCTTCTTTTGTTGGCTGTGCTGCAATTGCAAGATTATCTACATAGACAGTATTTTGAATGACTTGGCTATCGCGAACTTCTTTTGATAACTGAGCTGAGCCTGAGTCAAAATTTGAGCAAGCTGTGAGAAATAGAGCAAATGTTAATATGATAATTCTTTTCATTGAAATCCACCTTTATATAATTCTAACTTAGATCATATTACGTATAATGCGGAAATAATTTGATAGAAATCAAATATTCTTTGATATTTCATCGTCTAAGGTATTAATAAAAGGATATTCTTTCTTATAATCTTCGGAAAAAGTTTCTGATTGCCACTCGTTGTATTTTATTTAAAAATTTATTATGAAAAGAAAAACACAGCCAATTCTAAACCCAAATGTCTTAAAATTAAAAGAATCCGCAACTCTTGCAATTAATATGCGTGCCAGAAAGGCCAAAGCAGATGGCCTTGATATTTGTCATCTTGGATTTGGCCAATCACCGTTTCATGTTCATGAAAAAATACAATCTGAACTCGCTAATAACTCACATCAAAAAGATTATCTACCAACCAGAGGTCTACCTAAGCTTTGTGAATCAATTGCAAATTACTATAACCAAAAATTTGAATACAACTTGGATGAAAATAGAATTTTAGTAGGGCCAGGGAGTAAGGAGCTAATCTTTCAAGCATTATATGTTTTAGAAGGTCCTGTAATCGTACCTGCCCCTTCATGGGTTAGCTATGGTCCACAATTAAATATCAAAGGTCGAGAAATTGACCCTGTGATTACGAGTGTCGATAATTCGTATAAATTAACGGCAAGTGAACTTGAAGAAGCATGTCAGAGACATATTGATGAAAAACAAAAAATTCTGATCTTTAATAGTCCTAGTAATCCAACTGGGGCCGTTTATAACAAAGAAGAGATTGAAGAGTTAACAAGAGTTTGTCGTAAGCATAATGTTATTGTTATTGCTGATGAAATCTATTCATTAATTAATTTCTCAGGAAGTAAGTTTGCAAGCTTTCATCAAATATATCCTGAAGGAACACTAATCTCTAGCGGATTATCTAAATCTCACGCTGCCGGTGGCTATCGACTAGGGTTCTTATATGCACCTGAGGGAATGGAAAGTGTAATTAAATGCTTAAGTGCAATGATTAGTGAAACATTTAGTGCCGTATCAGCTCCAATTCAGTATGCTGCTGTAAAGGCTTATTCAATAGATAATGATATTGATAATTATATAAGAACTTGTACTAGGGTTCATGAAGTTTGTGGAAACTACCTTCATGATCGTTTCAAAAATATGGGACTATCTTGTTCTCATCCAAAAGGTGCTTTTTACTTATTTCCAGACTTTGGAAGTTTTAAAGAGAAATTAAAAAGTAAGAATATCCACAACGATGTGGAATTATCAGAATTTATTTTTGAGAACTATAATGTTGCACTTTTGCCTGGTAGTGATTTTTACTTCCCTAAGGATGCGATGGCCGTAAGAGTCGCTAGCGTAGATTATGAAGGTGAGAATGTTTATAAAGAAGCAAGTCTTAAAGATTCAGATAGCCTAGATTATTCTTTTGTTGAAGCGAATTGTCCTCAACTTAAAAAAGCATGTGATCGACTAGAGGAATTTCTAAATACTCTATAAAGCTATGATAGAATGGTTAGTAGAGTTTAAATAATTCAGCATGGAGAGTAAAATTGAAAATTGTCGTTACAGGCGGACCAGGTGGTGGAAAAACTACGGCCTTAGATCTATTTAAAAGAGAGTTAGTCACTGCAAAACTTGCGATTGTTCCAGAGGCTGCTTCTTCGATTTTTCAATCTGGTGTTGAAAGAGATAAACGTCCTGAAGTTGTTAAAGATATTCAAAAAATGATTTACGATTATCAAGTCAACTTAGAGGCAATTTATGAAAAGCAAAAGAAAGACCATATTCTTTTGTGTGATAGGGGAACTCTTGATGGGCTCGCTTATTGGCCTGCTGGTGGAGACGAGTTCTTTGATAAAGTTAAATCAAATTATCATGACGAATTAGAACGATATGATGCTGTCATCTTTTTTGAAACAGGGGCATGTTCTGGTGGGGATATTACTTCAAATAATATTTACCGCAATGAAACGAATAATCAAGCTATCGAGTTAGACCGTAAATTAAAAGAAGTATGGTCAGCTCATCCTAATTTCTATGTTGTATCTAGTAGGGATTCATTTATGCAAAAGATAAATGAAGGGATTGAGATTCTAAAACACGTCGTAAAATAATAAGACTTTATTTATAAAATAGTCTCAACGTAATTTCAGTTGGTTATATTGTGTCCGGTAAAACTTTTGTCGTTTTGGTGCCGTAATTCGGTACTTTTGTATTGTTTCTTATTTAATGGTTCGGTATTGTGTATCTTACTTTTATCGGTTTAACAGATAGAGGAGATAACCATGAGAGATGAAATATTTATTGCTTTAAAAGAAGTTATTAAAAGTCGTGGAATGAATTATAAAGAACTTGCCCTTGAGCTTAATATGTCTGAGTCTGGACTAAAGAAGTTAATGGCATCAAAAGACTGTTCAATGAGTAAATTAGATCAAATCTGCGATATACTTGGGATGAGTTTTTCTGATCTCGTTGCTATTTCAAAAGATATTTCTGATGCAAATTTAGTCTTAAATAAGAAGCAAGAAGAGTTATTCTTAAAGCATCCAACACATTATCATTTTTTTACAGAGTTAATGGCAAATAATTATGAGTGGCAAAAGCTTATGAGCATATTTCAATTATCAGAGAAAGATTGTCATTCAATTCTAAGAGCTCTTGATAAAGTCGATTTAATTGAATTTGGATCAGGTAATAGGGTTAGGCCTTTATTTAAGGGAACTGATATTAGTATTTCGGCGCAACTTGGAGAAAAGGTTTCCTTCAGTATCGATCGTGCCTTCTTTGATCATGCACAAAGTGAATTTAAAGCAAAGAAGAGAACTTCTCACGGCGGGCGAGGAACACTTTATCTAAAGAAAGAAACTCTAAAAGAGATGCTTGATGCTTTCAATGAAGTGTCACACGAGTTTGCAAAAAGATCAAAAAGAGAAGAATTACTTTATGGGCGAGATGCTCTTGAGGAAGTGACACACTTAACATACGTTGCCTGTGGATTTAGGCCATTTGACCATACCTTTGATAGTAAATAATATATTGGTGAATCAAATACAGAAGAGAAGATAATGAATAGAGCATTAAAAAAAGCCTACTTTGTTGAAATAAATAAAGCAAAAGATCTTTATAATAAGAGGTTTTACGACCAATCTTTTAAAAACTTAGAAAGGGCCCATATATTGGGACAACAATCACTTCTTCCTCACCTTGAAACTCATTGGTGGATGTTTAAGATAGGGGTTAAGCAAAGTAATAATAAGGAAATATTTGGTCAAGCTTTAAGAATATTTGCATGTTTTCCTGGATATATTCTTGGATGGGTTCCAAAGGGCAATACTGGTGGCGCCAATATTAGTGCGGTTAAGCCGATGCCAATTCCAGAAGAGTTTTCTGATTTACTTAAAAGCTACTCTGTTTGGAGAGATGTCGCTATTAGGCTCACTATATTTATTAGTATTTTGAGCGCATACTTCTTAGTGAAATAATTTAGGCCCTATATTGAGTATTCAAAATTTTGACTTTCAATTGAATTAATACTTTTAAATGTCGTCTGAGCAATATTTGTTAGGGCCTCGTGAGTTAAAAAAGCTTGATGTGACGTAATAAGGGTATTTGGAAAAGTCATTAATCTTGCAAGATCATCATCTTGTAAAACATCCATTGAATGATCATCAAAGAATAGTTTTTCTTCTTCCTCGTAAACATCTAGGCCTGCGGCCAAGACCTTCTTTTCTTTTAAGGCCTTTATTAATGCTTTTGTATCAACCAATCCGCCTCGGCTTGTATTAATGAATACGACACCATTTTGCATCTTAGAGATACTAGAGTCATCGATAAGATGGTATGTATTATTGTTTAGAGGAATATGAAGTGAAATGATTTTTGAAGAAGCTAGAAGTGCATCGAATTCAACATAGCGAACTCCCAGTTCTTCTAATTCACTGTCTTTACTCAAGTCAAATGCTAAAACCTTACAGCCAAATCCTAGAGCAATCTTAGAAAATGCTTTTCCTATTTTTCCTGTTCCAATAACACCAATAGTTTTTTGATATAAGTCAAAACCAACTAGGCCATCGAGATTAAAGTTATTTTCCCTAACTCGATTATAGGCTTTATGAGTCTTTCTATTCAGAGTTAAAATCATGGCCATTGTATGTTCGGCGATGGCCTGTGGTGAATATTCCGGAACTCTCGTTACAGGAATTCCTTTTGACTTTGCGTGACTAAGATCAACATTATTAAAACCTGCACATCTTAGAGCGATAAGTTTAATTCCAAAATCACTTAGTTGATCGATTACATCTTTATTCACTTTATCATTTGTAAATACACTAACGACGTCATGACCTTTTACAAGAGTGACCGTATCAGAATTTAGTGGGCCACTAATAAAAGTAATAATGTGCTCATTTGCATAATGTAGTAAGTATTCTTTTTCAAAATTGTGGGCACTAAAAACAATTATTTTCATAATGATCTCATCGTTGGTGGTACTCTAAATACTATCATTTGAAATTAATATTGTGCAAACTCAAAGCTTTTCATATTCTTTAATACCTGAGTAATTAATAATCAATTTACTCAAAGCGACATTACTTAATAGAGAATATTTACATTATGTTTTTTTTAAATTGAGCATATAGCTGTTATAATCTTTAAATGACACATGTCTAAGTTAAATATGGTAGCGCTGCTTAAAAAGGAGTAAAAAATAAAAATAAGAAAACTAAAGCTAGGAAGTATGCGAAAAGACTTTTATTTTCATCTTCTCAACACAAGTTGGTTGAAGCTGGTTCTTATTGTTTTTATTCTTTATTTTATCGGAAACGTTTTCTTTGGACTGCTCTTTACCCTTATCCCAAACTCAATTGGTGGACAAACACCTAGTTTTGAAAAGGCTTTTCACTTCAGTGTTCAAACCATGTCCACAATTGGTTATGGGGCCTTAAGTCCTACTGGTACACTTGCAAATTTCCTCGTCTTAGTAGAGTCATTTATTGGAATAATTGCAGTTGCAGTTATGACTGGTATTGTCTTTGCAAAACTTAGTCGCCCAAAAGCGCGAATTCGCTTCTCAAAGAATGTTCTTATTACAAAGCATGATGGAATTAGATCTGTGTGTTTAAGAATTGGGAATACAAGAGGTAATGATATTGTTGAAGCAAAGGTTCACCTTTCTGCTCTCTTTAATGAAGTCACATCTGAAGGTGAGAAGGTTAGGCGTATCTACAATTTAGATCTTAAGCGTGATTATAGTCCTTTCTTTCGATTAAGCTGGCTCATTATTCATCCCATTAGTGAAACAAGCCCTTTATTTGATTACGAGAATTCAGAGCATAAGCTAGTTGGACTCATGCTAACAGTAACAGGACATGACGGAACATATTCAACCACTGTTTATGATCAGCATCTCTATAGTAGAGAGGATATCGTAAAAGATAAGTACTTTGTGGATATTATGAAAGAAGTGACGACAAATACTTACAGAATTGAATACGAAAAATTTGATACATTAAAAGATTGATCTCTTTGCTTATTTTAAATACGCCAATAATTAGAAGGAAGAATTGAAGTGGTTGGAATTGTTTTTGCCTTGGCCATCATAACGGCAATATGGGGGGATCAAATCCATCCTCCAAAAAAACTCATTGAAAGTGTTGAGTATTCACTTGATTTTGCATCACTTAATCACACACTAGAGGTTGCGGATGAAGTTATCGAATACCAACCAACAGGCCTTTCGTATTCTTCGATTCGTCTTTCTCATAAAGACTTCACAATCGGTGTTAGTTTACAAAATCCAATTAGCGAAGAAGATAAAACGAAGTCAAAAGGTGAATCAAATGCCACAGATATCCAATTATCTTCGACATGGGGAAGGGTTTACTATGAACTCTTCTATCAAGATTACAAAGGCTATAAGATAGAAGGCTCAGACGACGGTATAAGGTCAAATATTTCGAGCTTAAATTATGGTGTGACAGCAGTTTATTTCTTTAATAAGTCCTTTCGGCCTGCAACTCTATTTGGCCATACTGAGAAAAACCGCTCTCCTCAAAAGTCATCAATTATTGAAGTTAATATCTCTGATGTTAAATTTGAAAGTAATGAAAGTTTAATACCTACTGAGCTTCAACCCAAATTTAATGGTTTTGGGGAAGTAACAAGAGTCGACGCTACTCAGTACGCACTCTCTTATGGTTATACGAGACAATTTCAACTATCTAACTTCTATCTTCTATTGAAAGGAACAATTGGTTTAAATATCTCTGATCTGAAATTTAAAAACTCCAATCTAAAAGATGATGTCACAATTGGTACGGCCATTGGAATTGGTGGTGATATTGGTTATGAGTTCGATCAATCTCTTTTTGGAATTATGATAAATAGTAAAAGGTTATCTAATACGTCCGACTATAATACTTATTCCCAAATTAGATCCTTCGGTTCTTTGTATTATCGATTCTTCTTTTAATAAATATTTGACTTAAATCAAATATTTTTAATCCAGACTTTGTTATAATGAAAATAAGGAGTATGAAATGAAAAAGATAATTCTTTGTGATTCATGTGGTGCAATTAATCGAATTGATAATGACAAACTTCAATCATCTGGTGCCGTTTGTGGAAAGTGTTCAAAAGATTTAAATACCAGTGCAAAGGTTATAAGTATCTCCTTTGAAAAACTAGAAAAAATTATCAAACATGCACAACTACCTGTCTTTGTGGATGCCTATGCTGACTGGTGTGGCCCATGTAAAATGTATGGCCCAATTTTCTCTGAATTTGCTCAAAGCAATTGGCGCTCAGGGGAGTTCTATAAAATTGATACCGAAAAGAATCCAATGATTTCGGTTAAGTTTGGTATTCGAGGAATACCTACAACTCTTCTCTTTAAAAATGGAAAATTAGCTCACTCTCAAAGTGGAGTATTGCAGGCCCCTCACTTGAATCAAATGTTATCGATGTAGGTGTATTAGTTGCTTTCTGAAAATGTATTTGAGATTGCAGGGTTGGTTCTCCGGCCTTCCGTCGTGATGTGTACTTATTAATGTAGATTGGAGTTTTTGCGGGGAACCCTCTCTCCCTCGCATCGTGCTCGGTCGTCAGGGTTGCACGGCTTCAATTAGCATACTGCTTTTCTTTGAAGAAAATTATCAATTCAGGAAATGTTTGTGAGATTGCAGAGTTGGTTCTCCTGACCTCCCGTCGTGGTCGGTCATGAGTTGTTCAGCATCAAATTGCCATACTGGCATTTGCTGCTTCCAAAAAAAAGCCGAGTGGGTTAACTCGGCTTTAATATCTTAGACTCCGAAGAGTTTAAAACTTGAATGTTACGAAATGAAAAAAATGGCGGGAGCGAAAAGACACGATACCAATACCGAATATCAGTAAGTTATATACTTATATTCTATTTGTGAATGCGAAAAGGATTTGAGAAAATTTATTTGTTAAATATTATTAAGGAGTAAGAGATTTGAAGAGACAAGATAGTATATCTCATAATTGGCAGAGCTACTTAAAGGAAACTCTTGATTCTGTTGATATGCCTCATAATATTTTTTGGGATTTAGTATCTGAAATTACAGACGATTGGTCCTTTATTATTAAGTTAGGTTCAGTGATAGAAGTTATCTTACAAAAATATCTCTCTAAAAGTCTACCAGAAGGAATGGAGAAAACTATTGATGACTTTGGATTTGCTAAAAAATTGGAGGTTGCCAAGGACTTAAAAATGATTAGTAATGATCAATACCATCTTTTTAGATGGATTAAAAACCAAAGAAATTCTGCTGCTCATAATTTTTCATATAGCTTTGAAAATTATTTGGCTCAAGAAAGTAATAAAGGTTATAAGAATAATCAAGAAACATTTTACAAACTTTTTAGAAATACATTTTCTAAAGAATGGCTTAAGAATATTGGAGTACCATTTGTTGATGAAAAGAAGTTCCTTTTAGAAAATCCACGAATTACAGTTTTCTTTTCAGTATTGCAACCAATTGCACTTATTCATGTTGAATTTGAGCATAAGAAAATTGTTGAAGATCATATCAGCTTAAAAGAAAAGTATGACTACTTATTAAGTACTTTAAAAGAGATGTTTTCAAATTGATTTATTTTAAACATTATTTATTTGTGACTATCAATTTTGCTCGTCTTTTCTCATCATAAATTCTAAATATACGACTTAGAAAACGATATATTTGTTCTTCTCTTTTCCCAAATTTATAGACAATTTTAGTACTATTATTCCAGGATACAGTTTCAAGCATATTACTAGCTAAGTGGCTGAGAATTATATTATTTTCTTTTATAGATAGATCGATTTTAGTATCGATTAGATTTAGATTGTCTTCTGAGTTTATTTTTATTCTAGAAATCGGTACATTCAAAATTCCTTTATCATCTAGCGATGTAACTAAAAATTCGTCATCTATGTGATTTGCTGGAGCTATTTCTGGTAGTGTATAGCCACAAGCCCAAATCCAATCTAGAGGGCAATCAATATTTAAAGAAATGTCTCTTTGAAATGGTGATGGTATGCAATTAAAGCACTGGATTGTTTGAAAGAAGTATGGAACATTTTGAATATCTAGCTCCTTATGAGCATTAAGATAGCTATATATGACATTGGCCTCAATATCTGATATTCCTCTTCTAAGCTTAATTACGGTCGTTTCATTATTGATAATTCTTAGTTGTTCTTGTGTAAAATTGTAGATTCTTTTTATTTCATTCGTTGCTTCTTTGATCTCGAGAGTCGTAAATCTTTCAAAAAATTGTGGGATAATTACTAGGTCATTATACCCCGGTAGTCTATGTATATTTAATGCTTTTTTTATAAGGTAACTTAATATATGCCTCTCTTCACTTTCTCTTCCATGGCCATTGTTTATAAAACCATCAAATCTATGTTCATTATATGAACCACCACAAATGAGAGCTTTGAGTAAGTCGTTTCTTATGTTAGTACTTTTTAAATTTTTAAATTCTTCTAAACTTGGCATAATATACACTCCTTTCTGTAGTATCGGATAAATTACAAAAAACTGGGCCTTTTTCCCAAGGTCTGGTCATATTTTAAATACGAATATCGTATGGAGGAAATATGGCCGAAAAGAAATTAGACCTCGTAGACAAGCTACTCATAGGCTTGGATGATTCAATTAAAGCTTCAGATGATTTAATCGGTTTATATGACATAGACCTGAAGAAGGTAGAAGACTGTGGGATGAGATGGTCGACAAAGGGATAACTCTACTAGGTGGAACACCTTCGTGCCGTATCAGAATGATTAAACCTTGGAGCTGGGAATTTATCGTAGACCCACTTGTTGACGATGATTTTAATCCATTATGGGTCGAAGCCAAGGAGGACATAGAGCTTATATATGGAGGTGATAAGCTAATGATGGTTCTACTTGTCTTTGCTGCTGAGAATGGTGATCAAACTGAAATCTTCGAAGTCATATGTTCAATATCATGTATAATTAAGCTATCATAAGAATATAAAGAGGATAAATGGTAAAGAAGTGGATTAATGGCTTATTCGGTCTTTGTTTTATTTTTATTGGTCTGACCAATTTGAATCAATTTTTGACATATGGATGGATTGATTCATATCGAGACGCCAGAATTAGTGGAAATTCTGCATACGTGATTATCATAATTCATATTTGGCTTGGCATACTCTCTCTAATGTCTGTCTTTAGAGATTATAATGCTATTAGAAGACTTGGCTTTAAGCCAATAAACTCAGAGGATAGATTAAATCCAAATGAATCATTTAGGCGTGACTTTGAAAAGTTTACTCTAACTTTTTATTCATGGAGAGATGTTAAATTTGTCGGCCACAGTGTGGATTATGGATACCGTGGTTTATATATGGCCATGGATTATATTGGTGAAAAGCCTTCTGAGTTTGAATTGATCAATGATCTCTTCGATAAGTATGATGAAGAGGAAAATGCAATTATCTTTTTTAAGGAAGGATGGAATATTGATGAAAAAGACCTTCCTCGATTGATTCGAAAAATATATAAGCGTTTAGGAATTCATTCCTCTACGTTCGGTTTAAAGTTTTTTAGAAGTTCGGATACACCGCAAAGACATTATAGAAACACTAAATTAGATTATGGAAAACATTTAAAAAATAATAAGATCACAAACTTTGCCGAGTCTTTATTTAAAGTGGCTCCTCAAGTGGTCCTTGTTGCTTTTATTAACCTGTTTTTTGAAAATGAATTTGGCCGTATGGTAGGTATACCTTCAAGTGGAGTTAATGACTTAATTGCTACAATATTGACTTTCATTATAGCTGGTAATCAGTTCTCAAAAGCAAAGTATTGGTCTTTAGACAAGGGGATTTCTAAAAAGAAGCTCTTTCATATATTCCAAGAAGAAAAAGTATATGCGATTTTGGGAGTGGTATTCATTCTTATAGGGATAAGTAAGCTTGTTCTTTTAGCTAAGTCTAGTTAGTTGATATAAAAATGTGCTTGAGATTGCAGGGTTGGTTCACCTGACCTCCCTTCCGGGTCGGTCATGCGTTGTTCGTCGTCATTTTGCCATCGTGGCAAATGACGCCTCCAAAAAAAAAGCCGAGTGGGTTAACTCGGCTTTAATATCTTAGACTCCGAAGAGTTTAAAACTTGAATGTTACGAAATGAAAATGGCGGGAGCGAAGGGACTCGAACCCTCGGCCTTCTGCGTGACAGGCAGACGTTATAACCAACTTAACTACGCCCCCGCATTTCGTAAGAATTAATATAGGGATTTGGATCACATTCGTCAATAGAAAAAATAAAAAATTGTTCATCTTTTTTCGTCTCATCTATAAAATTTGTCTATCAACTGCCCAAAATTACGCAACTACGCAGGACGAACAGTGTTTGCTCTGCTATGATATGCTCAATAAAAGAAGGTAATTATGGGTTTTTTAACATCACTTTGGAATTATATATTAGTATCAGCGCCATTTCTTATGTTTGGGCTTCTGGCCGCTGGAATCATTAAGGCCTTTATTTCTGTTGATCGCATCAAGAAGGCCATGGGTGGAAAAGGAATATGGGGAGCTTTTAAGGCCTCTGTACTAGGAATCCCGCTTCCTCTATGTAGTTGTGCCGTAATCCCTACCGCTGCTACTTTAAAGAAGCAGGGAGCATCAAATTCTGCGACATCTGCCTTTCTTATTTCAACTCCTGAATCAGGTGTCGATTCAATTGCCATGACTTATGGAATGATGGATCTTCCAATGACAATAATTAGGCCCGTTGCCGCATTCTTTTCTGCAATGGTGGCCGGTGTTCTTCAACTTGTCTTTAAAACAGATAAATTCGTTAAAAATGAAGAGCCTGAAGTTAAGAGCTGTTGCGGAAGTAAGAAGAAGGAAGTGGCCAGTGAGAGCTTTTCAAAGAAATTAAAGGACTCTTTTAAATTTGGTTACTTTGAGCTTGTTGACGATATGGCCGTCTGGCTTGCATTTGGAATCTTGGCCGGAGCCTTTATCGACTTCGCGCTTCCTGCAAACTTCTTTGATGGACTTCACGGTTGGGCCGGAAGAGGTGCAATTCTATTAGTTGGTATTCCTCTTTATATTTGTGCATCTGCAACGACTCCAATTGCCGCATCACTTGTGATGAAGGGAATGAGTCCTGGAATGGCATTACTTTTCCTACTTGTAGGACCTGCAACTAATATCTCAAATATTCTTGTCATAGGTAAGTATATTGGAAAAAGAGGAGTGGTAATCAATGTTGTAGCAATTGCTGTTGTCGCATTAGTATTTTCATTTCTAACAGATTATCTATATCAAGCCTTCACTTGGCCATTAGACTTCAAAGTTGCTCATCATGACCACGAAGTATCAAGTTGGTGGGAGATTTCTCTTGCTGTCGTTTTTACTTTGTTGATTTTGAGATCTTTATTATTAGTAGAATTACCAAGAAGATATAAGCTTTATAAAGCTAATAAGAAACAATCAAGTAGCTGTTGTGGATAAGCAGCTACTTGATTAGATAAGATTATTTGTGTCTCTTTTCAATTCCATCTTTTGATTTGTAAACCATACTTCCAACTGCATTGATAATCGCAGAAGAGCGTTTACCAAAAGCAACACCTTGGATATTAGCTTCAAAATTTTCTATATCAAAGATTTCCATCTTTTCTGAATCGTTCCAATCTCTTTTAAAGCGCTTTTCAAAACTTAGTACTTCACCTTTATCAAAGATTTGAGCACCAAACTCTCTAAAAGATCCTTGAAGAGTATCTGGATTAATATTTGAAGATCCACCTAGAACTGTAATCCCGTCGACTGAAGTGATCTTACGATGGTTTTCTTGGTGATATTCTTTTGTTGTACCATCTGGGAAATTTGCTGTAATACCATATGTTTTACGAGCACGAACTTCAATACCTGCATCAACAAGCCTCTTAACAAAGAGAGTATTTGGTAGCCCATTCATTCCAAAGTTTCCATTGTGGTCAATTACAAGTTTGATATCAAGTAGTGGATTCTGTCTTTTTGCCTTTATCAGTGCATCGATAACATATGAATCATACAGAAATAGCTGCTCCATGAAGATATTCTTTTCTGCTTTTGAAATCATATCAATTAAGATATTTCGAACATTTTTGATTGTTCCATCGACATCGGCTTCAGCTAGGCGAATAACAGAGTCTCCTTTCACTTCGTATTTGTCTTTTGTGATACTCATATCCTTTAGAATCTGGTCTTTTTTTGCAAGATAAGCGCGATTATCAAAGCCTTGTTCTTTATAATAAAAGCCAAGTAATTCCTTCGGGTCTTCAGTTAAGGCCGCTTCTAGATCTCGATAATATGATGCTTGAACTAGTCCGGCGGCTGCACCTGTGACATAAATGGCATCATCGTAGTAATAACCACCACTGTGGTCAGTCCAGTTCTTTGAACCAAAGTATGCTTGTGCATTTTCAGTATTTCCATCAACCACAATTACTTTTGAGTGGTCAATTTTTGATTCAAAATACGTACTACCTGACTCAAAGTATTGAATCGCTTCCTTTGTTTTTGGAATTAATTTCGTAATCCCAAAAGGAATCCCTGGAGGGTGACGTTGAATATTTGCCTGAAGAAGTGAAACATTATTTTTTAGCTCATCCTCTGTTTCAATACGCTTTTTAATATATTCAAATATAGGCATCATCTCATCAAGCATATTGTAATTTGTTGCATAGTCGTGGAGAAGAACAACCTTAAAGTTAGGATTCTTCTTAAGCTTCTCTTTTGTCTGGTCAAGAAGATACTCTGAAAGAGTCGCACCTAGTGTTCCACCAAATAAGAAGATATCGATAAATACTGAATGCTCAGCACTATCAATCATATCGCGAATCTTAATATAAATTGGATCTTCTTGAAAAATGATATTTCCTGTTGGATCCTCTCCTGTTGGCATCTTGATATAATCAGAATCAAAATCTAGCTTTCCACCAGCAAAGATAACTCGTTGATTTAGCCAGTCAATTCTTTCTAGAGATCGATCATTTTCTGAAACAATTTCAGTTTTATTAGAAGGAACAAATCCCAGGGCCGAAAGCGAGTATGTATTGATATCCTTAAAATGTTCATTGAAGTCAATATTGATAATTTCATTATTAGAAAGTTCTTCAATGACATCTTTTGATGTGGCAATTTTTAAAGAGTGTATTTTTAAAGTTGAAAAATAATTAGAAATAGAATTTGATGTAATACCATCTCTTGTTATTTTCTCTAATAGCTTCGCTGCTTGGGCCTTATCTTTTTCACTTGTTAGTGGATTATCAATATAATCTCTAAGAATAAAGAGCTTGTAGGCCATATAGTAGTGAATAACTTCTGCAAGGTTCTTCTCATTAGGATTGACTTTAGCCCAATAAGTAACTGGCATCGCAATCTTATTTGGAAGAATCTCATCGGCTTTTTTCATGAACTTTACCGCCGATTTCTCTTTTAGCCCCTTGAGGTCTTTGAGCGCATCAAAGAAGCTTGGTGGATGAGAGTATTCTCTTTGTCCATAGAGAGAATCGTAGCTTTCAAGCATTAGCTTTTGAGATTCAATGCGATCTTTAATATTGAATTGACCAGCAAATGATTGCATCGCAAGAGCTGAAAGAATTGTACTCGTTAGAATCTTTTTCATATTCACAACCTAGTTATTGATAAATTTGCTTAAATTTAAATTCTTAATAATAAATTCTGTATTATCCTCAAGGAACGTCTTTTTAATCGCATGACGTAGCTTCATTCGTTGATCAAAATCACGAGGGTTTGCTGTTACACGACTCTTACTTGTGAATTTCTTCTCTTGATGATCGTAAACAAGTTTTTTGATCTGTCCCTTGAAGTTGGTTTTAATAGGGCCACTTGAGAAATCACCTTTGAAATTGAATTCTGATGTTTTAATATCGTTCTTCTTTTTAAAGAAGGTGAATAGTCTCTTAAAGAAGCTATCGTATTTCTTATCAAGAGAGACAATCTCACCAAAGTGAATAATTGTTTTCGTTTTCTTTGGGATAATATTTTTCAAATTGTATTCGTAAATCGTGTCAACTGTGACAACTTGAGGCATATCATTTTTTGCGTTGAAGTCTTGTTCCGTAATATTTAGGTACTTCGACTTGAATGAATCCACTTTTAAATCTGTTGGAGAATTAACTCGAAAGTACTTTCTTAAACGAAGAAATCCTTTTACACCATTCTTCTTAGGATTTGGGATTGGTTGTGAAATCTTCCAATCTGTATCAATAACTTCAGCTGCAAGGGTAATTGCACCACCTAGGTATTGATAATCTTCATTAGATACTGGAATAGGTGTTTCAATAATAGCGTTTGAAAAGTTTGCATTATATTTCTTATATTCTTTATAAAGGCTTCCAGTGGAGTCAATATTTACTAGTTGGTTTGTTTGTAATTCGTCTTTATAAGTAGCGGAGTCTTTTTCATAAGGAGTAAACATAATATCAAATTCAAAGTTTGAATCGATAAGCTTCACTACTTTTATAGTATAAACAAATGTATTTAAAAACTCTTTTGTCAGCTCAGGAAGAACTTCTGTTTTAAGTGTCTTTCCTTCATCATTTCCTTTTTTAATGAGTCTCTCAAAGCCCTTTGTTAAACCTTCTGAAATGGCCTCTTTCCCATTTTCAGTAAAGTATTTAGCACCTTTATCAGACCAGAAGTCTACGCTCATCTTATAATCAACGGTTCCATTAAAGTCATCGTATATAACATAGTCTTCTAATGGATAGAGTACTTCGTATTCTTTATAGTCACCGGGAGCCTTTTGTGAGGCTGGTGTTCGAGGTTGATGAATTTTCTCTTTTGAATAGACGCTATCAAATTGCGACGTTGATAAGAATTGATAGGCGACAAATGCATTAACACTGAGTACACCCACTAGTGCAATAATATTTTGCTTCTTACTTTGACTCATATTTATCTCTCTTAGTTTTATATAACCCTGCTTTCTTGTCGGTTATTAAGAAAAATAACTTTAGCCAGCAATGCTAAACACTTAAAAATACTTGTTTGACTTAGAAGCGCAGTAGAAACCGAGTTTTTAGCTTCTAAAAAATGGCCAACGAATTTTACTGAATCAGCAGAAAACAAATTACCTTTAATTAAGTTTAGATTTTTTACAGAAATAGCTATCGTTATTTACAACCAAAAAAACATGGAGGAAAAAATGAAAAAGATTATTCTAAGTTTACTTTTAGCTTCTGGTCTAACTTTTAATGCATCTGCAGCTGTAGGGATGTTAACAGGGAATGCTTATTTAGCATATACTGGTTTAGTTGCAATGAAAGTTAGTACAGGTTACTCAATTAAAGCAATCTTCTCAGGTGATACAAAAGATTGGGCTAAAGCAGCTAAAATTGGACTTGCTGGATTAATCGTTCTTGATGATGAAGGACTTGCAGAATTTGGTCCAGTTAATGGAACACTAAAAGGTGTGACAGCTGACCAAATCGCTATCTACAACTCTGAAGTTGAAGAGGCGAACCTAATTCTTGAAGAAGTCGTGACTCAAATTGATCGTGAAACTTCAGTTTCTGAAGCAAAAGCAATCTGGGCACGTTATGAAGATTCAGTATCTCCAGAAACACTAGATGTTATGAGAGCGATTGTTTCTGAATAATTAAGCAATCAAAAAATGAGGGCCCGGTTTCGGGCCCTTTTACTTATAAATTCTCTTCAAAAACTAATTGTTTTATATCTTTGATTTGATCAACGTAGAGTTTTCCAAATAAATGATCGATCTCGTGTTGAAAGACTGTGGCCAAAAATCCTTGTGCTTCAATCACAACTTCTTTGGCATTTTCATCAAGAAAAGATACGCGAATATGATTTGGTCTTTCTACAAAACCCCTAAGACCTGGCACAGATAGACAACCTTCCCAATATCCATCTTCTTCTTGAGTTAAAAATTCAATTTTTGGATTAAAGATTATCATTCGTTGACTAGCTTGGGCCTCTTCATAGCGAGACTCCTCCGGGACATCAATAATTGTAACTCTTTTTGAGACTCCAATTTGAGGTGCCGCAATTCCAATTCCACCAGCAGCTTTCATTGAATCTTGCATATCTTGAATGAGCTCTTTTGTTTCAGGAGCTAAAATTTCTTCTTTTGTGAACTCTTGTGTGATCTCTCTTAATACTGGATCACCCATTGTTCTAATCTTTTGTACTGTCATGAAAAATCCTTCGATTTACTTTCACCAATGATTCTATCATAATTCTATTATGAAAATCTTATTTGTTTGTCTTGGAAATATCTGTCGATCACCTGCTGCCGATGGTGTGCTTGTTCATAAAGTACGAGAACAGGGGCTTGAGTCTGTAATTGAAGTGGATTCAGCAGGAACAAGTGCCTATCACGCAGGAGAAGCAGCCGATAAAAGAATGCGAGAGCATGCTTTTCGTCGCGGTTATTTACTTACGAGTACTGCCCGTGGATTTAATAAGGATGATTTTGAAAAATTTGATTTGATCCTTGCGATGGATAAGTCAAATTATCGCAATATTTTAGAGTTAAATCCAAATCAAGAGCAAAAGAAGAAAGTTGAGTTATTCTGTGATTATTGCACGGGAGAGTATGCCTCTTATGAAGAGGTTCCAGATCCGTACTATGGTGGAGCACGAGGTTTCGAAGAAGTTTTAAACTTAGTGGAAAATGGAGTCGAGGAGATCCTTAGACGCTATGGCAATTAAGAAAGATAATTACATTACACCTAAAGGTTTGAAGAAACTTGAGGATGAGCATGAGCATTTAACAAAGGTAGAACGTCCTGAAGTGACGGCCACTGTAAAATGGGCCGCTTCACTTGGTGATCGATCTGAGAATGCAGATTATCAATATGGAAAAAAAAGACTTCGTGAGATTGATCGAAGACTTCGTTTTCTCAATACGAGAATTAATGCGGCCAATGTCGTTGATCCAACTGAAATAAAAGCTGAAAAAGTACAATTTGGTGCGACCGTGACCTTAGAGGATGAGCAGGGGAGCGAGCGAAATTATTCAATCGTTGGAGTCGATGAAGTTGATACAACTCGTGGACTTGTGAGTTGGAAGTCTCCAATTGCAAGAGCAATGCTTGGAAAAGAAGAAGGGGATGATGTCATTGTTCAGGCTCCTGAAGAAGATTTTGAATACACAATTATGGAAATTAAATATATTGATATCGAGGTGTAATATGATTATTGAATGTCCAGTATCGCTAGGTGAGCTTGTGGATAAGATGACAATCCTAAAGATTAAAACAGAAAGAATTGAAGATCCGGAGCGTGTGAAACTAGCACAACATGAATATGATCAATTGGCCAAACGATTAAATGAGCTCAACTTAGAAGGTCTCGATAAGTATATGAGTGAGCTTAAAGAGATAAATGAAAAGCTTTGGGTGATTGAAGATGATATCCGAATTAAAGAAAAAGAGGGTGATTTTGGTGAAGGCTTTATTTCTCTGGCACGTAGTGTCTATGTGACAAATGATTTGAGATTTAAGGTTAAAAATTCAATCAATATGAGTTACAATTCTGGCATTAAAGAAGTAAAGTCTTACAAGTAATTTTTAAAATAAAAAAGAGAAGAGAGAATGAGTAAAATTCCAACGAATTTAAAGTACGAATTGTATGAAAAGTCAGTTCAGAATCATGAAGCTGATATTGAATTTATTAACAAAGAATATAAGAAAGTTTTTGGTCGCGAGCCAAAGACACTTCGTGAAGACTTTGGTGGAACAGCTGCAATGGCCTGTGACTGGGTTAAAGAAGGTAAGGATCGTCAAGCTTGGGGAATTGATCTTGATGAAGAACCACAAGCCTATGGTATCGAAAATCATTACTCTCGATTAACTGAAGAAGAAAAAACACGTATGCACTATATTCGTGGAAATGTTCTTGATGATTATGACTTTACTGCAGATGTTACTGTTGCATTTAACTTCTCATATTTCATTTTTAAAGAAAGAAATGTTCTTTTAAATTATTTTAAGCAAGTAAAAAAGAATATGGGTCCTGAGAGTATCTTTATGGTTGATATCTTCGGTGGAGAAGAATGTCGCCAAGAACTAGAAGAAGAGACTGAACACGAAGACCATACTTACTTCTGGGATTGCGATAGCTACAATCCTCTTACAGAAGAAGTACAATATTATATTCATTTTAAAACTCATCACGATAATAAGCTTTACCGTGAAGCTTTCTCTTATAATTGGAGACATTGGTCAGTTGGTGAAATTAAAGACATTATGAAGGATGCTGGTTTCGAGAACGTTGTAACTTACTGGGAAGGTGAGGACGACGACGGAACAGGGGACGGAAACTTCTACCAATCAAATGATGAAGAAAATTGTGAGTCTTGGGTGACTTATATCATGGCCTACTAAGTATTTTTAAGTACTTAGGTCATGTAAATTCGATCATTTATTCAAAAAACCTAATTTATTCACATACTTAATGTTAGAAGCTACTGTTTATTATTTTATTAAATAAGGCAGTAGCTTGTGAAAAAACTCGTATCATACTTCGTTGATAATAGCTTCTTAGTAAATCTTTTAAGTGTCATGATGATTCTATTTGGAATTATTTCATTAAGTCATATGAAAAGAGATCTTATTTCTAATTGGGCATCCAAGAGGATTCAAATTACTGCAACTCTTGTTGGAGCAGGGCCATCTCAAGTTGAAAAGTTTCTCACTTATCCAATTGAGCGTGCCATTAAAGGTAGTGCTGGAATCGATAAGATCTGGTCGAATTCACAACAAGGCTACATGAGAATAAACGTTAATGTAAAAGATGATTACGAAGATATCTCAGAGTTAGAATCAAGAATCAAAGATGCAATCGAAAATATACGTGGAGATCTTCCAAGTGAGACGGAAGATATTGTTGTACGCCACCTTAAACAGACTGAATCTTGGTTTAATTATTATGCAATTGAAAACTTTGATGAACAAAATGATACTCACCAAAAATGGATGCTTAAAATTAAGGAGCAGCTTGAAAGAGTAAATGGAGTCTCAAGAGTTGATAATTACAACGCTGAAAAGAATTTATATATTCAATTAAATGAAGAAAAACTTGCTCGTTATCGTCTTTCTCCTGCTGATATCTATAGAAAGATCAATGATACTTTTAGAATTTATCCACTTGGTTCAATTACTAAGGGAAGTGACACATATTCTGTAGAGATCGAAAATAATGAATATGATCTAGAGGCCCTAAATAATATTATTATTCGATCAAATAATTCTAGCCACACCCTTAGGCTAAAAGATATTGCTTCTCTTGAGTACAGACTACCAAAGAAGACGAGAGAGTATTATACAAATGGAAAGCGTTCAAGCAGCTTTAATATCTTCAAAGATACTGAAGCAGACTCTATTACACTTAAGAATGTATTAGAAAAAGAAGTTGCTCAAATTAATGAAAATGCTCCAGAAGGGTTACATGTCATTAGTGTAGAGGATGGCCCTGCATTTATTGAGAGACAAATTAATGCTCTTCAATCAAATGCATTTTTAGGAATTATCCTCGTTGTTATCACTCTCTTTTTATTCCTAGGATTAAAAACGTCTCTAATGACTTCTTTAGGAATGCCTTTGGCGTATTTCTTCACTTTTACAGTTCTTGATACTTTTGGAATTTCAATTGATCTAATTTCTGTTGTTGGTCTACTTCTTGTTATCGGAATTATTGTTGATGATGCAATTATTATTGCTGAACAATATATGCAAAACTTAGAAAAGGGCGCCTCTTCACGAGATGCTGCTATTGGAGCAGTACTTTCTACTTGGAAGCCTATTTGTGGAACAGTTGCAACGACACTCATCGCATTTACTCCTATCCTTGTAGGAAAAGATTCGATGTCAAATATCTTACTGGCCATTCCTGTCGTTGTGTTTGCAGCACTTCTTTTAAGTTTATTTGAAAGTTTCTTTATTCTTCCAAATCACTTACATCACTTTGTTTCAAAGGCCAATATTCATCATGAGTCTAGCGTTTTTCAACGCTTTAAAAGAGGATATGTGAAGCTACTGGAGTTCTCTTTAAAGTGGCGCTATATCGTTCTGGCTTCATTTGTGGTTATCATGATCGCTTCGATGATTTTTGCTAGTAAGAATATCAACTTTAACTTCAACCTAAGTATCTCTTCAGAGTCTGTTGAGTTTATTGGAGAGTTAAAAGAGACGAAGGGGCTTAAGGATACTTATAAGCAACTAGCTCCAGTCGAGAAGATCATGGAAGGTATTGATAAGGATAAATATAAGAATTATCAAATTACAGTAGGTCAGAATTATACAAATGGTAAAAAACAAGTTGGCCCGCAATACTTTAGCTACCGTTTATCTTTTTCTCAGCTAGATGATAATGTGGAAGCTAATAAGAAGGATGTCGAAGCCTATTTAAAAGATAAGCTTGATAAGCTTCAAAAGACAGGTGTCTTTAGCCGATTAGAAGTGAAGATAGCTAAGGGTGGAAATGATGAAAGTCGTGAAAACCTAGTTGAGGTAACAATTCGTTCACAAACTCCATTTAACGTGGAGAAAGTAACTACTGATACAAAGAAGACAATTGAAGATCTAAAAATTGAGGGGATAAAGTCAGTCGATCTAGACGACTCTCTATTTAAAGATGCATGGATATTTACACCAAAGAAGAATGAAATCCAATCAAGGGGCCTAACTCTAGCTCAGGTTTCAAATCAACTAGTGCAATTCATTAATAAGAATGAGGTCTATGAGTATGCAGTAGGTAATCGTAAGATTAAATTCTACACATATGTAAAAGACGGTGATGAATTGAATTTTGAAGACCTTGGAAAACTACCGGTTGTTCTTTCTAATGGAAATATCATTAGAGCTTCTCAGCTTGGATCTTGGAAGAAGGAGAAGAGGCAGTCAGTGATTAAGCACTCAAATCTTATGAGAAGAGTTGTTGTTGATCTTCCTTTTGACAAAGAAGTGATTAAAAAAGAAGTCTTAATTAACAAAGTGAAGCTTGTTACAGATGAGCTTTCAAAGAAATATCCTGATTTAACATTTAACGCTCAGGATGCTGATGAGCAGTCTCGTAAGAATAAGGCATCCATGGCCAAAAAGTTTGCTTTTGCACTACTTGGTATCTTCTTCATTTTAGCAATTGTTCTTAGAAGTATTATGCAACCGATCCTAATCTGTACTGCAATTCCATTTGGTGTAATTGGTGTTATCTGGGCATTCTACCTACAGGGATTAGATATTAGCTTAATGGCCATTATTGGAATTATCGGTATGGCCGGTGTTGTTGTAAACGATAGTCTTCTTCTTGTGGTAACGATAAATGAGAATCGTAAGGACTGGTTTAGCTTTCACCGCCCTGAAATTATTGATGGGGCAGCAAGCCGTCTAAGACCTATTATTCTAACTAGTATTACAACTCTAGGTGGTGTTTTTCCAATGGCCTATGCAATTGGTGGAGATGCTGGCTTCACTAAGAGTCTGGCCATGAGTATGGGATGGGGTCTACTCTTTGCGACGGTTCTAACTCTTGTCGTTTTACCGTGTATGCTTCTAGTGCAGAGAGACTTTATGGTTTTCTTTAGCCGTAAGATTCTAAGAAGAAGAGATTCTTATATGGATGATACGATTGAAGTTGAAGAGGATATTGTTCTTGTAAATCAAAACTTAGAGGAAGAAAGCGTTATTCATTAGAATAACTCTTTCTCCGCCTCGCGGGCCTTTTGTTCTTCGATACCTTTGATCATCTTCTCTCTTTTTAGGATACGATCAATTCGGTAGAGAATCGTCTTTTCAAGGATTCCATCAGATCTTACAACCCTCCAACCTTGAAGAAAGTCTTTTTCAATCATTTGGCGACGATAGATTGAGACTTTAGAAACCTCACTCTTTCCTCGATATCCCTTAATGACATTGATAACGAGTTTAAATTGAGCGGCCTTAACCATCTCTTTTGATCCAAATGCATCCGAGAAATTAACCTGACTCGTGTTATTTATCCAACGTGTCTTAATTGTCCCAGCTTCTTGGTTTTTTACTGAAATATCATATTGTTGCATAATTTCTAAGACGGCCTGCCAAGTCTGATTGAAATTGGCCTTATAGGTCTTAGCTGGCATTTCTGATTCTTCAACTAATTGTTCAAATTGTTCATATGAACTACAACTAAAAAGTAGGGTAAAGATGACGATTAATTTTAACATTTTCATATATTTATAATAACATAGTCATACACTCGATCGAGAATGAAAATTTGGTACACAATGAGGTTATAATGGACCATTTTAGTCAAATGAAGGAAGTATTGAAACTTGAAGCAGACTCAATAAACCGAGTTATCGGCTTATTAGATGAGCAAATGTGCAACAAGTTAACAAATGTTTTTGAGTTCCTTCACGCTAAAGGGGGCCAAATGGTTCTTTGTGGTGTTGGGAAGTCTGGCCTAATTGGTGAAAAGCTTTCTTCAACATTTAGCTCTCTGGGGCTGCGTTCAATTTTCCTTCACCCAACTGAGGCCCTTCACGGGGATCTTGGAAGAACAAGTGAGAATGATGCCATTATTTTCTTATCAAAGTCGGGAACAACTAGTGAGATCATGAAGCTTATGCCTTTTCTTCGTATTCACAAAGACCATAGAATTGCTCTTGTTGGAGACTTATCAAAAGCAATTGCAAAGGAATGTGGAATTGCATTTGATTGCTCTGTTGAAAGGGAAGCTTGTATAAATGACCTTGCTCCAACCACTTCTTCAACTGTTGCTCTTGCTATGGGAGATGCTATTGCAGTTGCCTATGAGAAATTTGTAGGGCTTTCAAAGGAAGGCTTTGCAATTAATCACCCTGGTGGAAAACTAGGTAAGTCATTAACGATGAAAGTTCGCGATCTCATGTGGCCATTGAAAGAAAGTCCTATTCTAACTTCAGATAAGCTATTAAAAGATGCTGTTCTAGAGATGACTAATAAGCCTCTAGGTGCTCTTGCAGTAATGGATAATAATAAATTCAGTGGAATACTTGTTGAAGGTGATATTCGCCGATCTATTGCAAAAGAAGAGAATGCTCTTGAAAAACCACTTTCTGAAATCATGACAAAAGAGCCAAAGTATATCACTTCTAATGAGCTTGCGATGGATGCTTTAAAACTTATGGAGCAAAATAAAATTTACGTTCTACCAGTTATTACTGATGGTAAATTTGAAGGCTTCATCCGCATGCACGATCTTTTAAAAGAAGGCTTTTAGAATTTAAAGTCCATATTTCTTTGTTCGAAATTCTTTGTGCGAATTAACTCACTTCCGTCCTGGAGAATTACTGATGAGATTCCAGTATTCGTTGCGCGAATGATTGGAAGTCCAAATTCCACCGCACGCCACTTTGCAAGAAATAGGTGTTGTTCCTGTTCTGAGTAAGGCCCGTACCATGAGTCATTGGTTACATTAACAATGAAGTCGACTTTTTCTCCGCGCTCTTTTACTGCGTTTAAATACTTTGAGACATAACGAGGAAAGAGTACTTCATAGCAGATTAGAGAAATGAATCCCTTATCTTTCACTTTAAAATTTGTAAAAGATTTACCTTTAGCAAAAAGTGAAACATTAGTGAGGTATGGTGCCACATACTTATTTAATGGGCCAAATGGAAGACCTTCACCAAATGGAATAAGAACCTGTTTGTGGTAGGCTTGCTCAATATCGCCATCTTTTGATGCCAAGATTGTAGCATTGTATGTATTTTCTAAAACATCTGGCTTTGTGGATGCGAGATCATAAGTCCCAATAAAGTACTTTGAATTTGAATTTATAAAGAGCTCACTTAGTTCAGCATTCACTTTCTTATTTAATTTTGTAAAAACAAATCTTGGATATGAAGTCTCAGGCCAAATGACTAAGTCCATTTTATCAATGCCATCATTTAAACTCATCGACTTATAGATATTAACTACCTCTGAAGCGGCAAGACGAACTCCTTGCTCTGACTTAAGTTTTAGATCATTTCCTATATTTCCTTGAACAACACGAATATTAAGTTCAT
This sequence comes from Halobacteriovorax sp. DPLXC-1, assembly GCF_036903125.1. Taxonomy (NCBI): domain Bacteria; kingdom Pseudomonadati; phylum Bdellovibrionota; class Bacteriovoracia; order Bacteriovoracales; family Halobacteriovoraceae; genus Halobacteriovorax; species Halobacteriovorax sp. DPLXC-1. Next base: position 418,822 of record NZ_JAYMCO010000003.1, read on the forward strand.
TGTTAAGCTCATTTTTAATCGGCCCCATTAGAAAATTGGCCGATAAGAGAACAAGGATGGCCACGGCCGCAAAGGATGGAAGACGCCTCTTTTTTGAAAAACTAAAAATAAGATGTCCGATATAAAGAGTCAGAAAGCTATAAAAAGGCTGACCTAAATACTTTGCTGGTTTTAAATAAGGTGAAATCTTAAGCCAAGGATGCCCAAAGAGCGCAGGGAATTGCTGTGGTGTAAATATCTCAAGTATCACAAATACTAGGCAGTAGAAGATGCCACCGATTAAACTTTCCAGCTTAATACGATCTCTTAAAAAGTAGAAGATGATTAAGAAGAGATAGAATTGTGGTGCAATCACTAAAGAGAAGAGCTGCCATACTAGAAAGTTAAATGGGAAAAATAGTCCACCAAATTCATTTAAAGTGAACATTAACCAATAGTAGCCTGCTAAATTATAACCCCAACAAAATAAGAAGATATTGAGGAGATTGAATTTGAAGCGTCTTTCTTTATCTAGGCCATAGAAGATGATGGCCGCACTAATGAATATGGTTGGAAAAATTGTGAATTCACCAATAAAGGGAAAGTTTAAAGCATAAATAATTCCTGCAAGAACATGCAGTACGGGCAGAGCAAATTTGTGCTTAAGAATTCCAATCATACTCTATTGTTATATATGATTTAACATTTGCCAATACTAACCTTATGAAATTACAATATTCTTATGGATACAGAATTTCTAAACGACGTACAAAAACATCAACATCTCTTCAAGGACGAAGTACTTGCACAGGAAGTGCATCTTATAACTTGCCCTAAGTGCAATAGCGATAATATTAAAAATGATCGCTGCCAAATGTGTGATTATGATTTATCTTTTAATCCCCTTGGCTCACCTTTAGGGGAGAAGAGCTTTTACACTTTTCGTGAAAAGTACTGGCAAACTCTTAGTCCTCTAGAAATGGAGAACCCACAAATCTTTAAAGGTGATGTGAAGTTCAAGAAGTTTTTAGTAAAAGTACGTCGTCGCTATAATAATCTCTTAGACTATTTCTACAGTGAAGCATCAAAATCAGATGAGCTGCGCCCTCTTTATCTTCAAGAGCTCGCAGATATTGTCATTGAGATGATGAACTCTGGAGTTAGTGAGCAAGAGATTTGGCATCCATACGCTCAAAGAGGTATTGAAGAATTCTCTTTATACGAGCGAATTAAGGCCGCAATAGGAGAGTCTAAAGACCAAAGTACTAAGGAACAATACGAGAACTTCTTTAATCATAAAATGATGGGAGTTTTTAAGGTTTCTTATGTGCTTTATGGAATGCTTGTGGCGGTATTTGTGATAAGTATGACCCTTGCGCTTACGTCCTATTTTAGGGCCATCTAGTATTTGAAAATTATTTTCTGATAATTACTTTTGGAGTGTTTGCAACATCTCTTCTACTTGCTCTTGTTTTTGCAAGCTGACCGTTTGTTTTATCATTAAGCTTTGTTGCTAAATCAATTGCAGCTGTCGCATCTAGACGTCCTGAAGACTTAACCTTTCCATTAAAAGTAATCTCTTTCTTAGCAGTGATTGAGATGATCTTCTTAATTTGCTTAGCAGTAAGTCCTGGGTAGCCAGCTTTAAGCATTGCTGCAACACCTGAAACAAATGCAGTCGCTTGAGATGTTCCTGTTAGTAGACCATTTCTCTGAGTTGGAATAGCAGAGTTGATCTTATAACCTGGAGCCGATACATCAACAGTCTCAACACCCCAGTTAGAAGAGTTAAGGATTTGCATTGATTGGTTATGTGCAGTTACAGTAATAATATTTGAAAGCTTATAACTTGCTGGGTAGTAAGCAGACTTTGAGTTATCAATATTCTCTTGCTCATTACCAGCAGCAGCTACTACGATAATACCTTTTCTTTCTGCCTTTTTAAGAATTTCTAATTCTTCTAAATCTGGCTCTGGTCCACCACCTGAGTAGTTAATAATATCAACACCAAGATCTACAGCATAACGAAGGGCCTTGATCGTTGAATTTAAGTTGTCTTTCCCAGAAGCATTTCTGTTGTAATACTTAAGAGGAAGAATCTTAACGTTTGGAAAAACAGACTTGATAATACCTGAAACGTGAGTTCCGTGACGGTTCTTATCATATGGAGTCTTTACATTCTTTGCACCTTTAGAAAAGTCTAATCCAAAGTTTGAAAGACCTGCTTGTCCTTTTGGTACATATAAGTTGTCTTTAAGGAATGGGTGAGTTGGATCAATTCCTGTATCGATAACAGCAACAACAACATCTTGTTTTGCTTGTAACTTCTTCAGTGCACCTGGAAGATTAATAGAACCTTTATCAAAAGAGTTCTTTACACCCCAGCTTGAAAAACGTGAGTGAAGTACATCAGTTTTTGTCGTTGTGCTTTGATATTCTTTTTTGAAAACACGTGCTCTTAACTGATCAAGAGTTAGCTTCTTTCCAGAATCTTGTGCAAAAGTTGAAGATGCAACTAATGTTGAAATAAGTAGGAATGATTTTAGGTTTAATTTAAGTTTCAAGAGTGCTCCTTATGTCTAAACTCAAACTCACTATATATAATGCAGGCTTGATGCCAACACTAATATAGTGATTCTACCTACTTAAGTTGTTCACCTATAGTCAGTATGGATAGTTTATAGATAGGTGTCAAAATCTTATACACTTTTGTTTTAGTGGTGTCCTAAAAGAAGGCCAAAAAGCCACCGTGTTCATCGCTCTACTATAGTAAGTCACCGAAATTATTATACCAAAATTTGGCATCTCATGTGCTTATTTATGAACGTAGAAGAAGTTACCATGGAGGGTAGTTTAGTGAAAACAATATGGACATTATCAATTAGCATTTTCTTATTTGCTTACATTATGATTGTCGCGCCAATTAACAACACAGTCTCATCTCCCACTAGTCCAAAAGTGAATGAGATCATTAAAACCAATCAGAAAATCAAAAAGATATTGAGGAAGGATATTTCTAAATTTGTCTATATCAAGAAAGAGAAGTTTCATGTAGATGAAAGTATTGCTTTCTAAGAGTAGGAGACAGGAAAAACAAAAGCCTGCGTATGCAGGCTTTTATTACTAACATTTGGAATATGTAAAAAGTCTTAACCGACTCTTCGCATGTGTTGTTCTTCACGCTCTCTTTCTTCAGCGTGAGTGATACATAATTCGGCCCATGGCTGGTTCTCAAGCCTTTTAGCACCGATTGGCTCATCACAGTCTTCACAGTGACCATAAGTCCCGTCTTCCACGCGATGAAGGGCCTCTTCAATTAAACGAAGCTTGTGCATAGCACGGGCTCTCATATTGAATGTAACCTGTTGATTAATAACTGCGTTGGCAACGTCTCCCTCATCAGGTAGGTCATCCGTTGACATCTTTAAATCTTCTGTACTCGTCAGAATACCACCGTTAAGAATTTCCGCCTTAGCCGCTAGTAGTTTCTTTTTGAAATGTTCCAATTTTTCAGCTTCCATTTAGTCCTCCTCCTTAACGAAGTAAAACAAGCAAAGATTTTCTAATTGCCTTCCTATTAATTTTACCCTTGATTTTATTTAGCTCAAAAGTAATTTTTATTATGGGCAATAGTTGCTTTTAATTTATATTAAATAGTTGCCTCAAAACCTCTGTCTTTTTCCGATAAAATCTAGTGAGACAAAAGCTTTGGCTGTCTATTGTAGGCTTACATCGTCATGCGGTGGGAATTATTTAGTAAATTTTCCTTAAGCTAATGAAATCGGTAAGTTCTGCCGGATAAAAAAAGAGGACGCTGAACGCGTCCTCGCTATTTCTGCCAATTAATTTTGTCATTATAATTTTAACGATCCTTAATATCTTCTGCTATAAGTGCTCTATTGAGTGAAATGGTTCCTGCCGTCTGATTCACATTGAAATACTTGTCATATGAAAATGTAAAGATATCACTTAGGTTATAGGCTCCGCTATTACTTAAAATCGCATTATTAATACTTGCGGTATTCGTGTAGCCAGCTGATTCGATAAATAGATAGTTATTTTTGATAAATGATGATGTGCCACCAGCTTCCTTATGAATAGCTGACGGATTTAGTGTCACATCAGTTGGCCCAATATAGAGCACATTTTCATAAATTAAATTAAATGAATTCACCCCTCCATTACTTGCAATAAAGCCGTATGTGTTGGAACCCGGGGTTTGAAAGCTGTTATTAATTAACTGAAGGTTTTTGAAGTTAAAGTTTAAACTTGCAGCTGAATTGTTGTACATTACACCAATTAGATTACCTGATACAGGTGCATTTGAAGTGTCTATTGTATTATTTGTAATACTAATGTTTTCGAAGGCATTGAACTCAGACAGCGTCGTGTAGTTACCTATAAACATCGTACCTGTATCACATTGAGTACCATTTGTGATCGTATTTGAATCTATTGATATATTATGAATCATTGGACGATCATTTCCTCCATTACTATTCATATTTGAAACATCGAGTGTTCCAATTAAAAGACCTGCAAAACCGAATCCATCACAAGCGAAGTTCATACTTCCTTGTTTAATATTCAGGTTTCTAATCTCACCTGAAGTCACCTTAGAAAAGATTCCCAAGTTTGAAGCAAAATAACTAGCATAATTATTTGTAAAGTTACTAATTGTGTATCCATTGCCATCAAATGATCCTCTAAACTCTTGATCAAGAGGTGAGAGTTGTAAATGTTGAGAATTCATGTTGATATCACTAATCATTTTCCAACTTAGGTTTGGTGCCACTGGGTTATTTGCAAGTAATTCTAGGTTACTTGATTGAGAAAGCTTAAATGGCTTACTTCTTGTTCCAATTGCTATACCTTCCGAATAGAAGTTATCCATTAATTGTTTTAAAATAAGATCACCACTGGCATTGAAGAAATCATTTGTTGAAAAGTCTGTAATGTAGCTATTGTCTATTTCAGCATTGGAATTATCTAGTGTTTGTAGGGGTGAAGTCGTTAAGATATTTGTAAGGACAGTGGAGTCATTACAATGTGGACAAACAATATTGTTAAAGTGGTAGACTGAAGCATCTGCAGACTGAGTAATCGAATTATCGATATATTCAATTGCACTATCAGCTTGTAAAAATGTCTCACTTCCTGATGTTGAATCTGTGTCAATAAATGACTTAAAAATATACTGTGAATCAGTTATCTCATAACTTGCTTCTGCTGGAGTTAGGTCTTCAGTGTGGAATGCAATACCAATAAAAGGACTTGCTCCTGCTTTCTCACTTGCTGACTCTAAGTAGGTTTTTGACGTTCCTAAGTTTAAAAAATTGTGAATACGTATCTTTCCGACTTCATTTGAAGTACATCCTACACAGCCTATACTTCCTCCTGAGGCCACTAAATTAACTCCTGAAACTTTTCCTAATGACTTAATATAGCCTTTGTTGACACTGCTTTCTAGCGTAAGGCTTTGGCGTTGACTTGGTGTCGCAAAATTAGAGTCAGTGGCCCCTATTATTCCGCCAACAAATTGTCCTCCAGTTACATCCGTTGAGTTGATTGAGTTCCTGATACTTAATTCAAAGTATTGTGAAGCATTATCGTATTCATAGTTTCCTGCATAGCCAATGAGGCCTCCAGCATTTTTATGTTTTGATATAATGGCACCATCAGCGTGAACATTATGGAGTTCTAGAGAAGCAGAATTATAGGCCCATCCTATAAGAGAGCCAACCCCTTCTTGAGCAGCGATGGCCTTTGTTGAGTTAATACTTACATTTGCACTAGAATCATTTAATCTAAAATAACCATATTCGTTATTTGTTCCATTTGCTATTTTTCCTATAAAGCCACCGATATTTTTTGTGTTATTTCCAGTGTAATTGAAGTTAATATCACTTCCATGTAGTTTGAAGTTTACACCTTTTGATACAAGGCCAATAAACCCACTCAAAGAATTAGCAGGTTCTAAATTATTGGCAATGGTTATGTCTCCATTTATTCTTTCTATTCTTATTTCAACTAGATCAGTATCAGCTGTATTTTCACTATGGATACTTCCAATTAGTCCTCCAATTGAAAGATCGTAATTTGGGGTTATTCCTTCGCAATTTAATTTGAAGTTTTCAAATTTTAAATTTTCAAACTCAAGTCTTTGTCCTGTTGTTCCTGGATTATAAGTATTAAAGAAGCCACCACAACCAGAGGAATATGTAAGAGAAGCTACAAGGGTTAAGTCGTTTGAGGTATTATTTGTCATTTCACCAACTACTTTAATTTGCTCTATTCCTATATTTCCAAATGCCTCTTTTGCTAAAATTGGTCCATTAATGATTGAACTTACATTTATGTTTACATCTCTAATTGATGCATCAACACCTGCAGCACCAAAACCTGAGAATAGACTTGCAGTCATCCCTTTAAAGTGAGGAAGATTGTTCATCTTGATAGTATAGTCACCAATTATTTTACCTTTAAACGTTACACCACTATCAAATGGGGTAGGATTGGCTCCAAGAAAATCAATCGTTCGCCCAATCACTATTGTACTTGTATCATTGTTTGGAATTGTATTGAATTGTGCTGTTGTACATATAACATTTTGTCCTGAAGCATCCCAAGTCCCTATTACATTAGGTCCAATTGAAGCAATTGGAACGGCACAAGAATCAGCACCAACTAAGAGGTTACTTCCTGTTACTGGAAAATCAACATCTTGAGGAGCATCTTTATAGAAGGTTGCAAAATTACTCGTAGAATGAGCTAATGATTTAGGAAAGACCACTGAATAACTATTATCAATATCCGTACAACCTGTTCCTACATATGAACGAATTCTTGTTGGGCTATTAAATTTCAATGTTTGGTAATTTATGAATGGTTTTCTGTTTGCAGTTGAAAAAGCATCTTGGTAGGAAGCATTGTCAATACAAGCTGACTTTAGTGTCAGTCCAGGAATCGGTAATCCATCAGCATCTAATGATAGGTATTCAATTTCATAAGAGTTTGCTACTCCGACGCTCTCTTTACAATCTTTTCTTCTTCCTTCATTAGGATGTTGAACAATACCGTGACAAAACTCAATATTTAACCGACTCGAAGGAGAGTCAGAGTATATTGAACTTAAAAAAGGCTCGTTAGCGCACTTGGTACCACTTAATGATAATGTAACAGCTGTACTATCAGATCCTATTTGTGTATGAACCAAATCACAATATGTTGTTCCTTCCATACCTGGTCCAGCAACTCCGGGAGTAAGAGCACCATTATGCCAGCCAATGGCCATGATTTCATAATCCCCAAAAGGAAGCTCAGTTGTAATTTCTTGAGTATTGTCTGGTGAGATTGCAAGTTGAAACTTCTCTGGACCTAATTTGTTTCTACCAATAATTAGTGCACCACCATTAAAGTTTTCACTTAAGGCCGTGATATTGAACGCACCATTTACAAATTTAAAAGTTGTATTCGATGTCTTTGATCCACAAGATGTAAAAAGAAGAGTCGAAAGAAAAACTAATCCTAAAGCTTTAATGAATTTACGGTGCATACGTTCCCCAAAACAATATTATCCATTAACCTTATCGGTTCTCTTTATCTTAAAGTTTATTTTCTCAATAACTAAATCGAACATGATTTCAGTTGCTTAGCTTGAGCTAGGGATTGAAAGTGGCAATAATCTGTGTAGAATAATTTATTATGGAGTGGATGTGTATGGATAAATCATAGTAAACCCAAAAACATCGTATATTTCAAAATCTCCATCAACCATGATATTAGATCCAGTCACTTCTACATTACATAGACTTTGATTAGGGCAGCCTGCACCGTTACTGATTACAATTCCCGCACCACTATTGATATAAAATGTTCTATCGATATCAGAGTTATTATATATAGATAGATTATTTGAGCTTGCTCCAGAATTTAAAAATGAGACACCTGAAACATCAATAGCAGAAGTTATTTGATTTGCAATATCGAAAGTTGTGGAGAACCTAACTTCTGGAGTTGTATATGTTGTCCCATCTGTATAAGATGCATCAATGACAAACTCAAGATTTTGATTGAAGGTATATAGGTTAACCGTTCCATCGAAGTACAGAGTTCCATTAGAGGCCGAAAATGTTAAACTTGCTCCTGCTAAATAAGAGCTATCTGTACATGGAATGAGGTTCGAATCATCATCTCCAGCATTCTTATACTGACAATTATAAGTTAATCCAAAGCCTTGGTATGTGTCATTACCACTACTGTAAGGGCCATCGATATTAATAGAATGAACATTATTCCTTTCAATCATTGTGTTTGAAAGCGGAGCATTCGTTAGCTCAAATGGTGTTGGTGGCATTCTATAAATAAAAGAAGTTCCATCATTCCAATGCTTCGTTTGTGCTCCGGTCGCATCGAGTTCACCGATACTATTAATTGTTGTTACTGAATTATTAAATCCTGCTGTACAATTCATTGTAGGGTCTTCATATCCTTCAAAACGTATCGGTAAGTAAAATCCACCGGTAAGCCTTAAAGGTAATGTGATCCCTGTTGTTGAATCAATTTCCAGTTTTGCGTAGTTCGATCCGTCTAGTAAGTTTCCAATAGTAGAACTGTAGCAAGTATTCATTTCATTCGTGAATCTTGCTTGTGAAAGAATAGATTGCTTGTTGATTGGTCCTTCATAGAAAGGAATTCCAAATTTTAATGATAGGCTTGTATTATTATAATTTAAGTATTCACCAGCATTACAACTTTGTGTTTCACAAATTGAGGCATACTTAACTGTTTGAAGACCATCAATAAACTCTTCACAAGGATGACCTGAGTCAACAACGAGATCCGTGTTGACGTCGACACGGCTAAGGCTGAACTCTAATTTATCTTGATCAGGAAATGAAACATTTTTATTAACTGAACAGTAGAGGTTACCTTCCATCATCTCGCCTGCAACAGGAGCACCATCCCAACCAAGAATCATAATTTTCCAAATACCGTTATCAAATGTGTGATCAAAAGATGCTGAATTAAGTGGAACAGTATAGAGAAGAGGTGGCTTGTCGCTTGGTCCACCAACTGCGATCATTACAGCACCATTTTCAAATAGTCCTGCCACTTGTGAGAATGAGCCTTGTAGTTTTACTGCTACATTTGAAGTTTTAGCTCCACATGAAGTGAAGGCCAAAAGTAAGATCAAAATTAAAAAATTTAGATACTTTTTCATAGCTATGTCCCACAAATTAATACTAATATTCATCGTCTTAACTAATAATAAACTTTAGTTAGTCTATTTTAAAAAGTTACGTGATTTCAGTTCTTTATGTACTTGGGGAAGTCTAGTTATGCCAACATTTAGACGTATTTCACAAAAGACTTAGGACTTAGGACAAATGAGCCATCTTTTTCTTTTTCACGAATGAATTTTCGAAGCTCATCTTGGGCCTTATTAATTGCCGAGGCCGGCTTTGGTTGGTCGTACTTTTCAAGGAATTCTTCACGAACACCATCTGTTACTTCAGATAATAATTCGTTAATAAGCTCTTTTGAAGACATGCGAAGGGCACATGCCATTAGATCTAAACTAAATTCTAAGAAGAACTCGCGTTTCATATCAATTGTCATATAGCGAAGACGATCGATGTCTTCAACGGATTCATTGATATTGGCCGCAAGCTGTGGATTTTTACTGTAAATAACAGCAAGTTGCTTTTCATAGTCGTCTGGATTTAATCCGTTAAAAAACTTGGTATCAAATCCTTTAAGCTTATTTTGTCTCTTCTTAACTAGAGATCCAATAGAGTCATAGGTTACAGACTCAAGTGTTTGAGTAAATTCAAGTCCAATGCGTAAGAGGTGATTTTGTAATCCTTCTCCCTTTACATGGTAGCGATTAACAGAGGCGACTTTGGCCTCATGCTTTGTTGGAAGTTCTTGGTCTGTGATTGATCGAATATAAATCTTTGTCCCAAGTTGGTACTTATCTTTCTTTTTAGCATCAATGACAAAGGCCAGTCCTCTAAGAGAGATATCGATAATAATATCATTAATAATCTCTTCACTATCTTCAAGAGTGTAAGAGATATTCTTATAGTCAGGGTACTTGTAATTGAAGCGCTCGACACTTCGACGATCGCGACAACGTATTTCACTTGGCGTTTTAAATGAGATACCACCATTTTCTAATTTAAAAATATCTTTTTTAAAAATTAAGTCACCAGCTGGATAGTGGAAGAAGATTGGTGATAAAGGCGCAATACGAGTGTAGAGAGGAGCTGTTTCAGCAGTAAGCTTAATTGAGCACTTCTCACTTGTTACACCAGTGAACTTTGCTTGATAATCTTCTCTGACATCGTCATTGCTTTGCCAGAAGTTGATTGTAACACCTTCTTCGTAAAGGGAAGTAAGCCTCTTTAAAATATAATCTTGATCAAATGATGACCATAACTTCATCTATACTTCCTTACTATTGTTTCTTATTTAAATCACGCCAGCTTCGCCCTTTTCTATTTGCGCGATTCTTTTGCCAGAAGTTTACGGCCTCTCGATGTTGCTTATACGTCTCAGAAAAAACGTGAGTTCCATCATTTTTAGAAACAAAGTATAGATAGCGATGAGTCTTTGGATTAAGTGCCGCTTTTAAGGCCGCATAACCTGGATTAGCAATTGGGCCAACAGGAAGGCCTGAGATTTTATAAGTATTATAAGGAGTTTTCTGTCTTAAGTGTTTCTTTCTAATATTTCCGTTATAGCTTTCCCAGATTCCATAAATTGTTGTTGGATCTGATTGAAGACGCATTCTCTTTTTTAGACGATTGTGGAAAACACCAGAAATTGTAGGTCTCTCAAACTTAGCACCAGTTTCTTTTTCTACCATCGATGCAAGAGTTACAATTTGATGCTTCGTTAAATTAACTTTTGAAAAGTCTAAGTCTTTAATCTTATCTTTAAAGTTACTATACATACTTTCAATAATTGCCTTTGGCTCCATCTTCTCATGAAATTGATAAGTATCAGGATATAGATAACCTTCCATACGATTTGCAGGAATCCCAAATGCTTGTGTTAATTTCTTATCTTTTGCGGCCTTAATAAAAGCCTTTTCATCAACGATTTTTTCATCTGCTAAAACTTTGGCAATCTGAAAAAGGTTATATCCTTCAGGAATCGTGACTTTTACAGTTAAGCTTTTACCACTTATTAAAAGTTTTAGAAGTTCACTCATTGTAATCCCTTCTGGGATGACGTAGCGACCTGCTTTAAAGTCTGTTAGATGCCCTTCAAATTTCACGTAACGGTGAAATAGGCGAGGAGAATAGATCAATTTATCTTGGGCCAAACGGTAATTGATTGTACCAAATGTATCACCGCTATTTATTTGAAATTCTGTCTGTGGGCCAGAATATCCCCAATGATAAATATTGTAATAAGTGTGTGCCACTAAAAGTGTAATTGCGAACGCTGGTGCCAGCACCAAAAATATAAATAAATGTTTCTTTGTCATAACAATAGGATATCTCATTTTTGGACTTTGTGAAATTATCTTCTTTGAATTTTAACTACGGATAAAATCTTCAAGAATGATAACAGCACTTAGCTCATCAATTTTTGTTGGATCGTATTGAAAATTGAACTCTGGAGAATTTTCCATGCGCTCTTTGGCGGACTTAGTCGTGAGAGTTTCGTCTTGCTGATAGAATTTTATCGTAGGAAATTTCTCAACTAATGCGTTAAATAATGCCTTGTGCTCTTTTGTCTTGTCACTTTCGTTACCATCGACGTAGTAGGGAATTCCCATGACAATAACTTCAACCACTAGGTCTTCAATGATAGCTTCAAGCTCTTTATAAAAGTGGGCCAAACCCTTGTTAATGATACGACCTGCTCCAATTGGAAATGGCTCTCGTCCGGGACAAAAGAAGCCAAGGCCAATAACTTTTTCTCCATAATCGATGGAAAGAATATTGAGGCCTTTTAGTTCATTAAATTTTGGATAGCTTGAAAATTCATTCATATTAGGTATTTATGCGCTTTTTGCTGCTTAAAGTCAACGCCAATGTTAGCTTGACTAGCAAGGGGTGACAGTTTATGATGAATTTATCTACTAAAATCATTACCAATGAAATTAATCTACATCGTCCATGTCTAAATGGGCCGACTTACTAGAGGCAATTCTAACTAATATTCAGATATTCAAATTCATATATTTTCAGGAGTAAAACTTTTTATGCATTTAAGTGAATTGAGAGAAAAGAAAATTGAGGACTTAAACAAGCTTGCCGAAAAAGCTAAAATTGAAAACTCGGCAGGTATGAAGAAGCATGAGCTAATCTTTGCTATTCTTAAGGCCCACGCAAAAGATAAACAAGAGATTTTCGGAAACGGTGTTTTAGAAATTCTTCCAGACGGATTCGGATTCTTAAGGTCTCCTGGATATAACTACCTACCAGGTGCCGATGATATTTACGTATCTCCAAGCCAGATTAGAAAATTCTCTCTTAAAAAAGGTGACTCTGTTGAGGGACAAATTCGTCCACCAAAAGATAATGAAAGATACTTTGCACTTCTTAAAGTAAGTACGATTAACGATCAAGATCCAAAAGCTCACAAGAAGACAGTTCTTTTCGATAACTTAACGCCTCTTTATCCTGAAAAGAAAATTAACCTTGAATATAATCCAACAAATTATTCAACTCGTATGATTGATATGTTTGTTCCTCAAGGTTTTGGACAACGTTGTCTAATCGTTGCTCCACCAAAAGCAGGTAAGACTCACTTACTTCAAGATGTTGCCAATGCAATTACTGAAAATCATCCGGAAGCCGTACTAATCGTTCTTCTAATTGATGAAAGACCAGAAGAAGTAACAGATATGAAGAGAAACGTTGATGCTGAGGTTGTATCAAGTACATTTGATGAACCAGCAAATCGTCACGTACAAGTTGCAGAGATGGTTCTTGAGAAATCAAAGCGTCTAACAGAAGCTGGAAAAGACGTTGTTATTCTACTCGATTCAATTACTCGTCTTGCCCGTGCATATAATACTGTTGTTCCACCATCTGGAAAGATTCTTTCTGGTGGGGTTGACTCAAATGCCCTACACAGACCAAAGAGATTCTTCGGTGCTGCTAGAAATATTGAAAACGGTGGATCACTTACAATCATCGCTACTGCACTTGTTGATACAGGTTCAAGAATGGATGAAGTTATCTTTGAGGAATTCAAAGGTACTGGTAACTCTGAAATTCAACTTGATAGAAAGCTACTTGAAAAGCGTATCTTCCCAGCTCTTGATATCAATAGATCATCGACTCGTAAGGAAGACCTTCTTATGGAGCCACTAGATCTTCAAAGAACATATGTTCTAAGAAAAGTACTTCACCCAATGAGTACAATTGATGCAATGGAGTTCATGCTTCAGAGACTGACGAAGACTAAGACAAATAACGAATTCATGGAGTCTATGAATAGTTAATTGAAGTAAAAAGGATTTTAAATGAGTATGTTTGATAAGCTTGATTCAGTAGTACAACGTTTCGAAGTACTAACTGAAAAAATGGCAGACCCTACATTATATGAAAGACAAACTGAATTTAAGCAAATCTCTGAAGAGAGATCAAACTTAGAGGACGTTGTTGTTGCTTATAAGAAATATAAGCAAATAAAAGAGGATATTGCCGAAGCAAAAGAGATGCTTAAGGAAAGTGATCCTGATATGAAAGAGATGGCAAAAGAAGTTCTCGATGAGAACGAGCCATTGATTCCAGATTTAGAGGAGGAGTTAAAACTTCTTCTACTTCCAAAAGATCCTTTAGATAATAAAAACTGTATGGTTGAGATTCGTGCCGGTGCCGGAGGGGACGAGGCCTCGATTTTCTCAGCTGACGTTTTAAGAATGTACCAAAACTATGCTCGTGCACTTGGATGGAAAGTTGAAATCGAATCACTTTCTGAAAATGACGAAGGGATTAAAGAAGTTATCTTCTCAATCTCAGGAGAGAAAGTTTACTCAAAAATGAAATATGAATCAGGGGTTCACAGAGTTCAACGTGTTCCAAAGACTGAATCACAAGGTCGCGTTCACACATCAACTATCACAGTTGCAGTAATGCCTGAAACAGATGATCTTGAGTGGGAACTTGATATGAATGATGTTCGTGTTGAAGTTATGCGTGCATCTGGTTCAGGTGGACAGCACGTTAACACAACAGATTCAGCGGTTCGTATGACTCACATTCCGACGGGAATTGCGGTTTATAACCAAGATCAAAAGTCACAACTTAAGAATAAAGAGAAGGCAAAGAAGATTCTTGCCGCTCGTATCTTCGATAAGATGCTTCAAGAGAAGAATGCTGAAGAAGCTGCGGAAAGAAAGGGACTAATTGGAACGGGAGATCGTTCTGAGAGAATTAGAACTTATAACTTTCCACAAGGGCGTCTAACAGATCACCGTATTGGTCTAACACTTTATTCTCTTGATAAGATTATTGAAGGAGATCTTGCTCCTGTTATTGATGCACTTATTGCTCATAATCAAGCAGAACTTCTTAAAGGCCAAGAGGAATAAAGGAGAGTTGTGTGAGCTTCACCACTCTCGGCGACTACATCAGCTCTTTCTATAATGAGAATAAGCAATTCTTAGAGGCGAACTACCCTGGAATAAGCTTAGGAAGATTAAAGCTAGAGCTGAAAAACTTTTGTCGTATTCTCGATTCACAATTTGATGACATCTACATTTCTGAAAATAAGGGTGTCATTGAAGAATTTCTAAAAAAAGTTAAGCAGGGAATCCCCCTCGAATATATTAGCAATCGATCATTCTTCTATCGCTCCTCATTCTACATAAATGAAAATGTTCTCATTCCACGCAGTGAAACTGAGATCATGGTGGAGTGGACGGCCGAATACATTAGAAAGAATAGATTAGATCATATAAAGATTGCGGATATTGGTACCGGAAGTGGTGCCATCGCGCTAAGTCTTGCAGGGGAGATTGGTGAAATTGATGCCGAGATCATTGCAAGTGATATTAGTGAGAAGGCTTTGGATGTTGCTCGTGCAAATAAATTCTTTCATCGCTACCGTTATCCAAAAACAGTAAAATTAAAATTTCAACAATCAGATCGTATGGAAAATATTCCAGGAGATCTGGATATCATTATTACGAACCCTCCTTATATCAAAGAAAATGCTGACTTAAGTGAAGTACATGGACAAGTTCATTCATTTGAACCTCACTTGGCCCTTTACTTAAAAGATCAGGATTACGATAATTGGTTTAAAACTTTCTTTGATCAGGCACAGAAAAAGCTTAAAAATGGCGGGCTGTTCATTATGGAAGGTAGTGAATTGCATCTGGAAAGATTAAAAGATATCTTAGGGGAATATAACTTTGGCGAACTTGAGTTAATCAAGGACTATACTGATCGCTATCGTTTTTTAAAAGGAAGAAAGAATGGATAAAATCATAGTTAAAGGCCCAGCGAGACTGTCTGGAGAGGTTGAGATATCTCCTGCTAAGAATGCATACCTACCAATTTTAGCGGCAATTCTTTTAACGGATAAGAAAGTGACTCTCACAAATCTTCCAAAGCTTCGTGACATTAATACAATGCTTAAGCTTCTTGAGATGATGGGAGTTGAATGTAATAGAGATGGTAAGAATGTTACTTTTGATGCTTCTTCACTAAGCTCACATGAGGCCACTTATGAGCTCGTAAAAACAATGCGTGCTTCTATCTTTGTTCTAGGTCCTCTTCTTTCACGCCTTGGAAAGGCAAAGGTTTCTCTTCCAGGTGGTTGTGCTATTGGGACACGTCCTATTGATATTCACTTAGACAATCTTGAGAAGATGAATGTGAAGATCGAAATGAAAAATGGTTTTGTCTTTGCTGAAACTGATCATCTAACAGGTGCACTTGTTAAGTTAAAATTCCCATCAGTAGGTGCCACTGAGAATCTTATGATGGCCGGTGTTTTTGCTGACGGACAAACTATTATTGAAAACGCAGCAATGGAGCCAGAGATTGATGATCTGGCAAATTTCCTAAACTCTCTAGGTGCAAAAGTCTCTGGGATTGGAACGTCTCGCCTTGTTATTGATGGAGTGAAGGAATTAAACGGCGGAACTTATCAAGCAATAGGTGACCGTATTGAAGCGGCAACTTATATTATTGGTGGATTAATGACTAAGTCTGAGATGACTGTAAAAAACTTTAATCCAAAACACCTTTTTAATGTTCTTGAAAACCTTCAGGGGATGGGAGCTAAGCTAGAAATTGGTGACAACTACGTTAAGACATATCCTTCATCTCTTAAAGGATCAAAAGTTATAACTGAGCCATTTCCAGGTTTCCCAACAGATGTACAAGCACAGATGGTTGCTCTTCTAACTGTTGTTGAAGGGAACTCTCTTGTGACTGAAAATATTTTTGAAAACCGTTTCATGCACGTACCTGAGTTAACACGTCTTGGTGCAAGTATTGAGCAATTGGGAAGTTCGGTCTTTATTGAAGGTGGACGTCCTCTAACGGCAGCTCCTGTGATGTGTACCGATCTAAGAGCATCAGCTGCTCTTGTTCTTGCTGCTCTTTGTGCTTATGGTGAAACGAAGATTGATCGCGTCTACCACTTACAACGTGGTTATGAAGATTTACCAGAGAAGCTTCAAAAACTTGGGGCCCATGTCGAATTAGTAAACGAATAGGGAGATAGTTATGGATGATTGCTTATTTTGTAAAATTCTAAAAGGTGAAATACCTTCTGATAAAGTATTTGAAAATGATCAGGTTATTGGATTTAAAGATATTCAACCTCTTGCAAAAGAGCATTATCTCTTCATTCATCGCAACCACTCTAAGAATGTAAATGAGATGAATCGC
Source organism: Halobacteriovorax sp. DPLXC-1 (assembly GCF_036903125.1). Lineage (NCBI taxonomy): Bacteria > Pseudomonadati > Bdellovibrionota > Bacteriovoracia > Bacteriovoracales > Halobacteriovoraceae > Halobacteriovorax > Halobacteriovorax sp. DPLXC-1. The sequence goes on from NZ_JAYMCO010000003.1 coordinate 435,678, forward strand.
GATGATATGGCCCAGGTATTTGATGCTATTAAAGAGTTTACTCAATCAAATGAGCTCGAAAACAATGGCTTCCGAGTCGTTTCAAATATTAATCAACACGGTTGCCAGAGTGTTTTTCATACACACTTTCATGTACTTGGCGGGGAACAGCTTAAAGGCTTTGGTTCATAGTATTTCAAGTTTAAAAAATATCATTTCAATTTAGAAAAAAAGACTCCTTTGAGAAAAATGTCGCTAAAACGGCCATAAATCAAAGGAGTTTTATATGCGTCTACTATTATTAATAGCACTTATTTCACTAGTATCTTGTGGTAATGAAAATCAAACAAAAGAAGAGAAGTTAACTTATCAGCGTCAAAGTCTTGCTGAGTCGAGTATTCAATGCGTGGGTATTAAGACTGATATTATTGAAGAAAAAATCACATGTCCTACATCTCTAATTAATGAAGAAGCACAATTTCTATTTTCTATTGATGAAGAATTAATTGAGCAAGATAAGTTAAAAAGACATGCTGTTGTCGAGCTAGAAGTTGTTACTCAAAGGCCAATTCAAGCGTATTTTTATCTCGTTTCTAAGTATGGCAAGAGGCTTTCTGAAGATATGCTTTACAATGGTTTCAATTCTATTAAATTTAAGGAACTTAGAATTGGAGACTTTAGTGCACACGACGTTTACCTAAAGATCTCAAACTATCACACAGGAGGAACTCCTGTGGCCGTTGCAAGAATTGAAGATAAGGGATGTGACACCGGACTCTTTAACGTAGAAGATATTAACCTTGATGATCTTCGTGGCCAATGCCCAAATCTAAAATTTATTCCAAACTTTAAAGCAGAAGTTGAATCTCCAAAATTCTATGAAGGTACTAAGAAGTTTCCTAAGATGAAGCGAGTAGATTACAAAGTATATCAAATAACATCAAAGTATCGTTTGTTTGATCACATGACGACTCAACAGGTTCCTGTTGAAAAGCTGTACGAACTTAAAAAAACAGAGTTTGGATTTGAGCTTGAGCAAATAGAAGATCGTCTATGTTTCACTGAAGGATTTTATGATCATAAAGTTTATGAAGAAAAGGGAATCTATCTTCCTTTTGGAACGGTTTATGAGAAGGTAAATCGAGGCCTTGAAAATAGTGAAGCAAGTAAACTTTGTAAAAACTGTGGCCTAGGAGTAAATGATCGATCTTTTAGCATGTCTGAAAACCTTGGTGTGAAGAAGTGTTATCCCGTTGAACCAAAATTAGTAGGAACAATCCTAATTAAGGAATAAGGAGAGAGTAATGAAAAAGTTATTAGTATTGGCAACAGTTTTATTTGTATCTTGTAACTCATCAGACAAGGAGAAAATAAATAAAAGTGTTAAATTAGCTTCAAATGAAATGCGACCAACATTCTCGATTGAATGTGAGAGTTTCAGAACTAACTTGGTCTCTAGTGAGAATAAAGTAACTTGTGAAGAAAGTGGCTCAACTAATAGACCAATGTATTTAAGAAATATTAACTCTCAAAAGAGTCTTTCTCTTTATGATCTTACAAATGAAAATGAGATTGAACTAGAAGTTTCATTAGATGAGAAAGTAGTTGAAGCGACTTTTATTCTTGTCTCAAAAAATGGTAAAGAGTTATCAAATCAAGCTTACTATCATCAAAATGACAGAAAAATCTTCTTCTATGAAGTAGAAGAAGATGCATTCATTAATCATAAAGTACATCTTAAGACGTTAAGATTAAGGCTTAAGAATGACGAGATAGTAACTTATAATAATGAAGTTGATAATGGATGTGTAACTGGGAAAATTAGTTTAGATGAATTTAAAAGCCTTGTACAACCAGAGCAATGCAAGGGGCTTAAATCACAGACTATTTATACTGGTGCAGTTGTTAAAAGGCCCATTTTTCACGATATAAAAGTATCCGACGTTGGATACCGAAAAGTACCTCAGATAATTATCTCTAAGCCTGTACCTCGAAATTGGAAACCATATCGTGTAATCGAAGTACAACATCAATATACAGTAAGATATTTTGACTACTTTGAGGAGTCAGTTGAGAAATTTAACGATTTTTTTAGGCGTGACGATTTTGGAAATTTAGAAATTACAAAGTCTAAGGAGTGCTTAGTTAGAGGAGTCGTTGAGTATAGAGACTGGAATCTTAGAACTCGAAGATGGGATGTATTAAATGATGAAACTGTTTACAAACATGTATATGGTGAAATCGAAATTCAGGGAGAAGTCTTAGATGCTGTTGAGGATTATAAGAGACAAGAGTGTTTTGATTTAAAACCAAAACCTGTCGGTTATGTGTTAATTCAGGAATAAAAAAAAGCCTCCATTTCGGAGGCTTTTTTATTATGCTTTTGTAATTGTCATTTTTAGATTCTCATCATCAACTTTAAACTCATGTTCAAGAGCATCGCTACTAGCATTAAGGCTATTTGCTAGTGTTTCTTTTGTGATGTAGTCAGTGTGAGTTTCAATTGCTTTTGCTAGTAGATCTGTTGCATTAAAGTTTACTTCAATACGATCTTCAACATTAAATCCAGAGTCTTTTCTTGTTCTTTGAATTCTATTGATAACTTCACGAGCAAGACCTTCTAGAATTAATTCTTCATTTAGGTTTGTGTCGATATCAATTGAAATATAACGATTAGATAGGGCCTGTGTTCCTTCTTTGGCCTCTCTAAAAATTAGGATGTCTGAAGGAGCAAATGTTTCACCTGCAAGCTCAAGGCTTCCTTTTTCTTCAAGCTCATTAAGTTCTGCTGCGCCAAGTTTTGAAATCATTCCCATAAACTTACCAAATTCTTTTCCTAGGCGTTTACCTAGAACTGGAGAGTTTGGTTTTGCGTATAGCTTGATATAATTATCTTCATCAGTTGTGTACTCAACGCTCTTAACATTAAGTTCTGATTGAATATATCCTTCAAGTTTCTTGATCTCATCTAGAAGAGCTTGGTCTTTGTGAATAACACTTAGACGAGCAAGTGGCGTCTTAACCTTAATTTGAACTTGGTTACGCTTTTGACGTCCAAGAAGGATAATCTGTTGCATTCTATCAACGGCATCTTCAAGAACTGAGTTCTTAAGCTCAGTATTTGCAACAGGGTAGTCGCATAAGTGAACTGATAAGTTCTTCTCACTTGAATCAAATTTCTTAAGCTCACTAAAGATATGCTCAGATAAGAATGGTGCAAATGGTGCCATAGCAATCGTAACTTCTTTTAGTGTTGTAAAAAGAGTTGTGTAAGCTTGCTTCTTATCACTTGTTAAGCCTTCTCCCCAGAAACGAGAACGATTCAGGCGGATATACCAATTTGTTAAATCTTCAATGAAGTTAAAAAGCGCAGGAACAACATTGTAAAGTTGGTACTGTGCCATCTCTGCTTCAATATTTTCTTTAAGAGTTTGTAGTTTTGAGATAACCCAATTATCAGTAATATTCTCACCACTTTCAGCGTGCTCATTAAAATTCCATCCATCAATTGATGCGTATGTTTGGAAGAATTTAAAAGAGTTTAACCAAGGTAGTAGGGCACGGCGAACCATGTCTTTTACACCAGCGTCAGTGAAGCGTTGTTCTTCACCTTTAACAAGACCAGAGTTAATTAGGTATAGTCTTAGAGCGTCTGATCCGAATTCTTCCATTAGCTCATCAGGAGCTGTGAAGTTTCTTAGAGACTTACTCATCTTCTTACCATCTTCAGCAAGAACTAAGCCGTTAACGATAACGTTCTTAAAAGCTGGTTTATCAAATAGGGCAGTTGAAAGGATTGTTAGTGTATAGAACCAACCACGTGTTTGGTCTAAACCTTCAGCAATAAATTCTGCTGGGAATCCGTTTTCAAAGATTTCCTTATTTTCAAATGGGTAGTGAAGTTGCGCGTATGGCATTGAACCAGATTCAAACCAACAGTCAAAGACATCTGGGATACGCTTATACGTTCCTTCTTCTCCTTCGATTTTAAAAGTTACTTCATCTGTGTACTCACGGTGAAGATCTGTAAGTTCAACCCCTGAAAGCTCTTTTAGTTCTTCAATTGAACCAAGACATTTCATATTTCCAGTTTCATCATTGATCCAAACTGGAAGTGGAGTTCCCCAAACACGTGTACGAGAAACGGCCCAGTCTCGAGCATTCTCAAGCCACTTACCAAAACGACCTGCTTTGATATGACCTGGTACCCAGTGAATTTCTTTGTTATTAGCAACAAGCTTATCAACGATTTCTTCTACTTTTACATACCACTGAGGGATTGTACGATAGATTAGTGGCGTTCCTGAGCGGTAGCAGAATGGGTAAGGGTGCACGAGGTTTCCGTGATCGTATAATTTTGTATTTTCTTTAAGGTCTTTAATGATTTGTTTATCAGCATCTTTTACGTATTGACCTGCATAAGCAGAAACTTCTTTTGTAAATTGACCAGCATCATCGATAGGACAAACTTCGGCCTTCATTCCAGCTTCTTTACAGACTCTATTATCATCTTCACCAAATGCTGGTGCTTGGTGAACAATACCTGTACCACTATCTGTCGTTACATAGTCATCGTTAAAGATTGTAAAAGCGCCTTCTTCTTTTAGATCAGCAAAGAAATCAAAGAGTGGCTCATAACGAAGTCCAAGAAGTTCACTTCCCTTAAATGATTCACCGATTACTTCAAGGTTGCGCTTCTTTGTATATGCTTCAAGTCTTGCTTCAGCAAAGATGATTGTTACACCACGATCATTATCTTTTACGCGAACATAATCGATATCAGGACCCACACAAAGAGCAAGGTTTGATGGAAGTGTCCATGGAGTTGTTGTCCATGCGGCCACGTAATCAGCACCAGCTTTTTTTGGATCGTCTAATTTGAAAAGAACAGTGATGGCCGGATCTTGAACGTCACGGTAATCAAGACCTGCTTCAAAGTTTGAAAGCCCTGTTCCAAGACCAGTTGAGTAAGGAACTACTTTTGTTCCCTTGTAAACCATGTCCTTATCCCAAAGAGATTTAAATACCCACCAACATGATTCCATGAAAGTTGGGTCCATTGTCTTATAGTCATTGTCGAAGTCGACCCAACGTCCAAGGCGAGTAACAGTTTTACGCCATTCAGTTGTGTAGCGATCAACAATTGAGCGACACTCTTGGTTATAACCAGCAACACCAAGTTTCTCTAATGCTTCGTGTGCAGTCATTTCTAATTTCTTATTAATTTCTTGCTCAATTGGAAGGCCGTGCGTATCCCATCCAAATCTTCTTTGAACGTAGCGACCTTTCATTGTCCAATATCTTGGAACGATATCTTTTAGTGTTCCAGCAAGTAGGTGACCGTGGTGAGGAAGACCTGTGGCAAATGGAGGGCCATCGTAGAAAATATATGGCTCTTTTTCCTTTGTTTGCTCAAGTGATTTTTGGAAAATATCGTTTTCTTCCCAAAATTTTAAGACTTCATGTTCTGTGTTAACAAAAGAAAATTGTCCGTTATCCTGACTCATCGTATCAACCTTGTCTGTTAAAGTTTCTGTGTAAATTAATATTTGGCCCAAAATTTAGCACGAAACCTATGATTTTGACAGTTTAGATCGGGCATAAAGTGCCGAAAAAGTCTCAATTTCTTCTTCATTTATGGCCAGGACCAGCTTTTGTCGATGAAGTTTATGATGCTACGTGTTTTATTACTACTCACAATTTACTTTGCGGCCTTCGCAAACCCTGAACTTAAGTTTAAGGATGATCGAAAATCTCTAATTAAATGGGATAAGTTAGAGGCCAAAGACTGGCTCAGTTATGAAAGCTGGAAGGAAGATTTACGCTTTAAAGAAAGCTATCCTCTTTGGCGTGATCTGGCCAAGATGTCTGGTCTAAGAGAAGAGATGGGAAGAGTTATTAAATGTGTAGGCCAATGTACATTATTTCGCGATCTCGGTGAGAATAAAGTTGGTTACCGCTCACTCATTAAAGAAAACGATGATATTGAAACTGGTGTGGATAGTTATCTTTGGTTAATGCTCTTTGATGGAACCCTGATTCGTATGGCGCCAGAGAGCTCGGTTTCTTTTAAAGAAATTAATGTCTTAGAAAAAGAGGTCTTCTTTTACCTAAGAGCAAATGTTGGAAATATGCTTCTAATCTCTCGCTCAGAAGAAGAATTGAAAATGAGTAAAAAGAGAGACACTGATGCTGTCTTTCATCCTCTTCCAATTAATCGAACAAATCCAATTGTTTTTGATAAGAATGTATCTCTAAATGAGTACCTATTTGAAGATGATATTCGTTATCGATCTCGTACAAAATTTATAAATGATTTAATTAAAAAAAATAATAAGAAGGTAATGAGAAAGAGTCGATTCTTTATTCAATCGCCTCTCTTTTCATTTGAAGCATATTCTCCTTCTTTTGAAACCTATGTCTCAATTGGTAATGATAGCTATCTTAAGTTTCGAGATGAAGAGCAATTAGGTTATTCTTATAAGAATGAGACAAATCCAAAAGTTAACTTAAGAGGATATGCAAACGAAGAATTTGAGCAATTAAGTAAAGGGACGTGGTATCGTTTTTCTTTTATAAATCGAAACTACTTTATTGTGGAACCAAATGATGTTCTCTTACAAAATGAATTAATGACGAAGAGAATTAATGGTATTTACTATACTCGAGAGATCTTCTTAGAGAGATACGGACAAGTTCTATTTGAGAAATTAGATGAAGTTGGTTATGCAAGGGCCTACGGCATGAGACTGTGGGAAGAGGGTGAACTTGATAATCGTATAAAGTTTCTCTGGAAACATTCAAGACAAATTGAAACCACAAACTTGGCCATTGCTGATCGCTATCGAAAGCAAGTTCTTGCACGAGTTGGCCGACGAGATAAAGATGTCCTTAGGAAAGACTTTTACACTAAGGCACAGGAAAGTTATTATAGAGCAGGGGCAATGGAGAACTCTCGAAGTTATTTTCCAGAGCTTAATTCTGAAAAACTTGATTTATGGAAAAAACTAAATGGCATCAACACTAAAATTTATCCTGGCATCAGGGAGTCCTCGCAGAAAGGAACTTCTATCTTGGATGAAAGTACCAATTGAAATAAAACCTTCTGACGTCGAAGAAATTACTACGAGACAACATCCTAGAGAAATCGTTGAAGAGCTGGCCGAGCTTAAAGGAAGAGATATCGTTTCTCTTACGAAAGACTCGACTCCAAACCACTTTATTGTGGCCTCTGATACTTTGGTTGCAATTGGGGATAAGGTCTTAGGAAAGCCAAAAGATAAGGCCGATGCAAGGGCCATGTTAAATGAGCTTTCCGGTAAAGAGCACGAAGTATACACGGCCGTTTATATGGCATGCGGTGGTAAAGAGAGAACTTTTTCAAAAGTATCTGAAGTTAAGTTCACAGATATTTCTCCTGAAATTTTAGACCTCTATCTGGAAGGTGAAGAGGCGATGGATAAGGCCGGTGCCTATGGAATTCAAGGCCAGGGTCTTTTATTTGTGGAAAACTTAAGTGGCTCATATTCTAACGTTGTGGGATTTCCACTTTCTGATTTTATTGATGAAATGAAGAGCTTTCTGTCTGATCTAGGCTACGACAGCTCTAAGTGGAGAGAAGTATTTCAATAAGTGACTATCTAACACAGTTAGGAATTCATCATCAGGTATTGCGCGATGCAGTTGATCTCATTATTGAGATTGATATTTGGGCCAAGCCTGGAGCAAAAGTAGAAAAGCTCGCTATTGCTGATACTGGACATCTCATCGTTAGCACTCAGTCGCCACCTGAAGATGGTAAGGCCAATGCAGGAATTATGAAATTAGTTGCTAAGAAATTTGGTGTCTCTAAAGGAAGCATAGAATTAACGAGTGGCCAACAATCTAAGTTTAAAAAAATGGCCATAACCTTTGTCTTTGCGCATAATAAAGATAGTAATTATTTTTTGGAAAAAATTAAAAAGGCATTAGCTTGAAGTATATAACTTACGCTTTAACATTTATTCTTATTTCAAAGATGGCCGTTGCTCAGCCTCAAGCAAAGACTGACAAAGAGGTTAGTAAAGAGATGTATGATAAGTTGGAAAAGGTTAAAAGTTTTCCACCAGATGACTACGTAACTAAGACGCAGGAATTGAGAAAAGAAATCGATCGCTACATTGAGCTTAAAAAAGGTGTTTGTACTGGGGATTTTTCAACGTTTGTTCTAACGCAAAAAGATCTTGAAGAAAGTCGTAGGAAGCTTACCAGAGTGGAAAAGGACTTGTGCTTCCGCGAGTTGAGAGCATTTCAGGTTACCTACTTAAACAACCTCTTTATTGCAAAGAAGAACTACCTCAACTTTCTTCACGACCAAAGACTTAAGAAACTGGATGAAATTCGCGACGAGTCTTTGCGTAGCTTGAAATCTACTTACGACAAGCAACTTATTTCACCTAAATCAAAGAAGAGATAGACTTTCTATCCTTCTGATTCTTCAGTTTTCTTGCTTCCACCTAAAACAGCACGTGTAGGTCTAAGACTCTTTACTCTTAAAAGAGACTTTCTAGGCTTTAGACTAGCAGACTTACGAATAGTTCTTAGTCTGTTTAGACCAGTTGGGTTTAGGTTTGGCGTCAATTTTTCGTTAGATGTTCCTTGTGATGACATCTCCATCTCCTTGTTAATAGTTACCGAAAAAGGTTTTCAAAATACTTACCTTAATCGATACCTAAGTGGAGAGAAAAAGCTCACTAACTCAGAATCGGATTAGGTAAGTAGTTCATCTACTCGTAGAAAAACTACTCTCAATGGTCACTCCGTGACAAAGTTTAAATCCTTAAATATATACTCGGAATAACTGCAAAAAACATTTAGTCCGAATGATATTTTCTAATCATATCATGGGCTTACAAATGGTGCAATACGGCCAGTAGTGGATGACTCGAGCGTCAAGAAAAAGGTAATAACTGCTTGTAATTACTAATTATATAAGGCAAATTACTACTATAGTTTTTATAAGGATGGCCAAAAATGTGCAAAGAAAAATTGGCATTGCTAATTCTACTTTTTACTGTAGTTTCTTGTTCAACTATTAAGAAGGCAGCGACTTCGCAAATGGGGGAGATGATTTTTGAATCTTCAGATGCTGTTTTAGTGGAAAATGACTGGAATTTGTTTGAAGAAACAATCAGTGGAAATATCAAAGTTCTAGAAACGCTCTATGCTACAGATCGCTCAAATGTCGACTTCATTGTTACTCTGATTAAAGGCTACACTGGCAAGGCCTTTGCTATTGATGAAACATACTATCTTAAAGATCAGCTACAAGAAAAGATGAATTCTGTTCATCGTTCTCGTGCGCTATCAAATTATACTCGTGCCCTTAGTTATTCAGCTCTATTTTTTAAAGAAAGAGATTTTGAAAACTTTGACTTCACAAAATATATCTCAAGCCCTGATGAATTTTATAAATTACTTGAAGATAAATTAAGTGATAGTGCTTCTGATGTTGAAGGTGTCTTCTACACAGCTCAGGCCTTGGCCTCAATTATTAATCTTCAAAGAGATAATATGAGAACTGTTGCTTATCTTCCACTGGCCAAGGTGATGTATGACTGGTCTTGTGAGAAGAATCCAAAACTTGGTTACGGTGCTTGTGATATCTTTTCAGCTTCTTATGTTGCATCTAGGCCACGTGGACTTGGTGGTAATCCAATGGAAGGGAAGGCCTTATTTGAGAAAGCAATTGCAAAGTGGCCAGATAATATGATGGTACGTTTAGCATTTATTCAATTCTATGCAGTTCCTATGTATGAGAAGAATGTTTATCTCAATCAGAAATTAGAAATAGAAAAATATACACGTGAAAATTTAGAATCAAAGTATTGGAGCGGTGGAAAACTAGAAGCTCCTGAAATTAATTATAATAATCTATTTAATCTCATCGCTAATAAAAGACTTGAGATTATTGAAAGTTTAGAAAAAGAAATTTTTTAATAGGTAAGATCATATGAAAAATATTTTAAAAATTGCACTTACACTACTTGTTACATTTAACCTTTATGCACTAACTCTAAAAGTTGGTGTCTTAACACCTGAGGGAACTAATTGGGCCAAGAATCTAAAAAAGATGGCCAAGGCTATTAAGAAAGAAACTGGTGGAAAGGTAAAAGTTAAATTCTACTTTGGTGGTTCTCAAGGTGATGAGCCAGATGTTTTAAGAAAGATTCGCGTTGGACAATTACATGGTGGAGTTTTTACTGCAAAGACTCTAGGGGATATTAACGGTGATATCCGTGTCTTAGAATTACCATTTACTTTCTATCACGATAGAGACCGCGTATTAAAAGCAATTGATGACTTAACTCCATATCTAAATAAAAGCGTTGAAGCTAAGAACTTTGTTAACTTAGGCTTTTTCGATATCGGTATGGTGTACTTTGTTTCTAAAAATAAAATTGCTTCTCTTGATAATCTTCAAGGAGTAAAGATTTGGTCTTGGGAAGGAGATCCTCTTGTTGAAACGATCTTAGAAGAAATGAAATTAGTTTCAGTACCACTTCCTCTTCCTGATGTATTATCTTCACTTTCAACTGGAATCATTGAAGCGGCTTATGCTCCACCTCTAGCGATTCTTTCGATGCAGTGGAATACAAAGGTTCAGTATTTAATTGATTTTCCTCTTTCAACTTCTGTGGGGGCTTTTTTAATTAGTAACAAAGCATTTAAAAGAATTTCTCCTGAGAATCAAAAGATTGTGAAGGAAGTTTCAAAGAGATATATCGATCAAGTTAAAGCAACAAATGAAAAAGATAATCAGGACTCACTTGATCTTATGAAGCAGTCTGGTGTTGAATTTGTTAAGCTAAGTGATAAGGATATTGATCTCGCTGTAAAGGTTAGAGAAGCTACAATTAAAAAATTAAAAGGAAAGCTGTTTTCTGCAAAGGCCTATGAGCTGCTAGAAAAGAGTTTAGAAAAGAGTAAAAAGAAGAATTAAGTTGTGATTAGAAAAGTCGAAAAACTCACCGATGATTTTATCAGTACTGGCCTTGTTATTGTCGTCGTAACAATCTTAGGCTTTAGTGTCGCCTCAATTATTTTGAGATGGTTCAATCTTTCTTTTTCTTGGATTGATCCATTAGTTCGACACCTCGTTTTTGTCTTGGCATTCTTTGGTGCTGCTATGGCAAGTGGAAAGTCTCGCCATATCGCTATTGAGATTCTTCCTAAGTTCTTAGAAAACTCAGGATATAAAAAATCACTCTTTGTTTTAAATAAATTTATCAGTCTCTGTACAATTGTTGGGGCCACTTGGCTTTTTGCTTCAGGTGTACAATTTTATAATGTTGAAAAAGAATATGGACGCCTTTCATCACTGGGAGTTCATACATCTGTTTTAGTCGGTATTATTCCAGCAGGGTTTGCGCTAATCTTTTGGCGCTCACTTCTAGCATTCTTAGACTTTAGGGAAGAAGAGCATGAGCTTAATAACAATTAGTATAGCCGCATTAATTTTGGCGCTAATTGGTGTGCCTCTTTTTATCGTCTTAGGATGTGTCGCCTTAGCGGCCTTCTTTCATAATGGGATTGATCCATCGGCAGTTTCTGTTGAGATCTATCGACTTGCTTCTGCTCCAACTATTTTAACAATTCCATTATTTACATTTGCAGGATACTTACTTGCAGAATCAAATGCACCAAAGAGATTATTTCGCTTTACCAATGCCATGCTTTCTTGGATGCCTGGTGGAGTTGCCATTGTTGGCCTTTGTCTTTGTGCCTTCTTTACTGCATTTACAGGAGCTAGTGGTGTAACGATCGTTGCTCTTGGTGGCCTAATCTATCCAATTCTTATGGGCCGTGGACATAGTGACAAGTTCACAATGGGCTTTATTACGACCTCAGGCTCTCTTGGTTTACTCTTTCCTCCTTCACTGCCAATTATTCTCTACGGAATTGTTGCTGGTGTTGATATTGATCAACTCTTTAAAGCGGGAATTGTTCCTGGTGTCCTATTGATTGTGGGCCTTGCCATTTATTCAATTCTTAAGTCTGGGAAAAATAATGAAAGAGGTAAGTTTGAGTTAAGTGAGGCCATTGCAAGTTTTAAAGGGGCCTTCTTTGAGTTGTTACTACCTATTGCAGTTCTTGTGGGAATTTATGGTGGCTTTGTTACTGTAACAGAAGCTGCTGCATTTACGGCCTTCTATATTCTAATCATTGAATGCTTTGTTTATAAGGATTTAAGTCTTACTAAGGATGTTCCTGGTATTATCAAAGACTCCATGACTATGGTTGGGGCCATTCTTATTATTCTTTGTTGCGCTCTTGGACTAACAAACTTTCTCGTTGATGAAGAAGTTCCAAATCAATTATTTACGGCCTTTAGTGGAGTTCTAACTAATAAATACGCCTTTCTTTTATTCTTGAACGTTTTCTTACTTATTGTAGGAAGTTTAATGGATATTTTTAGTGCGATAATTGTGGTTGTTCCACTAATTCTTCCATTGGCCCAGCAATTTGATATACATCCAATTCATTTGGCCATTGTCTTTCTCACTAATTTAGAAATCGGTTATATAACGCCTCCAGTGGGAATTAATCTCTTTATTAGCTCCATTCGCTTTAAGAGACCAATTACTGAACTATATCGCTCGGCCTTGCCGTTTCTCTTTATTCTACTAATTTGTTTGGCCATTATTACCTATGTGCCGGCCATCAGTCTTCTTTGGGTACAATAAAGAGGATGTTTATTTTTAAATACTTACAACTATTTTTACTCATCCTTATTCTTCATCCCACAAGTGCGCTTTCACTTGTACAGGAAGATGGAGTTAAAGGTGAGTGGGACTTTGAGCATTATGATGGGCCACTTGATCCAAGATTGATTATCGATCATCAAAATGAAAAACAAGAGTTCTATGATGAATACACTGGACGTAATTACTTTGATGTACTTCTCGTTCCAGAATTAACGGATCTCTCACAAGACTTTAATCGCTATATCTATCCAAACTTCTCTTGCTCTAAGTATGAACTTAAAGAGAATTTGGCCTATATGCGCTACTTAATTCGCTTAACTTCAATTGCTAGTCTTTACGAGTTTTATCGACAAACAAGTATCGCCCTATATCAATATGGTGATGAGAAGAGCTGCCAGATTGATTACGAAACAATTTTTAAGCAGTGTAAGCCTAAGTCAAAAGATATGAAGCTCTTTATTGGGCGTGTTTCAGACTTCTTTCCAGATATCGTAGACTGGGGGAAATATCCAATCAAGCTTAAGACTGATCGAAGATTTAGTCTTGAAACTTACCATCCTGATCTTGTAAAGATTCTTAGATTAGATTTCGGTGGAGATGAGAAGAGTCATCTTATAAAAGCATGTCAATTTGCCAAAAATGAAATTCAAAGTCTTTGTAGTGAAAATGATGAATACATGGCAGCTGCACAGATTAAAGAGATTCGAAATGAGATTCTTAAGTCATCAGCCTTTAAAATTCTTAATCGCAGTGGGAAGGGGCAAGCCTGTTTCACTCGCTATGAAGAAATGGCCAAAGACATGGAAGAGATTGATGATAAGAGTAAGAGGATTATTAAGACGGCCCTTACTTCAAAGGGTGAGCTTAAGGTCTTTTGGTTTGGTGCTTTAAAAGAATTTGATGATCAGGGAATAACTCTTGTTGAACAAAAGAAGCCTGAGCCAGTTAAGAAGGTAAAAAAGGTCGAAGAGAAAAAGCCTGAGCCGGTTAAAACAGTTGATATTAAAAGCATTAAAATTATCAGAAAGCCAAAGCCTCAACCAAAGAAGCCAGAGCCTAAGCCAGTGGAGAAGGTCTCTGCTTTTGAAAAGGCCCTTAGAAACTTTGAGAAATCAAAAGAAAAAACAGTTGTTGATATGACGAGCTTTAAAACTGATTATAAGTTCTCAAAGAAGACGCTTGAAAAGTTCAATGGGTCTTTAAGAAGCTTTCAAACTCGCAAGCAGCTATCAAAGATGAAAAGGGTTGATAACCTTGGTTCAGTAGCGGCGCCAATGAGTTTAACTTTTATTAAGTATCTTATTGATTATAATCTTCATCAGGGTCTATACAATATGACGGGAATTCTTAGTAATGACTTCTATGTTATTAATGATCTAGAGAATAAGAGTCGTCCAGTGAAGATTAAATTAGATAATAATAAGGATACTGGGTTTAAGTGGAAGATCTGGGTTACTGATTTAGAGTAGTCGCTTAATTTTACTTCGTAAAATTGTCGCTTAGGCTTTCCCTGTGCTCCTGAGTCGAACCGTCGTGCATAAATGCACTCCTCTCGAAAAATTTTCTAGCTAAAGTGTAGGGGAGCTAACACCGCTTCATATCTTAGCTTCGCTAAGATGCCGCGGATGTTTGGAAGATCTGGGTTACTGATTCAGAATAAGGTACGTCGTTACTTTTGGCATTTTCAATAGTTTACACATCAAAATATCCCCAATAATAGATTTATGATCACCTAAGATACTGCATATTTAGTTCATCCTAATAAGGTCGTTTATTATCAATTAGCAGATGCTAATATAGTTTGTTTAAATCAATGTTTTGAAGAGAGTAATGGAACCTAACTTATTGGAAGTGCCAAAAGTAACGACGTACCTTAATTGCTTAATTTTACTTCGTAAAATTGTCGCTTGGGCTTTCCCATTGGCCTTGAGACAACAGTCCACTCTCGGCTCCTGCCTTCGTGGACATACCGTTCATCCTGAACATAAAAGCCGGGCTTGAACCCGGCTTGTTGAAATAATTTTTTAGCTAAAGTCTAGTGGCCTAGCACCGCGTCCCATAGATTGCCTTTGGGCAATCAATGCCGCGGCTAGTGCTTTCTAGAAAGTCTTTTTAGTCTCTTCTCGTATGCAGACTTAACTGATAGAGCTAGGAAGAAACCAGCATTTTCACCGTTTTCATCTTGTCCAAATAGAGAGATATTTCCAACTCTTTTGTCACCAGCTTTAAAAGACTTAGTCCAAGCAAATCCGTATAGGTTGAAGTTATGTAGTGGTACCCAAATACCAAAAACTTTTGGCCCAACGTAGAATGCCATATTCTTAATTTTTTCTACAGTGAATGCTACTGCTGGAAGAGCACCAGCTGCTACACCAGGAATCATACGTCCACCAGGAAGAGTCTTTGGATCAAGACGCTTTACATCTGATGAGAAAATATCATCTAGTGATACTGTAAAAGTTAGAACTGAACCTGGACCTTCTAGGTTAGGGTTAAGTCCGATAAATGATTTCTTGTATTTTGGAACTTTGTAAGTTGCTCCAGCAACAATAGATACATCTTCTAAAACCATTGAAACAATAACATTGTCTTCTAGTAGGTTAACGTTTGGCCCATCAACTCCTGGGATTTCAACGTTTCCTTCTCCACATGAAACAGAGAAGAAAGAGAAGCTTAGTAGTGCTAAGACTGTCAGTAGTCTTTTTCTTAATGTGATTTCCATATCGATACCTCACTTTTGGAAAATTTCTCTCATATGCCTTTCTATCGACAAAAGTGAAGTAGTTCTTAATTTTTTTTGGGAAAAAAATAACCCCCAGTTACCTGGGGGCATTTTTTACTATGTGAATCGTTTTGGTCGACTATTAGTAACGATCGGCCATTCTTTCTAGGTATCTTTCCTCTGAACGAGAAACTGTTAGTGCTAGGAAGAAACCACCGTTTTCTCCGTTTGCATCTTCACCAACAAGTGAAAGGTTACCAACTCTCTTACTATCCGTGTAGAAACGAGTTGTAAGCATTGCACCTGACATATTAAGACCATTTACTGGAACCCAAACACCAAAGATTTGTGGCCCAATGTAGAAAGCGATGTTCTTAATACTTGGTACTGAGAAAGCTACTGCTGGAAGAGCACCACCAGAAACACCTGGGATAGCACGTCCACCTGGTAGAGTAAGTGGATCTAGACGATCAGCTTTTCCACCAAAAATATCATCAAGTGAAACAGAGAATGCTAGAAGCGTTCCGTTTGACTGAAGATCTGGAGCGATCTCAACGTAAGAGTTTGTGTAGTTAGGGATGTTGAATCTTGCACCACCCTCAACTTGCACATTTTCTAAAACGATATCAATTAGGATATCATCCTGAAGTAAAACTACTGTCGGTCCATCAACACCTGGAATGTCCAAGTTCTTTGAACTGTCCCCTGAACCACATGACGTCGTTAGTAGCGACAGGGTAACAAGTGCAGAAGTGATTAAAAGTTTTGACTGCTTAAATACTAGTGAATTTTTCATAATTACCTCAAATGACTTTCTATTAGATTTTGATTTCCCTTTTTTAATAGAAGTCTCTTTGAAGGCTTGTGCTCTTTTACAACTTATTGAACTCAACTGACGTACGACAAAGACCACAAATCGTTCTCTCTTCGATTTATTTCGATAAAAGCCATTATGAAGAATTCAAGAATTTAAACAACATGATGTGTACCTCGATTAACGAAATTCAAAAAAAATGTAAATTTTTTGAAAAATGTTTCAGTAATTTCAGTTACTTAGTGAGGACTCGTTGAATTTTTTTTGGCCTTATTCACTATGGAGCTTGTTGAGGTGGAGCAAGGCGAATTTTGCCGACAAATTTAGGCACCGGCATTATAAGTTACTGAAAGTACATCTAAAAACAGAGTCGTGCTTTTTTCCACCTAAAAAAGAGTTAAGGACTTCTGTACAATGAAATTGTGAGATTATTAGCAGATCGACCACATTTACCAGCTAACCAAGCTAAGAAAGCAAGAAGAGACTATGCAACAGATAGTTCGACTTCTTCATTTTCACCGATGCCTAATTCTAATGGGGCAAAGATTGTTAGAAGACCTAAGCCAAATGATCTTAGTCGTAGTCAGATACACGCAAAAATTAAGAATCATAAATTAGAAAAAGAGCAGGCCTTCCAAACTAAGCTTGATGCAGCTTCAGCAAAGAAGAAAGCGGAAGCTTTAAAAGAGGCGACAACTGCAAAAGTTGAAGTTACTCCTGAAGGGGAGCCTTTTGGTGATGTAAAAAAGAATGATCCAAAAGATCCTGGTACTAAGGAAAAATTAAAAGATGCTTTAACTGCCGGTGCATTTAACTTTTCTGCAAAAGAAAGAGAAGTTCTGGGAAAAATCCTTAAAGATCAATAAGCACTAAACACTTAGTCTTCTGATTCAATCATTAAATCAATTTTTTGAATTACTTCTGGAATCGTCTTCTCTAGTGTTCCATCAATAATCGTTGCTGCTGAGTGATTGTGACCGCCGCCACCAAGTGCTTGAGCAATGATTCCAACATCAACAGTTTGATTTACACTTCGAAATGAGATTTTAACTTTGTCGTCAATTTCACGAAACATACAGGCCACTTCAATCCCTTCAAGAATTAGAAGGTGATTAATGAAACCATGTGTATCTTCTGCTTCACAATTATGATTTTCAATATCATTTTCAGTCATAGAAATCCATGCAACAAGTCCGCTCTTACTTAGTTGGCAAGAAGAGAGTACTTGGCCTAAAAGCTTAATATACTCAACTTGTTTAATCCCGTTGATTTGATTAAAAGCTTGTGGAGGAGAAATACCTGTATCTAATAATTTTGAAGCAATCTTGTGTGTATTGGCCGTTACTGTTGGGTAACGAAATGAGCTGGTATCGATAATAATTGAAGTATAAAGGGCCAAGGCCATCTTCTCATCAAATTTAACACCAAGGGCCTCAATTAATTCACCTACTAATTCACCTGTTGCTGCTTTGGTTGAGTCCACACAGTGAATTGCTGCAAGCTCTTTTGGGCAAGGGTGGTGATCAATAAAGAGTAGCTCACTTGATTTTAAAACTAGCTCTTGAACATTCTTACCAATACGAGGAAGTGCATTGGTATCAGTTACAATGAATAAATCTATTTTTTTAAAATGATCTTTTGAATCTTCGTAATTTGAAATAACCCCATCTGGATCAAGGTAGCGATAGCGATCAAATAACTTTTCCTCGTTAATACATATGGCATTCTTCCCGAGTTTTCTAAGGGCCATACATAAGGCAATCTCACTTCCAATACCATCGGCATCTGGAAAGATGTGAGTTGTGATAACAATATTATTTGCTTTTTCAACTAAGTTTTTGAAACGCTCTACATTCTTGGTCATATATTTCCTAATCGGAAGATTCGCAAACCTTCTCAAAGGTTTGATGATTAAATTTTAAGACTTTTCTTATTGTTTCATTTTTTGTTAGGATTTTAAAGAAGCTTTTAAAAAATGAAGGTTTAAAGAAGGATTTTTACTGTGGATCAAGGAATGGATAATAGCCTGGTGAAATTGTCGGCCATTAGAAAGACATTTCCTGGCAAGGAAGTCCTTAAAGGCGTGGACCTAACTATCGGTCGCCAAGGGGTTTTAGGCTTTTTAGGACCAAATGGTGCAGGAAAGTCGACCCTGATGAAGATAATCTTAGAAGAGCAAGAATATACAGCAGGTGAGTTAATAAAAAGTGAAGACCTAACAATTGGTTATTTACCTGAGGAACCATCGCTGTATCGTCACATGACAGTTGCTCCGTTTTTAAAGTTTGTTCAAGAGATTTACGCAACATCTCAGAATGCTTATTCAATTCAAGAGATTATCGAAAAATGTGGACTCTCTGATGTTTCTCACCAGCGTATTGAAAATCTATCAAAGGGATATAAACAAAAAGTAGGGATTGCAGCAGCAATCTGTCATAACCCAAAACTTCTTGTTTTAGATGAGCCATTAGTTGGCCTTGATCCAAATGCGATTATTCAAATTAAAGAAGTGATTAAAGATCTCTCAAAAGATCACACAATATTTATTTCTTCTCACCAATTAAGTGATCTGGCTTCAATTTGTGATGATATCGCCATCTTAAATGAGGGACATATTATTGCTCATGGACCAATTGATGAAATTGAAAAAACTCTTGAGATTAAACAAGAGGTAGAAGTTGAATTTGAAAATATTGATACAAGTAAGCTTAATGGGCTAAAAGAGCTTGGTGTTAATTTCACAATATCTGGTGATATTTATACTTTTTCTAAAGAGAGTTCTAAAGAAAAGTCAGATGGGGACTTACGAGTCATTCTTTCGAAATACTTTGCACAAAATGATCTATCTATTCTTTCACAGCAGAATAAGAAAGTTGGCCTTGAGGATATCTTTAAGAAGCTAACGGCAAAGCCAGGAGGGAAGGCATGAGTTTGAAAAAAACAATACCGCTCCTAAGAGGAATTTCAATTGTCTATAAGAAAGAAGTTGTGGAGAGTTTTTCATCTCCAATTATTTATATCTTTGCGGCCATCTCAAACTTTATAATGTCTGCAATTTTCTATAATAATTTACAAATGGCACCACAGTTAACAAATAAGACTGTCGTGGACTTTGTTATTGCACCAACATTTTCGGCGCTAAATTTTATTCTACTTTTCTTTGCTCCTATGATTACAATGGGTGCCTTTGTTAAAGAAAAGAGAGAGAATACTTTCTCTCTTTTAAAGCTTTCAAACTTAAGTGATGAGTCGATCTTTTTTGCAAAGTACTTAAGTGCCCTTACTAAGCTTGTTTTCATTACTTTGCCAATCTTCATAATCCCGCTATTTTTAGCACCAAAGGGGTTTGATGACTTTGCAATATTATTTACAAATATGATTGGAATCTATGGGCTGGGGATGTGCTACTTGGCCATCGGTCTTAATGCTTCATTATTAAGTCGCTCATATATTGCTTCAATTGTTCTATCTTTTGGGGCGCTATTTTCATTTCTTATTGTCTATGCCAGCTCAAATGTTATTCAAAATGAGATGGTTCAGGCCATTATGAGATACTTCAGTTTTAGTTCTCATATTTTCTATTTCTCACGTGGGGCAATAACAAGCTTTGATCTACTTTACTTAGCTTCATTTATTGGCTTCTTTAGTTTTGTGGGCATTCGCAATATGGGGGTTAGAAAATGAAAAAAATTACTCTTAGCCTTTGCGCCGTTTTCTATTTAATTGCATGCTTTCTCTTCTTAGTTATTCCTGAGCATGCTTTCTTAGTGGGAGCTACTTTTATCATTGCTCTTGCAATGACGATTCTAACTTTTTACTTTTATTTAACTGAGATAAGAAATTTTGTTAAGAGTACTTTTGGAAGAAATTTACTTTCTAACTTTACCGCCTTTTTCTTACTCTTTTGCACCCTTGCTGTTTTAAATTTTATCGTTTTTAAAAAAGGTGGAATTTGGGACTTAAGTCAAAGAAAGCTTAATACGTTATCAGACTTAACGGTCAAAACAGTTGATAAATTTGATGAAAAAGTTGAGATGGTTGTTTTCTCAAATAAAGAATCAAAGAACGCTATTCTTTCACTCTTAGAATTATATAAGAATGAAAATACTTCACTTGTTACAAGCTATTATGATCCTGAGTTAAGGCCAGATATGATTGCTCAATACGGGGTGACGGTTTCGCCTTCTATTGTTCTTGTAAAAGGGGAGAAGAAGGTTATTGTAACTCGTATTCTTGAGCTTGGAATTACTAATGGGTTAATTCGTCTGCAACGAGAAGAAGATCCGACAATTTGTTTTAATTATCATCCTAAGTTTCAAGATAGTACTGATAATGGCTTTACAGGACTTATTCATGTTCTTAAGCAATCAGCTTATAAATTAAATGTAATTGACCTTTTACAGGCCAAGGCCATACCTGAAACTTGTAATGTCTTTTCTATTCTTGAGCCAACTAATGATTTCTCAAAAGAGCAAGTTGAAAAGCTTAGTTCATATTATGAAAATGGTGGACGCATCTTTGGTGCCTTTATGCCAAACTTTCGCGGAGAAAAACTTACAAATCTTAAAAAGTTTTTTGAGGATAATGGCCTAATTATTCATAACGATGTGGTTATTGATCCGGCCAATTCTCTTGAATCCTCAAAGGGGACAGCACCCATTATTACAAGCTTTGATAAATTACATATAAATCAAGATTTTAGAGAGCGCGTCTTTCTTCCTCTTGCTAGCTCTGTTAGTGCTGCAAAAGACTTTGTTAAAAACTTTCACTCTCTTGCAAGTTCTTCTCCTAAGAGTTGGGCCGAACAAAAGTTAATCTCAGTTATTGCAGGTGATGTTAAAAAAGATAGTGCCGATATTGCAGGCCCAATTGATATGGCCGCAGCTATTACACGTGAAGATGCGCCAGCTCTAATGGCCATTGGAAATACATCTTTTATTTCAAATAAGTTCTTTAGTTATCAATCAAATTTTAAATTTATATCAAATCTCTATCATTGGATGACGGGACAAGGACAACTTGCTTCCATGAATTCAGTGGTCTTTAAAGAGAAGCCACTTCTAGTATCAGTCATAGAGAAGCAAATGATTTTTTATTTTTCAATTGTGATCCTTCCACTGATCTTTTTGATTGTGGCCCTCGTTCTTTATCAACGTAGGAAGTTTGCTGCATAATGAAAAATGTCTATCTACTAATCATTTTGATTCTTACAATAACGGCCGCTTATTTTACGGTTGAAAGAGATGAGCAGGATCAGGCACAAGAGATTAAGCAAAAACGAGAGATACTTGCCTTATCAAGTTACGGGCAAGTGACAGGAATTAAAATTTCTGGTGCAAGTATTGATCTTAAGAAAACGAAAGATGAGAATCTAAAATTATTCTATGAGGAATTGCAAAAGCTTAAGGTTGATCGAATCTTAAATAATGAAGAAGTAAAAGAGGAACTTCTTTCTTTGGAGAATCCTCCAAAATTAAAATTTATTTTTGAAAATGGTAAAGAGGTCTCATTTATCCTTGGGCAAAAGATAGCCATTAGTCAGCAATTTTATATGTTAGTTGAATCAGATAAGAAGAAGCATTGGCTTATTGCTCGCTTTGAGACTGCCTTTCCAGCTGATATGAAGGATAAGGATCGACTTCGCTCAAGCATTCCGTATCAAAAATTTCGTGAAGTTCTCCAAACGCCAGAATCATTCTTTTATAGTGAACTAAAAGAGTAGGTCATTGTTCTATTTTCATTTATTTGGAATTCAATTAAAATAAAAACGTGATTAGCATTTATCAGCAATATATTAAGTACCTCCTTTATCCAAAACTTGTTAATTCAAATATAGCAAGCCACAGGGAAGAGCTCGAAAAGATTCGCGAAGCGCGTCTCTTTGAAATCGTAAAAGATGAGAGTCGACGAGGAGTACAATTAAAGTTTACTGATTTTACATTGGCCTCTTGGCCATTTGTTCTAATCTATGGCCTCTATTCACTGGTACAAATTCATATCGGTATTCTCTTATCTGCGCAAATGGCAAAGGAAGGCTTTCTTCCTGCAATTTTCTCATCAAGTGAATTTCAACAAAAGGCTTTCTTATTTTCGACACTATTTAAAGTTGTCTTCTTCCCACTTTCTGCCTGGGTTTTTGTTAAATTCTGGCGAGTGGTGATTTCTCTTTTTGCGGGACTCTTTGATAAGGATCTTGAGGGAGTTAATCTTGAAGATACGATTGCTGCGTCGCTCGTAGGGAATTTCTTTTTAATCATTCCAATCTTTGGGGACTTTTTAAAATTTGTTTCTCAAGTGGTCTACTTGTATTTTGGACTGCGTTATAATCTGAGGTTTTCTTTTGTGCAAAGCTTCTTTATTCTCTTATCCCCATTAATACTGATCGTAGGGCTTTTCCTCGTGATGCTAATGTACATCAGTCTCATCATAAGCTTTATTTAGGCTCACTGCACTCGTTGCGTTGCTTTCAATTTTTGATAGAAGATGTAAGTGGCCTAAAAACCCTTAGGCCGTCATAATAAATCCTAGAGACACAACACAAAAAAATCTGACATTAATAGGAGTTTAAGTCAATGTACGCAAGCCACGCACACCAAACCGGCGGCATTGAGGTCGTATGCGGACCAATGTTTTCTGGGAAGACGGAAGAGTTAATCCGTCGAGTAACTCGAGCACAAATTGCTCGTCAAAAAGTTCAAATTTTCAAACCTGTTATTGATGACCGTTATCACAAGACAAATGTCGTAAGTCATTCTTCACGTCATGTGGAAGCAGAACCGGTTAAGGATGCAGTTGAAATCTTACAGAAGGTTTATGATTCAACTCGTATCGTGGCAATTGATGAGGTTCAATTCTTCGATAACACAATTATCAAAGTCGTTTCTAAACTTGCTCGTCGCGGAATTCGCGTTATTTGTGCAGGCCTAGATCAAGACTTTAAATCAAAAGCTTTTGGTCCAATGCCAGAGCTTCTATGTATCGCAGACGATGTCATGAAGATTCAGGCCATCTGTACTGTTTGTGGTGCACCAGCTTCGAAAACATATCGACTACCAAGTGAGAATAAGAAAACTGTTCTTGTGGGAGAGGCCGATTTATATGAAGCAAGATGTCGTGCTCACTATGATTATTTAGATGAAGATCAAGATGTTAAGGCATTTTCAATTTCACTTGGAGGCTTAAAAGAGGTAAACTCTAAGAGCGAGGTGAAATTGGAAAATGAAAACACAATCTAAAATATCAAAACTTAAAGACGTACACTACGAATCTAACGATTTTAAAATAAGTCAAATCGAACACAAATATGGAGAGAATGTTTACATTCTCTCCAATCCTTTGGCAGAAAGCTTATTAGCGCGCTTTTCAAATGAAGGCGTCATTCAGCCAGAACTCAATCACTTAATACAAAAGCTATACTTTATTCTTCTTGAAGCAGTACTTGGAAATTCATTTCCTAAGGAAGTTATTGAAGTTCGCTCTCGTATGGCAGGGCTTACAGATAAGGCCGTTTTTGATCAAGAGGTCATAAAGAAAGAGCAACCTGTTGTTTGTGTGGATCTTGCGCGCGCAGGAACTTTCCCAAGTCACGTTTGCTTTGAAAATCTAAACTATTTCTTAAACTCTTCTTTAATCCGTCAGGATCATTTCTATGTTAATCGTAAGGTAGATGAAAATGAACAAGTGATTGGAGTGGATGTTAGTGGATCAAAGATTGGTGGCGGCCAAGAGGGTGCTATTGTCATTCTTCCTGATCCAATGGGGGCAACTGGTGGTTCCATGTCTTTTGCGGTTGGACACTACAAAGATCAAGTTAAGGGCAAGGCCTTAAAATATATTTCGATTAATCTCATTGTAACGCCTGAGTATATTAAGCGTATGCAAAAGGATCATCCTGATGTGGAGATCTATGCGCTAAGGCTTGATCGAGGACTTTCTCCGGAGCACGTTTTAAAAACAGTTCCTGGAACTCTTTGGGATGAGGAAGTTGGTTTAACTGGAAAACAATACATCGTACCAGGAGCAGGTGGTGTCGGTGAAATCTTAAATAACTCATTTGTATAGTAAGGAAAGTTTATGGCCATTGAAACTTATATTTCTCAAGAGAAAATTGAATCACGTATTAAAGAATTAGCTAGGCAAATTGATCAAGACTTCGGTGGAGAAGAGGTTGTGGTCGTTGGTGTGTTAAATGGTGCATTTATTTTCGTGGCCGATCTTATTCGTCAGATGAAGTCTCCTGTTTATTTCGACTTTATTGGAGCTAGCTCTTATAAGGGAACAGAAAGTACAGGAAAGATTACAATCACTAAAGATATTAAAGTTGATATTAAAGGCAAGAACGTTGTTCTTGTTGAAGATATTGTGGATACAGGACTTACAATTAGTGAGTTAAACGTTCTACTAAAAGAAAGAGAACCAAAATCAATTAAACTTGCAACATTACTGCATAAGCCTGCAAAGACTGCACATCCAGTTTCGATTGATTATCTTGGTTTTGAAATTGAAGATAAATTTGTTATTGGCTACGGCCTAGACTTTGACGGACGCTATAGAGAGCTGCCGTATATTGGAATTTATAATGGTTAAAAGTGCTTCAAATGAAGGATCTGTAAGAGTTGATCTCTTAGGGGGAACTCTCGATATTGTTCCTATCAATCAGGTTCTTAGAAATACAATTACACTAAACTTGGCAACATCACTTAAGGCCAAGGTTATTATTGAAGAAATTGACTATGAAGGTGTTGAGTTTGTTTCAATTGATTATGAATCAACAACTCGCCATTCTAGTGTCGATTTCACAAATGAAGATTTTGAAGGTGAGACCTTTGGGCCACTTTCATTTCTTGCTCAAATTCTTCACCACTTTCAGCTAACGAGTGGAATACGTCTTACGACTGAATCCGGATCGCCTCCTGGTGCTGGCCTTGGTGGCTCTTCATCAATGGGTGTGACTGTCTATAAAGCGCTATGTGATTTTACTGATCGCGAATTTGATCGCCAAACGGCCATCAATACTGTTCAAAATATTGAATCGAAGATCTTAAATAAGGGCCCTTGTGGTTACCAAGATTATTATCCCGCTCTTTACGGAGGGGTTCTTGCTCTAAAGGCAACTGATAGTGCTATTGCAGTTGAACAACTTTATAGTGACTCTTTTAAAAATTTCTTAGAGTCTCATTTAACTTTAGTTTATTCTGGAAAGCTGAGGCTTTCAGCAATTAATAATTGGCAAGTTTACAAAGACTTCTTTGATCATGAAAATGGTGTAAGAGAAGGGCTTGCAACAATTCGTGACTTAACATTCTCTGCTTATCGCGCAATTAAAGATGGGCAATTTGATGACTTTCTTGGACTTCTTTGTCGTGAAGGTGCACAAAGAGAAAAGTTATTTTCAGGAATTGTTACTGATGACATGAGAGCTCTCTATTCAAAACTTAGAGAAAGTGGGCATGTTATTGGTATGAAGGTTTGTGGAGCTGGTGGAGGCGGATGTTTCATTCTTGCTCACGGCCCACAACATAAAGAAGCTGTATTAAAGGAGATTACACGCTCAAAGATGAAGGTCTTAGAGTTTAGTGTTGAAGCGCCACTATGAACTTAACTTTTAATCGCGTCGCCGGACTTTCAATGAAGGGAGGAAGAAGAGATAATTTCTTTTTCTGCCTACTTGATCACCATAAAGAAAGCGGACGTTGGTTTCTTAAGTCTATTCTGGATGTAAAAGATGAAGATGAATACTCTGATGGAGATGATATTCTCAATCAGTGGATTGATAAATACGATTTGAAACACGTCATTGTGGATTTCCCTCTTTCTCGCCCGGCCTGTCATGAGTGTAATCTAAAGTGCCCAGGTGTTGCCAAGTGTCCAGTGGGGCATGTGGAGAAGGTCAGAGAAGATATTACGGCCATCTTAGAAATTGATCGAAAGATGGAAGAAGAAAATCCAAAAGAGTATGAGAGAAGAAGAAATTTTGAAGATCTCACTCATTTTGATCGCGATACTTTTTCTAAAGAGTCTCAGGACTTTATGTTATCAAAGTCATTTAAGAGAAGATTGAAAAAAGGTTTTGTTCCTTATTGGAATCGCTCACTTGATTTTTGGATTTGGTGCTCATATCACGATCAACTCTTAGAACTCTTTAATACAACTTTTGATTCATTTGGAAATACATCACTCATGATGCTTTCGCGCTTTTCTTATATGAAAAGACATTTCCCTCAGGAGTGTTTCTTCTATGAAGGGCATGTAAACCTCATTCTCTTAGAATTATTAAAGAGTCGTATCATTCTAAAAAAGAATATCTTAAATCTCACAGATCTTGATCTTGGAATTGAGGCCCGTCTTGATATTGTGAAAAAGATAGAAAATAAGCTAGGGATCTTTATCTATGATAATGATTTAGAGATCATTGTAAAAAATGTTCGTGCCTTTGATTCATTCTTACTTGCTGTATGTGGACTTCAAAAGGCCAAAGGCCAGGCACGCAGTATGCCTGATTGGACTCTTCCTCATTTAACAAATTTTATTCTTCCTTCATTTGTCTCTGGTACTTAAAGCCAAATGCATTAAAGAGAAGAATGATTCCAGGAATCATAAACATCAATACTAGGGGATTTGAAAAATCCCATAAGGCCACAATTGGCATCAGCACACCTGCCGTCCAACAATAGAATTTTAGGTAGCCGTCAGCAAATTTCTTATCATAGAAACGAAAGAGGTATATGAAGAGATGAATGATGAGATAGATACAAATAAGAGTTATGGCCGATTGAATCATCAGATCCACAATTTGTTTTTGAAAGACAGGGTCTTTCATCATTGATGCACTGGCCTTATCTACTTGTTCCATCATTTTTGCTGTGGTGCTTAAATAATCCTCATACAGCTTAGGATCTGTATAGAGAATATAGATATAGGCAGCAACAAAGATGTCGGCAATAAAGCACGACGAAATATTTAGGAATTTGAAATTCTTTTTGCTAAACTGAAGATAAATGCGTTTTAAATCTAACATATGTTAATTATTGGAAATAATTTATGGTTTTACAAGTTGTGTTATTAGTTCTTGCTATTGTTATGCTTTATTATGGGGCCGAGTTTGCTCTTGAGTCTGCAGAGAAAATTGGTCTTGCTCTAGGACTATCTCCTTTAGTTATTGGACTTTTAATCGTAGGATTTGGAACATCGCTTCCAGAATTCTTCGTCTCTCAGCTAGCAAGCTATCGCGGTGATCCAGGGATTGCTCTGGGAAATATTGTGGGCTCAAATATTGCCAACCTCTTTTTGATCCTAGGGGTCTCGGGACTTCTTGGAAGACTCTTTTTGACGTCAGCAGATATTAAGAGACAATTAATTCTTCATTTAATCCTTACTGCAATCTTAGGTGTTGTACTCTTACAAGAGCAAATCTACTGGTGGGGAAGTGCTCTTCTTCTTGGCTTCATGGCCTTCTACCTCTTTGACACATTTAGAGAGATGAAAAAAGAGCGCGCCCATATGGCCGACCCTGAAAAACCAAGTCATAAAGAAGATGAAATTAAAATGAAAGAGATTCTTCACCTTCTTGCTGGCTTTGCCCTTTTATATGGTGGGGGAGAGTTACTAGTTAAGAGTGGAACTGGACTTGCCTTGGCATTTGGCATTTCAAGTTATGTTATCTCTGCTATTTTTGTGGCCTTTGGAACTTCATTTCCTGAACTTGTTACGGCAATCATGACAGTAAAGAAGGGAAAGAACTCCGATATCATCACAGGAAATATCATCGGTTCAAATATTTTCAACGTGGCCTTCGTTCTTGGAAGTTTGGTCTTTTATAAAATTAAAATTTCAGAAAATTTCATGCCCGAGGTTTGTGCTCTAGTATTTGCAGCACTTTTCTTAATTGCAATCTCTTATATGAAGAGAGCATTTTATCGTATTGCGGGGAGTATTTTCTTGGCCTGCTATATTGGAATGGTGCTTTACTGGGTGAGATAAAAGCATAAAGTTCCATCTAGGGAAAAAATTGGGCAAGTGTTAAAATATCTTCTATGAGTTTTAACGTCTTAATTGCGGAACCAGATTTTGAATTAAGTGATATATACGTCTTAGGTATCGAGAACACGTTCCAAGATTCCAATATCACGCGAGTTGCTAGTTTTAAGGATCTTAAGGCCAAGCTCAATGCGTCTGGTAATTATCATCTTATTATTTCAGAGTACTTTCGCGATGGGGACGAGGATATTTTCTCTTTTCTCGATAGTAAGTCGTTAAATATTCCAACTCTAACGATTACATCATTCACTGAAGCAGAGTTTATAAACTTTGAACGTGATATTACTTATCACTTAAAAAGAGCGCATCTTCCAAAACCATTTTCTTATGTCTCATTTGAAAATATCGTCACGGAATTGAGTGGACCTTCAAGTTTTGTTCAATCTCGAACAGCTTATAAGAAAATCAATACAGAGTACTTCCTTAGAGGAACCATTGCTCTTTGCGATACCTATGTAAAACTTAGTGATTCAAAATTTGTTAAGGTCATCAAAAGGGGAGATACTTTTACAATCTCTCAAATTGAAAGTTATCTTGATCGCGATATTAATTATCTCTATATCAATAAAGATGATCTGGATGAATTTGTCGTTAATGCAGGTGAAGTTTCATTTCTAAAATACGATCCATCAACGCCAGCTGAACATCTGGATATTGCTCAAAAGTCGATTATGACTCTAAAGAGACTCGTTGGAAATTATGGAATTAGTGAAGGTTCCATGGCCGTGGTGGATAGTTATGTTTCAAATCTTAAAAAACTATCCCAAGGTAGTGTGAAGCTAAAGAATCTCTTGGCAGAAAGAGAGCAGATGACAAATTACCTCTATGACCACTGCTACCTAACAAGTATCTTAGGTGTTGAAATTCTAAAGCAGCTGGCCTGGGGAAAGAAAGATAATATTGAAACGATTATTCTGACTTCTGTTTACCACGATCTTCTCTTAGAAGATGAGTCACTTGCTCGCATCTCTTCTCAAGGAGAGCTTCTTAAGGCCGAGCTAAGTGATTATGATAAGAATATTGTTCTAAGTCACGGGCGTCTGATATCTGAAACTCTTGAAAAAGAGGGGATAAATGACCAGAATCTTTACGAAATCCTCGTCAATCACCACGAAAAACCTGATGGAAATGGCTTTCCCCGTGGGCTATATGCTAAACAAATTAAGCCCTTAACAGCAGTTTTTATTGTGGCCCATGAGCTAGCTAAGAAGATGGAAGAGTATCACTACGATCTTGAGTATAGTGAAGACATCGCAAAGCATATGCAGGCCAACTTTTCCAAAGATCACTTTGAAAAAATTGTCAAAATTGTCGATAAAATTCTCAAATAGTGATAGGGTGCACCTAAATAAATCAATAACTTAAAAAACGGTAATAAGCTGTGAGTCAAAAGTATATTTTAGGCATTGAAACAAGTTGTGACGACACATCAGTGGCGGTTCTTAAAGGTGATCCAACTTCTGGGCAGGCCCCTGAAGTTTTGGCATTTGAGTTATTTTCACAAGAGCAAATGCTTGCCCAATGGGGTGGAGTTGTTCCTGAAATTGCTTCTCGAAATCACCTCGATAAATTGGCCCCGCTCTTAGATGTAACCATTAAAAAAGCAGGTGTGACACTTTCAGATATTGATCTTGTTGGTGTGACGACTTTCCCAGGACTCCTTGGTCCACTTTTAACGGGACTAAATGCGGCCAAGACGATTTCTCTTTTAAAGAAAGTGGATATCTTTGCGGTAAACCACCTCTTTGCTCATCTTGAAGCAGTTCATCTCACTCATGAAGTGACTTATCCATATATCGGACTTCTTGTAAGTGGAGGCCACAGTCTCTACACTCTTGTTCGCGCAAGTGATGATGTGGAAGTTCTTGGCTCAACAATTGATGATGCCGCAGGTGAGGCCTATGACAAAGGCGGAAAGCTAATGGGACTTGGTTATCCTGCTGGCCGAATTATTGATGATCTAGCAAAAGAAGGTGATATCAATCGTTTTGAATTCCCTGTGGGGCTTAAGACTTCAAAAGATTGTAACCTAAGTTTTTCAGGTGTGAAGACGGCCCTGAGAACCTTTCTAGAGAAGAACCCAGATTATTATGTGAAGTCTCCTGAAGATATTAATCAGGATACAAAAGATATTTGTGCTTCTTATCAGCACGCTATTGTGTCGGCCCTAAAGCTTAAGCTTCGCTATGCAATTGAGAAAGCTGGAGAGTTGGGACATAAGAATCTCCCTGTTGTTGTGGGAGGCGGTGTCGCTTGTAATAGCTATCTAAGAAAAGTTTTAAAAGAGAAGTATAAGAACGTATTCTTTGTTGAACCTAAATATTGTACAGATAATGGTGCCATGATTGCTAATTATGCCCTAAGAAATTATGAGAGTCGTATTAAGTATCCTGCTACACTTAGCATTGATGCACGTTCTCGATTTATTAATAAGAAAGAACATAGGAAGACTTAGTGGAAGATAGCAAGAAACTACCTTGGGCCAATAAAGATCTAGGACAACACTTCTTAAATAATCAGAATATTATTTCTAAGATAACAGATGACTTTGCTGAAGTTGCCGAAAGTATTATTGAAGTAGGACCAGGCCCTGGAATTCTTACTAAGAACCTTGCTGCTCATAACCAAGATATTCACGTTGTTGAAAAAGATGAGCGCATGATTGAATACCTTGCACCAATTGTAAAAGCTGATCATATCAACTTTACGGATGCATTGGCCTTTGATTTTGAGGCCTTCATTAATGAGAAGGGACTTGGTGATAAGACATGGCTTGTTTCAAACTTGCCTTATAATATTTCAACGCCGCTACTTCTTAAATTTCTTCAAACACCATCAATTAAATATATGACATTGATGTTTCAACGAGAAGTTGCCGATAAGGTCTTTGCCTTTGCTTCAAAGAAGAATTTCATGGGCTCTCTAATGGCCTTATCACAAACATATTTTAAAACATCGCTTCTAGTTAAGGCGCCTCCGGGAGCTTTCACGCCACCACCAAAAGTGGACTCGGCCGTTATTAGCTTTGAGAGAATAGACAATCCTGTGATTGCTCTGGACGAATTTACAAAATTTGAGAAATTCTTAAGAGCAGTGTTTCAATTTAAGAGAAAGCAGCTAGGAAAGGTTCTAAAGAGCTATACTTCTGTTGAAAAAATTCAAGCGGGCCTAGCACATATCAATCAACCTTTGACAGTTAGGGCAGAAGCGCTAAAATTAGAAGACCTGCAAAATCTATATAAATTTTTAAATGAGTAAATATGGGAAAGAAAATAATAGCCAAAAATAAGAGAGCAAAGTTCGATTATCAATTACTTGAACTTTACGAAGCTGGAATGGTTCTCGCTGGAACAGAGGTGAAGTCATTGCGTGCTGGAAAAGTCTCAATTGGTGAGGCCCATATTACAATTGATAAAAATGGCGAAGTTTGGGCCAATAATATCAAGATTCCTGAATATGAATTTGGAAATCAATTCAATCATGAAGAGGCGAGAAAGAGAAAGCTTCTTCTCCATGAAAAAGAGATCGCTGAAATCGCTCACCGTGCAAAGGCCGAGCGCTTAACGATTGTTCCAACGATTATCTATTTTAAGGGTTCTCGCGTGAAGTTAGAAATTGCCTTAGCTAAAGGTAAGAAGCTCCACGACAAGCGATCTGATCAGCAGAAAAAAGATGTTGAAAGAAAGTTAAGAAGAGGTGACTACAACTAAGCTCTTAGTGCACCATCTTCTTGTACATTTTTTCAAAGTAATCTTCATCAACACCTGAATAAACTCCATCGCGATCTTTCTTATACCACTCTGGTGATTGGTCACTTGTGTGACACTCAAGGCATTTATTCTTTATTGAAGCTTTTGTGTGGGCCAATTTTTGCTCATCATTTTCAATAGCAAATGGGTGATCAGTAACAACCTCATGACAATTTAAACACTGAACATTGGCATAGCTATGCTCAACCTTATGCTTCTCATCAAGCTTATCCCATTCAACACGAAGAGCTGATACTTTCTTATCAGAGAGCTTACGAATTGATTTAACATCCTTGAAGGCCTTTGAAACATCTTGCCAATACTTATTCTTATGGCCGCTAAAGCCTTTATCTGTTGTCTTTAAGTCTTTGAAGTGAACAATATCGTTGTGATTGATATAACCACCTTCTTCATTCATTCCAACAGAGTGGCACTTCATACAAGAGGTCTTATTTTCTTCTCCTGCAATCATAAGCGTTGCAAAAGAAACTGAGTGAGGAGTCTTTGCCCAGTGTTCTCCTTGGGCCTCGTGACATTCAAGACAGCTCTTAGCATCTGGAATCTTTTTGATTTCATTACCGCCTGAGTACATCATCTTTTGTTCCTCATCACGAATCTGATCTAATTTCTTCTTTGATTCATTGATATAGGCCGTAAATGGGTTATTTGGAATTTTCTCTCCTAATTGCTCACGCATTTCGTGGTATGAAAATTCTTTTTCTAGCTTCTCTTTTCCACTTGAGATGGCAATCTCTCCTATGTAGTGGTTCTTTGAGAGAACTTGAACGATTTGAGTATCACCAACATCAATTGAATAATTAGTAAAACTTTGTGAGTGAGAACCAATAATCCAATCGATCATAGGAAATTTCTTAGCAAAGCCTTTATCGTAATCAAGTCCTGCGTGAGACATAACCACAAGCTGTGTTAGTGGGTTTTTCTCGTCGTATCCAGCTTCTTTAAGCTTCTTTAGGGTTTCAGGAAAACTTGCTTCAGGTCTTTTAAAATAACCTTGTAATGGGCCTTGAATAGTACTTGGTTCAACAATTCCTGTTAAATAGACTGTCTTCTTTCCAAATACAATCTTAGTAAACTCTTGATGAGGGAAGTCCTTCTTTTTTTCATCACTTAAGTTTGAAACAAGGGGAGTGAAGCTAACTTCACTTAGAACTTCTTTATAAAATCCAACACCAGCAGCAAGATCCTGATCTCCAGGAAGAGTGTATTTTAGGCCAAGTTTATCGAGTCCTTTAGCAACATCCTTTGCTGCTTGCATTTGTGATTTTGCAATATGAGTTGGAACGATTGAAGAAGGAAAGAGCATATCTCCTGTATCAACATAGAGAAATTGTTTTTCTTTTTTTAGCTCGTGCATAAAGCCTGCTACTTGTGGAAGTCCTCCCAGAGGGAATTGACGGCATCCACAAGGATGTGTTTCACCTGAGATTGAATGAGAGAAGAGGATGGAAAACTTAGGGCCTTCAATCTTTAGCTCTGAGTTTGCTTTATCCATGTCGATAATACTTTGGCACGAAAGTGCTAAAGTTAAAGTAAGTAATCCAAATATTCTCTTCATTGAGTGACCTTTCTTATTTTAATCTTGCTAGTAATTTCTTTGCTGCAGGAACGTGGCGACTTTTAGGAAATGACTTAAGCATCTCTTGAAGAATCGCTATGGCCTGATCTTTTTGTCCTTTCTTTTCAAAAGAGCGGGCAAGGTAAACTAATCCATTAGCGTTATAAGGTGATTTTGGTTTTTTCGTATATAAAGACGAGAAGTAAGTGATGGCATCATCATATCTCTTTTGAATATAAGCTACCATTCCAAGGTTGTGGTTGATACGATCTCTGCTTTTGCCTTTGATCTTTCCGGCTTTATAAAGCTCTTCTAGGATAGGGCGTGCTTGAGAATACTTACCCTTTCCATAGAGATACATGGCCTCGTTATAAGGAGAGCGCTTCTTTGCAGCTGCTTTTGCTCTTCTTTGCTTATCTTTTTTTTTTAGCAGAGCAATAACTTCTTTAATATACTTATCTTGCTCTTCAATTTTTGCAGAAAGCTTTGTTACTTCATCAGTTAGGGAAGTGTTTTGTTCTTCGAGCTTATTAATTTTATTTTGTAGCTCTTCAACCTTTTGGTCTTTACCATTGGTATACTCTTCCATTTGTCCTTGGAAAGCGGCGATAGAAGACTCTAGCTCTTGCATCTTAGAGATGGCATCTGCATTAAGTCTTTGACTCTGCTGCATTTGAACCGACATTGTATTGATTTTCTTTTCGCGCTCAATTTGTTCCTGTGTCTTACAAGAAGTCATTGATCCCATTAAAGTTATTAATGTGATAGTCGATAGTAGGGAAGTTTTCTTCATGAGAAATTCTCCAGAATATGATTAGATGCTATCGAGAGTTTTTTTACGATAGGCTTTGAATTCGGCCTTTTCAGAAAATTGTTTTGATAAAATGGCGTATTTCTTAGCTTTATTAAAAAACTTTCTCTTGTAGCTTGATTTAGCTTTTAAGTAGTAGAATTCGGCTTTTCGATAGAGGTTAGGGGCGAGTGTTTGGCCACCAGCTTCCTTTGCCGCAAGGAAAGCAACCTGTGCATAAGTCATTTCTAACTTAGGGCGTACGGTCGTTAGACCGCAACTACCCAGAGTTAGAAGTAAAAGTAAAAATGTAATTTTAGACTTTAATACTTTCATTTATTCTTCAAATTACTTAGAAACAACAACGAAGTTTCCTCTTCTGTTTTGTGACCAAGACTCTTCAGAGTGACCAAAAGCGATTGGTCTTTCTTTTCCGTAAGAAGTCGTAGAGATTCTTGAAGCATCAACACCAAGAGCTACTAGGTAGTTCTTAATTGCACGTGCACGGTTTTCACCAAGTGCCATGTTGTACTCACGTCCACCTCTTTCATCACAGTGACCTTCAACTTGTACTTCAACATCAGTGTTCTCTTTTAAAAATTCAGCGTTAGCTTCAAGAGTCGACTTAGTAGACGAGTTTAGGTTTGAAGAATTAAATGCAAAATAAACAGTTCTTAGAGCACCTGCTTTACCAGAGTCTGAATCACCGTTTAACTCAAGTGATGAGTTTGCGTACTCTACTGATTCAACAGAAGATGAATCATTTTTCTTAGCGTCTGAACCACATGAAGTCATAACTAGTGCAGAACCTAAAAGTAATAACGTAAAAAGTTTTTTCATTTGTTCCCCCTTTCCATATATAGAGATTATTCTTGTTAATGAAAAAATTAGATATACCCATAAAGTATATAATAAATTTAGGTGTTTAGATACCGGCAGAAAAGGAATTAAATCCTGATAAAAGTGCTCAGCTTCATGAAAACCTATAGTTGATATGATTATTTATCGGGATTTCACTATTTATCTAAACACGTTTTTTCGCAACTTTTTGCCAAAATTTTATGGGTTAACAGTTAAAAAAAAGTAAAGTTTCTCAATCTCTATTTACAATGTGAAACGATCAAAATAATGTTTATTTGAGGTTATTGAAAAGTCCTTATCTTGTGTGTAAAAGCCTGGCCGCCGTCTTTTCCTGTCTCTGCTTAAGTTGCGGCCAGGCATTTTCTCTAAACTCAATTCTTAATATTCCACTAACATTGCAAATAGTTCTTCAATAATCCTTCATAGTTACAGGGCCTATTTTTAATAACTTGTAGGACCACTTTGTCCCTTCTGACACCAGAATCCATGAAGTCTTTACAAGGTTAGGTGTTATATTCTGAAACTTTCTTACATTTAAGGTATTTTCACAATGTTTTCTATGGGCCGTCTCCACAAAGGAAAATCAGGGTTATAGAACTAATTTAACGAAACATGATCTAAAGGAGAGGGATTCATGAAGAGATCGACTAAAAGTTTAGTTTTATTATCGCTATTGGCATTAAGCGCCAACGTTCACGCACAGTTACCTGATGAAATCGATTATCCGACGTACCTATCAAAGTACTCTCAAGCAAAGTCCGATTCTGATAGTGCTCGTATGAGTGCCAATCAGCTTAAGAGCATGCTTCAGCAAATCGCTGCAGACTTAGAAGCAAATGGTTCTGCAATAGCAATCTCTAAATCAGAAATTGATGAGGCCGTAGCTATCATCAGTCAATTGAGTACAGAGAATATGGATCTCGACAATACAATTGCCATGCTAACGGAAGAAAACCTTGGCCTTGGTGATGAACTACAAAGACTTGCTCGCGCTATCTCTGAATTATCAAGTGAGCAAAGAGAAATCCAAGATGATCTAGTCGGTCCTCAAAGAAATGCACATAATCTTCGTTCTGCCCTTGATTCAGTAACAAAGAATCTTCACCAAAATGGTGATCGTCTACAAAAGGCGCAAAAGAAGTTAGATCGTAATCGTGATAAAATTAAAAATCTTGAAGGAAATATCAAAACGGCAATCGATGAGAGTGATCGCCTAAATCTTAAGCTTCCTAAGATTCAAAATAATATCAAACAAAAGAAAGAAGACCTTGATAAGGCCACATCAAAAATTTCTCAATTAGAGAATCAAGTGACTAAGTTTCAGGCCGAGCTTGTCAGTGCAAACCAAGAGGTTAGTGCGGCCAAGGCAAAGGTTGATCAATTAGAAAGTAAAATCTCAAAGCAAGAGGCCAAGGTAGCTCCTCTTGTTGAAAAGAAGAATAGACTAAACGCTCTGGCCATTAAGGCGCAATCAACAGTATCTTCTAAGAAGAGTGAATTAAATAAGGCAAAGAATGAGCTTTCATCAGCTAAATCAAAGCTTTCTTCTCTTAAAAGTGAAAAGCAACAACTTGCAGCTCAAAAGAATGCATTAGAAGAGAAGAAAACTAAGTTTGAAGAAAAGCTTGCCCAAGTTGAAGCAACTCTTAAAGAGCTAATGGCAAATCGTGATCGTGGAAATGCTAATAAGATTAAAAACCTTAGAGAGCAAAGAAAACTTCTAAGACAAAAAATTGCAGAAGTAACACCACGTCTTAATAAAGTTGAAGCAGATTTAAATAAAACTTCAGCTGAACTAGCTCAAGCAAAGAAGGTTATTGCTGGTGGAGATACAAAAGTTTCTAATCTCGAGCAAGAAGTCGCAGCTGCTGAACTTCAAGTTAAGAAGCTCTTAGCTGATATCTCAGCGGTAGAAAATGAAATCGCACAGGCCGTTCCTCAACTTGCAAGACTTAAGAATCGCCTAGCGAGTGCTAAGACTGAATTAAGAAGTGCTCAAAGTGCACAAGCAAGTGCAAAGTCTAAGCTTGATCAGAAGCAGACGGCCCTTGCTCAAGTGAAAAAAGATATCAAGAGAATCGAAGGAGATATCGCTTCACTTAAAGATCAAAAACAAAAAGCGCAAGAGAGAATCACTATCATTGCAAGTGATCTAAAGCGTATGAGACGTGAACTAAACCAAGAAAAGAATGACTTCGATGCAAATCGCCGTGTGGTTGGAACACTTCGAAATACACAAAATGCTCTTAAGTCAGAGCGCGATTCATATCAAAGAAGACTTTCAATTGTTGAAGATGAAATCCGCCACCTACGTGGAGAGCTTGATAAGGTTCAAGCACAGCTTCTAACTCTTGAAGATGAGCACAAGCAAAGAGATCAGCAATACGTTTCAAACGTACAAACGATCCAAAGCTCACAAGATCGTATGCAGAGTAACTCTTATACAATCTCTTCTAAGCAATCTCAGATTGCACAAAATGAAAATCGCATCCAAGAGCTTGAGTCTCAAAGAAGCGCACTTTTAGAAGATCAACTTGTAAAAGAAGGTCAATTTGCACAAGCTGATGCTGTGGCAAGTGATTTAGAATCAATCACTCAAGAAACTTATGAGGAGTATGAAGATCGTAAAGAATTATATGCTGATTACAAGAGTGAGGCACAGCAAATGGGTGCTTCTCAAGGTCAAGCGGCCGGTGCAACTGCTGGTGAATACGCTGGATCTGCTGATGTAAAAGAAGATGCTTCTTTATACGGATCTAAGAATGGAACAACTCTTGGTGAGTTAAGAGGATATCTAGCTGGACTTGTTGACGGTAAAGAGCAAGGACTTGAGGCTGGTTATGACGAAGGTGTTAACTCTCAGGCCAGTTATGATGA
Source organism: Halobacteriovorax sp. DPLXC-1 (assembly GCF_036903125.1). Classification (NCBI taxonomy): domain Bacteria; kingdom Pseudomonadati; phylum Bdellovibrionota; class Bacteriovoracia; order Bacteriovoracales; family Halobacteriovoraceae; genus Halobacteriovorax; species Halobacteriovorax sp. DPLXC-1. The sequence continues at coordinate 473,828 of NZ_JAYMCO010000003.1, forward strand.
AGGTTACGCAAAAGGTTATGAGCAAGGACTACAAACAGCTGTCGCTCTAGCTAAGAAAGAAAATTTCCCACAAGGGTATGCACAAGTTAAAGAAGAGAAATTTTCAACACTACCAACTAATAAAGTTGTTCTTGAAAATAGTGTAAACGGAAGCTTATTTATGGAGAAGGCATTTGCCTTTGCCTCAACTGCGGCCCAAACACTTACAGAGAGCTTTGGAATTGAGACACCTGATTATGTTTCAACTGAAGCCTTTGCACCAGTAAGAATCAAGTCAAAGGTTGATGTTGAAATCGCTCGCGTTGAAAAAGAGATTGCTCGTCATGAAGATAATGATCAAGTTTCTAAGGCCAAGCCTCAATATGTTTACACTGCGCCAACTCGTATCGACGTTGATGAGGATTTCAAAAATTGTTTTGATGTCTACAAAGGTGTTTCTGATTTTAAAGAAGCTTGTGGTGATTCTTATGAGTCTGCTTATAAGTCTCAATTTGTTAGAGATCACAAAGACACTTTCTTTGCTGCTTATGAAGCATTATTTGAAGAAGCAAGTGTTGAAGCTGCAAGCGGTGACTTCTCAGGTGAGACAAGAAAAGCTTTTGATAAAGCATATAAGACGGCCTTTGCTGAAGCTCGCTTAGAAGGTGAGGGAGTTGCTTACCAAAATGGTGCAACTGATGGTGAAGAAGCTGGATTTGATGAGAATATTGCAGCTAAGCGTTCTGAGCAACTTGCCAAAGGTAAGAGTGAAGCAGCTAACTTATTTGCAAGTAGCGGTGTTGTTCGCCTTAATAAGTACGCACAAACAAGTGTAAAAACTGAAGATCCAAAAGGTCTTACTCAGGATGGAAAATTCTCAGTAGGTCTTGGACTAGTAAACTTTGGTAAGCTTGCAACAAACCGAGGAGCAGTGTCGGCAAAGGTTATCGCAGCATCATCAAATGTTTCGGTTTCAAATACTCGTGCTAACTTAAGAGTTCTACCGGCATCATCTCAAATTGACTTAAGTGATGTTATCCAAGCGAAGGTTACAAATAACGCTCGCCCAGGATCTGAAGTTAAGATGCAAATTGAGCTGACTTACCCAGGTGACGCTTTACGTGGAAGCTATACTGAAGTTGCAACATTTGTTTCAAATGTCATGGTTAATCCTGAGGTACAAGTTGGATTAGAATTTGATGATAAAGTAAAAGATCGCAAGTGTTTCCTAGGTTTATTTAACTGTAAGTTTAGAAGCCACGATGTGAAAGTTAAGCTAACTGGTCTACGTGACTTTGTTCCTGGAAGCTATGATGTTGCAATCAGTGTTTTAGAGGGTGGAAAGTTCATCAATCTTAAGAAAGCTCAAACTCAAGTTGCTGCTCCAGGTAAAGGAGTTGTGGCCACAGGAGCTCTAACTTATAAGTTTAAGAAGAAAACAAAAGACGATAAACTCAAGTTTAAAGTCGATGTTTCTTACAAAGGCGAATTACTTCAGTCCAAAGTATTCGATGTAAGAGCAAAATAGAAAAAAAGCCTCCGCAAGGGGGCTTTTTTTTTGCTAGTATGCCACTATGAAAAATCTATTCTTAGGGACACTTACATTATTGAGCCTTGCGGCAAATGCTAACCAATGTGCAAATCTTGAAGAGATTGCCAACACTTTCAAAAAAGATCTAAAGGCAGAACTTGCAAATACAATTTATCCACAGGATAAGGCCGGGCAAGAAGAGTTTCGCGCAAAAGTTGGAGCAAAACTCAACTATCTTAAAGGCTTAAAACACTCAATTGAAGTTTGCTATGAAGACTATGGCAAGCCAAAGTTTTATAGCTGTCAGATGTCATCCGATCTTTTAAAAGAAGAACACCATGATAATCTGAGAACGTCTTATTCATCATCAATTTCGATTGATTACGAATGTAAGGCGGAACTTTTTCTTGGCCTAACCATTACAAGAAATACGAATAGTGGAAAAATCGTTTATATGGAAGCGGCGGATAATTATGTTTTAAACACGCTTTATAAGTGCTCTGGAAGTTATACAAATGATGAATACTCTTTTAGAAAAGTACTTGTCTCTCCCGATAGTGTTTTCATCATGGATCAGTATTTAATTTATCGCACTGATGTAAAGGTCATTGCTAAGAAGTATCACAATAAGAATGACTTTAGAGTTGAGTATACAGATTCTGAAGTGATCTTTCACTATGGGGATGCTTTTGTTGCTATCTCAAAAGCAAATGGTGAGGCCACGCGTTCTAACTTCATCTCAATGGATGAGTTAACGGAAGGCACTTGTCAGACTCGCTTTGATGCTGAAAAGAATATTATCTATCCGCGCACAAATATTGATGAGAAGCGTTGGGGCTTTGAATTAGAATATGTCACGCACTAAAAAAGTTCTCATCACAGGCTTTGAACCATTTGATGGAGGGGAGATAAACCCCTCTGAAATTCTCGTTGAAAAATTCGATAGTGAAATTCCAGGACTTGAGATCCACAAGCTTATCCTGCCTGTGGTTTTTAAGAAGTCCCTTGCAATCCTAAAGAAAGAGGCCTTCTTTTTAAATCCAGACTTTATTATTTGCTTAGGATTAAATGCGAAGGTGAGTGAGATTAATTTGGAGGCGATCGCTCATAATCTTGATGATGCTCGCACTGATGATAATGAGGGCAATCGCCCACAAGAAGAAGTCATCTTTGAAGATGGCCCTGAGACTTTAGATTCCACGCTACCTCTTAGGGAGATGGAAGATGCCATCCTAGCAGCGCAGATTCCTGTTGCCATCTCTCGCGACTGTGGCCGCTTTGTTTGCAATCACGTCTTCTATGGAATTCGCCGTATCATTGATATGAAGAAGATGCGGGCCAAGGCCGGCTTTGTGCACCTTCCGCCATTTGAAAAGCTGAACGTCGCCCAGCAGAGCAGTGCGCTTGAAGTAATGCTTTCTGCGCTAAAATAGAAGGGCGCAACTTTCGCTGCGCCCCCGAACTTAGAGTTTACCTAGTAAAATCAAGACTTTAATAAGTAAAACAGCTAGTTCTAAAATTGGTAAAATCTCTTCCATGAAACCTCCGTTGGAGTCCTCTTCATTGAGGAAGAGAAATGGAAGATCTCACCAAAATATGCTAAAATAAATTTGATCTTGTGCCTCCGAGCCCAAGTTCTAAAATTGGTAAAAAGAAGCACCCCGTTTTATACGGGGTCTTTTTATATGGGGCCATGCAAGTCATCTTCTGAACCGATTTCTTTCCACTTTTGAAATGCTGTGCTATACTGCCGCTTACGAATATTTGTTCCAATATCCGTGTCAAAATCTAATGGGGGTGCCCTGGTTTCGACGGGATGGCTGACAGGTATCCGGGCGTGTCCAGGCTGGTGTCCATGGTCCTGGTAAAAAGGAGACCGACGTTTAATTGCAGACGATTATGCAATGCCAATGGCTGCCTAATTATTTTTAGGATCTAGTCTTGTGAGGCGCTACTGCCAAGAAACAGAATGTAGCGACCCAGTTGAATCTGCTGGCTAACTAGGTTCCGAGGCTGCCGGGGCATCTCGTTAATCTGTCACCGGGGTTCGCCGAGGTCACCTATCTCGGACAGTCTTGTCTTCTGACGATAAATGAAGACTACGCACGTAGGCCGCTATCAAGACGTCATTTCGGACGTGGGTTCGATTCCCACCACCTCCACCACGATCTTCTAACTATTTAATATTATTCAGCTTTTCGTGGTGGTTGCCTTGTCGTGTGGCAACGGTTATTTAAGGTATGTCTTGATTAAATGTAATCCAAATCCTGATATCAATAGAACGAACACGGCTCTAATTGATATCGAAATCATGGCTTTTACGAAGTCGTCATAGTTCAAACCATTATCTGAAATACTTTTAAAATGCTTTTTTACATATAGAACTTCCTTTAAGTACTTAGGAAGCTTTGGAATATCTGTAAGAAAGAAGGGTTTTAATTCTCCATGAAGCAAAGCGAAAGGTAGTGTAAAGAATAAACATATAAATGAGATGCCTATAATTAAGGCAGAAGTAACTGTGGGGATTAAGAATGTTATTTCTAGTATTAAAGTTAATTCTTTCACTTTTCAAACTTTGGGTACTTATGTCCTTATTATTCATTAAAGAAAATATTAATTATTAAATTATACAACCGACTTATAGATAAGAGTAGAGCAATCGTTTTAGTAAGTATATGCTGATTAATTAATTCGAAAATAGTGTTATGTGAGAAGTCATAAACTCGAAACACTGAACTATCAACTTTCAGTTTATTTATTTCAACTTTGACTGAGAGGAAGCTCGATGCTTCTTCGATACTTAATAATGCTTTTACTTGTAATTGTGACATTTAAGTCCTCCTTTATATCGTGGCCAACATCATTGTTGGCTCGTTTATAAAGGTATGACTTAATTAATTGTTCTATAACGGGAGAAACGTGTAAGAGTTTTTTTACACGATTCCTGTGGCCCTTTCTTTAATAATTTCGGTAAGTTGCTTGATGCAGGTTTTTTTGTAGTGATTAAGCTTATTTTCTAAATTTGCTTTATTATCGTAGCTCCATTCGAGCTTTTTTTGGAATAATTGGTCAAAGAAGTACTCATGTGTAATGGCCATATAATCAATATAAGTCGCCCAATAGTTTCTATATTGTTCTTTGAATCGGTCTTTTAAAAACAAATAGAATCTATATTCGAATACGTGTTTGTGCTTATAATTGATTAAATAGAAATGTGATTGCTCTACACCATCTTTGATTCCATCATAGTCATAGCCTGTAGGTGTGCCTGAAATAAGTTGTTCAATAATAGCTTCTTCAATATTTACAGCTCTCATTCGTTCTACCGCATCTTGCGATAGATACTCTTTCATATCTCTTGTCGAAGGATTCTTCATCATTGGTCTACGAAACTTTTGTTTTGAATATAACTTGTTGCTGTATAGTAAGAATATTGATGACCTAAAATATCTTTGAACGTTCTCTGAGAACTTTTTGTCTTTACCAATTAGCCTTTCAACTTTTTCTTCGTACTCCTCTAATTTCTCAAGATTAGGGAGAAATGTTTGAAGGTAGTCATACAGTTCTTGAGAGTTAATAAGAGTGACTATTTCTTCTTGTGTAAAGCCGTCAGAAAATAAGTTTCTAATAGAGCTTGGTGGAATATATAGATTCCCTTTTTTATTAATAAAATCATTAAAAATCATACTATTATTATCGATATTCATTTTTTAACCTTTCGTTTCGTCTAACTTAAAATACAGGAATAAGAACCACAATAATGTTCTCCTAATTGAGTATTATTTACTTTAGCTCATAAGTTGCTGTAATAACATATCTCTGTGTGAGATAATTATTATCTCTGTTGGAGATATACTCCTTGACTTAGATATCTCTGTGTGAGATAATTGTTTTGTAGAAATGAAAGGGACTGTGCCATGATGTAGTTTGGACACAAGACTTTTATAGCCTTTGTGTTCGGAACGTATTTTCGCGTTCGTATTCTTTTCTCCGCGGGTAAAGCATCCCGTCACCTAGTGACACTTATATAATACTTACCTGCACGAGAAGGGCGCAGTACTTGTCCTTGGCTGACAAGTACTGCTTATTAGAGAGCATTACGAAAAGCCTGTTTTATCCCTACTCCTTAAGCTTGGCATGTCACTCGTGCAATTACGCCAATGTGACAATTTAAGGAGAATTTGATGAATTCGAATGAAGTAAATCAGAACGAAAGTTCTACAAAACAGGTTGGGCTAAAAAGCTTTAAGTCAAAATTAGGAAATGGAATTGCAGTTTTAAAATTGCTTTTAAGATTCCTGTCTTTAGTACACAAGTTTTTTAAGTGTATAAAGGTCTTAATTAGTATTTTAAGCGACTGGTTCTAGTAATGCTCTCTTTATATAAAAAAGGAGAACAATTATGATTGGGCAAATTTTACGTTACATAAGAAACTTTCATAAAGTATCACTAACTGAACTTTCTGAGGAATTTGAAATTTCTCAAGGTTATTTATCTGATATTGAAAGAGGAGTAAAAAAACCTTCTCTTGAAATAATCGATCTATACTCAACGAAATTTAATATTCCATCTTCTGGTATATTATTTTTCAGTGAGAATTCTGATGATCCAAAACAGTTAAAAAAACTTCGTACTTTTATCGGTAAAAGGGCTTTAGATATTTTAGACTATGTAAATCATCATAGGTAAGTGAGATAGTTGATCGTGTTTCGAGACATCAAAAGTTCAAAGCTATATGGCTTAAAAAGTAAACGAAGACTATGTGAGTTTATTTTAGGTATTGAATATTCATTAAATGACTTAAGAGTATTGATGTCAGATAGCTCTTATATTGTTAGAGATCAAATTGTAAATGGAAAGCCTAGAGAAATTCAAGAGCCCAATAAGCGTTTGAAGCCAATTCATAACAAAGTGAAGAAGCTTCTTGCACAAGTCCTTACTCCCAGCTATTTATATTCAAGTAAACGATTTTGCAGTTATAAAGATAATGCAACATCTCATAATGCAAATGATAATTGCCTTACTGTAGATATCTTCTCTTTTTATCAAAATACCCAACAGTGTTATCTAAAATCATCTTTAATTCACTTCTTTAAAATGTCTGGTGATGTTGCTGACGTTTTGGCTAATATTTTATGCTATAATGGCCATATTCCGACAGGGAGTCCTTCTAGTCAAATAGCTGCATATTGGGCATATAAACATACTTTTGATAAAATTAATTCATTAAGTGTCGCTAGAAATATTACATTTTCTCTATATGTAGATGATATGACTTTTTCAAGCTCTGAAAAGATAGATGATGACTTCTATCGAAAGGTTAGTGGTTTACTAAAGACTGTCGGACTAAGTATTAAAAATACAAAGACTAAAGCTTTTGGAAAGTATGAAGATAAACATATCACAGGAATTGTTTTACCTAGTGGAAGCAATATACCAAGGGTTGCTAATTGTAAGAGAAAATCTCTATTTGAACAATTGAACTCTGATGTATTATTTCTAAAGGATATGAGAAGTATTGCTGGACGAGTTAATCAAATTAACTATGTTGAAAATGACTTATTTTGTCCAAACTTAAAGTCTAAAGTAAAGAAGCATTTGAAAAGAACAGAGCTCTTTACATTGCTCTTTTTTATCATGTGTAGAAAGAACCCGTTATTAACGATTAATTCTTTTGATTTATGGTTTAAAAACTATTTAAAGTAGGTGATGTATAAGATTATGAAATTTACACTTGAACAAACAATTGAGATTTTAGGCTTAAATCAAATTGAAAATGCTATATTTTCTTCATTGTTTATTCAACAATTATACAATGGTATTAATACATATAATGTGGACTCTGGTGCTGTTGTAAGAGCTATTAGAGGTATTGGTTCATCAACTCAGAAAAAAATTTCAAAAGAAAGACAGTTTTATGGAGAAGAGCTTAAAGGTTTGCACTATATTCATTGGTTTGAAGCACGCTTTATTGTTAAGAATTTGTCTAATCATTGGAAACTAGATTGTGAAAACTCTATGAAGTTTCACTCTCAAACTAAGCAATCGTTCTCTAAACAAGGAATTAGAATAGGTGATTACATTAGTGAAGAAGCCATAAATCAGTTTACACATGACTTTGTTCAGGGATTTCATGATAGAGCATTAAGTAATAAATTGACTGGAGAAAGGGTGATTTACCTGAATCACAATGACGAGAGATATTTTTTGACTCTTGCCTTTCATTCAGAGTCTGATGAAGAGGTAAGGCAAAGAATTGAAAAATTTTGTTTTAGTGAATGGCCGTTTATTAAAGATTACTTAAATACTTCTAATAATCAAAATCATCACTAATCCCGTCGTTATCATCATCGTTATCAAATTGATTATAAATTCCGTCATTATCATCGTCTCTAGTTACTGCTTCATTATATGTACCGTAACTACTATCATTATACCTACCACGACCTAAGTTGTTAGTTTTAGTGTTATCCGGAGTACTTCTATAATGGCCTCTAACATAGGTACCATCTTTACGGGTGTATCCATTAACCCAAGTTGTTCCTGCAATAATTGTATTCCCAATAAGTATTAGAATTAGAAGTTTCATCATGTTTTATCCCCCTCAAGATGATTGAATCTTAACATTGGATCACTAATTTTATTTTTTTTATGAGTTTCTGATAGGTTATCTGTATTTATGCTAGCTAATTAAGGTGTTATTAGTTGGCAGTATTGAATGAATATCTTGGATTAAGTTGGTAGGGACCGAAACCTTAGTATATTGAATATGTGGCAAATCGTGTGGCAAGATTCACTAATTTTTGAGTCAAAAATTTTTGAAAAATAACAAAAAAAGATAAGTCATTAATTCTTGATTGGTGAGATATTTCTAGAACCGTCGCCATTGGCGGTTTTTCGTGTGGCAGATATGTGGCAAAGTAGAATATTGCCCTCCACACTAGAATAATGAAGGAGACAGTAAGCCCAAATCCTTATGCGATTTTGGTTAGTTATTTGATTGTGGTCTAGTTTTGCCACACGTGCTCTGTTGTAATCGTCGATTATTAGCTATGCTTGGCCGTTTTTGGCAATCCCACCACCTCCACCAAGCGCATGCGCGTTAAAGCTCCAAAGGAGTTTTAACGAGCCGCTACCTCCCCAACATTTGGAAATTTGAGTTACGCCGAGAGGAGTGCATTTATGCACGACGGTTCGGTAATGGAGGTATGGGAAAGGCTTTCGGCTGTTCGCTAGGATGGAGTTTCGCCGTTTTGAATTCGCGACGTTGCAACGTCGGCGATGCATAGGCGGAGACTAGCTTTCTTAATGACTCAATTCAAATGTGCAAAATTGTGGCAGGATATCTTTTTTACTCTATAATAGACTAATTGTTTTCTGGCTTTATATATTTATTTTTTAACAGTAGCAGGAAGGCTATTGCTAAGGTTTCGGAAAGTATTGTGTAGGTAGTTTGCTCTAACGTGGTAAATGAAGTTTCATAATTTAGTTGAAACATTGGAAAGTATAGATATGGAATATAGATCATTATAAAAACAACTAAGAACACAGAAATTTTTCTAATAATCTCTACTTTAAAAATATTACCCAAGCCTATTGCTGTAATAAATATGTGTGCAGGGTTTATTTCATTGGTTAAAGAAAAAATGTAAGTAGTAATACCAAGAAATATAATAGATATACCTATAATATAATGCCTATATCTTTCTAGTAATTTCGAAAAAAACTTCATGGTATAACTTTATCATATATTTGTTTAGCTTTATCTTTGTTACATTGAAAACTATTAGTCAGTGATTTTAACGACTTCGAAGCCAAAATATATTGTTTTATTAAGTTGTTGATTTTGTTCATTTTTTTTGTTTATTGTCCGACAAATTGTTAAGTGAAAAATAACTTATTAACAGAGGGAGCTTAAATTGCTTTTTAGTATGGATAACCCATTTTCCATGAGATATTTACGAGAATATTCATCATTTCCTGCTACTTTTCAAAAACACTTTAGAGATTCTTTTTGTATTAATATTGCAATTGGTTACGTTTCGAGCTCTTCTATCGAGTGGTTGATTGCAAATACAAAAAAACAAAAGATCAATTTATTTATCGGTCAACATTTTTATGAGGGGCTAACTCCCTTGCATGTGAAACTCTTAAAGAAGCTATGTCTCATGTTAAATGAGGAAAATGGTGATGTCAGAGTTATTAGGGGGTTACGATATCATGGAAAAGTATATCAATTTAATCTTGATAATCAGAGTAGATGTTATGTGGGTTCTTCAAATTTAAATGATATTACTGAAGGGCATGAGTCATTTGAAGTGAATGCAGAAGTCAACGATATAGAAGGTTGTAATAAGCTTTTTCAAATGCTTCAATCGCATAGTAAGTCATTTAATGATGTAAAAGAAGATGAGTTCAAGCTAGTTTCTAAAAATATCTTAATGAGTCAGCATCGTGATGTGATGAAAGTCGATATTAACTATATAGATGATATTAAAAATAAAACTACGGACAATGTATTTGAAATTGAACTTAAAACTTCTGAGAAAAGCAATCTTAATATTTTCAATGGTACAGGTAGAAAAAGAAAGGATGGAAGTTTTCAGCCACGTTCATGGTATGAAGCTGAAATTATTGTAAGTCGAACAATTACGGGGAATGAGGCTTATCCAAAAGGAGTAGAGTTCTACGTTGTTACAGATGATGGATATAAATTTATATGTACTACATCTGGCTCAAATAATAAAAACTTTAGATCAGTTGGAAAATTAGGAGTACTAGGCTACTGGATAAAAGGAAAGCTTGTATCGTATGGCGTACTTGAGGAGGGCCAATTGTTAACTAATGAAGTACTTGAAGAATATGGTAATAAGTTTATTCGATTAATTGAAACAAGTGAATCATATGGGGGGCTACCTGTTTGGTATTTAGAATATAAATTTAAAGGAGATTTTTAATGAAGAATTTGGATATGTATATTGAGCATGTAGCGGCTGATGATAAGAGTAGGGAAGAGGCTCTTAGGGATAATGTTAAAGAGTTTAAAAAGAATGTTTTGGATAAATTTACTCTTAATGGTGTTGAGACTGCGCTATTTTTAGGTCATGTACAATCAGGGAAGACATCAGAAGTTATCTCTGCTTTAAGCCTTTGTGCTGATGAGGGGTATAAGAGCTTTATTGTTCTAACTTCAGGTAATGTGATGTTACAAAAACAAACTTATACTAGGTTTAAAGAAAGCCTTATTGATATTGATGTGTATGATGAACACGAAATTTCAGATTTTCAAAGAAACGGTTTGCGTTCAGCTTCTGTTATAGTTTTGAAAAAGAATAGTAAAAAGCTCGAGTCTTGGATAGATACATTAAAATCAGTTGAGGCATTTGCCACCAGTCCTCTTGTCCTTTTTGATGATGAAGCAGATGCTGAAAGTTTAAATACTAAAGTGAATGAAGAAGACACGAGTACAATTAATCGACTTTTACTAGAAATTGTAAAAATCCCCTCTTCTACATTATTTGTACAGGTTACAGCAACACCATATGCAAATCTTTTGCAATCAGATGATAGTCTTAGTAAGCCTACTCTTTTTCACTTGTTTGAACCCGGGGAAAGTTATTTAGGTGGAGACTACTTTTATGATCCAAATAGTGGAACTAATATAAATTTAAATGACGGTGAATTAGATGAATTTCTAGAGGAAACGAATTGCCCTCGAGGACTTGCAAAGTCGATTTTTTATTATATTCACTGTTGTATGTATATAGACAAGTTTAAATCAAAACGAGTAAATAACTTCTTAATACACCCTGGGATTAGTAAAGATTCACATAAGCTTGCTAAGAAGTATGTTCAAGAGGTCTTTGATTTATCTGAAAAAAATATGAATTTGTGGGCTGATTATTTTAAAGAGGAATTTGAAGAGGTTCAAAATATATTTTCACAATACTTTACAATGACTATGGAAGAGTTTGGGTATTACTGTTGGAAAACTCGTGTTCGTATAAAGAATAGTGATGAGGATATAGATGCAAACGATCTTAAAAGAGGTTTTAATGTAGTAATTGGTGGGAACTCTCTTGGTAGAGGAATTACAATCCCTGCTTTAAATACAGTATATTACATTAGGAATTCAAATACTCCTCAGCATGATACAGTTTGGCAACATTCACGTATTTTTGGCTATGATAGAGATAAAGATATTTGTAAAACCTTTATTCCAGATAGTTTATTTACTATTTTTTCTGAATTAAGTCAGGCTCATTATTCATTGTTTAGAACAGTTAGAAACAATGGACTTGAGGGTTTAACAATAATGTCTCCAACGGGTACAAGGCCAACGAGAAGAAACGTTTTGGATAATGAAGCGATAAACTTTATAATTGGAGGAGTTCAATACTTTTTAAAGGATGTTAATGATATAAGAACAGCTGAAATAGATTCAAAAATCTTGGAACTTTCAAAAGATGATGAATTTACTATTGATATTACTAAATTAAATGAGTTACTTAAGCTATTTGAAATTAACAGAAGTAACTTTCAGTTGCTTCAAAGGTGGATGTTTTCTTTAAAACTACTAAAAGAAAAAATGGGTGATACTGAAGTAAAAGTGTATATTAGGAAAGATCGTGATATAAAGTCAGATTATCGTTCTGTTTTATCTGCTAATGATAATAAACTAATTAGAAAGAATACAGAAAGTATTTCAATATTTCTTTATCGACTAAAATGCACAAAGAGTAAAGGTTGGTCAGGGGGCCCGAGATGGGTACCAGTAATTCAGTTTCCAGAAAGAGACATTTTTTATACTAACTTAAATCAAGGTTAAAATAATATGAGCACGATTAATTTGTGCTCATATTATTAATTTAATATTTTTCGCATACTTATTGTTATTTTTATTTTTTCTGCAATTCTATGAATTACAGGAACACTTACAGAGTTACCAAACTGTTTATATAAGTGTGAATTAGCCATAAAATTAGGAATATAGAAGTCTTTTGGAAAACCTTGGAATGATGCACATTCTCTTGGGCTTAGTTTCCTTATTCTTCCTGTTCCTTTTTCTCTAATTAGAGGAACATTATGGCCACCAGTTCCCATATTTGCTGTTAGGGTAGGGCAAGCTTTACTTTTGTTCTCTCTTACATAAACTCTTCGCCATTGATAGATTGTATCTGTTTTAGTTATTGCTTTGTCGATTTGTTTATGAAGATCAAATCTCTCGTAATATAATGATTCGTCTTTTTGTTTTGTCTCTAAGATATTTGAAATTTTGTTTGTAAGATTAATCTTTTCTGGAAAGTCAAAATCAATATCTTTTCCTAGTGACTTCGTATCAAAACCAACAATATATATTCTTTCTCTTGTCTGAGGAATATTACCGTATTCCATTGTATTAAGTACTTTATAGAATACTTTGTATTTTAGTTTCTTTTCTAAGGTATCAAGAATTACTCTAAATGTATTACCTTTGTCATGGTTCATAAGACCTTTTACATTTTCAAGCAAGAAGGCTTTTGGTCTTTTGGCTTTCAAGATTCTTTCAATATCAAAAAATAAAGTACCTCTTGTATCTTCAAATCCTTTTCTTTCACCTGCAACAGAGAATGCTTGGCAAGGAAAGCCTCCAAGTAGTACGTCAAAGTTTGGAATTTGTTTTTCATTAATTTTTGTAACATCTTCAAAGTTTTCATCATGCATTTCACCAAAGTTACAAAAGTATGTAGCTTGAGCCTTCTTATCGACTTCACTGGTCATTACACATTCACCACCAGCCGCTTCAAAACCTAGTCTTACTCCACCAACGCCGGCAAAAAGATCAATGAATTTAAAATTTGCTTCTTTAGTTCCTTGATCTAGACTTCTCTTCATTAAGTGATTCGCTATTAATGGAGCTTCTTCTCGAATCTCACTAGGCTTACCAGCTTTTATTGAAATTAGGTAATTTGTAATCAGTGTTGCCAGTTCTTGTTTCTTTGTGTCTGTTGTAATTTCGAGGTTGTTCAAGTCTCTTCCTTTGCTAGTAAATGTCGTCCATAGAACTAGCTTTTAATATCTTTTCTTTGTTTCCGTACCTTGGATTTTGAGGGACATTTTTTCTATTTTCACCCATTTCAATAGGGATGATCTTTTTAGGGGTTCCCTTAAAAATTATTTTATATTTCTTGTTGTCGGGCATTTTAACTATCTTTTTAACTTCCGCTATATGAGTAAGAGATGAAATAGGCGCTTTTTGATAGGAAATAACATATTTTATAATTTTAACTTTTTCATCTTTAATTAAAATTGGGTACCAAGACTTTTCATTAATGAAAACACTCTCAAAATTCTCTTTTTTACATGCAACAATAAGAGTATCAAGCTTCATTCAATACCTCTTTACGTATTGTTTGCAAAACCAGCCTTTATTTATTTCATCACTGGCATTCTTTAGTTCTAACCTTCTTTTACTTGGAACTCCTCGCTTCCCCTTTGTGTATGTGAGGTCAAAAATTTCAGCACTACTTTTCCCTAAATGGTATTGTTCGATTAGATAGTCTATGGCCTTGCCTTGAGTAGAAGCTGTAAGGTAGTAAAACCCATTCCACACTGTTCCATTTATTTCTTTTTGGAATTCAAACCCATTATAATCAGATTCAATAAAGTCATTTATTTCAAAAAATATATGTTGTGCAGGGTTAGCTGGACCAATGGAATGATGTCCATCAATACGAAAAATCTCAGAGTTTTTCTTTCTCCACCTTTCTAAATATTCAACTAATGATTTAAGACCATCTAATTTATTGGATAAGTTAATTTTATCTATCGTGTGTTTGTTGTGTGCAATTTTCCCCATACTTAAATTTAAACTTTAAAATAAAGATCGAAAAGCTGCTAAGCGTAAAGGATTTAGTTTTTTCTATGTGAATTTAGCTATTTATATTTCAATAATTAAAATAATCTAAAAAAAATAAAGATTTCAAATATTTTTTTACGCTGGGTGTTGCTGGGTTTTTGTAATCTATTTATAAAAAATATATTTTTAAATCATATAAGTTTCTTACGTTTACTTTATTGATAATTCACTTTGCGTATTACTTATATTTGAGGAGGTGAAATGGGACGAAGAAAAACGCTAAAGTCTAATAAATACCCATATCATATTATGGCAAGGTCACATAATAAAACTTAGCTTTCTTTTCCACTAAAGGAGAGCTAGGTAATTAATTTGAGTTTGATCTATTTAAGACTAATGAAACTCTTGAATGGTTAAATAATAGCTTTAATGTCGATGAAGATAAAAGTATCTCTCAAGGTCTTCTTCGTCCAGACTTTCGTTATGGCAAGGAATCTCGAAATAGAATAGTTGAGCCAGACGTAATTCATCCAAGGTACATTAAATATGATAGTCTTTGGGAAAAGATTATTCCTATCGATAAATCGGATTCAAATCAAATTTCTCTCTTTTAGTTATAATAAACCATCTCAGTAAAAACTAGCACTTATTCCCAGAAACTTATGTCTATCTCAAGTTGATGATTTTGTTCAACTTTTCCACTCAATTGTCGATTAATGATTAATACAATTTTAAATTTGGTTACGCGGTGTCAATGAAAAAGCACCTGGAACGAGATCTAAAAAAGCACCTGGAACGAGATCTATGGGGGATGAAATATGAGAGTGTTATCAATAGTAACAATATTAATACTAATGACAAGTTGTGCGAACTTAACAGAAAAGGCCAAGAATCTTAGGAAGATTTCTTCTTTATCTCAGGCAAAAGGTTGCGTTAAAGTTGGACAAGTAAACACTTCTTCAGAGAGTAATTCTATTGGTGGGAATCCTTTCTATAATCATAGTGCAGAGGTCAAAATGTATAATATGGCCGCTGAATATGGTGATACTATTTATATTGCTAAGGATCAGCAAAACTTTACAGGTGTTGAGTACCAGGCGATTGTTTTTAGATGTATCTAAAATAAAATGGAAACATCAGTTTTATGTTTGATTTTTTTGTTCTCTCTATTCTTTGTTTTTTTGCAAAGTCTCAGAGGGGAGCTCAAAACAAGGTTTCAACTATATTTATTTTTAGATCGGTATCAATATCCTCGCTTCCATGATCTGATTATTCCTTCTAGTAATGGAACAACTCAACTTGATCATGTCGTTATTTCAAAATACGGTGTTTTTATTGTTGAGACAAAAAGCCATAAGGGTTGGATCTTTGGTAATGAAAACCAGAAAAACTGGACTCAGGTATTATTTAAAAAGAAGTTTTCTTTTCAAAACCCATTGAGACAAGTTTATAGACAAAAAAAGATATTGGCTGAGTTCCTAGGTATAGTGGAAAGTAAGATTTTTTCAATTATATATTTTAACGGTAAAAGTCATTTAAAAACTGATCTACCAAATAATGTCATGACCTCTTGTCTTGATACGTACATTCGAAGCCATACTGACCAGTTATTCAATGATGAAGAGGTTTTAGATCTTGTTAATAGAATAGAGTCTTTTAAAAAGAATTCTAATTTGAAACTAGCTGATCACTTAGAGTCTTTACAAAGTAGGCATAATTCAATGGTGACTTGTCCAAGGTGTGGAGGGAAATTGTTGAAGAAAGTTGCTCGACGTGGAAAGAATGCGGGTGGGGAGTTTCTTGGGTGTATGAATTATCCAAGGTGTCGCTTTACCCGAGATTTGTAATCATTGAAATTTAAAACCATGTTAGAATACAGATATGAGAGAACCCAAAAAACTACTTATTCAATTAAAGAAGTACTCAAAGTTTGAGTGGTTGTTAGTAGTTCTTCTTATCGTTTTTGTTTCATATATAAAATTTAGTCAGGCTGAGTCTAAGACTCGCTATCCGGCAGGTTATCCTAGTCAGTTATTAATACAGCATGATTCTAACGGTGAGGTTTTCATATTAAATTAGAGGTCATTTTAAAGAAGTTAAAATACTGGCTTTGGGACGATGCTGAATACCCGCCAGAGCTCTTCATTCCCTTAGGAATGATTCTTATTCCTTTGTTATTTTTCTTAATCGTACTATTTATAAAGTTCATCTTTTAATAAGTTTCAATTAGTTATCGTTCATATCTTGTTTTATTCATAAGTTCCTGATTTTGTTTATCTTTGTGGCATAATATGACGAGAAGAAGTTATAGAAAAATTAGAGGTGGTTTAATGAAGTTAGTATCAGTACTTACGATAATGCTTTTAGCTATAAGTTGTGCGTCTGTTAAGAAAGATTATGGCTATATGGGAGATTCATCTTATAAGAATAAGCCTGTATTGAAAAAATCATTAATTGATCCAGCTAAAGAACTTAGTGAAAAAGATATACAGCGACTTCTTTCCAGTAGGGTTAAGATTAATAAGAAGGTTAATATTGCTGTGACAAGATTGAATTCTAATAATGATTTTCAACGAATTGATGAGGAAGTTGCCCAGCGTTTATATAAACGAAGAAACTGGGGTGCGAAAGCTCAGTCGATTATTCCAATGCCACAACTTTTAATCGAGAGTCCTATTAGTCTCTCAAACTTAAGACGTTCAGCCGTTTTATTACAAGCTGATTTACTTGTTGTGATTGCACCAAGATCTGTTGTGGACTGGGATTTTAACTTCTTTGAAGATAATACGGCTAAGGCCACTACATCTCTCGAAGTTATTCTTCTTGATATACGTACAGGCGTTGTACCCTTTACATCTATCAT
Organism: Halobacteriovorax sp. DPLXC-1; assembly: GCF_036903125.1. NCBI lineage: Bacteria > Pseudomonadati > Bdellovibrionota > Bacteriovoracia > Bacteriovoracales > Halobacteriovoraceae > Halobacteriovorax > Halobacteriovorax sp. DPLXC-1. The sequence goes on from NZ_JAYMCO010000003.1 coordinate 491,039, forward strand.
TACAGAGACTGTTGAACTTAAGAAGATAAATAATGATTATTCGAACGAAGAAATGCTCGAAAGAGCGAGAATTGAGAGTGAGAAGAAGGCCTTGTTTCAAGTTTCAGGTCAAGTCGCTGGTTTTTTGAAAATGTGAAGCTTAAGTTTGATGGTTATTACGAATGATAAATGAAAAAAAGAAAATTATTATATTATATATAGTTGGCTATATTGCTTCATTTCCTGTGATCTTAATTTCTTTCCCAACAAATTATGTGTTGCAGATAGTTTATACTTTGGGTTTTCTTATTGGTTTGATTTTAGTTTTGTGGTTTTCAAATGAGTAACACGCTTAAACAACTTATATATTCAACTCCTTTTTTTGTTTCAATTATCTATATTGTGATTATAGTTGGGATAAATAATCAGTATATTGGAAAATATGGACTAGATATTAATTTGCAATTTGATTGGCTTATATATTCTTTTGCTCTTTCAATTTTAATCGTAGGCTATATTGATAAGATAATGAGGAAATATCATCCCAATCTTATTAATAGGTTTCTCTTGTGCGTTTGTACGTTAGCATCTTTTACGTATTCTTTATATGGAACTACTGAGCTTCTAAATTATAAATTTGCCAAAGGTCACCCTGAACACACCTTATATATCTTGGGCCCTGGATTCATTAATAATAATGGTGGGGAATGTTTTTATCTTTATAATAAAGTAGATGGTGACAGAGTTTCAAATCAAGCGATATGTAGAAAAAGGTACCCAAATATAAATAAAGGGGACTCTGTTGAGGTCGTTGTTATGGAAGGAGGATTATCTCGTTCTTGGGTCATTAGATATAAAATTTAACTTTAGGTTAATAAGTCGATGATAGGGGATACTAGTGTTACCATTTTTTATGCAGTCATATAAAATAGATGGAATAGAAGTTAATAATGATAGTTTTAATGTCTTAATCTCTAATCGAGAGTTATCTTCATTTAGTATTAACTATGATGATGTTTTATTTTTTATGTTTGATAGTAATGGTGGTCGGTTAAAAGCATCTTTTCTAACAAAGAAGGGATGGCTATTTAAGTATGGAACTCCTTTAAAAAAATATGAAATTGAGCCATTCATCAACAATGTTGGGATAGAGAGGATTGTTTTGATTAGAAGATTGGCTTCTATTATTATTTTGAGTCTTTCTTTTTTATGTTTTCTTGTATCGTATCTTTCTAATAATGTATTTAGAGTCGCTTTTATGATTTCGGGCTTTTCATATATCTATGGTTTTTACATTTGTTATCATAAGTTGTCTTGTTATAAGAATGTTGCAGGGAAAGGTGAATGATATGAAGTATATAATTGCAATTATTGTTATCTCAATACATATCGCTGGCTTTCTTTATTTAGATAATGAAATGAGAAGGGATAAGAAGGTTGAAGAATCTAAAGTTGTTCAAAAGAAAGAAGTAAAAAAGAAGAAGGTCGTTGATCTCTCTCGCTGGGGAGATAACTCGGAGACTACCCGCAAGATTAAGCACAGGAGAAAGAAAAAGTCTTTTGCTAGTAAGTACAGTTACTGTCTGCCATTTCGTGGTGGAAATACATTCTTAGTTACACAAATGGAAGGAGTCACTCATAAAGGGATGGCCAAGCATGCAATTGACTTTGGCTTAGAAGAGGGCGCAGAGATTACCGCATCACGAGGTGGAGTCGTTGTTGCTGCAGTAAATAGGTTTTCAGCAAGAGGGCAAACGGAAGATTTTTACGATAAGGCTAATCATATTATTATCGATCATGGTGACGGGACCTTTGGGATGTATGCTCACTTGATGCCAGATGGTCTTAAAGTTGACGTCGGTGATAACGTTAAGACTGGTCAGAGTATAGGTTATTCAGGAGAGACAGGCTATGTTTCTGGAGCACATCTTCATTTCGTTATTGGGTATTATAACTCAGATGGGTATTTAGAAGCACTTCCTGTTATGTTTGAAACCTTGGATCGAGGACGTATTCTATTAAATGCAGGACAAAGGTATCGTTCTTTCAGTAACTGTAGAAATCGTAAAATCTAATTTCAATTAGTTATCGCTGATCCCTTGTTTTATTCATAAGTTCCTGATTTTGTTCATCTTTATGACATAATATGACGAGAAGTAGTTACTCAAAAGTAAAAGAGGATTTTGGATGAATACGAAGAATATTTTAATTGTATTTGGTGCGTGTATATTAATTATTGTTGCCGGGGCCATAGGATACGGACAATATAAGGAATACGTTGATTCAAAGCTACTCTCAAAAGAAATTTTTATCGATAAAGATGGTAACGGTCTAGCCGATTACTCAGAAGCTCCACTTAAAGAATTATTAAGTGTTTCAGAAAAGATGGAGATTGGGGATGATGCTAAGAAGATTATTAGAACGGGCTTAAATAAAGTAATTCCTGCAATTGAAGATCTCTATACTAGTGATGAGCTAGAGACGAATGCAAAGTCCGTAAAGACCATGAGGTGTTTCTATCGTGAGCTAAGCTACTATCATAAGGAATATCAGCTCGATATGTATCAACTTATGCCATTAGTGAAGTACTGGGATCAAATTCAGTATCCTAATGGTGCTTCAAAAACATTCTTGCAAAAGAAAATTGGAAGAATTGGTGTTAAGTCAAAGATTAATAATAAGTACTGCTTTAATAATGGACTTGCTACTACTGTGAGACCTGAGCCGAAAGGCTTTGGTTTTGGCATTTTGAAAAAGGGTGCAGCGGCCGTTGGTGGTGCTTTAATGATCTTTGGTGGGGATCAGTAAGAATGGTGAAGATTACAAAAGAGGATCTTCATAATGCCGTTGAAAGCGGAATCTTAAAAGATGAGCAAGTCGATGCATTGTGGGACTCATTTACCAATACAACTAAAGTAAATTCAAAGTTTAATTTAACTAATGTCATATATTATTTCGGGGCCCTTCTCATTATTTTTGGTATGGGATGGAGAATGAATCAGGCATGGGAATTATTAGGAAGTCGAGTTATATTTAAGTATGGCCTTTCTTATACAATCTTTTTTGCAGGAACTGGCTACTTTTTATATCATAAAAAGAAGTTAGAGGTTGCAGGAGGGCTCTTAGTCACAGCAGCTGTTTGTATGGTTCCTCTTACAACATACGGCTTCATTAAGCTTCAAGGTATGTGGCCGGAAGGAAGCAGTTCCGCTTATAACGATTATCATATCTGGGTTAAACAATCCTGGCTTTATCTGGAGATAGCCACCATCGTATTCGCTGGCATTATGCTTCGTTTTATTCGTTTTCCATTTCTTACTGCGCCAATATTCTTTTCATTGTGGTATATGTCGATGGATTTAACTCCTCTGTTATTTGGTAAGAATGAATTTACAATGGATGAAAGAAAGCTTGTTTCAATTATCTTTGGTGCCTGTGTTTTAGTTCTTTCGTATTTAATTGATAAAAGAACAAAGAAAGACTTTGCATTCTGGGGTTATCTCTTTGGAATGTTCGCTTTTTGGGGCGGACTTAGTTATTCAAATAGTGATAGCGAACTTAGTAAGTTTGTTTATTTTGTCATTAATGTCTTATTTATCTTTATATCAGTCTTATTTAACAGAAAGATCTTCATTATATGTGGTGGGATTGGAAGTTTTGGATATCTTGGTCATCTTACACTTAAGATCTTTGCCAACTTTATTTCTTTTCCAATTGGTGTGAGTATTATTGGCTTAGCGATTATTTTTGTTGGAATAAAGTATCAAAAGAATAAAGAGAAAGTTGATGAGCGAGTTAAGAGTTTGATTCCTGAGTTTATCTTAAAATTAGCTCCGGCCCGAAGGGTAGATTAGTGAGAAAAATTAATTTCTTATAAACAAGAAACGCAATGAAAAAGCATCAACTCAAGCATTTTGTAAAAATAGGTATCAGGGTATTTATGAAGTCTTATCTATAGAGGTGAAAGTTCCAGAAGGTTGGCTGTCACGTTCTTGGATTGCTCGATAAAGAATAAATTTGGATGATTAAAGCTTAAAGAACGAAAAATTATCCACGATTTAGGTTTGCTCGGAGCTTTTAATTATTTATGAAAAAGAGAATAGGATTTACATTGATTGTAGTTGCCACTGTTTTTTGGTTTGAGTACTACACGCTTGGTGGGCTGGGGATCGCTTTTCTCTTAATTGATATTTGTACTACTTGCTATCAATTATCAAATGAAAAAGATTAGGTATGACTTATAATGAAAAATAAAAAAGTATGCTCAAATTGCAAACAAGAGATGAAACTGCCTTATTTCTTAAATAAGATTGAATTTAATTGTGAGAACTGTGGGCAAGAGTATATCTTTAAAATTGTACATTCAAAAAAGAAGTGGGGATATTTCTTTATTCTTTCTATATGTTATATCTCTCTTCAATTCATATTCAAAAATGAAAATATTAATAGCATCCTCTTCTTCATATATTTCTTCATTATTTTGTTGATTAATAGTTTTATGAAAGAAATCGTACAGATTGAAAAGAATGTTTAAATTATGGATATTGATAAAACAACAAAACATGCACAAGCTCGTTTCTTTTCTCGCTATGGCCGTGAGATTACGGTTGAGGAGTTAAGGTACATTCAAAATATGCTAAGGCATGAGTTAGATGATACGCAATATATTGGTCGAATTAAGCGTGGAGAAGAGGACTCATATCTTAGCTGTTATCATGGAACCTATGAAGGCATTGAGTTCTTTGCCTTATGTGATCCGGAGACTCTAGTTATTGTAACTTTCTTAAAAGAAGATCAGATCAGCCATTTTGAAGAGATCGAACTCTGAGCTTGTTGCGCAGTGTTTACGTAAAAGTCTGCTGGAACACTTTGGCTAGAACCTATTAATAAATTAAGTTTTTATCCTAGTACCAATCGTTTAAAATCGTATTACCATGAAAAAAGCACTCATCATCTATGCAACACGCGAAGGTCAAACCGAAAAAGTTGCACATAAAATTCGTGATCACTTTATTGAAGCTAAGCTCGAAACCTCTCTTCATGATGCAAGGACAATAGGGAATGTGAATTTAGAGGATTTTGACTTATTAGTCTTTGGTGGCTCCATGCATATTGGTGGGATCGAAAAAGAGTTGGTTAGCTTTATCAATGATCACAAGGAACAAATCGAATCAAAGCCGAATGCCTTCTTTCTCGTTCTATTAAGTGCGGCGACAAAAGATCCTGTGTTAAGAAAAGAGTGGTTAAACGATGCCCGCAAGAGAGTCGACAAGCAACTTATAACAAAGTTTAATCGGATTGAAATGGTGGCCGGGGCACTAAAGTATTCCAAGTATTCATGGCCGATGAAATGGATTATGAGAATGATTGCCAAGAGGGCCGGTGAAGGAACAGACTTTGGCCGTGATTATGAATACACTGATTGGAAGAAAGTTAAGGAATTTGCGTATAGTCTAATATAGGGTATAAATAAACCATGGAAGGAAATGTAAGAGACCACATTGAAATAGGCGAGCGAGTTCAAATCGTCTTAAAGAAAGATCAGCGCACAGGTGAGTTAACAGAAGGTATTGTAAAAGATATCCTGACAAAATCAGATTATCATCCACATGGGATTAAGGTTCGTCTTGAAAGTGGTGATGTTGGACGAGTTAAGGAAATCCTTGATTGATAAAGCTGGGACGCATATCGAAAAGTATGCAGGAACTTTTATATGAAAGAAAATTATAATTTAGACTTTTCAAAAAACTTAGCTATTAATACTTCCGAGATGGATTGGGTAAAATCTCCTTCACCAAATGTATTAAGAAAACCTTTAGAAAGAGAAGCTAAAGAATCTGGCCATACCACCTCAGTCGTACAATATTTACCGAATTCAAAATTCAGTGAACATTCACATCCGCTAGGGGAAGAGATCTTTGTTTTAGAAGGGGTGTTTTCTGACGAACATGGTGATTATCCGGCCGGTACTTATATTCGAAACCCTCCTGGATCATCTCATTCACCTTTTAGTCGTGAAGGCTGTATTATATTTGTAAAGTTGAATCAATTTTCTTCAGAAGATAAGAAAAGAATCGTAGTGGATACTAAAACAACAAAATGGCATCCAGGTCACGGAAATTTAGAAGTGATGCCTCTTCACCGATTTGGAACTGAAAGTGTCGCTTTGGTTAAATGGCCACAGGGTGAGAGATTTATTTCCCATACCCACTTTGGAGGAGAGGAGATATTTGTCTTAAGTGGTGAATTTCGAGATGAACATGGCGTTTACCCAAAAGGAACTTGGCTTAGAAGTTGCCATCTCTCCAATCACCACCCTTGGGTTGAGAAGGAAACGATAATCTTTGTAAAAACAGGGCATTTAATTTAAATCGAAAAACACCCAAAAGTTCCACACTAACTAAAAAGTCTTAATTACCCTTTCGCGAGCTTCTGCGTCGAGACTACCGACACTTCCGATACGATGTACCTTTTTAACTTTAATGCCGCAGAAGCCGAGTATGTCTCGTTTAAGAATTGTTGCAGCCGGGTCTTTTAGTAAGTAGCGTCTGTACCAGACCGGCGCATCACTTAATAAGACAAGCTCTGCTGTTTTACCTGTGAGAAGCTTTTCTTGAACCATTTTTCCTTTGTGGAATTTGAAGGCAAAGCCAGGAAGAAGCGTTCTATCAAAGAAGCCCTTTAGGATTGCAGGATATGTTGACCACCAGATGGGAGTGGTGATGATAATATGATCACTTTTCTTGATTTGCTTTTGAGCGGATTCAAGGTCTGCTTCAAGGGTGTCGATTTTCTCTCGATCATAATATCCCTTAAAGCTTAAATCAAAGTCTATCGATGCAAGGTTTAATAGAGTTACATCGTGGCCTTTAGCAAGGTGAGTCTCATAGATTTTATTAGAGATACTTGTCGTAAAGCTTTCTAGGTCTGGATGTGCGTTAATAATTAATACTTTCATATGATTCTCCATTGAAATTTACTGTATTTTACAATTGGTAAGTATATAAATAAAATGAATGTTTGTAATTGTAGGTATTAATCATATGAATATTAGAAATTTTGATCTCAATTTATTAGTTATCTTTAAAGACTTATTTAATACGTTAAGTGTAAGTCAGACGGCAACAAATCTTGGCCTATCTCAGCCTGCTGTCAGCCATGCCCTTAGTCGTTTACGTGATAGTCTTAATGATGAGCTTTTTATTAGAACAGCTCGAACTTTTATTCCAACTGATAAGGCCATTCAACTTGGCTCATTTCTGGAAACTTATTTAAATGAGCTTGAGAGTAATCTCTTTGAGCAAGAGGGGTGGGATTCTCATAATTCTAGCAAGGAGTTTAGGGTTTCTGGGACAGCTTTTGATTCATTTATGTGGGTTCCTAAGTTGATGGAGTCATTAGTAGAGAGCGCGCCTAAGCTTAAGGTTACGATGAAAGGGATTGTTCTTGAAGATTTTTTGGATCGAATGATAAGAGGTGAGATTGATTTAAGTTTTGCTGGAAACCTTGAAGAAATTAATAATTTTAGTGTCGAGACTCTTGGTACCCACGACTTTTGTATTATTGCGAGTAAATCCAATTCTCAATATAAAAAGAAGATCTCGCTGAAGCAGTATTTAAAGGCTAGCCATGTTCTCTATACTCCAACAGAGAAGCCTGGTAGTGATATTGATAATTACCTCAGTAGTATTGGCGAAAGCCGAAATATATTGGTTAAGACTTCATACCTTAATTCAATTCCAAGGCTAGTAGAAAAGAGAAATATGTTATCGATGGTTCCTCTTGCATATGGGAAAACTGTGGCAAAGTATTTTGATCTCAAGCTATATGATGTCCCTTTTGAAGTGAGTCCATTTAAGCATCAGATGGTTTGGCACAAGAGCCGCCAAAACTCTTCTTCTCATAAATGGCTAAGGGATTATATCCGCGATAGTTATTGGGACTTTATTCAAGAAGTCAGTTAAGGTTTTTTACAAATTACAACCATTCAGGATAGGGGCTTTATGGAGTATAGTCTTCTTACTTTTGGCATTATTCTCGTAATTAAGGCCAAAGCTGTTCAAAGCCCTGAATATAGCTGCCTTCTCCCTTATCTTTGATAAATTGAGAAATACCTTCAAAGCTTGCTTGATCAATTGCGCTAAAGAGATTGCGCTTTTTTGCGATACCAGAGATAACACCTGATATATATTGGCCTTGTCTTTCATCTACAGGGTAGTAAGAATAATAATTACCTTTATCGCTATCTGAAAATATGACGGGACCACCACTTTGTCCTGGACGAATATCACAAAGACTTCCAAGAATATTTTTGACTACATGAAATGTCTTACAACCAATTGATGCAAGAAGTATGGTTTCATCTTTATACCCAAGTGTTGTTATATTTCTATCTCCACTATATTGAGGAGTCACAGCTATGGGGAGCCAACTGAAGCGTTCATCAGCATTTCTATTCAAGCGGACAATTGCTAAGTCCCTTGAAATTGCTTGATTAGTGAGCGGGTTATAGTCTCTATATCCTTCTTTTATCCAAACTTGGTCAATCTCATAGGCATACTTACTTTCATCCACAAATATTCTCGTGTACCAGCGCCTTTTCTTTGTTCTTCCTAAATAAAATCTTGCTTTAACGGCTTCTTTTCCATGATTAAGAACACAGTGAGCAGCAGTTAATACAAGATTTTGACTAATTAATGTTCCAGAGCATGCACTATAACCACTATAGCTTTGACGAGAAAACGAGACTTTTAATAGTCCAGCACTCTTGCCGACTTCTTTGTATGTCGTAGAGTTTTTACGAATACGGATCCTATTGTCCTTACCTATAATTCCAGGGGTGGCATAGGCAGCACAAGATAGAAAAGATGCTATAAGTAGGACGAGACGTATATACATAACTCCTTTATATCGCAATAAGGTATTGAAGGGGCCACAGTGAGGAGTTTTTTACTTTTTTACATGAACTGTATACATTTTAGACTATCAAAAAATTCAATAAGTTAGATAAGGCTTTCTTTAGATATATGCTATGATTGAAAAAATCATATTTAAGGAACTCAATGAGCAAGCCACAATTTATCTTCGTATGTACCAATCCTGGAAATGAAATACTTTTAAAAGAAGAAATAAAGATATTTTATCCTGAGTTAGTCTTTAGCTTTTCAAAGAAAGGCTTTGTGACATTTAAAAATACAGGTATTGAGTATGACCTAAAAACAATTTCTCAGCTGCAGCTAACGTTTGCTACTCGTAGTGGAATCTTCTTTGGGAAGTCGACGCCTGAGACTATCGCGCAAGATGTGAAGGCATCCGGACTTGATAGTGAAAACTATATGATTCATAGCTTTGAAATTGGTTGTGAAACTGATTTTGATGCAGCTAAGACTTTTGGCCGTGAGGTGAATGAGTATAGCGCCGAAGGTAAGATTGTCATCGATTTAATTAGCTTAGGACCAAATGAAATATGGTTTGGGGCCCATAGTGTGGCCAACGGATGTACGCGCTATCCAAATTCAATTGTTGAGATAGAGACGCCTAAGGATGCTATTTCAAAGGGCCATTTAAAACTTGCTCAAATCGTTAAGTTATATGCTGTGAAATTATTTAAAGGTGATCGCTGGCTTGATTTTGGTTGTGCTCCAGGTGGAGCGGCCCAATATCTTTTGGATAATGGTTGTAAGGTTGTGGGGATTGATCCCGCTGAAGTGAGTCCAGTAGCAGGTAAGCACAAGAATTTTACTCATATGAAAAGGTCTGTACAAGATCTCTCTCATGAAGATTTACCGGAAGAGGTGCGTTGGATTCATGCCGATATAAATATAAATCCAAAACAATCTATTAAAGAGGTCTTAAGGCTTGCTAAGAAGTATAATCGCACACTTAAGGGAATCATTTTTACAGTTCAGGTTGTAAAGATGGAGTATATTGAAAATATCGAAGAGTTCGAAGATCAGTTTTACGATTGGGGATTTAATAATATCATTAGTCGCCAGGTTCCTGCGCATAAGAAAGAGTATGTGATTTTGGCCACTCGCTAGGAGTTGGTGAAATGTTTAAACTTGTAATTATTTTGATAAATCTAAGATTTTGAGACTTCTATTTTTTATTATTTAAGAAATGGAGGAATTATGAAGTTTGGAATAAGAAAGTTTTCAATAAATAAGAGATTTTCAGCACGTACATCTATAAGAAGAAAGGCAGTTCATGGCCTAGGTATTAAAATGCCAAGAGGTTGGGGCTGGCTTAGGTCACCTAAGAGGTTTATATATAATAAGATCTATCGTATCCTTACAGTTGACCTTGCTAAGTTATTGAAATTTTGATGAAAGTTAAAGCTTCACTAAATAATTTCCGAAGAGTTTATAATCGGCGAGGGAATTTAAGTTGTGAAGTTAAAGGTCATATTTTCTAAAAATTTAATTCAAAATATGAGTCATAAAGGGGTGTATGAAGACATCCCAAGTATCAGAGATCATTTTTTAAATTTATCTAAAATTGAAATCTATCACCTTGGTACGGACACGTTTAATGGAGAGGTTGAAGACAACTTCTCTTTTTTCTTAGAAGAGATAGAATTGTGGCTATTTTTTAAAATCTCATCTAACAACTATTCTATTAGAATTCATCGTGGATTAACTGAGTTTGCTATTCCAGTTAATGCAAAAAAGATTTTAACCCTGTCTAATATTGAAATTGTAGATCAACGCTCAAAGATAAATGATAACGAGATACTCTTTAATAAAATCTATAAAGAGATTAGTGATAATATTTGTGAAAATGATGAGATAACTGAGGGACATATTGTTTCTACTTGGCAAAAGTTAATCGATATTGAAGAAAAGATATTAAAGAAACAAGAAGGTGACGCTCTTAAACTAACTATTAGCAACGTACTTTCAAAAGGAAGTAAACGCGCTATCGTCGATATTGAAGGTGAAATCTCGAGTTTAAAAAAGTATTTAGATGAAGATTATATCCTTAAGGGGATAGGGGAAGATCACAAGAATTCGACTCGTATTCAGATTGTAAGACTCCTTGGCAATAAGACTGTCGAAATTGGATATGATGGCCATGGAGAGCTTGAGGTCAAAGTAGGACAAAGTCTAAATTTAGATATCACTGGAAAAAAAATACAATTTGTAAGAAAGAAGAATGCTGTAAATAGGCTTCTAAGAGGCGATACAGTAAATAAAGAGCTTAAGAACTTGCTAGTTAAACCACAGTTTATTACTTCCAGTCTAAATATAGAAAGTATTAATAAATGGTATAGTCGTCTTTCAGAGTCAAGTCAAAAAGTTGTTGAGTCTGCCATTTCTCAAGATGACTTTTATATTATTCAAGGGCCACCTGGGACAGGTAAAACGACAATTATTTCAGAACTTACTCAGCAATTAGTTGCTAGAGGTGAAAAGGTTCTTGTTACTTCACAGGCCAATCTGGCAGTTGATAACGTTATCGATAAGATAGGTGAAATTTCACGAAATAGTGAGCTGAATATTCTACGATATGGACATTCGTCTAAAATAGAAAGTGAAGCTGCTTTGTCAAAACATCTTAATTGTCTAACTGAAGAAATTAGGAAGGATTCAAGGGTACGCTCAAAGGAGCTAATTGATTCGATTAAGGACTTTTCACCAAGTCAATATACAGAAGATGATATTAACAATTTAGAGACTTTTTATTATTTAAGAAAAGATTTTGTCACTGCTCAAAACAATGTAAATAAAACTGAGAAGACGTTGATTAATTTAAATCGTGAATATGAATTACTCCAAGATGAACTATCATCTCTTCAACCAAAGTGGGACGATATCTCTGGTCTTACAGTTACAAACGAATGGAAGGATATCTTTGAGCTTTTTAAAAAGACTAGAATCAAAAAGGATTACTTAGAAGATCTATATAGAAAGACAGATGAAAGTCAGACCCTAAAACTAAAGTCAGATAAGATAAATGAAGATATTATTGAGATGAAGAATGATATCTCGAGGCTTATGGCCGGCGAAAGTGAAATCGATGAACTCAGAAGAAGAGCGAAAGCAAAAGCAAGTCGCGGTTTTTTTGGTGAAATCTTTGATGTTATCACTTCAGATACTCCAAGTGACATTAATAGGCGTTTAAATGATATTCATCAAAATATTGCAAAAGCTAAGGAATTAAAATTAAAGATCCCTGACCTTGAAAATGAATTAACCGATATAAATGAGAGAGTAACAAAACTTAAGGACCGTTTGTTTAAGATTTCAAATGGTGCAAGTTATATTGATCTACTTTTAATAAATAGGCTTAAGTCATTATATGAGTCTATGTATGAACTATCGGAAGAAACTTTAAGCTTCAATGCTAATGATATTGCTGAAGTAATTAGTAAAGTAGAGACTTTATCTTCAAAGAAGTCTTTTGTTGAAGAGAGCTTGAAAAATAATAGAGCTATACTTACTGAGAAAAAATCTCACTTAAAAGAGATCAATTCTGATTTCAAAATGTGCTATGAAAATATAAAAGGTTTTTTTAATGAATCAACTTTAAAAGATCTTAGTTTGGATACTATTAATGATTTGAAGAAAGAAGTAATTGAATCAACTCAAAACGCCAAGCTCGGTAAATGTCGAGATATCATTGAGAATTATATTAAGGAAAATACGTTTAATTCACGAGATGATGAGATTTTTGAAAACTATATAAAGTCAAAGGCAAATGTAGTTATGACAACTTGTAGTCAGACGGCAAGTAGAAACTTCGAAGATGACTTTCCTGAATTCGACACTGTGATACTAGATGAAGCATCAAAGTCTTTGCCTACTGAACTATTTATACCTCTTTTAAAGGGAAAAAGAATTATTCTAGTTGGTGATCATAAACAATTAGGTCCTTATATAGAAAAGGAGATGATCCAAGAGTTTCATGGGGTTGAGAAGACAATTGTAGAAAAAACAATGTTTGAATATCTCTATCAAAATGTTCCAGAAGAAAATAAAGTAATGTTAAATACTCAATATAGAATGCCTCTAGAAATTTCTGCCCTTGTTGGAAAAGCATTTTATAATGATCTGCTGGTAAATGGTAAGCATAAATGTCGATTTGATATAGATCGTATCTTAATAATTCCAAATAATTCTGCTGAGGAAAAATACAAGAATAGCTATGTTAACCATGCTGAAGTTTTTCAAATAGAACAAGTTGTAAAGCAGTATATTTCGAAATTAGACGGGCAGGATTTCACAATTGGTATAATTTCAATGTATCGAGCACAAAAAGAAATTCTCTCAAAAAGCTTTGAAAGCTTTCATAATGTTGAAGTCGGTACTGTCGACTCCTTTCAAGGTAAGGAGAAAGATATTATTATACTTTCAACTGTGCGAACAAATGGGAACCCTGGTCATATGAAAGATATTAGAAGAGTTAACGTGGCGCTTTCAAGAGCTAAAGAGGGGCTTGTAATAGTCGGTGATAAAAATACTCTCATTAAGTCCCCTGGATTTGAGAAAGTTTTTCAAATATTGGCCGAAAAGCTGAAGGCGGTGGCGTAGTGAAGTTTGTTTTTGGTCACCCGATGCTTACAGTGAAGGTTTCTATTGAGTTACAAAGTTATGAAAAACTTTCTGCTACAGAACGTCTTATCTTTAGTTTTGTCGAGAGAGTTAATTATACGAAGTCACAACTTGTGGAAGTACTACCATTTAATAATGATTTCGCATCTTATCTTGTTGATGAATATTTATTTAATAATTATATCGACTACGACGGGAAGATTCTTGTCCCAACAGAATATGCTAAAGATGCACTTTCTCATGATCGAATGCTTTGTGCTCGCTATATTGATGTTGAAGTTGTCTTTGATCCGGCAACAGGGAAGATATATTCACCGAAGTCTCTTTCGAGAAAGAATCGTTACGAATCACTTGCTCGTCCAGTTAATTACTACGATGAAAGTGTCGTTAATGACCGCTTAAATATTGTGCATTTAAACGATTTTTTTAATCAGTGTGAAGATATCCCTTATGAAAAACAGAATGAGATGATTGTAGACTTTGAAATAATTGAAAAGCCCACTTATGTTACTTACCCCATAAAGTTCAATCTCGATTATAAAGAAGGTGTTAAATACCATTATCAATTTTCAAATTCTCAGACCGATTTGACTATGGAACTTTCAGAAATATACATGAATGAGTCAAAGCTAGTGGAGGCTTTTCATTTGGATAATGAATTAAAGCAAAGCTTGTTTAGCGCTCTTAACTTGAGAGACAGTTTTTCACACAGTGTAGTTGTGAAGAATGCAATTGATAATTCATATAAAGAGATTGAAAATCTAGTTGCAGACAAAGAGGAACTATACTTTGATACTATTCTTAATCAAGAGCATCCTCGATGTTTAAGAGAAATGCTTAATAACGCAAAAGATGAAATATTCATTGCAAGTGGTTGGATTAGAACTGGAGCCTTGAATCAAATAGACCGTCTTTTACAAAAGAAATTAAATGAAGGGGTTAAGGTTAACCTACTCTATGGTTATAAGAAGAATGATAATGCATCAAATCCTCACGCTATTGGACATATTGAAATGTTAAAAGGTCAATATCCAAATTTAAAAACTTACGAGGTTCATCATGAGTTTCATATGAAATGTATTCTTGTCGATGATAAAACAGTTGTTATAGGTTCATTTAATTGGTTAAGTAATACTGGCTCAACTTCTGTTGAGGCTTCTCTATTGATTCGTGAGAAGAAAATTGTTGAATCAATACGACAAAAGCTTTTTAAAAGTTGTATTGAAATGAGTAAAAATAAGAGTGCTGCTTAATTAACATCTTATAATTTGAAGCCCTGTGGCACTTTGTATTTCTCTTGCCATTGGTTAAGATGTTCTTTCTTTATATTTAGCCCACGAGCAACATTAAGGTTCTTTGCTGCTATCGACTTCTTCATTCCAGGGATTCTTAATCTTCCTTCCTCGTCTAGCTTTATCAATTCTTCTTTTGGGACCCACATCTTATAAGTAATTGGCTCATTTTGCGGATTACTAATATCAACAACGATAAGAAGGTAAAATTTAACTTTCTTTTCCCAAAGCCTCAGGCCTGTTAAGGATACACTGGAACCTTTTAGAGGTGTGATAAAAGAGGTCTTCAGTTCAACTCCATTTTCTCTTTCGGTGTCTAGCCAAAAGTCACCCTCTTCATTCATGACAGATTTAATAAAGTCATTATTTTTAATGATACGCTTTTCAATTTTCATACCACGTGATTTTATATTCATAGTACTGACGATTTTCACAAAGTCATTCCAGGGAAGTCTGCTCATGTCGTATTGTTGATAATCTATTTGCAGTCGCCAGTAATTTAAATACGTTTCTTGTAGTTGATTTACTTCATTAATTTCTTCTTTCTCATAGTCTATGTTTGAAAGGTTAACTTCATCATAGTTTTCTTTTCCGATGAATTCTTGAATTGTATTAATACATTCATCTACCGTTATATTGTTATTTTTTTGGAAAATATCTTTAACTTGTTGTGAGGGTTTAGAAGAAGTATCTTTAGAGTTTTTAGACAGTGAGTTGAAATGTTGCATTCTGTTGTCAAAGGAGCTTAGTTTTATCCCAAGCTTCTCTGCAATTAGTGCCCTGTTTTCAATTGATTCATCAATTTTATAACAACAAAAAGCCAAGAAATTTGATTCTTCATTCCATTTGTAGTTAGGACCAAAGGTTTCTCTTTTTTTTCTATTCATTTATTTCTCCTAGGCTTCATTATACATGATTCTATAGTGAAGATTATTCAAAATAATAAAAAAAATGAAAAGTCTCATTATCTTAGACGATTGGTTTGTAGAATTATGTTGAGGGAGATTAATATGGGACTATTATTAGATCATAGGCAACTTATTCAAGTTAAGAATACGTTACAATCAGAGTCGCTTACATTTGAGAAGCTATTACGTCGCATTTTTTCAGGACAATTTGATATTCAGAGATTACGTTTGAAAAGCCCTAATTCTACTTTCTATGTGACAGGTGAGGATCTTTTAACTATCTATCAAGGTTATTTAAAGAGGGAGCTGGTTCTACCAAAGACTTTAACAATTTATAAGCATTATTGCAGGAAAGATCTTCATCCAAGATGCGGTGAAACTGTATTCCTAAGGCCTTATCATTATAAGGGGATGATTATAAAACCATTCTCTACTACGGGAAGTCCAATTGAAGAGATTATAAAAAATGCTACGTTAAACTCTCATCAGATAGCTTACAATATATTTAATCATGAATTTTTTTCAACAACAGAATTCTCAGACTTTGAAAAGAAGAGACAAGTGTATGCAACTCCGCAAAAGAAGGAACATATAGATAAGTCTTTAGTTAATATATTAAAAGTTGCCAAAATGAAGGATGCAAGTTGTTATGTGAATGTAATGCATGAGATAAATTCCTTGGCCTATATGGCCTCATTTGAAGGAGCTCACGGTTCATGCTTTATGGGTATGATTGTAAGCAGTGAGGAGCGGATAATTGGTTACAATGAGCTTATTTGTGAAGTTAATGCGGCCATGCCATTAGGACAAATTCACCCTTTAATTAAGGAGGATAAAAGACTTATGCATTTTTGTATGCAAATCTATAAATCAAAACCAAAGGCACTAATTAATAGGATGGCCCAGCTATTGTCATATCCTGATATTTTTTCATTTCTTGTTGAAAAATCTAATTATAGTGTAGATAGCTTTCAAGAAAGTCTAACTCACTCAATTTCAAAAGATAGGCTAAATTTTGTGAGTTTATATTTGAATCGGTATGAGTTCTCAAGTTATTTATATCGAAACGATGTTTCATTTCATGATTTAATTAATGATCTCTTTGTCTTTAAGAAACAGATAAAGATGTACGGGGATGTTTTCTTTGTTACATTAAAGCATGTATGTGAACAATATCCTTCTCAACGTATAAATCCCTATTTGATGTATAATGTATTAGCATCACTCATTCAGTCAGAGGAGTTTAAAGGACGTTATCGTCAGCTAAATTCTCCGCTAGACTTATCGGCAGTTGAAACTTATGACAAGATCGAAGTAAGAGAGCTTTTAACTCAATTTGACCTTGAACAAGAGACGAAAGAATTAGGTCATTGTGTAGGAACTCATGGTTATGACCATCGAATCGAAACAGGACAATCGCGAATATTGTCTCTAAAAGTAATGGGGGAGAGATCAACCGTTGAAATAAGAAAAGAATTTTATAAGTCAGATTTTGAAGTTATCCAACATAAGGGGAAGAGTAATTGTAAACCGAGTAAAGTATCAAGACGAGTTGCTAAAAAGCTTGTTAAGCAGCTTTCTTCAGCTTCTTAGAGCGGTTTAGAGATATGGCAGCCTCTAACTTTTGTATAAAGTGATCTTTCAAAGAAACCGGTGCAAGAATTTCAAATGAATCGGCCCAAGTCATGAACTTTCCTAGGAATTCTGTTTCGTCAGAATATTTAAACTCATAAGTGTCATAGTCCTTATATTTACTAACTAGAGAAGAATTAATGATGTCTTTTTCCTCTAATAACTTTCTTAATACTCCATAGACATTTGCTGTAGCGGTCTTTATTTCTCCTTTATATAGTCCACTTGCATATTCATACTCTTTAGTCGGATTCCACTTGTTTATACTTGGATATTTAAATGTGTTATTTGAAAGTTCTAAAGACTTTATTCTACTGAGTTTAAAATTACGATCAACCCATTTAGCGTCTCCGTTCTCTATCTTCTCTTCATAGGCAAGTAGGTAGAGATCATCAAGATGGTAGCAGATTGTTAGAGGTCTAATTCTTCTTAGGTTTTCACCTGTTAAGTCATTTGAAGATGGATAGTGTAAATAGACTTCTTTATTCTGTAAAAGAGATGTTGTTAAGTTCTCATATATTTCTTTTTGTTCCTTAGTAGATGTTTTTGCATGATTTTTAGAAAGGTAGAAGAACTTGCGAGACAGTTCATTTATGTCTTTTGTTGAAACTGTTTGGGAACTATGAAATTTGATAGCATCAAAGTTTGCATCAAGAAGGAAACCTAAGTGTTTATAGGCTTCCATAATATAGAGCTCTCTCTTCTCTAAATAATTATACTGATTATTAAATGGTTTAAGGGTGAAATAGGACTGGCCATCGGGAGATTTAAACTCATCAATTAACCCATAATTTTCATTAATAAGCTCTTTCTTCTGCTTAAACCAAGTTGATCTTGGAGGATTTCCTAATAGGGATTTAAGCTCTTCTTCACTGACTTGACCCTTGTTATGACTAAGTATCGCTTCAATAACATTAAAGAATTTTTGTGTAGTAGATCCCATGAGTTACTTATCGGATTATAGGGGTCAGTTATTAGGGAAATATTAAATACATCAATAATATTAGTATCTTATATTCGTTTGTTTGATTGTTAAAGTCTCAAAATATAAGACTGCGTGTTTATATGATGTATCTACAGGAGGAAGTTATGAGAAACTATATTATTTTATTTTCATTATTTATCATCTGGTCTTGTTCATCATTTACAGAGAGAATTATTTCTCACAGTTCAAATTATGAGACTAAGCCAAAATGGGCCGACATCACAAAGCCTATGTTTAAAAAAGAAGGAAAGGTATATAGTGTTGGTGTAGCCGAAGCATCTATTAATGCCAAAGTTTCTACACTTGCTAGAGTTGCCGACAATAATGCCCGACATGAAATTTCAAGAACTATAGTTAATGAGATGAGCTTTATCTTCCAAAATGCGGAGGAAGGTGTCACGAACTCAGGAGAACTTGCCAGGTTTTATGGTAATGAATTCTCAAAGCATATTAGCTCAGGAATATATCAAGAAGAACGTTACTGGGAAAAAGTGAAGACTTTTGATGAAGATGGCGCACCTAAGTATGTTCTAAAAATCTATAGTCTTATATCGCTTAAAGAGTCGAAGCTAAAAAAAGCTATGAAGTATGCCTTAAATCATGAGAAAGGACTTTCTAAAGAATTTAAGGCCGCTGTTGATAATCATCTTCAAGGACAGATCACTAAACTTGGCCAGGAGTAGGTCATGAAAATCAAATGGCTTTATGTTTTTTTCATCCTCCAGTCATCACTGCTAGCCAGTGGTGATTGGACTTCCAAAGTTTATAGTGAAGATAAAGATTTTCAATATTATGTTGGAATATCAGAAGGGAAGAAGAAACTAAATGAGGCGTACCGTGAAGCTTATTACAATGCTCTTAATGAGGCCGTTATTCATAACTATGGAGTTAATCTTGAATACTCAAGCTCAATCTTATCAGATCTAGATGAAACTCAAATTCAAGAAAGTTCTGTATTGAGAAATAAGAATATTAATATTGAAGGTCTTACTCCATTTAAAGAAGCAGTTAAAAACAAAGATGACTCTTATATTGTATATCGCCAGATACGTTATTCTAAGTCATCCATTGAGAAAGAGAAAAAACGTCGTAGTCGTAAGCAAGAGCATTTAAATCAATATGGTGATAGTAGCTTACGAAGTGTTTTAAAGTTAACGACATCTCCAACTGATGCCAATGTGGAAATTATCAGTCTTGAAAGAAATTCTAAAAGATATGCGACGACTAATTGTAGTGTATCTCTAGAGCATGGAAAGTACTTACTTGTCATAAATAAAAAAGGATATCAACAAGTAACTCGAAATGTTTTGATTCAGGGGAAGGTAACACAAAATATTATTTTAAAAGAAGCGACAGGGAGAATTAATTTAAAGGTAAGTCCGCGAAATGCGATTGTTAAAGTTAATGGGAAAAGTATTGAAGATAGTAACTTAAAATTAAAAGCTTCCTTTGAACATCAAATTATCCTTTCTCACCCCGATTATTACTCATTGTTATATCCTGTTTCTATTGGTGAGGGAGAAGTTTTGAACTTAGACTTGAAAATGCGACCAAGAGAAAGTCGAGTGATGATACGCTCGAAACCAACTGGTGCAGGAGTCTATATTGATGATGAATACAGGGGAGTGACCCCTATACTTATTCGTTATGATAGAGAATCTAAACTTAGAATAGTAAAAGAAAAATTTGTTTCTTTTGAAGGCAAGCTGAACTTTGTTCCTAATCGTTTCATGCCCGAAAAGTCGATTACTCTTTATAAAACTCCTCCGTATGAAGAAGGAAATTGGATTTTTAACTATAATCCAATTGTAATTAGAGAGGGGAAGGGGGAGTTTGCTCATCTCCCATTGCGTTTAGATTATAAGCTATTTTCATATCTTTGGCTTTACAGTGAAATTGAATATACATCTAACGAGAATGATGATGGCACAACAGAAGATGCAACACGTACTGAATCTGGAGTAAATCTTGTCATCTATAAAAGCCAAAATGGATACGCTAATTTAGGTTATGGGTTCTTAAAGGAACAAAAGTCTCATTATTATAGTGATTATCAATATGATAATGAAATCTCTTCGTCACAAAGAAGTGCTCAGTCATATAACTTCAATATGGGAATGACTATGTTTCAATATGGAAAACGTAATAAAAATGCTTACTTGAATATTTATATCAAAAGAAATGAATTTAGAGATTTCAATGAAGAAGAAGTCAAAATTGGTATTGGTTTTGAATTCTAAGTAAAAAGCTCATTTTTACCGAAAGGAGATTTATGAGATATCTAATTTTATTTTTTTCATTTTCATTAATATTATCTACCCATGCTGCTAGAGAATGTTCTCACGACGCCAGTAACTTTCGTTGTGTAAAATTTGTTAAGAATTATGATGCCGACACAGTTACATTTGATATTCCAAATGTACATCCACTAATCGGGAGTCGCATAAATATTCGTGTTAGTGGAGTCGATACGCCAGAGATTCGAACGAAAAACACGTGTGAGAAGAGAAAAGGTTACAATGCGAAGAAGATAGTGAGAAGTCTTTTAAAAAACGCCAAGCGTATTGATCTCGAGAATGTGCAAAGAGGAAAGTATTTTCGTGTGGTGGCCGATGTTAAAATTGATGGCCAATCTCTGTCGTTTTATCTTCTTAAAAATGGACTTGCCTATGCTTATGATGGTGGAACAAAGAAGAAGGTTGATTGGTGTAAATCAAATCGTGAGATTGCGTCTGAAAATTAGGTTTATCAGTATCGTTAATTTATTCCTACTGATTATTATCAATTAGTTATAGCTGATAACTTCTTTTATTCTCAAATTCGAGGTTTTGTTCATTTTTATGTCATAATAAGACGAAAAGAATCACTAAAGGAGTAATGTTTTGAAGTTATTTGTTTTTATCTTTATTACCTTTGTGTCTTTAAACTTATCTGCTCAGAATAATGTACCTAAGGAAATTTTTATTACTTCAAATTTCTACACTGGTGAAGCTGTTCTCACGATGCTTGATGAAAAAGTCATAGATAAAAAGTTGGAAAATGAGATTGTAAATTATCTAGTGAAAGAGCAAGGCTTAAACTCTGATAAATTACATGAGCCTTATGTATTATCAGAGGACTTAACAAGTAAAGTATTAAAAAGTTATGGGATTGATAGTAAAGAAGATTCTCTTTTTATTTATCACACAAATGATGGACATACTTCTTCACATAGAGTTAGTGAATTAGGGAAGTTGAAAATACAATTTTTCCATGAAATGAAGTTTATCATTTCAAATATTGGCTTTTCTTTAAAAGGGATTGTTAAAAAAGGCGAAACTCCTCATATTGCATATTTTGGGAAAGAAAATATCTTTTTAGAAAAAGAATTAAATTCAGTTGTTTGGGATGAGGGGACTGAAGATATGCTTGATCTTGTGGAGCTATCGAATAAGAAGCATCTAGATAAAGATGTGAAGATAAAGAAGTTTGTAACAAAGGATCTACGTTTAGATATGACAGATATTTCTTACAAAGATTTAGATCAATTCAAGTATAGATTAAGAGTTTCTCGAAATAGTATTGATTTTTACGACTTTGATGCTGGCTCTGATTATTCATCACGTCCTTTTTATATTTATGTAGGAAAACTTTTTAAGAATATTTCAGCTGTTGCTTTTATTGCTTCAAATGGCCTAGGTAAGTGTACAAGCCTTTTATATGTAGATGAAATGGATGAGTTAAATAAAGTTGAGCTAAGGTGTCCGGCACAAGAGTGTTAATGTGGATCTCTATATCCTACTTTTCTCAGTAACACATCCCGAAAAGGTTTCTCGAATCTTTAGTTATTGATTTTGTGTTTTTCGTGATATACCCTAGGGGGGTATGTTGATAGCGTACGTTTCCATAGGAGAAATCATGAAATTATTTATAGCTTTTATATTATCTTTTAACGTTTTTTGTCATGAGTTAGAGTATCAAAATTATCTAAAGCTTCAGAGTTCATTAGTTGAAGGCAATCTTAGTAATGCCTTAAAGTCTTGGAAAACAATGTGTGAGAAAGAACTTGGCCAC
This sequence comes from Halobacteriovorax sp. DPLXC-1, assembly GCF_036903125.1. Classification (NCBI taxonomy): domain Bacteria; kingdom Pseudomonadati; phylum Bdellovibrionota; class Bacteriovoracia; order Bacteriovoracales; family Halobacteriovoraceae; genus Halobacteriovorax; species Halobacteriovorax sp. DPLXC-1. Next base: position 513,441 of record NZ_JAYMCO010000003.1, read on the forward strand.
TATGCTAAGGACTATAAGTATAATGACTGTGGGAAGAATATTGAAAGTGTTAGTGCTCTAAGAGACTCATTTAAACTTCTTTCAGAAATCTATATCAAGAATGGAAAGTCTCTTGAAAATAGCGAGCTAAAGATCGTTAAATGTCCAATGGCAAAGGCCCGTTGGATTCAAAAAGGTTCTTCTATTAAGAATCCATATTACGGAAAGAAGATGCTTACTTGTGGTGAAATAGAGTCGTAAGAAGAATCTCTATAAGAAATCCTTTAGCATTTCTTTAAGTAACTATTGTATCCTACTGTTTTTTGATGTTAACTTATTTTGTTTATGAAATGGGCTTTTATGACGATAAGTTTCCTATAAAATCAAACAGATAGGGGACAAAATGCAAAACGTTAAATTAAGAAGAGAGCTTTCTGAATATCTTAGGATTCTAATTTATTTCTTTCTTACTTACTCCATAGGAAAGTTTACTCTATTTACATTCATACATTCTTACTCGCTTTTAAACGCTTTCGATATCGTTGAATTTAGTCGAGTTGTGTTTAGCTATATACCACTTTCTTTGGCCGTCCTTAGTTTTATCTTTCTCTATAAAAAACATGAGTTCTTTTATAAATCATTTATGCTCTTTCTTGTATCATTACTTTCTCTTAAGTCTTTGTCTTATGGTATTGTCTATTTTGCTAATGATAGCTTTCGTTTACCAGCAAATTCATCGATGCACTATCCTTTGATGTTACCAGTTATATATTTACTTTCGTGGAAGTTCTTAAGTCTTAGAAAGTGGAACACTGGAATTATTGAGAAAGTTAATAGAAAGAATAGAGAAGAATTAGATGACTTTAAACTAGGTTGGGTAAAGTTACTTATTACTTTCTATCTTCTTCTTGGAGCTCTATTTTTAATTGTTGAAAGTATTGTAAATGTTTATAGAGTATTTATTTTAAGAGGAGCATATCTTAATGGGGCAATTGAACCCGTATTTGCATCAATTATCATAATTTTAAGTTTATTTTCTATTTTTCAATTATATACACGCCGTAGACAATTTATTTTTACTTTTAAGTTAATACTACTATCAAAAATATTTCTTCCAATCTTATCTATAGTCTTGGTCTCTTTCTTTGGAGTCAATGTAAATCAGAATGGTTGGAATGCAATTTTTTATGAATTGGCCATAGGTGTTCTTATATCAGCTTCTTGGATGATATATATTTATCGATCAAAGAAACTTGAAAAATACTGCGCTTATTAACTTAATTTCTAAAGATATTAATTAACAGATTGTTGGTCTTTCGGCATTTGTTCTCTTTTTATTTGATTTCCAAGCTTCTAAGAGGATTAAGCCGAAAGGCACCCACCAAATAAGATCATTAAAGATGATATTCCATCCAAACTTTAGAGGAAATACATCTTGCATGATTGAATGGATAAAACCGATAGGACCAAAGATCTTTCCAAGGAAGCCTACTAGAATAATTGGCCAATGCCTTATAGGGTTTGCTGCAGCAATGATATAGCCAAGGCCATAGACTGCGACGATCATTCCCACACATTGCCAAATTTGAGGGTAGGTTGGAATCTTTGCACCTGAAAGCTCAAAGGCCATGGTTGGAAAGAAGATCACCCAAGCTCCCCATAGGATATTATAAAGGCCTGCTGCTATTAAAGTATATTTCATCCACTTCTTTTTCATTTTACTTTTTTCCCTTTACTCCATTTTAGAGATTATGATGACAAAAAGCAGAATACTTCTTGCTGTCCAAAAAACTGTACGGGCCCAATTTGAAAGAATGAGTTTGTCGATGCTTTGATCATCTCTTTTACTTCCTAGCTTCTTATGAAGAGGCATGCTTATAAAGAAAGTTATCATCCAGATAAAAATGAGAAGAACGAGATTGATGATAAAGGCCATGTCTGGTTGCTTGATTGTAAGAAGTGTTGCTGTTGCTAATTCACATAGCATAAGGGGCAATACGATGAAGCTTATGGACTTAACATGAAATGCACTAAATGAATGAAAGCTCTTTTCATCGATAAATTTGAAAGAGGGGTAGTGAACAATTTGCACCATCCAGATGACACCACTCATGAGTAAGCATAGGGAAAAGTGAATAAGTGTTAACTCTTGCATTTCTAAGCTCCACGAAACTAAGGATAAGTTTAAGTTGTCTTAAGTTCTTAATCAAGACTATGTGTATAGGCTTCCGCCGTCCTTTTTTTAACCTATACAGTTAAGACTTTGCGAAATCGTTTAGTAAGCTTTAAATGATTTGTGATATGGTATGAAGAAAACGGAATAACTTTATGAAAGAGTATGATGTTGTCGTTCTTGGTGCTGGTATGGGCGGGCTTGCCGCCGCTGCCTTATTGGCCCAAAAAGGTGAGCGAGTATTGCTTGTGGAGTCTCACTATGCTGGAGGAGGTTGTGCAGGATACTTTAAGCGAAAACAAGGATATTACGATGTCGGTGCAACGACACTAAGTGGCCTTGCCGATGGCCGCCCAGTAAATAAGATCTTAAAAAAACTAAATTTAGATTTAAAAACTTATCACTGCAATCCAGGGATAAAAGTTAATACAGAAGATGAAGTATTTAACTTCTACGCTAGTTTAGATGAACTTAACGATGAGTTAATAAGAGTCTTTAATCTTGATTGCTTAAAGACGCTAAAAAAATGGCAGGCCCTAGAGGATCTTCTTTGGGAGAGTCTTGATTATGTACAGGACTTTCCAAATATTGGTCCTTCAACAATTAAGAAGTTCTTTATGAATCCAACAAGAAAACTTCTTAAACACCCTAAGCTTTTCACATCATCTTTTTATAATTACCTTCCTAAAGAGATGAAAAAAAATAAGAGATTTATTCGTGTCTTAGATCAACTACTTCTCATTAGTACTCAACAAACTTCTAAGACATGTCCTGCATTTATGGGAATACTTGGCTTCTTCTATCCGCTTGATACCCACGCTATTGAAGGTGGAATGTGGGGATTAGTGAAATCCTTAGAGAGTAAGATTCAGTCATTTGGTGGTGAGATTAAATATCGCTCTACTTGTGAGAAAATTGAAAAAGAGGGCGGGGCGTATCTTATCTCAACAAATAAAGAGCAGATTAAATGCTCAAAGCTAATCTCAAATATTTCTCCAGAAGTTTTTGATTCATTATTTATGGATAAAGAGTTAAAGCAAGACAAGGGAAAGATTTGGGGTGCAATGACGGCCTATTTTAGCTTCTCAAGTAAAATACCTATCACTGAATTATATCAGCAAGTTCATTACCGAGATGGATCACTCTTCTTTTCATTCTCACATCCTGATGATCAGCACCGCTCTGAAGGTATGCAAATGGTAACAGTGTCTACCCATGTTGATTGCGATGGTTTTGATCAAAGAGATGATGCTTATAAAAATAAAAAAGAGAAGTTTAAAACAGACGTTCTTGATGCTTTTAATAAATGCTTTAAAGAGCATGAAATTGATGAGGTGGCCTTTGATAGTGTCGGCACTCCATTAACATTTAAGCACTATACACAAAGGCCTAATGGAGAAGTAGGTGGTCTGATTCATAATTCAGCACTTTCTCTACTTCGCTTAATTCCTAATAAAATGAAAAACGAAAATATATACTTTGTTGGAGACTATACATTTCCAGGACAAGGAATTGTCTCTGTCTTTCAGTCTGCGCTAAATACCATTAAGGAGTAAGAAATGAATAAAACACAAATACAAGAGTTACTACATCATCGAGATCCATACTTAATGGTTTCTGAGGTTACGAAATCAAATGAGAATGAAATCGAGTCATTAAAAACCTTCTCTGGGGATGAATTCTTTGTTAAGGGCCACTTTCCAAATGCACCAGTCGTTCCAGGGGCAATGATTCAGGAGTTTTGCACTCAAAGTGCAGGAGTTCTAATTACAAAATATCACTCACCAGTTAAAGATTATAACTCTAATAAAACCAAGGGCTGGGCCTTGGGTGTTTTAAATAAAGTTCAAGGGGCTAAGTATTTTAGTATCGTGAAGCCTCAAGGTGACTTAAAGGCAAAGGTTAAACTCATTGATAAGATGGATAATCTTTTTAAATTTTCAGCAGAGGTTTATCAAGAAGATGAGCTTAAAGCTAAGTTGAAATTTAGCCTTGTGAATATCAGTGATGACTACCTAACAGGAGAATAATTATGTTTGGCCTTGGAAGTAAGAAGAAAAAGCTAGAAAAGAAGTACCAGAAAAAATTAGTAGAGGCACTTGAGGCCCAAAGAAATGGGAATATCGCACTTTATAGTGAGCTATCTTCTGAGGCCGACAAAATACTCAAAGAGATTGAAGAGCTAGAGAGACAAGGTAAGTAGTAAAAGTATTAAAGATTGATACAATCGTAAGTATCAAAAGTCTTTGATTCGATATCGTAAAGGTAGAGCGCCTCATAATACTTCTTTGTGTAAGCAGCATATAGGCCTCCTGATTGTGGGTTTCCACAATAGTAGCGCGTATCATGCTCTAGTCGATAAAGCGCAGTTGAGCCGCTACTGAATTTTTCAACATTTTTTTGTGCTTTAAGATATGCGCTTTGAACTTCATCGTAGAATGGAAGCTCTGGTGTGAACTCCACACACTCGTATTCTTTTAGATCTCTTAAATCAGTATTATCAATATAGTAGTAAAGCTTAGAATCTTGTTTGAAATAGATTTTAATATGAGACTCATGCTTTCCGCAGTAAAGAGCGCCATTTCTTGGACGGGCCGAAACCTGGAACGAAATAGTGATTAACAGAATTAAGCTAAGTAACTTCATATATTTGCCTTTGAATAAATTTTCTTATTTTTATACAGCAAATTAAATATCTTGAGTTAAATGATGTATTTTTGACAATGTTTAGTTGATAGCAAATAAAGTCATCACAAATTATTCTTGTATAATCTATAACTTAGCAAGCAAATCTCTTTTGTGTCTTAAGTCGTTGATTTTGTTCATATTTTGTCTCCCTAAAGCCGATTAATTAGAAAAGATAATGATTTAAGAGGAGAGGTTATGTCCAAAGGTCTAGCGATACTTAGTTTAATGTTTTTATGCTCTTGTGCCTTCACTGATGTGAATATTCAAAGAGAGTATTATTCTAAATCCACTGAAAAGAGCAGAAGTAATACCAGAGTTTATGTCCATGTTGATAATAAAGAGGACCGAGTTGTCGGTGTAAAGAAGAATGGTTATGGAATCGATACTGCTCAGGTATATTTACCAACGTCGCAATCACGCTGGTTAAAAGATGCCATCGAAAGTGAATTGCGTATCCAAGGATTTATCGTTTCTAAATTTCGTAAACAAAGTGATGTTGTACTTGATGTAAAAATTAATCAATTATTTGTTGAACCAGATGTTGGATTTTGGGCAGCAAGCCTGATTGGTATCGCAGATTTAAATGTAAGGGCTAAAATTAAAAAGGGACACGAATACGAAAGAAACTTTGTAGAAGTTGAAAGATCAACTGAGATGGTATGGACAGACACTGATATCAAAGAAAGATTCAATGGTGCTGTATCAACGTGTTTAAGTGATATCGCCGTAAGACTAAGAGAATTATTAAGATCAAAAAATACAAAAGTAGCAAAGAGGTAATCAATGAGAAATTTAATATCAATTCTAATGCTTTTATCACTAGTAAGTTGTGCTTACGGATTAAAGCATATCGATGCATCTAAAAAGAGTGATTCTCAGTGGAAGAAGGTGAGTAAAAAGAAAAGTAATTAAGATAAACTCAGATCGCTAATACGTGATTTTTTAATTTAGAATTCATGCTACAATCGCAATATGAGTAATTGCTGTTCAAATAATAATGATGAAAAGAGTAAGGAAGTTGATCTTGAGAATCTCGACGGATTGATTTGTTATTGTTTTAAAAAATCAAAGAAAGAATTATTTGAAGCTGTAAGATGTAATAATCAAACATTAATTGTGGATGAGATTAAAGCTAAAATGAAAGATCCAGGCTGTTTTTGTGAAAGAGCAAACCCATCAGGGAAGTGCTGTTTGGCAGATGTTATGGCCTTTATAAAAGCCGCGTCTAAGAATTAATATCTTAAGGGCCTTCTCGTGCTCGCATAAGTAGAAGTAAATACCTGTTTTTACTTGTTCCTCTTTGGTCTAGCCAATAAATTTTGCCGGTTTCAATTTATTTTGTTTGCAGTGTTCAGAAAATACTAAACATAAATAGATATAATTACGATGAGATAAAGGATTATTGTTTGTGGGGAGGCATAGTCGCTTACAATCATCTATGTGTTTTCCTCAAAATAATTTTTCTTTAATTAACGGTGGAAATGAACAAAATATTGCTAAATTTTATTCTTATAATGTTAGCGTTCACAATGGTGTCCTGTGATGACTCACTTGAAGCTGAAGGGAGTCTTACTGTCACTCCTGGCGCTTTTGAAATCACTATTCTAAGACCTAGCTCAGATGGAAGTTCAATTTCTGGTTATAGTGTAATTTCTGGCCATTGTGGTAAGCCAGGTTATCCAATTGAGGTAACAGGTGCTGTTAATTTATACTCGATCTGTCAGAGTGATTATCATTGGGCAGCACCAGTTTCAGCACTAGAGTCAGCAGTGGGAGCTGTTACAGTTAACGTTCAATTAAAAGATAAAAATATGAGTGGAGGCTCTTCTGTAGCTTCAAGAATCTTTACTAAACAAGACAATATCTGTGAGGATTCTGCAAATTTAACTAAATTATATGCCAACTCAGAAAGTGCAGATGGATCTTTGATTCCATATAAAATTTGTACTTCTCAGCAATTTTTAAATATCGCTCTTAACCCAAACTCAAGATTTCAACTCGCAACCGATATCGATTTTGCTGGTCAAAATATTGTTCCTATTGCTGCTGTCTTCTCAGGTGAACTTAATGGTCGAGGATATGCTCTTAAAAATTATATTATCAATCGTGCCGCTGATAATAGTGTTGGGATTTTCAAATATATCTCGGATGCAAATATTAGTGAATTACATATTCACAACGCACAGGTGACGGGGAATAGTCGTGTTGGTTTACTCGCAGGAGACTGGAGAGGAGCTGGAACGATTAATAGCATCAGAGTTTCAGGGAAAGTAAATGCAATTACTATGGCCGGTGGTTTAATCGGTTTGGGTAATAGCTCAAGCTCACTTAATATTTCTGACTCTCAAATACAAGTTGATGTTAATGCCAATAACTACACAGGTGGAGTGATTGGTTATATCAATACTAACGACGGCCTTTTAAATGTTAGCAATACAGACATCTATTCAAATGTAGCAGGCCATGACTATGTTGGTGGTTTTGCCGGTTTAATTTTAGAGCCAAATCAAACTTTTACAAATGTTCACCACAAAGGAAGTATTACAAGTACTGGTGTTGTGGTTGGTGGTCTTATTGGAGAGAGTGCTGGGGGAAGCTTTGATAATGTTTCTCATATTGGCTCTGTTGGAACTTCAAAAGATGCTGTTGATGTAAATGTTGGTGGTCTAATTGGACACGCCAAAGGTACGCATTCCATAAGTAACTCTAAAGTCGTCTCTAATATTACCTCTGGTGGTAGCTACACCGGTGGACTAATCGGACGATTACTATCTGGATCGATAACAAACTCTTATACGAGAGGAAGTATCGTTGTTAATGAAGATTATTATAATAGTGTTGTGAAATTTGTTGGAGGTCTAGTTGGTAATATTAACTTAGACTCATCAATCTCAGGTTCACACTCTCATGTCGATATAAACTCTACTGCTTACTATGTTGGGGGCCTTGTCGGATTCCTTGGTGGAGGCAATACAACGATTGATAGCTCTTATTCTGTAGGAGCGATAGAGGCAATGACTTCAAATGTTGGAGGCCTAGTTGGTTTCATGACTGGGAAGTCTATTACAAACTCATTCTCTCATTCAAATATCACGATTACGAACCCAACTCCAAAGGCATATATTGGTGGTATCGCAGGTTATACTAAAAAGAGTGATGTTATTTTTGATAAATTATACAACTCTGGAAGTATTCACTTTAATAATGGTATTGCAGATAATGTTGGTGGACTCTTTGGTTATGTTGAGGCCCAAAGTATTAGCAATGTTTTCAATACTGGAAATATTACTGGGGCAAGATCTTTAATCGGAGGAATTGCTGGTTATCTAAAAACACCAATACACAATGCCTATGCTGGTGGAAATATAAGTGGGTCACTTCGTTATATTGGAGGTATCGCAGGACTTGCTTTTCAAAATAATATCAATGATGTTTTTGTTAAGGCCAACTTAGAAGGTGATGGAAATATTGGTGGTATTACCGGCTGGTATATCGATGATTCAACAACCATTACGAATGCCTATATGGTAGGTAGTATTAATAAGTCTTCAGACTCAACGTTAGGGGAAAGTATCTTTGGGCCGGTTTTTGGAACGAGCTCAAACGTTAACTTAGCTAATAACACATTTTTCTTGGACTCGATTACATTTACAGATATGGCCTCTGCAGCACCTTTTAATGGTTTCAACAGGTTCGGGAATCAACTTACTGCTGAGGAAATGGCATCTGAATTAAGTTATGCAGGATTTAACTTTGCTGGTGCAAATGATTGGTCCATGCCAAGTGTCGGATTCAAACTTCCAGGTGAAACTCTTGATTATAACTACGCTATTTTTGATTTTATGAATGAGGCCAATTATGGTTTTAATTCGATTCAAACTTTTAGTGATGACCCAATTAATGAGGGGACACCAAATTTATTTGGGATTGGATCAGAAAAGACATTAAGCGCTATTGCAGCAAATACTGAACAATTGGACATTATAACTTCTACAGATCCCGTCGCGAATGTGAGTGTGGGAACCTACTCAATTTCATTTACATATCCAGATTCCAATGGAGCTCCAATTGCAACGACTAAGTTAATTCACGGAGAGTGTGGAGTTGTTGGAGAAGAGATTAGTATCACAGGCTCAGTAACATTATCGACGATATGCCAGAGCAATAATCGTTGGGTAGCACTAATTGATGCCACAGAACTTACGTCGGGTACTATTACAATCAATGCTCAACTAAAAGATGATACAGGTGCCATCGTATCTCCACTTATTACTAGAACACTTAATAAGTCTATTAGTAGTAACTCATGTAGTGACAGTGGTGCTAGTGGTTCTTTATATGCAAATTATAATAGCGGCGGTAATGGTGACACCATCCCATATATTATTTGTAATCCTAATCACTTTAAAAATATTGAAGTTAATCCTAGTGCAAAATTTGAACTTGCTAATGATATTGATTTCGCAGGTAGTACAATTAATCCGCTAAATGGGAATTTTACTGGAGTCTTAGACGGTAAAGGTTTCACTGTTAAAAACTTCGTCATTAATAGGCCATCTGCTAGTAACGTTGGAATTTTTAAAACCATGAGCGGTGCGACTGTTAAGAATATTGATTTCTTAAATTTTTCAGTTAATGGATATACAAAAGTTGGCTCAATTGTTGGAAATGCTAATGGAGTAAATACTTTTGATAATATTACGCTTGAAGGTAGTGTAACAGGTATTTTAAATACTGGTGGCATGATCGGTGTGGCCAGCTCTAGCGCTGCTTTAACTATGAACAATATTTCTAGTACAGTTAATGTACAAGGGAATAATTATACCGGTGGCCTCATCGGTATCGTCACTTCAAGTGATGGAAGCTTTACCCTTGATAATATTGACTTAAATAATACTGTTAATGGTCTTGGATATGTTGGGGGATTAGTGGCCCAAATTCAAGAACCAAATATGACTATCACTAATGTTACTTCTAATTCAAATGTTGCTGCTATTAATAATTATGTAGGTGGTCTAGCTGGAGAAATTGCTGGCGGAAGTATTTCATTTGTCACAATAACGGGAGATATTTCTTCGCCAAAAGATGCAAGTGATGGCCATGTTGCAGGAGTTGTTGGACGCTCTGTTGGCAGCGTTAACCTTGATAATTGTAGCTTTACTGGAAATATCAGTGCTGGCTCTTCTCATGTTGGAGGGATACTTGGGTCGGGAAGTAGTGCGACAATAACTAATTCAACTAGTTCCGGAACAATCACTGTTGCGGATGATCGTTATAATTCTGTTACTTCATATATTGGAGGAATTGTTGGTCTGCTTAGTGAAGACTCGACAATTCATGACTCTAATTCATCAATGAATATCAATGCGCAATCTAATTTTGTCGGTGGTATCGCTGGCCGCTTTCATGGTGAAAACTCTATCATGTATAATGTTTTCTCTACTGGAACAATTGATGCAAGAACTTCATTTGTTGGTGGAGTCGCTGGATATTTCTTTGGTGAAGAATTTAGAGACTCATACTCAACTTCAACTGTTAATATTACCAATCCAACACCAAGATCTTATATTGGTGGCCTATTAGGATATGCCAATTCATGGACCTCTCGTTTTGAAAGACTTTATGCGACTGGTGACGTCAACATCAATAATGGTACTGCTGATTATGTAGGTGGATTGATTGGATATTTTAGAGGCGGCTACCTTGAAAATTCTTATGCAAGCGGGAATGTCTCTGGCGTAAGAAACTCTTCAGGAGCGCTGGTCGGTCTACATCGAGGTGATACAAGAGGCTGCTTTGCTACTGGTAATATCACTGCAAGCGGTCGCAATATTTCTGCATTGATTGGTTATCAATTAGAAGGAAGTATTACCGATTCCTTCAGTACTGGAAATGTTGAAGCCGACGGAAGTGCCGGAGGTATTGTCGGATATTTAAATTCAACAATTGTGGACTCCGTTACTGATGTCTATGCTCACGGTATCGTTACTCAAAATACAGGCTCAAGTTTCGACTCTTTAACTATGGGGGCCATTCTTGGTGAGGAATTTTCAGCAGGTTCTTTATCGGTCACTCAATCATTTTATATCCAAGAAAATAGAGATGCCTCTTTTAACACTCTTGGAAGTGCTGTTGCACAGGCCAGTGCAAGTTCGGCAGGAAGTTATACGAGTTTCGACTTTGTCTCATCTCCTGGTTGGCGTGTACCAAACGAAGGCTATAATTTAGAAGGGCATGGTGCCTTCACTGCTCCAATCCTATCTTGGATGGGGGGCTCAATACCAAATTCAAGAAAGATTAGTGGCCCTATTACTAACCTTAATCATAGTGGGATTACTCTGAATCTAAATGGAGTAGAGAATCTATACATCCCAGCAGGGGCAAGTAGTTATCAATTTGCTACTGAGCTTTTTGATACCGATTCTTATAGCATTACAATTGCTACTCCTACACAAAACCCTACAATCAACTGTAGTCTCGCTAATGCCTCTGGAGTTATCTCTGGTTCAGATATCACTAATGTAAGTTTAACTTGTCCAACTTTTACTTCAATTAGTTTATCGGCAAGTCAAACAGTCTTAGAGGTTTCAGGAAGTGCTCAGTTATCTGCAATATTAAATTTAAGTGATTTATCGACAATCGATATAACAAACTTTGCTAACTATGCAGTTTCTCCTTCTGGTGTTGTAACTGTCGATTCTACAGGGCAGGTTGTGGCCACCAGTGCTGGTACAACAAGCGTTTCTGCGAGTTTAAATGGGCTGACTTCTAACGGAGTAAGTTTTACGAGTACTATTACTGGTGGTGTAAGTAACTTATCAAGTGCTGCGGTTTGGATTAGAGGAACGCCAATTAATAGTCCTGTGATTAGTTGGACAAACCCTGCAGAAAGTTTTGACTCTATTGAGGTCGGACTTGGTTCATCTGCTGGAACTGATAGTATCGCAAGCTTTACAAATGTTGGAACGAATCAAAGTCACAGCTTTTCAAATCTTACTGGAATTGTGGAATGTTCCATTATTTATCCAAGTGCTAGAGTGAAGTCCTTAGGTGGGACATATGGAAGTGTCGTAACTGATACGCTTGGTTTCCGTTATGATAATACGAGTCCCGTATTCTCATCAAATATTTCTGTTTCAGGTGAGGCATCTCAATCGGTTGCAACAACTACTTCTTGGTCTAGTGCTACTGATAACTGTGCCATGAGATATTATGAGTTAGCAATTGGAACGGCCCCTGGCGCTAGTGATATCACGTCAGGTTTTAAGTATATTGGTAATGTGACTTCTTATCAGGCCCAAAACGGCCTTAATGGGATGAATGTAAATTTAAGTACTGGTGTGGATTATTATACATCTGTAAGGGCCGTTGATTATGCCGGTAACGTATCTACTGTTATGACTTCAGCTGCATGGCAAATTACACCTGTTGAAGATTCACTTCCAAATATGTTGGTATGGCTTGATAGTGCCGACTTATTAACTGTAAAAGATAATCTTGCAATTTCAGCAGATAGTCCTTCTTTTAATGGCAATGTTTATACATGGGAAGATAAGTCAGCTAGTGTCAATGTTCATAATGCTATCGCTGATGCTACTTCAGACCCGGACTTTATAAGTGGAAATATAAAGTTTAATGGATCAACTACTTATTTAAAAATTCCAGAGCATGCTGACTTAAATCTAAGTACCGATATTGAGAAAAACTTAACTATTTCTGTTAAGACTGAAAATGATATCACTACAAGACAAGTTATTTATGAAGAAGGTGATGCTAATCGCGGAATGAATATTTATATCGACAGTGGAAATCTCTATTGTGGATTCTGGAATAACTCAAATGACGGTGACGGAGTTCAGCCTTTTGTGTCTGTTTCTTCACCAATTTCTACTGACTCAACTTACCATATAACTTGGTCTCTGGATTATCGAAATTATGCTGGTGCTGCCGGCCCTGATGGTTCAGTTGAGTGTTATATTAATAACTCTTCAGTTGGAAGTGTTGTGACTACTTCACGTTTATTTTCTCACGCTGGAGATATTGGACTTGGTGCTTTATTGAATAGTTCTCATTTTCATGATGGTGTGATTTATAGTACTCAGGATTACTTCTTTAAAGGAAAAATATTAGAATTTATTATTGCCGCTTCAACTCCTGACGCTACTGGAGTTAATGCTATCCATGATTATTTAAGAGGGAAGTGGTCTGGTAGTGAGCTAAGTTCACCAAATAATTTGGCCTTAACTAATAACTCAACTCAAACAAGTAGTGCTACTTTAAGCTGGTCTCCAATTCAGTCATCATACTTTATTCTTGACCATTATGAATTTGCTATTGGTACCACTGCTGGTGGTGATGATATCTTAGGATGGACCAATATTGGTACTGTTGAAAGTTATCAGGCCATTGATGGCGTGGCAGGTATATCTTTATTATTAAATGAAGGTGTCGATTACTATATTTCAGTTAAGGGAGTTGATACGAGTAATAATGACTCTCAAATTGCCACATCTAATGTGTGGCAAGTTTACGATATTGCTAGTGGTGGACTACCTTCTACGATTCTACACTACGATGGCCAAGACTTAGCTAGTATCTTAGACCCTTCTGGTTATGACGCAAGTGATCCGCTCTTTTCTGGTACTGCAAATACTCTTCTCGATATTTCTGGAAGTGCAACAGTATATGACTGGAGTATTCAGTCGGGGGCAGGAGCAAATTATAATGTATCAACGAATGCTCTGGAGTTTGCAGGGGATACAACTTATCGACTTTCAACTCAAGCTGGAATTAATGATACGGTTACGACTTCTAAAAATATCACGATCTCATTAAAGACTGGGGCCAATATCAGTACGACTCAAGTTGTTTATGAAGAAGGTGGATCGACAAGAGGGATGAATATTTATATTGATCAAGGGAAATTATATTGCGCATTTTGGAATACTGTTGATGATGGAGATGGAGCGCAACCATTTATTCAAATTAACACACCTATTAATGCTGATTCTGTTTATCATGTGTCTTGGCTCTATGATTACACAAACTACACAGGGCCTGACGGGGCAAATGGATCTTTAGAATGTGTTGTTAACTCAAATAGTATTGGTACAGCATCAACCACAACAAGAGTCTTTCCTTCAAATGGTAAAACAGGAGCAATTGGACTTGGTGGCCGCTCAGGTAAAACAAATCTTTTAAGTGGAACGACTGGTGGTGGTAGTGGTGATTACTTCAATGGAGAAATTAATGAAGTTATCATAACGACTGAAACTCCAGATGTTAGTATGATTCAGTCCGTACATACTTATCTCAATAGTAAGTGGTAAGTGCCATGGCGATTACCATGGCACTTTAAGAATTAGTTTTTCTCGATTGCAGAAGTTTTCGCGTAGTTGATTGCTGTTGTAAGTAGTAGACCAACAAAGAAAAGTACGCTTAAGCTTGTTTGATAGTTAAACCCTTCTACTCCAGCAATTTCCATTCCTGCAATGGCAAGAATTCCAAAAAGAAGTGCAAAGAGAGCATCTCCTGTAATAAGTCCTGCTGCTGTTAGGATTCCTCGGTGAGTGATTTTAGTCACTGACTTTGTTCCTGATAGTCTTGCAAGAGAACCAAGTAGGATTCCCGTTCCAATATATGAAGGAAGATAGATCCCAACGGCAAAGGCAAGTGAGCTTAGAATGATTCCTTTGCGCTTTCCAATTATTTCAACAGTTACTGCAACAAGACCAAGTCCTGTTCCAGCTAAAACTGGCATAAGAGGAATATCACTTTGAATAAATAGTGATTTTAAAACTGTTGCAAAGAAGGCTGCCTGTGGTGCTGGTAGGGCCTCACTTCCAAGAGTTCCTGTCTCATGTGCAACGTAAACTGCAAGGGGAACTGAAATAGCTCCACCAAGAAGACCTACGATTTGCCCAACAAATGAGCTTGAAACCTTTAGGCCATTAAATTGCATTGTCTTATAATCTTGTGATGAATCGTTAGATGCACAAATGGCAACACAAGCTGCAACAATAATTGGAACTAAGAAGTAAACACCTTGAATTCCTTCTAGTCCAATAGCAAGACCCACAAGACTTAGAACAAGCATTCCCATAAATACTGTTCCTGAAACAGGTGAAGCGGATGAACCAACTTGAAGGGATAAAAGAGCACCTAGACCACTTAGGAAAAAGATTAGTAGTAGGGCAACTATACCAAGGGCCACAAGACCTACAATTGTTGCACCTGAATAGATCATCATGGCAAGAAGTAGGATGGCACCAAATGCGATTGATCCTAGAAGCTGCTTTCTTCTATCGTCTGGGATTTCTAATTGTTCAGCATTATAATCTGCTTCTTTATCAGCAAGGGCATTACGAGTTTTACGACCTTCAATAATATAAGCGATTAGTGAATAAACAACGGCCACAACCATAGCTGCACCACCAACCCAACGAAAAGTTGTGCCTGGCATTCCTTGGGCCGCAGACATTCCTTTAACAACTGCGTTTAGAAGTCCTCCAAAGAAAATTAAGACTGCTGTTGGAACCGTAAGAAGTGCACCAATTCCAAAATAGAGTGGGTTAATTGGCAGTGGAAGTTTTGTTTCAACGCCACTAAGAGTGAACTTAAGGTCATAGATACTTGCTTTTAATACTTTGATTTGGCTTAAAAACGCCATCACAAAACCAAATAATAAACCAGGTACAAGTGAAAGCATTAGTGGTGGACGTGCCTGAGGATTATCAGCTGCTGTTTGAATTAAGCGATCACAAGCAACAGCTTCGGGAGCCGGTAGCTTTGGATCAGTTAAGAATCTCTCTGTTGCAAGTCCTACAAAACCCCAACCGAGAAAACAACCGGCCGCAGAAGATAGAATAAGAGATAGAATATCAACTGGCGGAACAGGTTCACCAAGTTCAGCTGCTAAAATTTGAATAATTGGTGCGACAAAAGCGACACCAGCTGTTACTGCAACTCCGGCAGATCCAGTTACTTGGGCCATAGCTAGAAAGCCCTTCATGTCCTTCTTAAAGAAGGCACCCATGGCAACCCAACCAAATAAAACAACAAGGGGGCTAATTCCTGGGGTTATTCCTGCTTTTAGTGCAGAGAAGACAAATGCTGCACCGAGAACAAAGGAAATGACGAATCCGAAGGCGATTCCGGCCTTCTTCGATTTTAAAGATGGTTCTAATACATTACTCATACTCTTCCTCTAGTTATAAAAAAGTTATAATTATAGAATTACTTTACTAGATTGATTTAGCAAGTATTATGTATATATGACGAAAATTGATAAAGAAAAGCTTACTGAAGAGATGAATGCTAAGAATCGTGATTGGTTAATCGAATCAGGTGGGATTTCATCACTCTTTATTCATAATTTAGAAAACTTTGCATATCGTTATCTTGAAACATCCGCAGATAAGGGGATTAAGTGTTTCATTGACGGCGATCTTTATCGTGTTAGCTCTACTGAGCCATCAATCATTGAGGCCCTCAAGTGGGAGAATCCCCAGCTTAAGAAGTCTCTCATTGATCTATGCAAGAAGTTTCCAGGAAAAGCCTCTCAAGAACTTAGAGTTAAGCTAAATATTGAAACTAAAATGATAGGTGAGCATAAGAATGAATGCTCAGCTTCTATTAAGTGCTTGCTTCCAAGCGGTGAAAGCTCAACACTTTCTGAAAAGACAGCATCCATGACTTTTGAGGATCCAATTGAGCTTCGCAATAAACACGCAGCTTTATTAGAAGACGTTTGTACAATTTTTTAATTACGCACTTGTTTCTAAACTATTGAGTAAAATTGTCGATAATCTATTATGCGACTTAAGTTTCTCCTTTCATCAATAGTATTTATTACAATACTTTCATTCGTAAGCCTTTATTCTTCGATTGATGAAAGTGGGATTAATAGATCCACAAGCTCTTTTAATTCCTCAAGATCTGTTGCCGATATTAGCTGTCGACAGGCAATGTCTGAATATCTCTCTGCTTCAGTTAATGAAGAGAATATTATGCTTTGGCATCTCTTTAAAGATGATATGGCACAAGTCAATGCGAGATATTTAGACCATGAAGACTTTGATTCACTATCAGCAGATCCTGATCACAACTTTAAGCAAACAAAGACAAGTCTTCTTGAGGCCGTAAGTGGCCTTTATGCTCAGGAGAGTGGAATTCTTGCTGCTGGAATTTCTCGTGGCCCAGAAGGGACAGAATTTGTTGATGGACAGGGTGTTTTCTGGGATGTGAAAACTCCTATTGCTCCTTTATTTGATCAAAATTGGCGTTTTAATATCGAGCAGTCTGGAAATAGTATTAAGCATAAACTTGAAGCAGTGGATGGGATTCATATCCTAATTGATCTTTCATATATCCGCCCACAAAATGCCGTGAACTTAAAAGAGTGGATCAATAATAATATTTCTAAAGAGCATAGAAGTCGAATTCGCTATGTCGTTGTTCCCGATGGAATAGTTGATTACTAAGTTTTAGGGGCGCGGGTACCAATGGAAGTTTCAATGACTTACGCCGTATTTAAAGTCATTAAGTCTTTTCTTGTAAAGTACAGATATCTTTTGCTTTGGCTTAAAGTAGCTTCGTTTTAGACTATTACGAATACAGTTATCAAACTCAGAGCCGAATCTTTTTTCTATTAGATGCTTTGAATCGGAGTAGTTAAGATGTGGCCTATAGTTGAATAACTCTGCTTCAAAGTTAGAAAAGTGTAATGAACTATATGGGTAGTCCTTGCACTCATCACAAATTCCTGCACGAATTGGATTTTGATAAATATAACGATAGACATTAAAAAGATAACTTTGCTTTGATACAATTGACCACTTATAACGATTACTAAACTTATGATTAATTACATTTATTCTATTGGAAATCATAAAACTAATACGCCAATTAAAATGCATCATGAATCGATCAATATTCTCATGTGGTGTCGTTAGAAGAAGATGATAGTGGTTTGACATAAGAACAAAGCAATTGATCTCTACTTTTTCACGCTCTAATGCATAAATAAGAGATTCTTTGCAAATATCCCACACTTCATATATTGGAATATTAAACCAGTCGCGGTTGTTGTTTCTTGTAATGACGTGATATGGGTACACGTTTTGTCTGATTAACTTTTTCTTGGGCATAGTTATCTCGCAAAGAAATAGCGCCGAAGCGCTTTGGGTTATTTAAGTTTCTTGTATAGACTGTAGTTAACACATGCTAAAAATGGTGTACTGATGAAAAGTCCAAGACCTAGAGGAAGTAGTGCTAGAATTGAAATAAGAAAGTATGAAGACATCATGACGAGAATCAAGTTCGAATTGCTATGAAAAACTCCACGACTTTTCTCTAAAATTTCCCATGCTGTTAGATTTTTATTATTCGCATCAAGAACCAGAGGTGTTGTGAATGCATATGAGCAAAATGCATATGCACCGGGAATAATAAATGCAATAAATCCAATCAATGTTAATAGTGAAGTTAGTGCACCTACTTTAAAAATTGCTCCAAAGTTTACTTTTTCAATATTTAAAAAGTCTGTAAGAGTTAGTATCTCTTTTTCTTCTGACGACTTAATCGCTGTGTAGAGACCGGCCATGTAAAGAGGGAAGACTAGGCTTGAAGCGAATGGGATTGAAGATAGTGCCCACATTAAGCCTGAAGACAGGAGGGTGTAGAGACTGTAGGGAAGTGCGTTTCTACGATAAGTTTCCCAGCCTTGTTTGAATAAGAAAGAGACTTCTTGAATTGTTTTTGAGTTGTTTAAGTTTAGTACTAAAGTTTTCATTTTTACCTCACATTTGTTAGCGAAGTAATAATGCTCTTGCTGCATTAATGCATAACTTTTTCAATTTGATATTAAATTTTTTCAATTAGGGGCGCGGGTACCAATGGAAATTTTAACTACTTAGCGTAAAAAGTTCGTCAAAATTTAGGATGAGCGGCGCGTAATTTAGTGATTTATCTTAAAATTAGAGCTGATTAACTGAGTCTCTGCTCATTTAGGCACATTCATAACTATTTTACGCGCAAAATGAATTCTAAGTTATTGAAAGTTCCATTGGTACCCGCGCCCCTAGCGCTCTAAAAATCTTTAATTGCATCAACAAATTCAGGATTTAAGATAAATGGATTAATATTACCCTGTAGAGTTTGAATAATCTCATTTCTTTCTAACTCGCGATTATCAACAGGATCAATTATATTCCATTTTCTAAGAGTTGCTTCTTGATCTTTATCAATGGAAAAATCATAGCGAATAGCAAAGTAGAACATCGCTCTAGCGACATTTCCTTTGTGATGATCTTGAGGTTCAAAACAGTCTTGAGAGTATTCATCAAAGCCTTGAATGCTTCCATCCATTTGCCAGTAGTCATAAACTGCATCACAAAAAGGAAGATTCGCTCTTTTGCTATTGGACTCTTTACTCGTCACAAATAGGTGATGCATATCACTATTTGCTGGCAGCTCATCAGCACCTTTTGATTGAGGCCAAGTGTGTTCAATATTAAGTTTGAAGTTTCGTTTATAGCGACGCTGGTATCTTTCTTGACACTGACTAGGTGTATAGGCACTACAGACAACACCATTTATATTATCAACTGTTGAAAACATTAGTTTCTTAACTTCACTATATTCTAGGGCCAAATGATTTCTCTTTGCCATTTTGGCAATTGATTGGCGATTGATGACTTGGGCCGTAGCACTAAAGCAAAGTAGTAGAATTAAGATTTTCATATGTGTGTCATATGATAGTTAAGATATTATTACAAGAGCTAAAACTTTGACCTCATGGGAATTCAATTAGATAATATAAAAAAGTAATGGCGTTGAACCATAAGGAGCATATATGAAGAAAATATTTGTAATGGTATTATTAGGTATGACTTTTGTTTCTTGTTCTAAGAAAACACAATGTACAACTGAAGACAAAAGCAAGTGGCAAGATCAAGAGACTTTTAAATCAAATCTCGTATCACAAGGATATAAGATTAATGAATTTAAAGTAACTGAAGGCAATTGCTACGAAATCTATGGATGGGACAAAGATAAGAATAAAGTCGAAATCTATTTCAATCCAGTTGATGGTTCTATTGTAAAGAAAGAGAATCACTAGTGAATGATTTGAAACTACCTTTAAAGTTTAGGCTACTCCATTGGGGAGTGGCCTTTATTATCATTTTAAATCTTTTTATTCTTGAAGAAGGCAAGCAAATTCATCGCTACCTTGGCTATGCCTGTGTTGCCTTTGTTTTCATTCGCTTATTAATTAGTAAAGGTCGTAAAGTGTCTCACTATAATGAGAAAGCAAAGTATGTCTATTGGTTGATTTGGACTGCAATTGGTGGACTTGGGATTACTGGTTTTCTCATGGGACTGGATCGCTTCTTTGGTAATCAATTATTAGAAGATATTCACGAGATCATTTCAAACTCTTTAATTGCATTGATTGTTGCACATCTTGGTGGCGTATTCTTTGATGCTTATAAGAATAAGAGAAAGACATGGCTTCTAATGTTTACTGGTGAGAAGTTTAAGTAGACTTCAAGTGGTTTTAGCTCTTTGCCCACGTTGTTAAAAACCTTTCGACCTCATTTATAACGACTTGTGCATGAGCGCTAATATTTTTCTTACTATAAAATAATGAAATATTGTGCTCGCTTTCTTGAATTAAGACTTTCTTATGAGGAATAAGCTTTCCTTGAAGGACCCCTTCTCGTGCAACTCGATGAGGAAGTAGTCCGACACCTAGTCCTTGCTCTGTAAGAGATTTCACTGTTTCTAAATTATCGCAAGATAAAATATGTTTAAAGCCTAGTTTAGTTGCATCAAAGTGGATTGATTCTGGAAACTTTATTATATGATCTAGAAAAGAGCTTTCAATTTGCTGAGAATGATAAAGTCCAAAGGAGTCTGAGTATATGATCTTTTCACTAAGAGAGCGACTTTTGACACCACTTGATACAATAATGGCGATATCGAGTTCACCTTTCTTTAATTCTTTCAACTTCTGTGAACTTCGCCCAGTTGAAAGTATAATATTAAGAGAGGGGGCAAGCTTTCTTAAGTACTTGATAAAGTCAGGAAAGAAATATCTCGAAATACTATCGTATGTTCCAATATAGACATTACCGCTCGCTTGCACATTATCTCTTATTAAGAGTTGCATTTGATTTGCTTGATCAATCGTCTCTCTTGCATAGGAATAGAGTTTGTCGCCAGCTGGAGTTGGAATAACGCCATCTGAGCGTCTTATCAATAGCTGTGTATCAAGCTCTTCTTCTAATTGTCGTAGAACCTTGGACAGTTGTGGCTGGCTTACATATGCCTTTTGACTTGCCTTTTGCAAAGAACCTGTTTCAACAATATTACAAAAATATTCAAGTTTACCTAAGTGATCTTTAAGCATAATTCACCTATATCTAAAAGTTATACCACCATATCAATAAAGAATTATTCTTACAATGAGAATAATGTCATAAATGAACCTACAAAATCACAAAAAGGAGATGAATATGAAAATACTTTTACTAACAGCTTTCTTCATTACATCAAGTCTTACATTTGCTTCAAATGATATCGATAATATAACTTGTGCTTTAGAAACAAAAAGAGTCGGTGGAAATATGAGTAAGGGGAGAGCTCAGCAGGTTTTCCAATTAACAATTGTAGGTGAAAATGTTTTTCGTCTCAAAAGTTATAGAGGACACTTTTTTGACAAAGGCTATAGGGCAACAAGTGGTGGAAGAGGTTCTGTTGTTGAGCTAGTTGCAAATGCAGATAAGGGCTATCAGATTCGCTCAAGAACTTATCTGTCTTTAGACTTTTCAGAGTTACAAGACGATGTCACAACTGGTGGCTACCCTGGTGCTGGTAGTCCACCTACAAGAATTAATAATTATTCATGCATGATCAATTATCCAAAAGAACTAATTGATGTAACTAGACAAGAAGTTGTTTACGACTTCAATCTCTAATATTAAAACTTATATGCCATGCTTCTTTGTTAGGATTCTAAGAAGGGAGTATGGCCTAGCTAATTTTGGGCGCATTCAATACAGCTAGTTGCATAGGGAAGTGCTTTTAATCTCTTGTCTTCAATCTCTGAACCACATTTCTCACAGACTCCAAAGTTTCCATTTCTAATTCTTTCTAGAGCGTGATCGATACTCTTTAGTTCTATTCTTGCTAACTCATCTAAGTCTTCAATCACTTCATCGTTTTCCACTGCAATAGACTGGTCGTCGTGATCTTTGGTCAATGGGTTATCTTGGTGTGTTTTATCTCGTGTTAACGTGTTGATTCTATCAGTAATTTCTTGTCGCATTATGATGAGCTTGTTTTCGATTGCATGCAGATCCGTTCTGTCCGAATCTTGAATATCTTCATCTCTTTTTATATTTTTTTTCCAGTTTCGAGTATCAGTACCTTTTTCGAATGTATCATCGACATAGTGTTTAGTATGAGCTCTATGTTTATACTTACTTTGGTCACTTAAAGCTTGTCTTCCCATTTGAATCTCCTTTGAGAATTGGTATCAAATAGTGTTTGATGCTCTCTTAAGATTAATATGGAAAGTCGTAACTTAGTACTTAAGATAATCTTATTTTCAACTATTCTAGGCCATCTAAATTAAGTAAATATAATAACGTTTTAATTTGAAAATTAAGCTATAAATGATGGAGGTATATAAGAACACTAAAAACCTCTGCTGTGATTATGGAAAAGAAAGCACAACTCCAAAACCTAAGAGACATTCAGATCACATCTTGCGGCCTAAGTGATAGTGAAATTTCAAAGCAACGATTAATCTTTGGTGAAAACATAATTGTTGAACGTGTTGGAAACCCTTGGCTAGAGTTGGTTTTTGATACTTTGAAAGATCCAATGGTTTGGTTTCTTATTACCATTGCAAGTGTCTTCTATTTTGTTGGTGATATCTATGAATCAATAATCTTATATACAGCAACTATTCCTCTTGTTTTTATGGATGCTTTTTTACATTGGCGTACTCAGGCCTCAACTTCTAGTTTAAGAAGTCAACTTAGTTCATCCGTGATTGTTATAAGAGAGAATAGAAAGGTTTCGATTGATTCTAATGATATCGTTCCAGGTGACCTTGTCATACTTTCTACTAAAAACCACTTCTTACCTGCTGATGGTATTTGGGAAGAATGTGATTCTTTACAAGTTGATGAATCAGTACTGACTGGCGAAGCATTTCCTGTGAATAAATCTTCAATAGGAAAAGATACTCTTTTAAAACAAAAAGAGAGTCTAGTTGATTCAACGTTTTTAGGGTTTGCCGGAACGAGAGTTCTTACTGGAAATGGTCATTTAAGAGTCTTAGCAATAGGGAAGAAGACTTCTTATGGTGAGATTATACATTCTGTAACAGATATTACTCATGAAAGAACTCCACTACAACAAGCTATCTTAGAACTTACTCGTAATTTAGTATATCTCGCTCTATTATTTTGTTTCGTTCTTGCTGGGGTTAGACTTTATCAAGGACATGGATGGTTAGATGCGTTGTTAAGCGCTGGCGTTTTGGCCGTCGCGGCCATCCCTGAAGAATTTCCAATTGTATTTACATTCTTTCTTGGGGTTGGAGTCTATCGTTTAGCAAAACATCATGTACTTGTACGTCGTGCCGTTTCTGTGGAAAATATTGGTCGAGTGACCCAAATTTGCACCGATAAAACTGGAACAATTACGATTGGGAAATTGACACTGACTCATCTTGAAACTACTGAAGAGACCTCTGAGCAAGATCTATTGCGATTTTCAATGGCCGCATCAAATGCAGATGGAAATGATCCTGTTGATATTGCCATATTTGATATGTCAAAAAAACGTAGTGTGAAAATGCCTTTGAAGCTAAAGTCTATTCCGTTTACTGAAGATAGAAAGCGGGAGGTGGCGTTTTTAGAAGGAAATGATAAGTCCCAGCTTTGTGTGATTAAGGGAGCACCTGAAGTTATCTTGTCAAAATCAAATCTCTCTTCTGTTGATTTGGATTTATGGACAAAGGAGGTAAGCACACTCGCTAAAGGAGGTCACAAGGTTTTAGCGGTTGCTGTTAAGGAAATAATTGAAACAACTTCATTTATAGAACCAGATAGTGATTTTCGATTCATTGGACTTCTTGCTTTTGAGGATCCTGCGCGACCTGAAGTTAAAGATTCAATTATTTATTGTCAGGAGAATGGAATAAAGGTTTTAATGATTACTGGAGATCATCCTGATACAGCATCCGCTATCGCTAAAGATATTGGTCTCAAAAAAGAATCTCCTCTTGTTATCACCGCACATAATTTGGATTGGTCCCAGGAAGAAATAAGATCATTAAAAAACATTGATGTTGTTGCAAGATGCAGTCCTCTTGAAAAACTCAAGATAGTTAAATCATTAAAGAAATCTGGAGAGTTGGTTGTTGTTACCGGGGATGGTGTTAATGATGTTCCAGCTTTAAAGGCTGCAGATATTGGCATTGCAATGGGACTTCGTGGTAGTCGAAGTGCAAAAGAAGTTGCTTCAATTATATTAAGTGATGATAACTTTAGTACAATAGTGAATGCTATCCGTGAAGGAAGACAGTTATTTGAAAATCTAAGAATGAGTTTTAAATACCTATTGCTTATCCATATTCCATTTATTCTATCTGCTGCAATTATTCCTCTAATCGGCTATCCTCTTCTTTTTTTACCTATTCATGTCGTTTGGTTAGAACTAATTATTCATCCAAGTGCACTTTTTGCATTTCAACTTAAATCAAATGGAAAACCTATCAAGATAAAAGGAGCGAGGAACTCATTTTTTAGTAAAAGGGAGTCTGCAACTATTCTGATTATTGGAATCATATTTACATTAGTTTTGATATATTCATACAGAAATGGTTTTTTTGAGAATCAAAATATTCAACACGCAAGATCAAAAGCAATGGCCCTACTTTCTTTTTGGAGTGCTGGAGTAGTCTTATTTTTAACTAAGGGAAGAACGGTAGCAGCAAGAATAATAGTATTTATGACAATGGCCTTCTCTATTGTCTTAATTCAAAATACTTGGTTTGCAGAAATATTACATCTGTCTCCATTACACTTATCTGATTGGGGAGGAGTAATAGGTAGTTTAAGTGCCATGCTCCTTTTATTTCTTTTTTTGAACAAAAGGAGCATGGTGAGGTAATTTATAAAGTATCTTTGATTTTCTTGTAGCCTTCTTTAAGTTCTGTTAGAAGGAGTTTGTTGGCCTCTGAGATATTGTCGATTGCTTCTTTCGTGGCCTCTTTAGTAGGAGCAACTTCATTGTTGATCTTCTCCCATTTACTCTCAAGTCCATCCCATTTTTCCTTCACTTCGGATTTTAATAAATGTGATTGAACTTTTAATTCATCTCTAGTTGTTTCTAATTCATTTAAAAAATCTTTAACTGTTTTCATCGATAAACCTCCTTTCGTTGTTTATGCTTTCGGTGGATTTTCGTTCGGCTTTTCAGGCTCCTTTATTGGCGGCTCTTTTGGCACATCTGGCGGAACTTCTATTGGCGTCCTATCAGGTGCATTTGGCGGCTCTGGAACTTCTCTTGGTATCTTCGGCGTTTGCGGCTTAGGCGAAGGCGTCGGATGCTTTGGTTTATTTGGTGGAACTTCTGGTTTATCACTCATAAATTACCTCCATCTATTATTAATTTTTTAAAGCCCTTTTTCTAAATATCCAACAAGATCATCAGCATGATGTTCTTCTTCTTTTAAAATATCCTCTAACATACGACGTGTGGTTGGATCTGAGTCTCCAATCCATCTAATGATTTCAGAGTACGTTTCAACTGCGACTCTTTCTGCCACAAGGTTTTCTTCAATCATTTTTCTAAGATCAGCTCCTTGATAATAGTCAGCGTGTGAGCGTGTAAGTAGTCCTTCAGGATTCATGTTAGGAATTCCTCCTAGCTGACATATTCTTTCGCAAAGCCAGTCTGCGTGTTGTTGTTCTTCATTTGCATGAACGAGAAACTCTGCAGCGATTGGATCGGCATTCATTCCTTCTGCCATGAAGTGATTATTCTTATAACGGAGAATACAAACGATTTCAGTTGCTAAGGCCTCGTTTAAAACTTCAATTACTTCTTGAGCATTAGCTTTGTAAGACTCAGTCATTGCTCCGTCCATCATCTTTTCACGAGCACGGCTTTTAATCTTTTCAAGGTCAATTTTAAATTTATTCAATTGTAACTCCTTCTTAACGTTTGATTTTCATCATAGGATATCTTTTGAAATAAATCCAATTTGCTAAGTTCCCAGAATTATTCTTAAGTTGAGTTCTTTACTGCTCCATTCGATTCTTGAAAATAGATATGTTATGATGTTTCGAATGAAGACAAAGAATTTCAAAGATCAAAACCGTACAGTAGGCTTTGAAATCGAATTTCAAGGCTTAACACCTGAAAAAACGGCAAACTTAATCGTTGATTGCCTCGATGGTGACGTCGAGAAAATTAGTGATGCATGTTTTAAAGTTGATTCACAATACGGTGAATTTAAAGTCGAAACAGATGCAAAACTTTTAAAAGAATTAGCACAGTCTTCAGAAAAAAATATCAAAGTGAAGAAGTTTGACTTTGAAGGTGTGATAAAAGATATCTTAGAACCTATCACACAAGAACTCGTTCCAACTGAGATCGTTTCTCCTCCTTTAGAAGAAGAAAATTTTAATATTATTAAGAAAATTGAAGAAAGCCTTCATGACGCTGGGGCCAGAGGGACTAATGAGTCTGCATATTTTGCTTTTGCTATGCAATTCAATCCAGAGATAACATCTAAGGAAAGCTCTTATATATTAAGCGTACTTCGCTCTTATATTTTACTTAGTTCTTGGTTGCAATCACAAATTGATATTGGGCTTACTAGGGAGTTAACTGGCTACGTTGATGATTTCCCAAATGACTATGCAGAGCTTGTTCTTGATCAAGACTATCATCCAGATCTTTCAAAGCTTATTGATGATTATCTCGAATACAATCCTACTCGTAATAGGGGACTGGACTTCTTGCCACTCTTTCTCTATCTCGATGAAGAGCGAGTCCGTAATGTTGTTACTGATGAGCGAGTTAAGGCAAGACCTACGTTTCATTATCGCCTTCCTAGTTGTCAATTGGGGTTAGAGTCCTGGAATATTTTTGTTGAATGGAAGCGTTGGTGTTTATTAGAAAGAATTGCCAATGATAAAGAGATCATTAGCAAGATGTCTAAGTCATTTATCGACCTTTATCACGATAGCAATCTCTCGTTTGAAAAGAAGTGGTTAAGGCTTTGTAACCACTATGTTGAGGGCTTCCGTTAATGAAGCCACTTATTGGTGTTACGAAATCATATGGATTAACTGGCATAATTCAAAACTTGGCAATTAGGGTTTGTTTATATTTTTCTAATGCAAGATCAGTAAATCTCTCAACAAAACATCCTCAATTAGATCTTGATATTGATGGCCTAATCATTTCAGGAGGAACTGACTTATATCCGGGAATTTATAATAACAAGGACATTAAAGAGAATTATAAATATGATCATAAACGTGATGAGCTCGAACTTAATTGGCTTAGGGTTGCAAAAAAGAGGAGGCTTCCCATTTTTTGTATTTGTCGTGGAGCTCAACTTCTAAATGTGTTTAAGGGGGGGACCCTTCATACAGATGTCTCAAAAGTGTTTGAAGGGGCACACTATCCAAGTAGCTTGTGGGGTAAAGTTTTTTATCGAAAAAAGATAAAGATTAAACCTAATACTCGTTTAAATGAAATTTTTAAAAAGGATGAAACTGAAGTTAATAGCTTACATAGTCAATCTATTGACAAACTCGGCACAGGCCTTGATGTGAGTGCCGTTGAGGATAATGGCGTTATTCAAGCTGTGGAAAATGAAGGCCCTCGATTTATCATGGGATTACAATTTCATCCCGAGTTTCTCTTTTATCGAAAAGATATAAGGAATTTGTTTCGAGAATTTGTTACGGCCTCTAAAGATTATTCTCGTCAGTGATTTGTACACAATATATTGGCCGTTAAGGGTGAACTAGTTTGTGAACTTAACTGTTTTGCGTGCTGTTGGCCGTTATTCTTCTCATAATATCCATTCATATGTCAGTTTTATGTCAACTGAATTGAACTTGTAAGTAAAGCTTAATAAAATTCTTTAACTTATTATTAAAAAGGTTACGATTTGAGTAATTTAGGCTTGTCGTAAAAGTTCAGGAGATAAAACTTTGAGTCGAATTTATTTATTCACTTCACTATGCCTACTGTCACATTTTACAATAGTTGCCTCTGTCGAGGACCTCTATATAAAGTCTCTTAAAAAATCAAAGCAAGTTGAGGTCTTTGAATTAACAGAAGATAAGTCAATTTCAGATCTCAATACAATTGAGTCATCACTATATCCAAGTCTTGATATTGTTAATGAGAATACTTATGAAAACAGGTATCCAAATTTTTCCTCAACGAATAAGGAATTGGATTCTGAGGTTTATCTTTCGATGAAACAAAAGCTCTTCCAGGGTGGAGCTGAGTTTGCACTTTATGATTATAAGAAAGTTGTTCCTAAACAGGCCCGTGCTCTAAAAGAGAAGAATCTAGCAGCTTACTATAGTCAATTTGCTACTTTATATTTTCAAGTCTCTTCTGCTATTGAAGAATATGAAAGAATTGATGGACTACTTAGCAATCTAAGAAAAAGAGTTAGTATTGTTAAAAAAAGAACGAAGATTGGCCGTGATAGAAAGGCCGATCTTTTTGCCCTTGAGTCCCAACTTCATCGACTTGAAGCTAATCTCGTTGCAACTAAAGCATTAGTTAGAAGTTCGATAACAGACTTTAGAAATTTTTCTGGGCTTGATAAGATTGAAGGCTTAAAAAATCGTATTGATCCGCTAGGACTTAAGCTTTCAAAGAATGTTGATCTTGAGAATATTCCAGAACTTAAAAGTCTTAAGTTCGATTATGAAAGCTCAGTCCTTGAAAGTAAGATTGAAAAGGCTAACTTATATCCACAAATTGATTTAAGTGCTAGTTACAACCTCGATAAGAATGAGGGGGGAGATCGTGACTGGGGTGTAAGCTTAAATGTTACCCTTAATCTATTAGACTTTGGAGAGAGATCTTCAAAAGTTACTAGCAAGAAAATAGTGGAACGTATTAATAGTGCACAGGTTGATTTCACCAGACGTAATTCTATCAATCGATGGAATACTTTCGTTCGAAATTTTGAAGCCAAGAAGAATGAATTAATTACTCTTCGAAGAGCGCTGGATCGAAGTCGAGCAGCCTATCAAGAACAACTCAAAGATTTAGATAAAGGTCTAGTCACTCAAATTGAAGTCATCAGATCTCTTGATGATGTTATTGATCTTGAAAAATTAGCGATTAGATCATCACTTGAAGTTAAGTCAATCTTCTATCAGGCCAATGCTTATCTTGGAAATATTCCTAAGGGTTAAAAAAGGTTCAATATGAAATTATCATCAATATCGATTAAGAATCCTGTTTTCGCATGGATGCTAATGTTCTCACTAATCTTATTTGGGGCCCTCGGTTTTACGAAACTAGGGATAAATGAAAACCCTGATGTTGATTATCCATCGATTTCTATCTCTTATGAATATGAAGGTGCAACACCTGAAGTAGTTGAAAAAGATGTATTAGAGCCTGCTGAATCTATACTTGTTTCTATGCAAGGGATTAAAGATATGACCTCGACTGCTGGCCGTGGTCAAGGACGTATTGAATTAGAATTCTCTCTTGATAAGAATATCGACTTTGCATTACAAGAAGTGCAAACACTTCTAGGAAGGGCCCAGAGACTTCTTCCTGATACTGTTGAAACACCAACCGTGACAAAATCAAATGCAGCAGATGATCCTGTTATGTATCTAGCGTTAGTTTCAACAACATTAAATGAGCGAGAGCTAAATATTTTATTCAAAGATGGAATTATTGATCAATTAACAACAATCGAGGGTGTCTCTGAGGTAAGAGCATTTGGTGCCCGTGACCCAATGATGAGAGTTGATGTTAAAGCTGAAAAGCTTGAACAATATCAATTAACTCTTTCAGATATCGTAGAAACTCTCAAACGAGAAAGTGTTGAGTTACCTGCTGGGAAATTTGAAACACCTGAGACCGAAACGAGTCTTCGTGTTCTAGGTGAAGGTCGAACAGTTGAAGACTTTAATAACATGATCATTAATCGTAGGGGAGGAAGGGCGAATTACGTACCAATAAGACTCTCAGACGTTGCCCATATATATGCTGGGGTTGAGAATCGAACTCGTATCTCTCGTGTTAATCGAACACCTTCTCTTTCTATGCCTATTTATAAGCAAAGAGGTGTAAATGCCGTAGAAGTTGCAGATAGAGTAAAAGAGCGTGTAAAGGAGATATCAAATAATCTTCCAGAGGGAACAAATCTCTCTGTTAACTTTGATCGTACATCTTTTATTCGTTTATCTATAAATGAATTATTACAAAACCTATTATTATCAGTTTTATTAACATCTCTTGTTTGCTGGCTCTTTTTAAACTCAATGTCAGCAACAATTAATATACTCCTAGCAATTCCAACGGCAATTATAGGAACATTCGCATTCATGTATTTAATGGGATTCTCTTTAAATACGTTCTCACTTTTAGGACTGACTTTAGCAATTGGAATCGTCGTTGATGATGCCATTGTAATGCTTGAAAATATTGTCCGCTACGCCAAGAAAGGCCACGATAAAGTCCAAGCTTCTTTTAAGGGGAGTAGCGAGATCGCCTTTGCCGTTCTTGCAACGACAGCTGTCCTTGTTGCTATCTTTGCACCAATTACAATGATGCCTGGGATAGAAGGGCGCTTCTTTAGAGAGTTTGCTTTAACAATTTGTATTGCCGTAAGTTTATCTTCTCTTGAGGCCTTAACTTTAGCTCCAATGAGATGTTCTCAATTTTTAAATGTTGCTTCTGAAGGGATCTTCATTCATCACTGGGTTGATAGTGCTGTTGATTTTGGAAAAAGAACTTATGTAAAATGTCTAAACTTTGCTCTAGGTCATCGAATAAAAATTCTCTTAACTTCTTTAGTCGTTATCTTTGTTTCATTTACGTCTTTAAACTTTATCGATAAGGAATTTGCACCAGAGTCTGATCGAGGCTTTATGTTTGTGATCTTTATTGCTCCAGATGGAAAAAGTCTAGATTATACAAACGCAAAGGTGAAGGAATATGAGGCCATCGTTGAAAAGAATGAAAATGTTCGAAGAATGATTGTTGCCGTTGGTGGAGGACGTGGGGCCACGACTGGAAATCGTGGCTTCGGTGTACTGATCTTAAAGGATCGCAACGAGAGAACCAAGACCCAATTTGAAATTGCCTCAGACCTTAGAAAAGAATTAGCGGGGATTGAAGGGATCAAGATTATTATTCGAGACCGCATGGGATCTGCAATTGGTGGCCGAAGAGGTAGTCCAATTGAATTTACCATTACTGGCCCAGATGCTGAGATTCAAGCTCAACTTTATAAGCAGTTAGAAAAAGAGATGCGCGAATCAAAACTTATGGTTGGTGTCCGTTCTGATGATATTGGTGAGCTTCCTGAAGTTCATATAATTCCAGATCGAATTAAAGCACAGCAAAGGGGAGTTGAAGTTAGAACAATTGCTGAGGCTCTAAACGTTGGTGTAGGTGGAGTTAGTGCAACAAAGTATACAGAGCGCGGACGACGCTATGATGTATTTGTTCAATTAAAAGAAGAAGATCGCACACGTGAGAATATTTCTTCACTTCTATTACAAAATAATCGCGGAGAATTTGTAACTCTAAATGATGTTGTAAAGATTGAGGATGCATTCGGTCCACAATCAATTTACCGAGAAAATAGAGCAAGAGGTATACGAGTTGATGCAAATTTAAATACTGATGTTGCTCAAAGTAAGGCAATCGCTTTTATAAAAGAAGTCAGTAAGAAGGTATTACCAAAGGGATACTATATTAAGTTTTCTAAGGACCTAAATGAATCTCTCTTTAGTGTTCTTATGATCATGGTCCTAGGTCTAGTAATTGCTTATATGGTTCTTGCCAGTCAATTTAATTCATTCTCAGATCCAATTACTGTTTTCTTGGCCATCCCATTTGGCTTGGCGGGATCTTTTATTGCACTATGGTTATCTGGAAGTACGCTAAATATTTATTCAATGATTGGTATTCTCTTAACGATGGGGATTGTTAAAAAGACATCAATTCTAATTGTAGAGTTCTCAAATCAGCTTAGAGATGAAGGTAAAGAATTAACTGATGCAATTCTGGTTGCTTGTGAAACTCGATTTAGACCAATTATTATGACAACCTTCACAACTCTTGCATCGGCTTTACCTGCCGCTATTATTGTGGGAGCAGGCTCTGAAACGAGAAGGCCAATGGCCCTGGTTATTATTGGTGGTGTTTTCCTATCGACAATTTTTACACTAATTGTCGTTCCTTGTTTCTATTCACTTATAGCAAGGCCAAGAAGAAAGATTCTAGAAGAGGTGTAATGCTGAATTATTAGCTATTTTTAGTTTTAGTAATCAGATCGATGAGATCTTGTAGTTGAACATTTGATTCAAGTGAGTGTCTTAAGGTTTTCTTGGGAACAATCTTGTAGCGATTTGAGCGACCAACTTTCTCCTTCATTATGTACCCTGCGTCATAAAGGTCTTGAATAATTCCTAGAACAGAGCGTTCGGTGATGCCAACTCTAGAAGCGATTTCTCTTACAATAATGTCCTCATTTGCAGCTATCAGCAGGTATACGTGCCCGTGATTACTAAAAAATGTCCACTTTGCTTCATTCTGGTTCATCGCCCCTCCACAAGCTTATAAGATACCGTATTTGCATGAAAAGATATACATGAAAATTATTACATGATATGCAATGCATGATAAAAAATACATGAAAAAAATTGCATGTATAGTGTTCTCCTGTTAGGCTTGCCTTGTTAAGGAGAATTTATGAACTCATTACAATACTTACTTCCCGTGCTACTTCTGTTGCCGATAATAATTTATAAGTTATCTGGGAGCTCAAAGAAGCTAAGCCTAGGCCTTGCTCAATTCCTAGGCCCGTTTGTATTTATTAGTTTTTCAATACTAAGTTATATTGATAAAAGTCCAATCCAGCTGACCATTTGGAACTTTTCTAAATACTTCTCAGTCGGATTAAAGCTTGATGTCTTATCTGGACTTATCGCTGCGACAGTTTCAACTATCGGTATAGTCGTTGCACGTTACTCAATTAGATTCTTAGAAGATGACCCTAAGAGTGAACAATTTAAAAAGAATCTGGCCTTTACGCTAAGTTTTGTATTCTCAATGCTTTTGGCACCAAATCTCGTCTTATTTTCTATCTCTTGGGCCGGAGCTTCATACTTTCTGCATAAACTGCTTACTCATTTTTCAAATAGGCAAGGGGCCATCAAAGCAGCAAGACAGAAGTTTTGGATAAATCGTCTAGGTGATATTTTTATAGTTATTGCAGGGGGAATTCTCTTAAATGTATTTAAAACTCTTGAGTTTAATACTATTTTTGCAATGGCCGAAAATACTTTCTTGATAAAAGATAATTACATATTACTAAATACTGCTTCAATCTTTCTTGTTCTTGGTGCAATGACAAAGTCAGCACAATTTCCTTTCCATCACTGGCTTCCAAATACGATGGAGACACCAACTCCAGTATCTGCAATTATGCATGCTGGAATAATAAATGCTGGTGGTTATTTAATAATTAGAATGGCCCCATTTTTATCGAGCACTCCATTAGCGCTTTCATTACTTGCAATCATTGGTAGCTTCACTGCATTTTGGGCAACTATTGTTATGTTTACTCAGGTGAATGTGAAAAAGAATTTAGCCTATTCAACAATTGCTCAAATGGGATTTATGATGCTTCAATGTGGATTAGGTGCCTTTTCCATCGCAACAGTTCATATAATAGGTCATGCTTTTTACAAGGCCTATGCATTTTTAAGTTCAGGTACAGCAACAGATTTTGGTAGGCTCAATCGTTATTTTCCAAAACAACAAATTACTAATAAATTTAGGAACTCTTTTCTTCTAGGTGCAACTTCTATCGTTTTAGTCGTTGGAAGCCTAATGTATACAGGCGTAAATGTCTTAGAAAACCCAGGGGTCTTCATTCTCTTAATTGTTTTGGCCTTAGCTGCATCTCAAATGATTTTAAATTCAAAAGATAAATTCCAAGCGGTGCTTTTTGCAAGCTCTATTGTTTTAATCTATCTCGGTTTAACAAAATTCATGACAATCTTATTAGAGGGAATTGTTCCGGCCAATGTATCAATGCCTGGAATCGTTGGAGTTGTAACAGTTCTTATATCTGCTGGCTTTTTCATAGCATTATATTTGATTCAAAATAGTTTAGACAAAATTTCTCAAACAGAAGTCGGTAAACAGATCTATGTGAAGGCACTAAGAGGAGGCTTCTAATGAACGAAATCGTAAAATTAGATAAAGAAAAAATTAGAAAAGAAGCTTTTACGTCTTTAAAGATTAGACAAGAAAAGTCTGTCATTGAGACTTTTCTTGAAGTAAGCAAGAGATTAACTCCTCTTTGGGATATACGTGACTATGTTGCTGTAAATCCTTTCTTTGGCTTTAAAGATAAGAACTTTCTCGAATTGGCCAAGTATATGCGACATATTTCAGGAAAAGATACTTTGCCTAAGAAAGAGTTCTTTCTAAAGAAATATCAATCTGGTGAAATTACAGAGTATGATCTAGAAGTTGCAAAAAAACTTTATCTAAAAGAAATTCATAACAATTCACTAAGTGATATTACGATAAAAGAGTTGATGGACTTTATAAGATCATCTAAAAGAAAAGTTTGTGACTTAAAGTTTAGAGCAGTTAGTGATTTTTATGATTTAGAAAATAATGAAAAGACTACTGAGTTAATAACTAAAGAAATCTCAAGATGGGCCTCCGCGTATTTTGATGAAGGTCAGGCCCTATGGAAAATAGAGACAAAGGATACAAGACTTTATACTTGGTGGAAGTCCCTCGTAAAATATGACAGGCCATTTGATGGAAAAACAAATCGATTCAATGAAATTGTTGAACTTCTTCCTGAAAGTCCCAAAAAAGCACTTGAATCTCTAACAGATATACTTTTAGAAAAGATATCCTTAGAACAAGATGATCTTTCAAATTATTATTATCGTCTCATTTATACGACGTTAGGTTGGAGTTCATACATCCAAAAATTTGAATTTGAGGCCAATCGCTCAGGAGAGAGTTCAAAGCTTAAGGAGATAGGAGGATTAATTGATATCGTTGTCATGAGAATGGCCTATGATATCGCTCTACTTGATGAGATCTCTGTTGTAAGCCTAGATGGCCAACATTGTTCAAATAAAGATGATCGTGATTTAGATCTCATTTATATTTGGTTAAATGCCGTTGAATGTGCCTACCGAAGGAGAGTTGAAGAGACAATTAAAAGCTCTGTTAATAGTAAGGATCTTTACTCTAGGCCCGATGTACAAATGGCATTTTGTATTGATGTTCGTAGTGAGGTTCTAAGAAGACACCTCGAAAATAGCTCACATAAAATACAAACAATTGGCTTTGCAGGATTTTTTGGAGTGCCAATTTCAGTGAAGGGGCTTGGGCATAAAGGGAGTGATCAAAATTGTCCCATTCTATTAAACTCTGCCTATGAAATTAGTGAAGTGGAGACAAAAGATGAGACTTCACTTAAAAATAAAAAACAAGCATTTGCACAGACTCAGTATTTCAAAAAGAGTGTTCAAGCTTCTGCTAATTCAGGCTTTTCTTTTGTTGAAACACTTGGATTTTCTTATATCGGAAAGATATTAAAGTCTGGCATCTTTCAAAAGAAGCCTAATCTCGATATCTCTTCAATGGGGCTATCTGAAAAAGACAAAGAGAATATTCAATTTGATTTTGAGAAAATTAAAATCGAAGAGAAAGTAAACTTGGCCTTTAATGCTTTAAAGAATATGGGGCTAACTAAGAATTTTGCAAAGTTTGTTTTCTTCATTGGGCATGGAAGTGAATCTTCAAATAACCCATATGCATCTGCTTTAGAATGCGGTGCATGTGCAGGACATAATGGACAAAGTAATGCCATATTCCTGGCCACAATTTTAAATGATTTAGAAGTTCAAGCTAAGTTAAAAAGTAAAGGAATTGAGATACCTAGAGATACGTTATTTATGTCAGGTTGGCACAATACTGTAAAAGATGAACTACATATTGATAAGTTTGAGGGATTAAGCCTAAAGCAAGGCCAAGAGCTAAGTTTGTATGAAAAGAAGTTTAGAGAAGCCTCTAAGAATTGTCAGAAAGAAAGAGCAAGAAATTTACCAAATTGTTCAAAGCTTAAGGGTAGTGAATTAAGCGGTGAGCTTTTTCAAAAGGCAAATGACTGGTCTGAGATTCGTCCAGAATGGGGACTTGCTAGAAATGCATCATTTGTAGTTGGTCGCAGAGAATTAACAAGAAGTTTAGAGCTTGATGGAAGGGCCTTCCTTCATGACTATGATTTTGAACAAGATAAAGATCTTTCGATTTTAGAGCTTATTATGACTGCACCAATGATTGTAACGAATTGGATTAATATGCAGTATTACGCAAGTACAGTAAATCCCCAAAAATTTGGTGCAGGTAACAAGGTTCTAAATAATGTTGTTGGTGGAATTGGCTGTATTCAAGGTAATGAAAGTGATCTGCTTGGAGGATTAACGGAACAATCTGTTTTATATAAAGGTGACTACTTTCATGAGCCTTTAAGACTTCAAGTCTTTATTGAGGCCGAGACATCAGCAATTGACGAAATTATCAGTAAACATCAAATGGTTAGAGAGCTGATTTCTAACAATTGGTTAAAAATTATATCGATTAATCCTAAAAATTTAAAATTTAAAATATTTCAATCAGACTCTTGGATTGAACCAAAGGAGGACTTGTGGAACTAAATATCGGAGCAGTTTCAAATCAAAAATTTGATTTTATTTGGGGTAGTCCAATGAATTCAACTGATGTTGAGGTAACATTACCCGATCTTTCTAAACTAGTATATTCTGTTTGGGGGGACTGGGGACCAATGTATAAATTTAATCTTACAGATCAGGCCGTTGTTAAGATAAAGTATAATGAAGATGAGTATAATAGCACTCAAAAGCAGCTAAAGATTGAATCTCCAATGCTTGCTAGAGAAAGGGATGAGCTGCCTTTTTATATTATTGTTGAAGATCAGTCGAAAAATCTAAAATTTAAGCTTTATATTGATACTGATTACAATTTAGCTAAAGTGACGGAACATAGGATTAGAAATAATGTATATACCTATGAAGAGGTCAGTGAGAATAGTCAGATAACAACTCTTTAAGAATTAGGTGAGTGATTGATAAAATGACTTTCTTTGTTGATCAAGGATTTCATTTTGGTATGTTTTTGCGACTTCAATATTTCTCTTTGATTTTTCTTTGAGCATTTTATCGTTAGAGCAAAACTCAAGAATCTTCTCACTTAATTCTTCCACACTTTGTGGATCAACTAAGTCATCTGACTCAAGTAACTCTTTTATGCCACCAATTGTACTTCCAATACACGGAAGTCCTCTTGCCATTGCTTCCACCATACTTCGTGGTAGGCCCTCTGAAATTGATGTGAGGATATAAATATCGTGCTCATCAAGAACAGCTCTTACCTCTTCTCCGCCGTTTAAAAAGCCAAGAAATGTAATCTTATCACTTAATCCTAAGCTTTTCACTAAGCTCTCAAGCCCATCTCTTTCCTTGCCATCTCCAACCATTGTTAGGCTAATATTTTTATTTCTTTGTACGGCCTTGTAGAATGCCTTAATTAGTGTATCAGGTGATTTTACTAAGTACTCAAGAGAACCAATAAATAGAAGCTTCTTATTTTTATTAAAAGATTCTTTTTCTGCAACAATATGCTCTGGAAGTAGAGAAATGGATGAATAGCTAAATTGCTTATCTCTATTTTGATTTGGGTAAAGTTCCTGAAGAAAAGTCTTCGTTACGTATGAGCTACTCTTTGCATGAAAGATTTGCGTTTTCACATTCTTTGTTAGCCAGTACTGGAAAAAAAGTCTTAGCGGATGTTTGTAAGAGCCTTTTTTAAAAGTATCGTACGGGTTTCCTACTAACTCAATTCCATACTCGATATTATTTTTCATCAGAAGTGGTTGAAGAATATCTGCTATCGTGGATGGAACTCTCATAATATAAGCTTCATTAGGTGAGATAATCTCTTTTAATTTCTTTCTTATTGCTCCTCTTTTAAAGAAGTAATCTTTTGGCCCAAGAAAGTAGGGGATCTCTGTAAACGATACACCTTCTCCTGTTACTGGTTTTAGGCCTACTTGTGAGTCAGTGTCTTCTACACGTGCAATTATATTTACGTGCTGAAATGTCATAAGGTATCTTTGCCAGAACTTATAATCGAACGATGACTTGGTCCAAACTTGGCCATTATATCTAACGAATCTAAAATCCAGCGTGATATTTACTCTTTTCACTTTATATATTCTCTTTTTTTGAAAGATAATATTGAACAGTTCTTTTAATTCCTTCCTCGATATAAACCTCTGGTTGATATCCTAGTTTTTCAATGCTTTTAGAAATATTGGCTTGGGAATTCTTTATATCTCCCTTTCTGAAATCCTTGTAAGTGATTTCACTTACTAACTCTTTTCCTGAGTATTCTTTTATATTGTCTAGGATGAGTTTTGATAGTGTATTAAGAGATGTTGTTTTGCTAAGGGCGCAATTATAAATTTGTCCAAAGTTATTCGTATCTGTATTTAGAGATGCTTTAATATTTAGTTGAATAACATTATCGATATAGCAGAAGTCACGACTTGTTTCTCCATCTCCATAAATCTCTAGTTCTTTACCGGTTAGAGCCCGCTCTATCCATTTTGGTATAACTGCTGCATAAGCTCCGTTTGGATCTTGTCTTTTCCCAAATACGTTGAAATATCTAATTCCGATTGTAGGGAGTCCATAAGTTAAATTAAAAACTCTTCCATAGAGCTCACATACATGCTTTGTTACTGCATAAGGAGATAATTGTGTTCCTATTGAATCTTCTATTTTGAAATCTTTTTCATTGTCACCATAAACTGAACTACTTGAAGCAAAGACAAATGATTTTACATTTGCTTGTCTTGCTGCGTTTAGCATATTGAAGGTACCATCAACATTTGATTGATGACTTAAGTAAGGGGAGTTAATTGATCTAGGGACAGAACCAAGAGCAGCTTGATGAAGAATGTGGTCAACATCTTTTGAGACTTTCACACATGTCTCAAAGTCTCTAATATCACCCTCATGGAAGTGAAAGTTATCAATATGTTTATTACAGACCATTTTTACTTCTTCAATATTTTCTCTTCTTCCATTTGAAAAATTATCAAGACCAACTACTATCTGATTATTATTTAATAAAAACTCACAAAGATTAGACCCTATAAATCCAGCGGCACCAGTAACAAGCCATTTTCTAGGCTTCTCTCTTAGTTGCTCTGATAGAAGTTGTAAGGATTCATCCATTAAAGACTCCAATATGTGTATTCGGTATTTGTTTTAATTGTATTTGGGCAAATATTTTTAACATCAACTATAATGGGAGGTTTTCCCGAAAAGACTTTTACTAAATCTTCTTCTGATAGGTTCAAGAACTCTCGATGAGCTACATTTATTAAGAGTAAATCAATATCTCTTAATTTATTAAACTCTTGAATCTCTTTGTCATATTTTATTAGGACTTCTTCTTGATTACAATGTGGGTCCACTAAAATTGTATTTGTAGCATACTCATTGAGTTCTCTAATTATATCTTCAACTTTTGAATTTCTTAAGTCGGGACAGTTTTCTTTAAAAGTTAAGCCTAAAACTGCTATATTTGCACCTTTTACATTAACAT
This sequence comes from Halobacteriovorax sp. DPLXC-1, assembly GCF_036903125.1. Lineage (NCBI taxonomy): Bacteria > Pseudomonadati > Bdellovibrionota > Bacteriovoracia > Bacteriovoracales > Halobacteriovoraceae > Halobacteriovorax > Halobacteriovorax sp. DPLXC-1. The sequence goes on from NZ_JAYMCO010000003.1 coordinate 553,279, forward strand.
TATTCTGAATAAGGAGCTTTATTGCCTTTTGTGATACATGTGTAGCAATGCTATCGTTAACCCTTCTTCCTGCATTAATAATTTGTGGAATAATTCCTAGTTGTTTTGATTTGTATGAAAGGTAGTAGGGATCTACGCCAATACAGTGGCCACCAACTAAACCTGGTTTGAAATTTAAGAAGTTCCACTTTGTTCCTGATGCTTCTAATACTTCGCTAGTATTAATATCCATTTTATCAAATATCAAAGCGAGCTCATTGATTAAACCGATATTTACATCACGTTGAATATTTTCAATGACTTTTGAGGCTTCTGCGACTTTAATTGAAGTCGCTTTAAAAACATCTGCTTCAATTACGCTTGCATACATTGAAGCAATCTCTTTTAGACTATCGCTACAGCATCCAGACACTACTTTTGTTATTTTTGTAAATGTGTGTTCCTTATCTCCAGGATTAATTCTTTCTGGAGAATATCCTAAGAAGAAATCAATTCCAAACTTAAGCCCTGTTTTTTCTTCTAGTATCTTTGCGCAGATATCTTCTGTAACACCTGGATAGACTGTTGACTCATAAACGACTGTGTCTCCCTTTTTTAAAACTTTTGCAACTGCTTGAGTTGCACTTATTACAGGAGTTAAATCTGGTGTTTTAAAACTGTCGATTGGTGTTGGGACAGTGACGATGAAAAAGTTGTAATCAGACGCATCTTCGATATTTGTTGAAAAGTTCATTTCAAGCGCTTTTAATTCGTCTGTCGTAACTTCTCGTGTACTATCTTGATGATTTCTTAGTTCTTCAACTCGTTTTTTTGATATGTCGATGCCAATTGTACGATACTTCTTAGCAAAGTTATATGCTACCGGAAGACCTACGTAGCCAAGACCAATTACACACACGCTCTTTTCCATGAATACCTCAGACTTATAGACTTACGTCTTTTATCTCTTTCTTTTTCTTATTATACTTTTCTTTATACTTCTCTTCGATTCTCTGAGTGGAGTGAACTAAACTTTTCCATAGGTTGAAGTTGTAGTAGTCATTAAACTTTATTTTGAAACCAATAAGTTTATGATCACCATCACTTTGGATCCATACTTGGTTTAATTCCATTTTGATTTGCTTATCAGCAAGGTGGAGATATAGATTATCAATATTTTCACTTAGATTAGTTTTAATGAGACAGCCACCTAGGCTTATATTCATTAGTTTTACTTGAACTCTCTTATCGTCTTTAATCGTATATGCGACAATTTTATATGATTCAAATGGGTAGCGTTGAAAATCTCTACTGTGCTTTTTCACTTAAACTCACTTGTATATAGTATGCGGTGATAATATTTACTAACGTCTTCTTTAAAACTCTTTGTTTTTAAATATTCTAATTCTTCGTCAAGAAGCATATGAACATCGTCTATTGTTATTGTGACGACTTTTCTCAAGTGGGGCTGCCAGTCAAGAATGATGGCCATTGAAAGACTTGAACCATTTTCAACAATTCTATTATCTACGTCTAAATCAATGATTTCGTTTGTAATAGCAAGAGTATTTGTAAGGGCAGTGATCTCATAGATTGAATAGGTATTGCCCTTGTGAAACTCAGGCTTTGATGATCTTTTATGGGCGCTAAATATACACTTTATAAAGTCTGAAGAGTCTTTTGAGATGAATAGGCCCAGGCTAGAAGTGAATCTAGTAAAGTCTATATTATTATGTTTTGTAGTAGGACTTGTTTCAACCATCCACTCATTATATGCACAATAAAATTTATATTCTGCTATGTGGTAGAAAATGCCCTAGTCATGCACTATGTCTTTTAGAGAGTGGAATATAGTACCTCCTTAAGGAAGTGTTAATAAATATTATGTATAATTAAGGCGAATTTGATTTTAAATAAGTCCTGAGGTCATATGACAAGTAGCTTGAAAAATAAAATCTTAGTTTTTGAAAATATGCATAATCAAAATGATTATCCTAATATCATTAATGAGAATGTAGTCGATATTTCTGAGGGCAAGAAAGATTTAAGTTCTATTTACTATCGTATCAAAAATAGAAAGGACCTTCATAGTATGTCTCGCGTAATTAGTGAGACATCAGAAGAAAGTAAAGTTTCAACTATCGTAGGGATGATCGATAAGCAAAGGCTTGAGGATATCATTGTATCAATATCAAGTTGTATTGATGTATGTTTTAAAAAGAAAGTTCTAATTATATCGTATCAAGATATAGGTAAAAATATTAAAGACATAACACTCAACGAGGCAAGTATAGATCTTAAAGGCCCTACTAAAAGGTCTCTAAATACAAAAAAACTATCAGAAAATATTTCAGTTTTAAATTATAGCTATTTTCTTTCTTTATTTGTTGGAAACTCACATGCCCTTGCTGGAGCAATGAATCATCTTACTTCAACATTTGATAAGGTCATCTTCTTACTTGATGATAAAGAACTCACTGATCTTGGTGTTGATGATAGAGCTCCTATTTTACTTTCTTCACATTGTGACTTCATTGTAAGAGAGCGTAAAACTAGACTTAGTACAGTGAAAAAGAGTACTGAATATCTAAAGTCTTTAGGTGTTAAATTAGGGGGAGTGATTTACGCTAAAGAGGAAATGCTATGAGAAAACTGACGCTACTTTTAAATAAAGATTCAGTAATAAACTTCTCTCTTTTGTTTACTCTATTGAGACGTTATTGGATTGTAAATTCAATATGTGTTTTAGTAAGTGTTGGTGCATTGGTTAGTTTTTATGTTAATCAAGATAAGAACTATGTTAGAGAGATTCATTTCAATTCAAAGCTAGATAATGTAAATCAAGAATCTAAAATCTCTCAAATAATTGGTATTAATAAGATTGATGAAATAAAGAGTTATCGTTCTTTAGTGGAAAGATGGGACTTCAAAGTCAGTATCGCTCAAGATATTATGGCCGTTGAAGATATTAATGAGTTCTATATAGAAGATGATAATGGCGATAAGAAAAACTTGCGTTCAGTTTACGAGTACTGCTCGTATAACAAAGAGTGTATTAGTCGATATATTGCAGAAAATATTCAAAATAATTATAGCATTAAGCAAAGTCCTCGCTATGGTGGCTATGTTCTTTATTCAAGAGGTAAGAACAAGTTTACGACTCTAATTATTCAAGATTCTATTGTTAAAAATTTAAAAAGCATTAAATTCAATTCTAATTACATCTTAGCAAAAGAAAAAATCCAGACGCTTGAAAATGAATTAGAGAAGAATGAAAAGCAACTTCTAGATAATCACAATATTATTAATGTCGGAGCTGATTCAAGAATCTCTGACCTTGATGAAGTTATAAGAGAGCAGGAAAAGAGCCTTGCAAAGAATAAAGAGCTTCTCTTTTCTGTCGACTCAGACTTAAAGTTTTACAAAAAAATGAAAAAGGTATCCTTTTCTGGAAAAGATCGTTCTTTAATTAGAAAGAAAGCTGAAATAGAACAACAGATTGTAGATGTGTCTAAGAATATTGATTTACTAAAGTCTGGCTCATTGGCCGGTAATTCAGAGATCATTGTAAGCTTAAAAAAGCAGCGAAGTGACTTGGCCAATGAGCTTAAGAAACTTAAGGTAAGTGATGCCTCTATAACTGATGATAAGAAGAATAAAACTATTGAACTTGAAAAAATACCAGAATTAATTCAAAAAAAGAAAACGCTTAGTATTCTAATTAGTAAATTAACAGAGCAGATTAGTGAGAATAAGATAAAAAGGGATAAGCTATTAAAGGATAGAAATCTTAATACTATTACTAATGATCAACTCAATCCTCTTAAGAGTACTATTGTCGATATTAGAAATAAGATTAGAGAAACGCGCAATAGCCTAAACTCAATACAGAATTATTTAACTTTTAATATTTTAAATCCAAAGATTGAGGATCAAAAGAAATTTACACTTAAGCTGTTGATTTTATTGAGTATAATCCTATCTGTTTTCACGGCCCTCGTATCTTGTTTCATTTGTTACTTCGTCGATGATCGAGTCTATTCACATGAAGAGATACAAGTCTTTTATCATGACGCAAAAGATCTGGGGATAGCACCTGAAATAACAAAAGTTTCTTGCTAAGGTTTATTTGTTTGATTAATATATTTCTATGAAATTGATCACTATTAGCTTAATCATCTTGAACTTTTGTTTCACTCCAGTCGTGCAAGCGGCCAATAATATTGACTTAAATTCACTCGTCTTACCAACTGAAGTAAAAGGACTTGAGAAGAAGTCTGGTTCACTTTATTTTTCAAAGTCAGTTAAGAATGAAGTACTCATTCCGACTAACTTTTGGGGGGAAGTAAAATCAGCAGGTCTACACTTTGTTCCAAAGGGAACAAGCCTAATAAACGGTCTCTCTCTTGCTGGGGGAGCAACAGGTGATGCTAACTTAAATGAAGTTAAAATAACTCGTAAGAGTGGAAAAGAGCTTAAGACAATTGAATTTGATCTTAGTAGCGGTGGTGATTTCAATAGCCACAACTTTCAACTACAGCCAGGTGACGTTGTCTATTTAAGAAAAGAGCGATTCTACGAAAATAGAATTTGGTATACATCAATTCTTTCAATTCTTGCGACAACACTAGGTTCATACCTAATCTATAAGAAAATCGACTAATTGATTAGATTATTCACTACTTTTATATTCTTATTCTTCTTGTTATAGAGAATCGTTTCCTTGTGATTTGAACTTATTATATTACTGCTAATAACGGCCTTACTCGATTTATCCTTTTGATCGGTAATTGCAATGGCAACCTTTTGAAGTCCATTTTTATTTTCGATATTATTAGCACTTATAATACAATTTTCTACACCTGAGCTTAGAATTGCATATCCTTCATCCTTATTGCCATTATCAACGAGATTATTGGCCGAAATCGTGACATTCTTTATGGCACCTTGATCCTTTTCAAGGTTCGCTAAGAAGATTCCTCTAGAATTATTCTCACTAATAATATTGGAGCTAATAACTAGACTCTCAACTCCATGTCTTATGAAAATTGCAGCATTTCCTCTCTTGGCACCAACCGTACCTGCTTTTTTGATAATGTTATTGGCAATGACAAAGTCTTTTACCTTTGTTGTTTTGCTCGCTCCTGAAGATATGTGAATAGCGCTATAAGCGGTGTTTAAAATCTCATTTCCTGAAATCACCACCTTTCCAGTAGCACCAGTGCTATCCGGAGAGACACCCTTAACCTCGATAGCATTCTTAGAGCAATTCTTAATGATATTATCACTTATAATCAGCTCCTCTCCACTCCAGTAAGTATCAATTGCATCTTGTGAGTCTTGATGTTTCTTTATTCCGATATCATTAAATAAGTTTTTTGAAATAATACATTTCTTAATTCTCTGCCTTAACCTAATACCATCATATAAAGTCTCCTTAATGATATTGTCGATAATCTGGAGATCCTCAACACTGTGTAGATATAAGGCCCTTGAATATTTACCGCTGAATATATTTTTAGAGATGACAATTGATTTTACGGGGGACTTATAAGTTAATTTAAGATCTGAATCAGAATTTTTGTCTGCTGAGATAGAACAGTAATGACTACTTTCAAATTTACAATTATGAATTCTAATACTTTTGCTACTTTCTCCAATAATAATGTCAGATACTCCATTGGTGTACTTTGTACCTTGTGATTTAAAAACAATCCCATTAACTTCACAATTGCTCCCCTTGGTTAGGAGAGTATAACTTGATTTATTTTTGCGAATAAGTGTTCCATTACCGTGTAGTTTCGATTGATCCACAACGATATCACCGGCGATAAAACCGTGTTTCGTCATAGGTATGTAGGCACTTGAGTTTGCTTTTAAACATTCCTTGATAGCACTTGAGGCATCTGTTTTTCCATCACTTAGTGCTCCATAATTTGTTATGTCATCGGCGCGTTTATCACGACTTGTGTTTATCTTAGAGTTTTTCTTCTTACTTGTTTGGCCAAATACTGGTGCAGCTATACTTAGTCCAATAAGTTTTAAAAAGTGTGATCTTTTCATTATGGGTTGACCCTTTTAAGATATTTCTTTGAAGAGTATTCTTCATATGAATTTTGTATACTCATAATCTTCTTATATATTTCTAAAATCTCTTTGGCAGTCCTTTCAACATTAAACATATCGAGAACAAGATTTTTTCCATTTAATGTATATTCAATCGCATTCTTCTTGTCTTTAATTACTTCTAGGATTTTATTAGCAACTTCTTGTGGATTATCTCGTGACGTAATAAAGCCTGTATACCCTTCAATAATGATCTCTGGGATACCTCCTGTTTTACAGCTTATAACAGGTCTTTGTGCAAGAAGAGGTTCTATAACACCACCACAGCTTTCTGAAAGGGGGAGGTGAATAGCGTAGTCGAGGTTTTGCCAACCTTTTGCCGCTTCACTTGGAGGGATCTTTCCAGTGATAACGATATTCTCTCTTTCATCGACCGAAATTGATCGTCTTAGCAATTGTTCATATGAAGTTGAATCTCCCCACTGTCCACCAATAAAGAGCCCTTTTATTCTTGGCTCTTGTTGCCTGGCAATTTCAATGGCCTTAATCATGACTTCATGATTTTTAAGGCCTACTTTTTGTCCGAGAAACTTCTTAGGTGGATACATATAACATACATTTCCGATAACAATGTCACTATCCTTGAATCCGTATTTATTTCGTAAATGATGATCTCTTTTTAAGAGATCACTATCAGAAGAGTTAAATTGACTATAGTCATTACCGTAGTAGCTGAGATCGACACGCTCTTCATTTATTCCGCTTTTGATATAGAGACTTTTGATATGTTTAGAAGAGGCAATCCAGCGGTCATTCTTTCTTGCTGAAAATAGATCGATATATTTAAAGATAGCGTGTTCAAGATGAAGAGGCCCTGGAACTTGAAATATTCGAGTAGGTTTCAACCTAAAAGATGCCATTCTCATATGAATAGTGTTGATAAAGAAGTGACTGTGAATGATATCAGGATTAACTTCTCTAATTAATCTTCTTAAAGAGAAGATAGACTTTAGAGTTTTAAAAGGGTGGAGAGGATTTATTACTGACTCTAGGGTATATATAGTTGCACCACTTTCTTTCCATTCATTATAGAATTTGCCAGTATTATTATTTAAGACAACATGTACATCAATGCCACAACGAACAAGAGACTTTACTTGATGAAGTGCCCAACTAGCACCTTCAGTTGTTTTTATAATTTGCATAACTCTTATGTCTTTATTCATGAGTCGCTACTTTTCCTTGTCCTTTCGTAATGAAATTATTGGCCTGAATGATTATAAAATAAATGATGATTGCGTATAAATTCCCTTTAAAAAAGGCCAAGGAATCATTTCGAAAGCAATACATCGTAAATCCGTGAAAGAATACACTATAGTATTTAAAGAACTTTCCACGATTAATATTATAGTTACAATATCTTTGTATTAGAACGATAATGGCAAATGTTATAATAACGCCAATATATCCAAAATTCATATATCCTTCAGCATCTAGGCCAAACCCATATCCTGAGTCTCCACCAGGGGCATAATTATCTTTTAGCCAGGCGAGATTATTATAAGAAGATTTATAGATAAAGCTTGGAAGTAGACTTAAGAAGCTGTGTAGATAGGTCTCTCCGTAAAAGAAGTTATATTTTATATCAACCATTTTTGCCGTAAACGCGTTTACGAATAAAAGTGATCCCTGATTAAGAAATGATTCAATGTAGTTCGTTGTTTTCTGAGTAGCATCTCTTAGTAAGAATATCAAAGTACCACCAATCCCAAGAAGAGATAGTGATGAGGTCAGAATTAGCTTCTTTTTAAAACTTGTTCGATGGTGAATTAGGAGATGTCCTACGATTGAAAATAACGGGAAAATGAAGTCTCTTTCTCCTGTAACCAAGCAGTATGCAATATAAGTAAAGAAGTTTAAAAAATAGAATCTTCTTGTTTTATTCTTTCTACACAAATAATAAAATGACGTAAGAAATAGTTGTAGTAAGAGATAGATATAGTGTATCGAATTACCAATTAATGAGATCTTTGTAACTTTGTCTATATTGAGACCAATCGTTACAATTTTTGTAATATTAAAAACTGCTAAGAAAATAAAAGCGATAAAGATCCAGTTTAGAAGAGGGAAGTTTTCTCTAACTTCTTCAATTTCTGTGTTTCTTGGCCTTATTAGCACTGATAAAGTCGACATCGTTGCAATGGCGCATAGGAAGTTCGTACTTGCTATATGGATGTAGTCCTTAGGTGTTCCAAAGTAGATTCCATTTCCGAGGATAAGGTTTAAAATCGGGCCCATTGAAAAGAAAAAATAGAAAAGGATAAAGTATGTTAAATGATCCTTCCAACCATTGATGAAAAACTTTATAACGAGAATTATTAGACATAGATAAAAATGATATTCGATTAATTCAAAATTCATGTCGTAATTCTCTTACTTTCTTTGTGATAAAAACTATATTAATTATAATATAAAATGCCTGAGCAATAATGAATGCATCAAAACTACCTTCTATTTCACTACCTTTAATTAAAACCATGGCCACCGCAAAGTGAACGATTAAGGTTAAAGAAGTGAAGAGAAAGCTCGTCTTATAAGATCTTAAAGCAATCACAAAGTAGTTTATCATGATAATAGCAATTGCTTGAGGAATGATTATATTCAAATAATGTAGGTAATGGGCATACTCAGTGTATTTTGTACCAAAGATCAAATTGTAGATGAATTGACCAATGAGTTCATTAAATAGAATGAATGATAAAGAAGTCATAAAAGCAAAGATAATATATGACTTAATCATTTTTCGTGTCTCTACCTGACTATTAAGTGATAGTGATAATTTATTAAGTGAAACTTGAATGAACGAGTTTGTAATTATAATTATTGAAGAATAGAAAAAGAAAAATGTTGAAAAGATGGCAACACTTTTTTTGTCATAGTAGAAGTCCAGAAGGTATCGTGGAATATTTGCATTTACAGAGTTAACAAGAGAGGCCAAGGCAAGGGGAGTGGTTAAGATTGTGATTCTCTTTATATAATCAGTTTTAAATGAAAAACTTGGTATAGAGGCCTTTAGATCAATTGCAAAGAAGATTGTTGTTATTAACAGTATTCCTATTAAGAAATAATCAATGGCCATATTGGCTTGAATATTGGCCACAAGACAAATGATGATTATGAAAAGACTTTTCAAGGAAAGACTTAGACCAATATAGCGTATATCCTTTTGTCTTTGTTTAACTGTATAGGCCAAGTCAGAGAGTAGGTCACCACCCCTTATTAGCATTAATAGGATAAATACACTGTTATCAACGTTTGGAACGAACAATTTCAATATTAATAAAGAACAAAGAAAGTAAATTATCGTTGACACTATTCTATGAGTAAAAATATCCGAGACATTTACTTCTTCATTATGACTGTTAAAAAAATTTCTTAGTGAGAAACAGAAGAAGAGAGTGAGTGGTGCAAGGTAAGATAGTGAAAGTGCATAGTCCCCGAGAGTCTCCGTCGGATAATTATTACTAATTATCTTAATTATTACCCACTGACATAGTGAATATGAAACGATTCCTATTGTATTAAAAATAGGCAAACTTTTATTTTTTAAGATGCTCTTCATTCCTATTAATAATAACTTAACGGAGATTTATTTACATTAAGGATAAATTTACCTTGTTGATGTTTATATCGCAGCTGGCTAAAATTTATTTAACTTTTTGTGTGGGGTATTTGTGAGTTTTTCCTATGTCGTAAATATATTCTTTAGACCAGTTTTGGATCTGCTAATTATTAATACATATTTAGTAGTTTTAGGATTGGTGAGGCAAGAGTCTTTCTTCGACAATTATCTTGAATTCACTTCACTTTTTATCTTCTTCAGTGTTGTAACACAGAGTAATTTAGACTCTTGGAGGCATACGACTCCATTTAGTATCTTAAGAGCAGCTACTGCTCTAACAGCAACTTGCTTTTCATTACACTTTGTTTTTAATGTTGATCAGCAGTTTCTATTCAGTCTCTATTCTGTATCACTTGTGACTATGCTTATCTCGAGAATTGTTCGTAAATTAATTTTTGAAAACGCAAATATTCACAACTTTCAAAGAACACTTATTGTGGGAAGCGATAAGAAAGCAGTCTCTTTAGCAAATCATGTTAATAAAGAAACACATAATATCGTTGGGTTCGTTGATGATTTTGATGTCAATCTCGTTAAAGGAAAGTTTAAGGTTCTTGGAAAGATTGAGAACTTAAAAGAAGTAATCCAAGAATTTAAAATCAAAGAAGTTATCATTATTGATTGCAACTATTTTAATAAGTCTAAGCTTATTAAAGATGTATGTAATGAGCTATCAGTTACGATTTCAGAAGCAAACCTATTTTCGGGTCAAAACTTTAAAATTAATAAATTAGAGCTTAATTCACTTCTTGGGAGAGAGCCTAAGGAAGTGGATCTCTCTGACCTGGCCGTTTCAATTGGATCTGCAAAAGTATGTGTAACTGGAGCAGGTGGAAGTATCGGTTCAGAATTAGTTAGACAATTAACATTAATGCAGCCTGAAGAAATTGTTCTAATTGAAAATTGTGAGTACAACTTATTTAAAATTACAAATGAGGTTAAAGCATTAAACCTTGAAGATACAAAGATTATTCCACGCATGATTGATATCACAAACATGGAAGCCTTACGAAGCTGCTTTCAAACTTCATGTCCTGATTATATTTTTCATGCAGCAGCCTATAAGCATGTGGCACTAGTGGAGAGTAATCCAAAAGAAGCAATTGTAAATAATGTTTTAGGTACTAAGAACTTACTAGATCTTTCAAAAGAATTTCCTATAAAGAGCTTTATTCTAATCTCAACAGATAAGGCCGTTAATCCAACTTCTGTAATGGGTGCCACTAAAAGGTTATGTGAAATCCTTTTAGCTTGTTATGCAAAGGAGAGTAGTTGTGAGTATCGTGCAGTACGCTTTGGAAACGTTCTTGGCTCAAGTGGATCTCTAATTCCAATTGTAATGGATCAAATCTTAAATAATGAAAAAGTAACTATTACTGATATTCGAATGAAGCGCTATTTTATGACTATTCCTGAAGCTGTGGGACTTGTTTTAAATAGCTTAACTGTGTCTGAGAATGCTTCGTTATGTGTTTTAAAGATGGGTGATCCTATTCGTATCATTGATATTGTCGAAAGACTTGCAAAAACAATGGGTAAGACTCTTGATAGTCTAAATATCGTTTTTACTGGAATGAAAAAAGGTGAAAAGCTTTTTGAAGAACTTTATTTAACTGGTGAAGAGTATCAGACCTCTCATGATGATATTGTCACACTTCCAAATTGTGACTGTGGTAGCAACGTTGATGATGAGATTTCTCGTAAAATGCTAATGAAGCGTATTAATGAAATTATTCTGGCCGCAATTGAGAATGACCCGAATTGTATTTTGGAGATGTCACAATTAATAAACGAAACAAATAATACGATCAATAATAAGTCTGGCTTTATTGTTCAGCTTGGTGAGGCCGGGTAGTGAAAAGAGCCTTTGATATTGCTTTTTCAATTTTTGCAATTGCAATTACTTCTCCTATTTTAGTCCTCGTATCATTTCTAAGTTTACTTATTCAAGGGCGACCAATTTTCTTTATACAAGAGCGCGTTGGTTACAAGAATAAAATTTTTAAAATGATTAAGTTTAGAACGATGAGTCTTGATACTTCACTTGATGAGTCACAAAGAATTGGCTTTTACGGGAAAATGCTAAGAAAGTTTAGCATCGATGAACTCCCTGAGTTCTTTAATATTCTCTTTGGTGACTTAAGTGTTGTAGGCCCAAGACCACTTCTTAAAGAATATTTACCATTCTATACAAAAGAGCAGGCGAGAAGACACGATGTAAAACCTGGTCTAACTGGTCTTGCTCAAGTATCAGGTCGAAACTCTCTTTCTTGGAATGAAAAGTTTAAATTTGATATCTCTTACATTGAAAAACAGTCCTTCTTCTTTGATATTAAAATAATTTTAATGACAATAAAGCAGATGGTTAAGCCTGTCGGTATTAATTCTAGTAAAACAAAGAGTATGGAACGATTCGATCATCCTTTTTATTTATTTGGGGGTGGTGGCCATTCGCTTTCAGTACAATTTGCGGCCGAGGAAAGTGGCCAAGATATATACGCAATCTATGATAAAAACTTAGATAATATTCAAGCTCTTCATTTTTATAAAGATGCAATTTTAACAGATTCTCTGCCTGTGAATATCGCAGGAGTTCGTGGAGTTCTAGCAATTGGAAGTAATTCAATTAGAAAGAAGCTTTCACAAGACTTATCAGCTAAATGGGAAACGATTATACATCCTAGTGCTACGATTCATGAAAGTGCTGTCATTGGCCATGGAACTGTTGTTCTAAGTGGTGCATATATTGGCCCTAACGCTGTCGTTGGTAATCATGTCATTATCAACACTGGATCTATTGTTGAGCATGATTGTGTCGTTGAGGACTTCTCACATATTTGTCCTAATACAACTCTTTGCGGAGGAGTTCATATTGGTGAGTTGACTATGGTTGGAGCAGGCTCTGTCGTAAAACCTCTTGTAAAAATATGTTCTGAAGTTGTTATTGGACTTAATTCTAGTGTTATTAAAAATATTGATAAGCCGGGGACTTATATAGGTCAGCCAGTAAGGAGATTACCTGTGAATAAAGAAGTTGAAAAAGCAGATATTAGATTATCAATGGCAAAGCCTGTTATTGAAAAAGATGATATTGACGGCGTTGTTTCAGTTCTAGAAAGTGGTATTCTTTCTCTTGGACCAAAGGTTGAAGAGTTTGAAAAAAATATTCAGGATTATATTGGAGTTAAAGAAGCAGTCGCTGTAAGCTCTGGTACTTCTGCTCTTTATTTAGCTCTTCTTGCCCTTGGCGTAGGAGAGGGAGATGAAGTAATAGTACCTTCTTATACTTTTGTTTCATCTGTTTCAGTTATTCTTCATGCAGGTGCAACTCCTGTCTTTGCTGATATTGAAGACGTTACTCATTGTGTATGTCCAAGAGATATTGAAGCAAAGATAACGGATAAAACTAAGGTTATTCTTGGTGTTGATATCTTTGGTCATCCTGCAAATTGGAAAGAGATTTGTAAAATTGCTAAGAAACACAACCTCAAAACGATAGATGATTCTTGTGAAGCACTAGGTGCAAAAATAGATGGAAAAATGGTTGGTACATTTGCAGATGTTTCTACATTTGCGTTTTATCCAAATAAGCAAATCACAACAGGTGAGGGGGGAATACTTGTTACTGATGACGAAGAAGTGGCAATGCATGTAAGGGCCTTAAGAAACCAAGGAAGAAGTAGCATGGGGGGATGGCTCAAGCACGACTTTCTAGGGTTTAATTGCCGAATGAGTGAGCTAAGTGCTTCACTTGGTGTTACTCAACTTAATAAAATTGATAAAATTCTTGATGATAGAGAGCGCGTTGCTCATATGTATAATGACGCCCTAAAGGGACATGAGAATCTTACTCTTCAAGTAATTGATGAGGGTGTCACGATGAGCTGGTTTGTCTATGTGGTCAAACTTGGACGTGGTATAAGTCGTGATGCTGTTATTGAAGAGCTTGGAAAAAGAGAGATTCCTGCTCGAGCATACTTTGATGCAATACATGAGCAACCATTTATGAAAAACTTTAAAGTGGACACCTCTGGGCTAGAAAATACAATTGATATTAGTACACGAACACTAGCTCTTCCTTTTCATGGAATGATGACAAAAGAAGAAGTTGATTTTGTATCGAAAAACCTTATCGAGGTTATCGATTTACTAAAGCCTCAACTTGCTGTTGCATAGAATAGGTCGTTGATGTTTAAAGAGTATAAAGTCGAAACAATTTCAGAGGGCGGCCTAGGAACGGTATTCTTAGGCGCCTCTAATATTCCTGTAAAAAAACTAGAAGCTAGAATTAATTTCTTGGCCACACAAGGTTGGCAGGTGGTTTTTCAAGTTATCGAAAAAAAGCGATTTCTCTTATTTTGGCAAAGAGAGACAGTTATTCTCACTGTAGGAAGATAAAACGAGTATTCTATAAATCCTTCTTTTATAAAATATCATCATCTAAGGCTGTGTAATCATAGATCAAAAGCATTTGTTTGTTATTAAAGACATTGTAGTGTATACTAAGAGAGTCCGAAGACGTCTTTATAGCTCATGTAGCTCATCATCACTGTTTTATAAACTTCTCTAGACCAAAATATTTTAAATATAACTCGTAACCTTTTACGAGAGAGACATCATAGTCTCATCACTTACCTTGGAGGTAAAAATGAAATCAAACATCTACGTAGGAAACCTTTCATATAATATTGAAGATTCTGAATTAAAAACACTTTTTTCTAATGTTGGAGAAGTTGTAAGTATCAACCTAATTAGAGATCGTGACTCTGGCCGTGGTAGAGGCTTTGGATTTATTGAAATGGAAAATGGAGAAGATGCTAAAAAAGCTATAACAGAACTTCATGACCAAGAATTTATGGGAAGACCATTAATTGTTAATCTAGCAAAAACACGAGTTAAAGAAAGAACTAATCGTTACTAGTCTTTTATTTGAACAACTGGGCGTCATTTATGGCGCCATTACAAAAAAGTTCTAATCAAAGGGGAAAGTATGATTATCGATTTAAATGACTATATTAAAAATAAAACTAAGGTTTATTCTTTAGAAAGCGGTGTTGGTGAAATTACTAATATCTTCAAAATGTATGATGGTATTAGTGACTTTTTTGAAATTAGATTCGAAAAAGAGGGGATTACAAAATTTATCTCAATTTCTCATTTAGAAGATATTCGTATCGCTACTTGTGAAAATAAGCTGCAGCAAGCTTTGATCAATTTAGAAAAGAAGATCAATTGTAATGAATTTGATTTCAATCTTGATTATCATAACCATGAAGTTACAAGACTTGATTTAATTTACATTATCAATACGATTGCTAAGTTAACAAATCAAGAAGTTTTAAGTTTACAAGATAAGGACATGCTTGAGTGCTGTGTTGATAGTCTTGTTCATGAAGTTTCTCATACATATGAAACATCAATGAAAAATGCACAGGGTATCGTAAACGGTCATATGTGCTAATGATAATTGCCATCTTATCTAAGGTGGTAGTAGCTTAAGTCCGGAGCTAGGCAATTTTCTCATATCTATTATTACATCGTTAGAGCCAGCAAGTTCAGTAATAATAGCACCGAATTCTTTTGGACTTTTAGGTCTTCTAAACTTAACAGCTTCTTCAACAGCGTAAAAA
The DNA here is from genome assembly GCF_036903125.1 of Halobacteriovorax sp. DPLXC-1. Classification (NCBI taxonomy): domain Bacteria; kingdom Pseudomonadati; phylum Bdellovibrionota; class Bacteriovoracia; order Bacteriovoracales; family Halobacteriovoraceae; genus Halobacteriovorax; species Halobacteriovorax sp. DPLXC-1. The sequence continues at coordinate 568,636 of NZ_JAYMCO010000003.1, forward strand.
AACTTTTCAAAATGTCCTGGTGCGATAAATAGTGCTAGTGTTGTTGGACTTGATGTTGGGTTCCAAAAACCATGATAGTAGCCTCTTGGTAACGATGCAATTGTTCCTTTCTTGGCAACAATTTCTTTATCACCATTTAAAAAATGTGCAGTTCCTTCAAGGACAATAAAGATTTCATCTTCATTCTTATGAATATGTGGTGGTGCTCCCATCGACATTGGAGCGAGTTGAATTTCTACAAGTGTTACTTTAGCAGGCAAGTCTTCTGCACCGACATGAACGATCATATTATGACCTGGAGAAAATGGTATTTCTTTACCAATACCAAGCTCAGATATGGACGGTAGATATGTTTTAATTGGACTTGTGCACGAGGCCATTATAAAGGGGAAGAGTAGTAATACGTTTTTCATAATTACATTCTAGAAAATAGCCTAAGTATGAAAAGAATATTTAAATTTAAATAAGCTTATTTTTATTTAATTATTAGAAATCAGCATAGGGGGCTTTACTTCTTTACTATATATTAAGAATTCAATTAAAATAGCTAGGTGGTGAAGCTTTATTTAAATATATTTATACTGATAATTTGTCTGTGTGTTCAGGCAAAGGCACTTGCTTCTATCTATGATGGGCTTAGTACGGTTGATCAACATCTAATTAAATATCAAAATATTAACCAAACTCATCATGATAATATTGATGATGAACCCCATACTCATTCACATAAACACTCTGAAGATGGTGAAGAGCACGAGCATCACCATGGTACGAGAAAAATCTCTAACTCAGAATTTCAAATATATAACCTTTCTAAGATAAGCTTTACGACTCCATTTCTCGAAGTCAATAAAAGTACATTCTTGGAAAAAAGCCTCGTTTCAAAATTCTTACCTAATAACTTGTTTAAGCCTCCTATTTGTTAAAAAAATAACGATTCATTTTTATATTTTTTTACTAGGAGAATTTATGTCTAAGTTAATACGCGGATTTGTGCCTCTTCTTTTTTCTGCAAATCTATTTGCACACGGAATTAGTGAAGAAGCAAAACAGGCAATGATAGATGGTGGCCTTTTAAGATATGTTTGGCTTGGTTCTGAGCATATGATTACAGGATATGACCACTTACTTTTCTTATTTGGGGTTATCTTCTTTTTAAAAACATTTAAAGATATTGTGCGATTTATAAGTATTTTTACACTCGGTCACAGTATTACTTTAATCTTTGCAACCTTTATGGGGATTACAGCTAATTATTGGTTAGTTGATGCTGTTATTGCTATTTCTGTTATTTACAAGGGATTTGATAATAATAAAGGTTTTCAAGAGTACTTTGGAATGAATAAGTCGCCAAGCTTATTGTGGATGGTCTTTATCTTCGGTCTAATACACGGATTTGGCCTTTCTACTCGTTTACAACAACTTCCTCTGGGAGAAAAGGGAAGTGGTATGCTAATGCGAATTATTTCTTTTAATGTTGGGGTTGAACTTGGGCAGATCGTGGCCCTTGCGATTATGCTTTTGATTATCACACAATTACGTCGTCATCATATGTTTAAAAGGCTCTCACGAGTATTTAATGATGGGATAATGCTAGCAGGTTTCATGCTTCTTCTAATGCAATTACATGGCTATCTTCATACCTCTGGGCCAGATGAGTTTGGCTTTAGTGAAGACAATCATATACACCACCATATGAAATTAGAAAATGAGCAAGAATATCAACATGATAATTTATAAGGAGAAAATATGAAAAAACTATCACTTTTAATTCTACTTTGTGTAAGTAGTCTGACATTTGCAGGAACTGGTCATTCACATGGTCATGGACATTCTCATGGCCATAGTCACTCTCATAAAAAGGTTTCAATCTCTAAAGAAAAGAGTAAAGAAGTTGGGAAGTATCATATGCTAAGACTTATTAGTTCTGGCAAGATTGATAAGTCATGGAAGGCTGCAAATTATGATACATCAGTAAAGAAAGAATTTGGTAAGAAGACTGAATGGGTTGTTACATTTAATAATGAAAAAGGTGTAAAAGGTAAGAAGCTTTATATCTTTTTAAAACTAACAGGTGAGTTTGTTGCAGCAAACTTTACGGGGAAGTAATATGTGGTTAGCAATAGGAAAGACAGTAGTTGCGGCTGTTTTAATTAGTTTTGTTTCGTGGTTATCAGGTAAGAAAACTGGATTGGCCGGCTTTATTACGGCCCTTCCCTTAACGACATTACTTGCATTAGCGTTTTCTCATTTAGAGTGGGGAGATTCAAGTCAGTCTGTTGAATATGCAAAAAGTGTATTCGTTGCAATTCCTGTCTCTCTATTATTCTTTGTTCCATTTCTTTTGGCACAAAAGTTTAATCTAGGGTTTTGGAGTTGTTATTCAAGCGGTATTGTTCTCTTGGGTGTAGGCTACTTTGTTCACACTTACGTTGTAAAATTCTTCTAAAGACATATCACAGAGGGAGATTAACATTCTCCCTCTTTTTTCTTGCTCAAATCACTCCAGTAATGAATGAATCCTTTATACAATCATAATATTTTCTAACAGTTTGTGTTAAGAGCCTGTTATTATTCATAAGTAAATTAAAGTTGAAAAAATTACTATTGAATAAATTAATACATCCTATTGGCAATATATATTTTATTGAAGTGACTTGTTCCTGTATATTAAGACAAGGTATAAACAAAGGAGCATTTAATGAGTGCCAACGAAATCATTTTCTTACTTTCGTGCTTAGCTGTGATCGGAGTGTATATTTCGATACAAAAATTTATTAAAGTAAGATCATCGAAACGAGACTATCGTATTAATGCCGGAAAAATGAATAAAAGAGAAGATAAGAACAAAGGCGTTACGGCCGATCATTTAGTGGCAAAAAAGAAAAACGAACAATTGTCTAATGCAGACAAGTACAAAAAGACTTAACAGTTAAAAATATGAGGCTATGATTTTAATTAACGTAGCCTCATTCTCTCAAAGTTCTGCTTAAGAATGAAGTCCAATGCAGGATTCTCAATAATTCTCTTACTATATATCAAATAATAACTTGTCGTTACACCTTTCAGGTTCCCAATTTTTACAAGCTTCTTATCGTTTACGAGATCTTTTGTAATGAAACTAGGTAAGAAGATTAGACCATCGCCTCGTGTTGCTAAGATTCTTTGAAGTGAAGTATCTTGAGTTTCTGCAATAATCTTTGGCCTAACACCTTTTTCATGCATGAAATATTCCACATCGCTTCTAATTTTTGAATGGGAAGTAGGAACAATGCAAGGTGCACCATCAAGTGATTTAGGAAATCCTTTCTTTAAATGTTCATATTCAGCTGAAGCGTAGACACTAATTTGTTTTGTTAATATCTTTTTGGAAAAGATATTATGTCTTTCTAGCTTGTTAATTTCTTGATCCGATATCATGACTTCGATTTGATGTGTCTTTAACTGCCTTAACAGTTCATCAGGAGATCCTTCGTAAATTGAAAGGAAGCATCCAGTCTTACGATGGGCCAAGTCAACAATGTCACATATTAAGTGTTTAGGTATACTATCAAGCGCACCAATACTTAGGTGAATCTCATTAGTAAACACCTTGTCATCAATTAACTCTATTAACTCTTGACCTAGTGAATTTATCTTAGAGGCGTACTCAAGTACAACTTTTCCAGGCCCCGTTAATACCATTTTTCTTCTTTTACGTTCAAAGAGCTGTACACCCAAGTATTCCTCTAGGTTTTTTAGTTGAGTACTTAAGGCGGGCTGTCCAACCTTTAAAACCTCTGAAGCTTTAGATATACTGCCTTGTCTGGCGATTTCTCTGAAGTATATAAGATGATGATAATTAATCCATTTCATACTTAACCTTTTATTAATTTTTTCAATACTAAAGATTATTTTTATATATTTTATTAATATCTTATAATGCTGTTAAAATCAAATTCGTAAGTTTGTACGAAGGAACACATTGAAAATACTAATGGATAATTTATTTTCAGCTACAAGTATAGATAACTTATTTGGCACTCTTGTTGCCATAATAGGGGTGGGGGTTTTTCTATATAGTTACTTTTACATGAAGAGCTATTCTTCTCGAGTTAAAACTGTTTTTTATACATCCCTTACTCTTTTTACTATTTCAATGTTTGGAATTATATATTCCGCAAACCTATTACTACTTTATTTATTTTGGGAAATGACAAGTGTTACTTCGTTCTTCTTGATTGGACTTAAGAATGAAGATTCACAAGTTAAGGAGAAGGCAAAGTGGGCCCTCTATACTACTGTTGGAGGTGGACTCTTTCTTCTGGCCGGAATAATGATGACTTCTCAAATAGGGATGGAATCCGGTTTAACATTTTTTGAATCTCTTCACTTACCAACGTTATTTAAGGTTACAAACTTTCATCAACATGAATATTTTAACTTATCACTTTTTGCAATATTTATAGGAATTGCTTCAAAATCTGCTCTCTTCCCATTCTCTTATTGGCTACCACTGGCCATGGCCGGGCCGACTCCTGTAAGTAGTTTTCTACACTCAGCGACTATGGTAAAAGCCGGATTGCTATTAGGTGTTAAAATATTTCCATTATTTTCTCAAAGTATTCTATGGCAAGACCTATTTGTTTATTCAGGTGTCATTACTGTTTTATATGGTGGATTTCAATGCCTTTTACAGGGTAATTTCAAGACCATGTTGGCATACTCAACTATTTGTATCCTCGGTATGCTAGCTATTCTACTTGGACTTGCTAGTGATTACTCTATGATAAGTTTTGTATTACTCGTTGTAGCGCATGCTTTTTATAAAGCTGGCCTATTCCAATTTGTCGGCTATTTTGCAAAAGCTTACAATACGATGGAGCGTGAAGATCTTATTAATAGTGAGAATAAAAGTATCCTACCATTCATTATTGCTCTTTTATGTGCCATGAGTATGGTTGGGTTTCCTTTGAGTATCGGTTTTTATGCTAAAGAGTTTATTTATACAACGAGTATTAAATCTGAACTTTTATGGATTGTTACTCCGACTTTCTTTCTAGGTAATCTCTTTATGGGAATTCAAGCAATTAATCTTTTGCGAGTTACTTGGCCTAGAAAGCGTGTCGACAAAGAAAGATCAATTCATGCTAAAGGTTATAAGAGCTTACTGATCTCACCATTATTATATTCATTGATGGCCTTACTAGTTGCGATCGCTCCTAATTTATTTGGTTTAGGTAGTATTTCAGATGGTGTTTTAATTGATACTGGCCTTTTCAACGACAATACACATATTAAGTTATGGCATGGGTTTGAATATCCTTACAATATTGTTCTTATTTTAAGTCTTATAACAATTCTAGGAAGTATTTCAGGAAGCTTTATCCTCGATAAGTACTTTGTAAGTTTTGATGGCCTATCTCGAAAGTATTCTGAATTTAGTCCATGGCCAAAGCTTGTAAAAGCTCTTCATTTTACACTTGATATATTCAAAAAGATGAACTCTCTTATGGTAAATGGAGACTTTGCTCACTATATAAGATGTACGGTTGGATTCCTTGCAATACTTACTATAAGTACTCAATTTGGAATATCAAAAATAAGTATCCCTGAGATAGACCTTACACTTTCTAAGGCCTTATGTTTAGCTGGTGTTCTAGGTGGTCTTATTTTTGCATACTTAAGTCGTTCTGATATTAAAGCAATCCTTTACTTTGTTATATCAGGTTTCTTCCTAGTCGTATTCTTTGGTTATCATAGTGCCGCTGATGTGAGTATGACACAACTAATGGTTGAAACACTTTCTCTCTTCTTTGTTTTCTTTTTGATAAAGGCTGTACCGATTAATGGAGATAATTATAGGCGAAATATAAAACTCAACAATTTCATCGTAGCATTACTTTTTGGTTTATCTCTATGGTTATTTGCAATAGCAAATCGTATGAAGTTTGATTTGAGTGCTAGTCGATACTTTTTTGAAAACTCAAAGATTCTTGCAAAAGGGGAGAATGTCGTAAACGTTATCTTAGTGGATTATCGAGCGATGGATACTTTTGGAGAAGTTCTAGTTGTTGCTATCGCAATCATTGGTGTTTTAGCGATCTTCTCAAAGCGAGGTAAACGTGAATGAATCTTTAATTCGAGGAAGTTTTAAAGTCGTTTGTCCGCTTTTAGGAATACTATCGTTTATCTTTCTTTTAAGAGGACATGATCTTCCTGGTGGAGGTTTTATTGGTGGGCTACTTATGTCTTTAGCTTTGATTCTTCACATCATTGCCCGAAGTGAATCAAGAACTAAGATGTGGTTGAACGATAATTATTCTTCAATCGTTGCCATTTGTATTCTATTGCTAGTACTTGTCTTCATCACACCAATGTTTATTGGTAAGTCCGGTTTAAGTGCTATATGGACTAAGATACCTTTTCCTATCGCTGGAAAAGTAAGTTCGGTTCTACTATTTGATTCAATTGTTTTTGCAATTGTTTCTACTAGTACAACAATGGCCTATGTGAAATTTGTCGACTTTTCAAAGAGGAATAAACAATAAGATGACATTTATAGTTGGTTGTATATTCATTGTAGTAGGTTTGCTTTTCTTGTTAAAGAATACATGGGTAAATTGTATCTTTGCTATTATTACTTTAGGAAATGGTGCAAACCTTATTATATTTTCTATCGGTAATGTTTTGGCCCATGGCTATCCTTTTAATGGTGAAGGGGAGGCATTCTCTACTGTACGTTTTGCTGATCCATTGACTCAAGCACTCGTCTTAACAGCAATCGTTATTTCATTTGCAACTCTTTGTTTTGTGATTTCTGTAGTAAAGAAAATTAATGATGTTCGCAAAGAAGAGGAGGCACAATAATGATAGATAATATTTTTATTATATTATTAATGCTACCAATGATCTCGGCATCATTATCTCTTTTATTTAAAAGATCAGATAAATTACGAACTATATTTACAAATATATTCTCATTAATTTATTTCGCATTAGCAGGATACTTTCTCTTCTCTTTTCAAGAGTCTTCTACATTTGTTGCTGGTAGTTGGGAGAGTGGAATAGGTATCAGTCTTAGTTATGATCTCTTTTCTGGAGTGATGATTTTTGTAATTGGGGCGATTTACTTCACTGGTGCATTATATGCTTATCCTGGTGTGACAGTAGAAAGAAATAAGGTCTATCACTTTCTTTATAATACTCTTTTTTTAGGATTAACTGGTGCATTTCTTACTAGAGATCTTTTTAACTTATTTGTATGGTTTGAAATTACTTTAATGAGTAGTTATGTTCTCGTCGTTCTTGATGGGAATACGAAGCGACTTAAAAGTGGTTTTAAGTATATTGTTCTTAATTTCTTAAGTGGTCTGATCTTTCTTATATCTATCGCTTTCATCTATAAGTTTACTAAAACTTTAGACTTTCAGGTTCTAAATGAAAGACTATCACTTTTATATACTAATGATCCTGGCTTAGTACGATCTCTTGCGATCTCCCTATTTGGAGCATTTGCTATTAAATCTGCTTTTTTCCCTCTGTTTTTTTGGTTACCGGAAAGTTACCCGAAGTTATCACCTGGTTTAAGTGGCGTGTTGGCAGGTCTGCTTACTAAGCTTGGGCTATATGCAATGATGAGAATCTTTGGACAGGTCTTTCCAGCAGATTTACAATTATTTTGGATCATTCTTATTTTATCAATTTTCACTCTTTTAATAGGGGTATGGTGCGCAGTTGTTCAAAATAAACTAAGAGAAATTCTAAGTTATCATATTATCAGCCAGGTCGGTTTTATAGGTGTAGGTGTCAGTTTCAGTATTCATCCTGATATTGCAATTAAGAATCTCGCATTGGCCTGTGCTCTTTTTTATATTTTTCACCATATTATAGTTAAGACAAATCTCTTTTTTGTTTCTGGATTGGTAAAGAATTTTGCTGCATCAGAGAAAATATCAAAACTAGGAGGGCTCTTTAAAGCATCTCCATTGATATCAATTCTCTTTATGATTCCAGCGGCGAGTCTAATTGGAATCCCACCATTTTCAGGTTTCTGGGCAAAGTTAGGACTATTTAAGATTGCTGTGGAAAGCAGACTCATATGGATAATCTTACCAATGATCATAGGGAGCTTTTTTACTCTCTATAGTATGGTCAAGATATGGAGTGGGGTTTTCTGGGGTGAAGAACAAGAGTCAATTGATACTCTTTCAAGATCATCAATTATACGATCTTATATTTCTTGTTTTTTACTTTGTTTATTCACTTTAGTCTTAAGTTTTAATCCTCTTCTAATTTTTCGCTTAGCAAGAGATGTCGCAAGACTAGGACTAGGCTATTAACGGGGTATTTATGAAGTTATGGTATATATTACAATTCGTTGTACTCTATCTTTGGGACTTGTCTTTAGGAGCATTAAGAGTAGCTCAGGACGTCATTACGCCTAAAGACTTATCTTCACCTGGGATAATAAAGTTTCCTTTAGAGGTTAAGACTGATTTTGAAATAGCGTTGCTATCAAATCTTATTACATTCTCACCGGGAACAATGGTTATTGATTTGGCTCCAGATAATTCATATTTATATATTCACATGATGTTTTTAGAAAATGAAGAAGATGCCATTAAAGAGTTTAAAGAACAAATTGAAAGTCGAGTTCTAAGGATTTTACGATGAGTATACTAATGATGATCTCAACAGGTATTATCATTCTAACCTGCTTATTGCTTGTTTTTGAAGCTGTAAAAGAAAGGGATGTGCTTGTTAAAGTATTAGCTTTTGACTTGATTGGTGTAACCGGTGTTAGTCTTTTTCTTATGCTTTATACAACTAATAGAAATCCTTTCTTCTTAAATATTGCCCAGTTAATAGCAATTGTTGGATTTGTGACTGCACTTGTTTTTGCATTTTACTTATCTGAAATGAGTAAGGAGGATAAATGATACAGCTTATAGGAGAAATTTTAATATTTTTAGGCTCTATATTTGTATTCCTTGCAGTAGTGGGATTTATTAAGATGCCAGATTTTTATATGAAGTTACAAGCTGCTAGTAAAGCGTCTGCTTTTGGTGCTGCTCTTGTTCTGATTGGTTCAAGTTTAATTATTCCAGACTTAAATTTTGTAATTACAAATTTTACACTCTTTATTTTCTTATTAATTACAACGCCAATTGCTACACATGCCTTGGCGTATGCGAAGAAAAAAAGAATGAGTAATGGAGAAAGCGAGGCTTGGCCTCGCTCTTAGTATGACTCTTTAACGAATCTTTTGAATACTTCTTTGTGTTTTGCGAGATTAAAGTCTGCTGCTACAGATACTCGTACAATATAGTCTTTGTCACTTTCCTTAGTTGTTCCTTGAGTTGATGTGGCAGGAACAGTCCAGTAACAACCTTTTAGTTGTCCATAACTCACACAGTGCTTGCTTTCTTCCGGAATAGCGTCAATCATCATACGGATTAACTTGTGATTTAGTTCTCGTTTATGCTCTTCGCTCTGCGCTGGTAGATCGAGAGAGAAGACAGAGGGAGTAAAAGTTGCATCTGCTAATTCATGTGAAACAAAGTTGATCTTTGCTTTTGGTAGTATCTCTTGAATATAGTCTACAAAGCCACGAGTGTTGGCATATGCCTTTGCAATTCTTTCATTCATACTAGGCATTTCACGAGTTAAAATTTGAAGTTGCAAATCAGTTGCTTCGTTGTCACATAATCGTAGATGATTTTCAACGTAACTCATATACTCTGCAGCACTGTCACTTGCAACAGCATATCCTGCAGTACAAAGACCTCCACTTGGAAACTTTGATCCACTAACATATGAAATTACTTTTACATCATTTAGATAGCCGTGATCACCAAAGAATTTAACATTTGGACAAAATGTTTGGTCGAGATTAAAAACAGCGCCAACTGCAGTGGCCCCATCATTAGTGAACCTTGGCTTCTTTAAAGTTTCTCGAAGTTTTATTAAATCAGGTATTTCAACTCGAGGGTTTGTGGGAATTTCCCCAATAATAAAAGGGACAGCATCAGCGTGTGCTACATCTGTTAAAATTCTCTCAAGCTCAGTAACCATATCTTTTCCACTATCTACAGGAAGATCAATGATTTCAACATTGTCGATACAAGCAGCAACACGTCTTGCTTGATCATTGGTACCTCCGTAACAATTTGGAGGAACGATAAACTTGATGTCTTTTCCAGGGTGTTTATCATTAGCAAAGTGGACTTGTCCCATCATGATGGCATATTGAGCTGATAGGCCACAATTACTAAAGGCCACTTGTGTATTTGAACTTGTAATTTCTTGTATTGTTTTTGTAAGCTCTGACGTGTCTGTTTTTGTTATGCCGCGGCCAGCTTCACCTAAAATACCTTTAATTGCTGTTAGGCAATTTTGCGGAGTCATAGCAATTGATTCTCGACGTCTTACATGTTGAATCTCTTTAATATAATCAATATTATTATCATTTACTAAAATGACACTTCCGAGGTTATCAAAAAGCGTTACATTTATATCGGCCTTTTCACTACCATTGATCACTATAGTAGTACCATCAAAGTCTTTTTCAAGTTCTTGTGTTTGAATAAAGTCATATTGATAAACACTACTGAAAAGTTCTGAAATAGGCTTTTCACTTACGATTTGGGTTTTCTTTCCTAAAAATTTATTTGCTCTCAGTACTGCAAGGATTGGCATGCTTTGAGAAGAGAATGAAATAACACTTTCTGGATTTAAATTCGATGCCTTGGCGATGGCCCATTCGAGAATACATGAAAGAGGATGGCCTAAGCGAATATAGTCGTAAGCTGTTGGTAATTTCTCTAACTCTTGATTTTCAAAGTTTGTAATCTCTTCAAGCTTTTGAAGAAACTCAACCTTTGCTAGTGACTCATTGTAAATATCGAGTCTATGTGTTGTTAAGCGTAGCCAATCTGAAGGCATATTTTCGATAATTTGCGCTAATTTATCCTTGATTGTCTTATCCATGAGTATGACTCCTTAATTTATATCAACTTTGATGGACCAGTTTACGTTAAAAATATCGATATGTCGGCCTTGTGAAGAAGATTTTATGTATCTTAAAGGGTTAGTGGGATTCGTTGCGTTAGCTAAGATTATTATAGTTCATAATTATAATGGACTTAGTTAATTTTCTTACTTATTTGTTCTGTGATTTCAACGTTTTAGGTGACTTTTATGATACTTGAGTCATGTTATAATGAATTTAAATAGGGATTATTATGAGTTTAAGAAATAGAGGATTTACTTTAGTTGAAATAATGGTTGCGGCAGGCTTAATCGGCATCCTCGCTTTAGCATTAATGCGAATGACCAGTACAAGCATGAAAACCATGAAGACAGCAAGTTCAACTAGTGAAATTAATCAAATCGTAGGGGAGATGAGGTCAATGTTAGCTACTCCCACTGCTTGTGAGAATAGTTTTCAAGGTCTTAATGCTAATGATTCAGGTCCTATCTCACAATTAAGAAATGATACTAATGAAGACCGTTACATTTTAAATAAGAAGTATAATGGTGTGACGATAGAGTCAATTAGACTTAGTTCAGCAGCTAGTGAAGTTAGCGTAAACTCTGGCTCAACTGGTGAGACCCATCTTGTTATTCAATTTAATAAGGGAAAGAATACTTATAGCGAAGAGCTTGTGAAGAAGATTAAGCTATGGGTACAGGTAGACCCTTCAGATGCTATTATTGATTGTCGTACATTGAGTGATGGCGAGAGTACAATCTTTTCAAGAAGTGCCACAGATCCAAATGATATTTATTATAATGCTGGAAATGTTGGTATCGGGACAAATTCACCTGTTACAAAACTCGATGTTAACGGTGGTATTAAAATTGGAAATCAATCAACGTGCAATGCTTCTGTTGAAGGAACAATGAAGTATAATAGTAGCGATAAGGCCATGGAGTTCTGTGATGGGACGCAATGGAAAAAAGTTGGTGGAACTCCGACTTGTAAGGTTCTTGAAAAAAATCTACCACCAACTCATTCATGTGGTGGAGGTTATTGTGCTATTCAAACTGTAAACTGTGAAGAAGGATGGGTTCGAACAGGTGGTGGTTGTAGTAATAGCTGGTATGATGGCCATCGTATTGTAAAAGACTATCCAGTGGGAAGTGATGGTTGGAGGTGTGTTGCACAGCCCGATAGCCGTATGACCCAAGGGAAAGTTTTTGTGATTTGTTGTCAGTAAAAACTTAGAAGGGGACTTGCCCCTTCTAAAATATATATCTTCCTGTTATTCCAAAGCTTCGTGGCGCCTCTCTTTGAGTATAGAGTTCATCTTGCCAAGTCGGAGGCATATTCGCAAAATAGAATCCACGTAAAGAATAATTTTCGTCAAATACATTCTTGCTCCAAATAGAAATATCTAGACTTTCATTTCTGTATCCAATCTTTGCATCTACTAATTGATATGGACGTGATTTTAAATCGTGTGAGTTTGAAAAATAGAAGTCATCGGATGCAAAGAAGTTTCCTCCAATATAAGCTCCTGACTTAAATTTATACTCAAGATTTAGGTTTATTTGATAGTTTGGGGCATGTGGCATTTGTCGGCCATTTAGGTTTCTTGTTCCGATATTGTAATTACGATATCTCGTGTTTAAAAGTCCAATAGACCATAGTGCATTGAATCCAAGTTCTTGTTTATAACTTGCTTCAAGTTCTGCTCCGTAGTTAATTCCGCTTGTTGCATTATCTGTATAAAAAGTGAATGAGCTTGGGTCCATTGGATCATCTTGAAAAGAAGTCTTAACTTGTGCGTCTTCTCTATACATAAAAAAGAGTGTTGTACTTAGTGAGATGCGGGAGTCATCTAATTTGGCTTTTTGTCCAACTTCTAAAGAGTAGAGAGATTCTGGCTTAAACTCCTTACGATTCTGTGGCACTGCTGATTGAGTATTAATACCTCCTGGCTTATAACCTTTTGCTATCTTTAGATAAGCAAGCTCTCCCAATAGGTCTTTTTTAGAGATTGAAATATTAAAACCATACATGAGATCTTCAGTATGAATATTTGAATTTGATCCACTATTATTTTCTTTGTAATCGACCTTTCGGAATTCTCCTCTAAGGCCGTATTCAAGAGATAGCTTCTTATTTAAATCATGAATTCTTTGAGCATATACAGAAGCTAATTCAGTTCCAATATCTCCTTGAATATTCTTCCTTTCATTTCCATCTTCGTATCCAACTTCTTTAAAGTCTTCATCTGATGACTTTATATAGATGCCAAAAGTATTTTGATTACTTATATTAAAACGTTGATCAAGTGAGAAGTCTTCGCGACTTCTTGGGAACTTTATATTGTAATCGTAGTCAGCATTATAACCTGGGAGAGAATTCCAATATGGATTATTACCCCAGTCTTCATCATAGCTATAAAATGAGTCGTTCTTTATATGGGTAAATATTGTGGTACTCATTAAGTTTGTATTAAACTCTTTTTCAAATTTTAGGTATTGAGAGAAAGTTTCACTCTTATCTTTTCCTGGCTTATCAGATCTAGTGGTGTAGGAATTATCCTGTGTAAAAGCATCGTAGCCATTATTCTTATCGAAATAATGCAGCCCGAGGGTTAGAGTCGAGTCATAGAGATCATGTCTAAGGCTTGTTCTTAAAGCAAGTTCATCTTGTCCATTTGTATCTGTACGATTGAGATAATCATTTTTCATAAATCCATCACTATCTCTTTTATTAAAGGAGATGGACATCCCTGTATTTGTAGAAAGCATACCGGTGTAACTTAATGCTTCTTCAAAGGTATTAAACGACTCATATGATAGATAGGTTTTAGTCTTAGAGATTATTGTTGGGTCTTGAGATTTTAAATGAATCATCCCGGCCATTGCAGAAGGTCCAAAGTCTGTTGCCTGAGGCCCACGAAATACTTCAATTTGTGATAAACCATTAAGATTAGTAACACCAGATATTCCTGTGTAGTCGACTTCGTCTACCATTACTCCCACTGAATAATTGGAAATTGCTTCATACGCAGATCTTTCCCCAATTCCTCGAATTTGGAAAAAGCTTGAACGAGAACTTCCATTTGCTGTATTTAGATTTGGTATTATCTTGAAGGCTTCACTCATATCTGTACTTAAAGACTTCTGTATCTCCTTAGCTTGACGAACAGAAGTACTATTACTATCGCTATAATAGTCTTTTTCTATAAGTGTTCCATAAATGTAGATGGCATCATTGTTTGTTTGGGCCGTTGTGATTAGTGAAAATAGCACTACGAACAGTAGTCTCATCTGTGTCTCCTTACGCCAGCATTACCTGGATCAAGTTAGAAGGTTTTACGGCCATATCCCGTTATTCTCAGCCACATTTTGGTGTAGCTCCCTTGTGTAAATTTTCTAATGAATACAATATTGATTTTGAATATGCAAATCATTCATGGCCAAAGTTGTAAGCAAAGTGTTAGGTTTGGCCATGGATAAGACAATAGAGTTAGTAGCGTATGATGATTTTTGGTTAAAGGTTTTTGCAAAGGAAGAGGCTGCTCTTGCAAAACTTTTAAGAAATAACTTCATTGGTTGTGAGCATATAGGGTCAACTGCGATGCCTAATGTTTTGGCCCGTCCTACTTTAGATATTCTCTGTGTTGTTCATACCCTTGATGGGATTGAATTATTCCGTAATGAATTTATGGCCCATGGCTTCTCTTTAGTTTCAAATGAATCTCAGCAACTTGTATTTGAGCGAAAGGCGCCAGAAGGTGATCGCGTTCTAACAAATGTTAAGATTTTAAAGAAAGGTGATGAAAGGATTAATGATATTCTAGACTTTAGAGACTATCTTAATGCTGAGCCTATGATTGCCACTGAGTATAAGAATGCTAAGCTTAATCTCGTGGAAAATCACTCTAATGACCTCGCTCTTTATGAGGGTATGAAACAAAGATTTATTGAGGCCGTCCTTTCAAAGATTCGCTAATTTTCATTGTATTTGTAATCAAGAAATTTTGGTCTTTTCCGATAAGTTTGCTATGCTTAGAGGTAAGATGTCGAAATTATTTATTAGTTTAATTTTATTGAGTAGTCTCTATGGCTGTAACCAAACCCAACATGTAATTGGGCGTGTTGAGGCATCATCAGAAATGATGATTGCAAGTCCACTTCGCCATGCAAATATTGTTAAAAAAGGTGAGGTTAAAAGAGGACAGGGACTATATCAGGCCTTAAAAAGTATTGATATCGATAATAAGCAGGCCTTGAAATTAATCAATCAGCTAAGAGATGAAGTTGAGTTTTCAAAGCTTAAAGTGGGTGATCGTCTTGAAGCAACCTATGATGAATTTAATAATCTTATTAAATTTTCTTTTTCTCAAAATGAATATGAAACACATGTCGTAACTCTTAATGAAAATTCTGGAAAATGGGATTATTCTTTAGAGGAGTTGGAAACATATTGGCAGCCTCGAATGATCGAGGGACAGCTAAAAACAGGATCAACTCTACAAGATGATCTTCTTGCATTAGGTCTTGAAAGATCAGTTGTTAATGAAGTGGTAAATGTTCTTCTATGCAAAGTAAACTTTAGAATGCACGCTCGAGCAGGAGATCGTTATAAAGTTCTTTTAAGTGAAAGAAAACACGATAAAAAAACTGTTCAAACAAAAGTTCTCTTCACATCTTATAGTGGAATCAAGGCCGGCAGCCATGATGCTTATTTCTATGAAGATAAAGAGAAAAGTTCCACTTATACAGCTCATTATACTCCAGATGGACAGGCCCTAATAAATGCTGGCCTAAGATATCCTTTACCGAGACTACATATTCGTTCAAGTTATGGATGGAGAATGCATCCTGTAACAGGAAGAAGAGCAATGCACCGAGGTATTGACCTAAGGGGACGCACTGGTGAAAGAGTTCATGCAGTGGCCGCAGGAAAGGTCATTATGTCGACTTATAATAAGTATGCAGGAAATAAAATCGCAATTCGCCATCGTGACGGTTCAACTTCTTATTACTATCACCTTAACCGACGAAGTGTTGGAGTTGGTGCCTGGGTTAGGTCTCATCAAGTAATTGGTACTGTTGGAGCAACTGGTCGAGTAACGGGACCTCATCTTCATTTTGGATTTAAAGATCGTCGTGGTCGATGGATGAATCCTTTAAATAAACGAATGATTGCAACACCTAAGCTAAAAGGTGAGCGTTTGGCAAATCTTCGTACACAAGTCCAAAAGATAAAAGGAACAATTGCTGATCTAGAAATTAGTAAAGATTCAAAGTATCTTGTTGCTAACTTAGATAAGATTAAGCGTTTTCCTAGTGCAATTGATCGCTTTGACTTTCTTCAAGAAGAAAACTAATCAATCCATTTAGGGTATAGACCAAGTTTGTTATGTAAGTAGTAATCATGAGTAGGGATAATGATATAGCCTCTGTCTTGCATCTTCTTTATCTCATCGATCTTTTTTCGAGTTAAGTCTTTATCTGTATCAACGAGAATTGATGATATTGCGGCTTTATTTTGTATTGGCTCCAGCTGCCTCGTCGTCCAAATTGCATCACCAACAAAGAAATACTTCTTATTTTTAGAGTTTAGTATAAGTCCAAGTGAGCCATGTGTATGACCAAATAGAGGAACAAGGATTAGTGTTCCATCACCAAAATAGTCATAATGCTTTTTAAAGTTTAAATAGGACTCTTTTTTCCATTGAAAACTTTGTGTTTTGACATCTTTAAATTGAGTGGGAAAGGTTCTATTTGCAACGGGGTGTTTTACTTCATGCTCTTCTTCTTTACTAATAATTACTTTTGCATTTGGAAAATCTTGAAGTCCACTCGCATGATCCCAATGAGCATGGGAGAGAATAATACTTTCAATAGTGTATTTATTATTAAGTTGTTTTTTTATTGACTGCTCTTTCTTATAAGCAAAAAGAGGCTTGGCCCACCAAGACATATCATTTTTGAATTGATAATCGACTTCTTCTCCAAGCCCAGTTTCAAATAGAATTGTCTTTCCTTGATGTTGAATAAGAAATCCTGCATGATTTACCATCATTGTTTTAAATAGGCTTCCTTCTTCATAGATAAGTCCTTCAAGGGACTTTGCGGTTCCTGTCTTTATTATTGAAAAGCGTGGATATTCTTCGTTTGCATAGAGATTAATCATGAGGAAAATTGTAATTAATAGTTTCACTTGTATTCCTTTTGTAAGATGATTTACACTAGTATAAACCTTAAACTATACTTTAAGGTCAAGATGAAAGGTTAGCTTATGAAAATTGGTGAATTATCAAAAAAAACAGGTGTCGCAGCCTCTGCCATTCGTTATTATGAAAAGATGGAGCTACTTGTTCCTAGACGTGGTGATAATGGTTATCGGGATTACCCAATTGAGGCAGTGGAATTATTGAATTTAATCTCACAGGCCAAGGATTTAGGCTTATCTCTTAATGAGATAAAGACTGTTGCAAAAGTATTGGCCACCAATAACCCTAATGGAAAGTTGAGAAAGCAACTTGAGGATAAGATGCTTGAACTCGATAATCAAATCAAGGTCATTAGGAAGTTTCAAAAGAATATTAGAAATCTTCTGGACTCAAACTGCCCACTTTAAAAAAGAGGAAATACTTATGCCTTATATAATCTCTCCATCGATTAAGCTTAATTCAAAAGGTGAGTGGCTTGAGGGAGTCGCTTATGAAAAAGAAAATTTATATAAAATTGAAGAGGGTAAACTTCCTCCAGTGCATTATGATACACATATATTAAGGCCCCATAGTTTAACTCATATTGAAACACCAAAACATACACAGAAAGAAGGAAAGTCTACGGACTTCTTTTTTAAAAATAACCCTAATCACTTCTTTGGCCCTTGTATTGTTATAAAGTTTAAAAATGAAGGTTGGAAGGAATTAGGTGATGGGCTTAAGCAAAAGGTCATTCAAGAAGAAGAGATTAGAGAAAAATTAAAAGGCCATAAAAGAATTAGTAAGGTTTTAATTTCGGTTGAAAATGTACAGGAGAATGAATTTGGTTTTCATGAGCCAAAACATGTATTAACTCTTTCACACGAGGCCGCAAGATATTTAACAAGCTTTGAGAGCTTTAATCTCTTTGGTACCTCATGGAAATCATCCGATTTTATGCCAGGCTCAAGTGAGAGGCCAATTCATAATGAAATCTTTAAGAATGCGTTAATTCTCGAAAATATTAACTTAAATGAGGTTCCAGAAGGAGAGTATTTCATTAACTGTTTTCCACTTAATATGGAAGACTCTTCTGAATCTCCTGTTACAGCAGTACTTTTTGATAAAAATGATCTGTCGTCTTTTATCAATTAATGAGTTCCTCGTACTGCGTCGTGTTTAGCCGCGCTTTGTTGAAGTAGAAATCGGTGTACTGACTCTATTATTTATTGTATCCATAGATATTATTTTGTCAGATATAACTAAATTAGGGGCGGTATGAAATCAATAATATTATTAATATCATTTATTGCTAGTTCTTATACTTTTGCAAATGATAGTCGTTTATTCGAGGATATATTAATTCATCTAGAAGAAAATACCGAAATCATTGAAGATGGAAAAAGCTTTGGCTCTAGAAAGAAAACTTTAGAGAAATTAGAAGATAGAAATCAATATGCTCTTAAGCTACTTGAAGAACTTGAATTACAAGTTAAAAATACGAATGTGGATTTAAGCCTAGAGATCGAATCCTTAAAACACAAACTTAAGAGAAAAGATCAAGTCATTAGAAATACAAAAATTAATCTTACTCAAGAGATAAAAAAGTTAGAGGAAGAACTAATGACAAAAGATCATATTATTAAAAATATGAATCAAGATAAAACATGTACTTTAAATATTTTTCGCCAAAGCTTCACTGGTGTTGCAAAAGATAAAGAATCAGCTAAAGCAAAAGCATTAATTATGTGCTCAAAAAAATATGATCTGCAACTACAATGCCTAAGAGGAAAGTTCGAAGGCTGCTAGTTAATTTAAAGCACTTAGCTTCTTATTCTAATACTTCTTAATACTTTCACGTAATTAACTACATATCCCTACTTCACATTTACTCTGTGGAGATAGGGAGTATTCTACACAGAGTGCAGAGTATACTTTTGAACAATAAAATTTGTATTGTAAGTTTTATATGATCTTTAGTTTATGATTTTTGGCCAAAAACAGTTGTGATACGAAGAGTAAACAAATGGAGATTTATATGAAGCAAATATTAATAATAGTATCAGTTATCTTTCTTTCACAATTTACGACATATGCAGAAACTACGATCTTCTCAAATAGTGAGGGATGTGTAGTTGAAAAAGAACAAAGAAGAAATGGAGTTATTTTATATCTATCTAATGGTGATCAACAACAAGTTGTTGGTTTTACTAATGATTATCAATTTGCTGACTTTGTTTATTGTGCAGATGATAAGACTGAAATTAATTATCTTGATGGATCTCTTGGGACAGGCATTATGATTTCTTGTAATGGTCATAGAAATGGTCATGCTGTGACAAGAGGACGTGTTGATATTTCTTTAGATACTGATGGAAACCCAACAGAGGTTAAAATAGATGGTCAAAAGAAGGGCCTATTTACTTGGAAACAAAAAACTTTAATAGAATGTAATAATTTAGTTCAAGAATAATAAATATTTTTCTAAGGCCTTACTTAATCCAATGTAAGGCCTTATCTGGTTTAGCGTAGCTTAACCTACCTATATGCTTCGGCTTTGAGTATGAATCTAGGCCCGATACACAAACTGTCTGAGCTTGATGAATATCAATATGGCCATCATCACATATACAAGATTCTGGTAAGTAGACGTTCTTTATCTCGCCAATAATAAAATGTGTTCCATTCTCTTCGATTTTTATTTCTCTAACAAATTTAACTGAGAACTTAATTTTTGATTCTGCTACAAATGGAGCTTTAAAATTGTCTTTAATTTCTTCAGTCAGTTTACAAGCATTAAACTCACTTACATCTTGTGGATAGCGAGCACTTGTTTGGTGGGCCTTTTCGACTATTTCTTCATTGATATGATTAATTGTGAACTCACCATTTTCACGAATATTATTAAGAGTATCCCTTCTGGATACATCTGGTCTAATGACCATTCCAATAAGAGCAGGGGAAGCGCCTAAGTGAACGACAGAACTTACTATCGATAGGTTTGTTTGGCCTTGATTATTTATTGTTCCAATTAGATTTGCTGATTTAAAGCCAGATAAAGAATTAATAACCTTAACTCTTTTTCGATCATCAAATGCTTTAAAATCCTCTTCACTGATTCTTTTTATGTTGTCTTTTACCATGGAAGCTCCTGTGCATCCCAAGATAGAAACTTACCTGTGTCATGACTATCTCGGTTCTCAATTACATTTAGTATATTCGATGCTGTTTCATGTGTCTCGTGAATCTTATAAGTAGTTCTTTTAATAAATGGCTGCGAAAGCTCTGTCTTAGTCGTTCCAGGGTGAACAGCTAAGACAACACATTTTTTTCGCTTTCTTGTAAACTCAATTGCAATAGTTTTAATCAACATATTTAAGGCCGCTTTTGAAGCACGATAACTATACCAACCTCCGATGCGATTATCTTCAATACTTCCCACTTTAGCAGAAATAGTTGCAAAGACACTTGTTACATCGTTATTGAGTTGTTTTTCAAAATGTTTGGCCAGTAATGGTGTAACAATTGAATTAACTCTCATAACCTCAATAAATGCTTCACAGTTAAAGTCCTTAAGAGATTTTTCAGGTAAGATATCATCATTATGAAGCATACCTATACAGTTGATGATGAGATCTAATCCAATATTCTTTTCTTTAATTGAATTTGAAAGGTTACAAATTTCACTCTCTTTAGTTGCATCTATTTGTATGACCTCTAAACGATCTTTGTACTCACTTTGTAAAGATAGGAGCTTTTCAGCATTTTCTCTTTTTCGATAAGTGGCCATAATTCTAGTTTTTGAATTTTTTACTAGTAGGGCATGAACAAGTCCAAAACCAATTCCATGGCCAGCACCTACTATCAATGCGTAATTACAACTGTTAAGCCTGAATGACATAATATGCCCTCGAAAAAATAGAGTTATCTTATATTGTTAGTGTTAGAATAAATGGACAGATGAAAAAAATAAATAAAATTAAAAATAAATTTATCTCTAGACAAATGGGAGTTGCCAAATTGGCCTTGAAAATGGGCAAGGATGTTTGGTCTAAACGTAATGAAGATCTTAAAAATAAGCTAAGTGGTGGGATTGGCCCCCATGTTGAATTAATAGCAAATGAACTTGGTGTAATGAAAGGTTCATTGATGAAAGCTGGGCAACTTCTTTCTACATATGCTGGTGCCTTCTTACCTCCTGAGGCCCAAAAAGTTTTAAAGCAATTAGAGAACCAATCTTATTATTTAGATTGGGAGCAAGTCAAAACTCAAGTTCCTATAGACTTTCTAGATCGTCTGGAAATAGAAGAGGAGCCTATTGCTGCCGCTAGTTTAGGGCAAGTCCATCTGGCTACATATGAAAATGCACGCTATGCCATGAAGATCCAATACAAAGGTGTACGAAAGGCCATTAAGAATGATGTGAAGGCACTTAAGATGTTAATGAAGATCCTTAATGTCATTCCTAAGGAAGTGGATCTTCGTGAAATATATGAAGAAATTGAAGATATGCTCTTTTTAGAAACAAATTATATAGAAGAAGCAAAATCAATTAATAAATTTAGAGAATTATTAAAGGACTATCCTCAATTTAAAGTTCCCGATATTTTAGAAGAATTTTCAAATGAAAAAGTTCTTACCATGGAGTATCTTGATGGCCATAGTTTAAGAGAGTTAGAAAATCTAAATCTCTCTCAAGATGACCGTAATGAATTAGGTCGTGAATTTATGCGTCTTATGTTTCTTGAACTTTTCCATTTTAAAAAAGTACAAACTGACGTTCATATGGGAAATTATATTTTACTTCCTAATAATCAATGGGGACTCATTGACTTTGGAGCATCTAAAACACCCCCTGATAGTTTCTTAAAAGGTTATCAAACTTTAATTATTGCTTGTGCAAATCTAGATCGAAAATTATTCTTTCAAAACTTATATGATATGGATTATCTATCAAAGAATAAGGAAACAAATGAGGACTTTTTTTGGGAGTATGCGAGAATTATAGCTGCCCCTTTTCAGGATGGAGTTTATGACTGGGGGCGCTCAAATGTCGCCGATAAGGTTATGGAGATGGCACCAAGATTAATGAAAGAAGTTGCTGTTGGAAACCCTTCTCGTCACACGATATTCTTAGATCGAAAAATAGGCGGAGTATTCTTTGTTCTTCAAAAGCTAGAAGCATGCTTTGATGTACGGTCTTTGCTAAAAGAAGTTTTAGAAATATCTGGTGAATCTGATCTTATCAAATAAATAATCTATTTACGATAGAGCTGATAGTAATATTCTTTTATCGTTTCATTAATTGGACGATAATTAACAAGCTCTAACTTTAAAGATTTTGAATTATCAAAGTATATTTGATGACCAACGTTCTTTTTTACGTACTCTCTTGTGAAATCAACAAATGGGGCAATTAACCACAGTAGAAAATTTGGAAGATGAAAGCGTGGAAATAGTAAACCTCCCAC
This sequence comes from Halobacteriovorax sp. DPLXC-1, assembly GCF_036903125.1. Lineage (NCBI taxonomy): Bacteria > Pseudomonadati > Bdellovibrionota > Bacteriovoracia > Bacteriovoracales > Halobacteriovoraceae > Halobacteriovorax > Halobacteriovorax sp. DPLXC-1. The sequence continues at coordinate 591,269 of NZ_JAYMCO010000003.1, forward strand.
TTCATTTCTTAAAATTCTTCCAATCTCAAGTAAGTTACAATTTGCTGCGGAAATAATATTTCTTCCGTCAATATGGAAGTTCGTTGCTGCGTTGATATGAGCTTTTGCAACATCTCTTACATCTACGACTGCTAAGTTTATATCTGGACATCCTAAGGCCATTGTTCCATCACAGAATTGCTTGAATATCTTTTTTGACTCATAACTTGCTTCTGGGTTTACTGCTGGCCCAATAATCCAAGATGGGTTAATTACGACTAAACGCCAACGATTTTGTTTTTCTTCGATATCCCAAGCTTCTTTCTCTGCCATAACTTTAGAATATGAATATGGAGCATGATCTAGCGAAGAGGTGTCATTCCAGTCGGCTTCTGTAAATGTTGGATCTTTTCTGGTACTGGCCTCAATAGTATCTCCGAAAATACTTGCGATACTACTTGTTAAGACAACTCTCTTTACGCTTTCAATTTTATTTACTGTATTGAGAATATTTCTCGTACCCTTCAGTGCTGGTTCAACCAATGTTTTTTGAGGATCTTTTTTTAAGTCATAAAAGAATGGAGAGGCGGTATGAATAACTACTTCACATCCTTTCATGGCCTCTTCATATGAGTTTTCAATCATAAGATCTGATTTAAAGAATTTGATTTTACTGGAGTCTTTAGTAAGACTTCTTAGGTGAGAAGTCTTTAATTCATTTTGTGGGTCTCTAACTGCACAGTGTACAGTAAAGCCATCTTCTAAGAGGTATTTTACAATCCAGCTTGCTAAGTAACCTGTAGCACCAGTTACTAGTATAGGTTTGTCTTTATCAATATGCATAAAATCCCCTTATTGTACTTTCTTTATAGGGTATTTATCTGTTTGCTCCCAGTCAAGTTCTTGTTATTAATTGTTATAGGAGTGTTTAAGCTAGATTGATTCTTTCTAGTAAGTTAAAATTGATATCAACACTCAGTATATGAAGGTAGTAAAATGAAGCGATTGTCCCTGATTATTTCTCTTTTTTTATTAATGAATAATTCTAATGCTTTTGAGTTTTTAAAGAGTTCTTCATTGTTGAATAAGCACAATGTAAAGGTATTTACGGGGAAATTAGTTGAAAAAGAAAAATCTTTAATTCTTGAAAGTAAATTCTCTAAACTAGATTCTGAAAAAGTTTATCAAGCAACTCGCAAAGGCAAGAAAAAGATAAATGCACAGGTGAGTGAGTATTCTTATAAAAACTGTGGTGAAAAGACGAAAGGCGCTCTCTTAAAGATTAATCCTTTAGATAGTCGTATGGTTTTTTACAATGTTCCAAAGGGGATGGAAATTAAGTGGAGACGTATTCAGGAAGTTCAACTATTTATGCCTCCACAATGCTTATCTACGATTGTAAAATCCCCTCAAGATCAAATACGTTATTTTACGACTGTTGGTGATAAGGATCATTTCTATATGGCACTGATTTTAAAAAATAAGGAGAAACACCTTGAATATGGTCAATACTTCAAAAAGGAAGCCAACTCTTGTGATAAGAATACAGTCTATTCTAAAGTTTATAATATTGATGGAGATATTGGAGCAGCAAATAATGTAACGAATTTCTTTGGGCTTTTAGAGATAAAATTAAACAACTCTAAGGAAGAGTGGATTATTCTCGATGCTCATGGATATGAAGGTGATGGGATTTTAGCAATTCCATATAAAGACTTTTTAAAAGGTGACTTTAAAAATCAAGATTGGCTAATCTATAACGGCTGTTAATAAGCCTAGCTTGTCATAATGTTATTTTCTTAACTCTAAATTAACTTAACTATACTCTTTTCAAGTTTTCATCGTGATAAGATTGTCTTTGTATGAAAAATGCTGCGACCTATGTTTTATCATTAAGCTTATTTGTTTTGGCAGGGGCCATTATAAACTTCACTATTGAGTTTCATAGGGCGTTTAAGCTTGTACCTGAAATCTCTGCCACAATTGATAAAGTCCCTCAAAGTATATTGCAAACCTCAAATGAAATTCAAAAATCACTTCCAATGGTTAATAAATTTGTCTCTCAATTGCCTAAGATTTTAAAAGAGGTCAAAATGACTCGTGAGTTAGTACCAAGTTTTTTAGACCGTGCAGAAGAACTTGTTAATAGAGCTGGTGATATTGTTGGTGATGCTAAGAATATAGGGGAAGAGTCAAGCTCCGGAGCTGTCGTTGGTTTCTTTAAAGGGGTTGTAAAAGCTCCATTTGCTCTTATCGGAAGTGTCTTCACCTTTAATGGTATTGAATTAACAAAATCAGATTCTCGTATATTACAAAAGACTGGTCGTGAATTACTTGAGTCGGGAAAACTTAAGAAAAAAGAGTATTGGAAGAATACAACAACTGGTAACTCAGGAAGTCTAGAAATTATCGCTCAAGATAAGAAGAATAATTGTTACACTCTAAATATTGAACTCACTATTGATAAAGAGGGACAACCTTCACAAATAGTTGAGGTATGTCGAGATGTAAACGGTACTTGGAAGATAAAGTGATTATTACTTACGACGACGATGCTTTCCTTTTGCATTCTGCTTTCGTTTCTCTTCGCGCTTAGTTGTTTTTCCACTTAAATTAAATTCTTTATCAAGTTCTTTAAAGAGCTTGTCGTATTTACTCTTTTTCTTTCTACGCTGTTGCTGTTGTTGTGGCTTTTTCTTAACTTGGGCCTTAGGGGCAGACCTTTTTTGAATGCGGTGATCTTCTGAAGAAGAGCCTTCAATTAATTTATAAAGAGATGCAATTTCTTGATCGTTGAGCTCTCGCCAATCACCAACTCCAAGTCCATCAAGGCCTATATTCATAATACGAATACGGTCTAGCTTTGTTACATTATAGCCAAAGTATTCACACATTCTACGAATCTGACGATTTAGTCCTTGAACGAGAGTGATTTTAAATACCATCATGCTCATTTGTTCGACTTTACATTTTTTCGTCATTGTTCCAAGAATTGGAACTCCACCGGCCATGCCATTAATAAATTTATCATTGATGGGCCTATCAACGGTAACGACATATTCCTTCTCGTGGTTATTTCCTGCACGAAGAATTTTGTTAACGATATCACCGTTATTAGTTAGAAAAATTAAGCCTTGTGAGTCTTTATCAAGTCGGCCAATTGGGAATACTCTCTCAACATGGTTGACGTAATCGACAATATTATCTTTTTCGCTACTCTCTGTTGTGGAAACAATTCCACGAGGCTTATTTAAAGCAATAATAATTTCTTTTTCTGCAACTTTTGGTTTTACAACCTGGCCTCTTACTTCTACGACATCGCCTTCAAATACACGATCTCCAATTTCAGCAAGCTTGCCATTTATCTTTACGATTTGTTGTTCAATTAGGTCATCAACTTCACGACGTGAGCAGATTCCACTTTGACTAATATATTTATTAATTCTCATTGAATTATTATTTTCCATGCCAGTTATTTAACATATTTTTAACTCATAAATATAGTTTAAGACGATTTATTGCTATTTTTTGAGTAAAAGTTACATTTCACTAAGTTAAAGGTGAATTATTTAATCATTCTGATACATTAGCCTCCAAATTCTGGGGGGAATTATGAAAATCTTAATTACTTTTGCTATGTTAGTAGCAGCGTCACAAATTTATGCGCAAATTCATTGTAATGATCTTAAATCTGTAAAATTACGTCGTTTTGACTTTAAAACCAAGCCTTATCAGGCAAGTGATGTCTATGCCGAAGTCTCTGGTGGGCGAATTGAATATACATATCGCTATCAAGATAGAAGGGGAATGGGACCAGGGCAGCTTTGGGCCAATGAACGAATCACTGGTACAAATATTTTCTATGATAAAGATAGGGGGCGTTGTAATGCTGCTCCAGGCTTTCGCTTTCTTTGCAAGTTTGATCCTATTATCGCTTATGATACTGCAAAGGTTACATATAATGAGAAGTCTCGTGAGCTTAAAATTGTAGAAAAGCGTATTAGTACTTCTCGTTTAAGTGAATGGGAGTTAGAAGAGGCCTTCTATGATTCACCAGCAGATGGAATTATTGTTTTCAAAAATTGTAGAGAATACTAACTACTAGTAGCTTCTATTTTATTGTGCTATCTAAGCCCATGAGCAAAAAGAAGAAGTCCGGTATGGCATTACAAGGTGTAGGAATTGCACCAAATATATTACTTCAACACGTTGAAAACACGGCCCCTTTCTTATTTAAAGGTGAGCTAGATACATCAGGTGAGAAAAGGGCCTTTCTAGAAAAGCTCAAATTCTACAAGAAGAATTTAAAACAGCTAAATAATATTAATCTTGCTGAATACTTCCACATTTGTATCAGTGCTCATTGGGCAACAGCTGGTACTTTTGTTCCAACCGATGTGGATAACCAAATCCGTGAGACTCTTTGGAAGCATGGGCATATCTCAAAGCATATAGAGAAGATGGCCCGTTTAACGATTGAATCTTGGACTTGGGATTACTCTCAAGTAACTAGTCGCAAAGCCTACAATAACGATAATAATACAGTCATGAGTACTCATGAGGGAACATGGCTAAGTGTTGCTATTGGTGCTTACTGCGCTCTTGTTAAAAATCGTAAGACTGAACTTGCCTGCGATATGGCCGATGTCATTTTAGAAGAGATTAAAAAAGAAGAGCTTATTATGCTAAAGCTTCGTGAGGAAAGAGATCATATCAATTTCCTTAGAGCGGCTCCTCTTATGGCCCACAATTTTGGTGATCTTGACCGAGTTATGGTTCAGTGGAATATGGACCCTGAAGATGCCTTCTATAAGCGAATCTTTAAGCTTGGGCACCAGTTAAATGAAAATTATGATCCAATTCTAGTTTACACTGGAAAGGTAAATAAAGAATTCTCTTCAAAAGAAAATCACCGCCATATGGCCATGAGACAGCCGAAGTGTCTTAGAAAATCATCTCAGTTCTTAATTCCAGTTGGACCATTTATGGATGACTGGGGAAAGGTTCTAGGTGAAAGTGATCTTCTTTCTATGGAAGAGAAAGCTGAAATTGTAACGGCATTCTACGACGGCTATAAGAGACAAGATGAGGCTTTCGGCTATATTAGGGGCTACAAGAACCTTATTGAATCTATTGATGGTGGCCTTGCTGCCCTTGAGATGTATTTACCATTTGACCTTGTTGCTGAAATGAAGAAGTCTGAGTTTAGTACTCTTGCCAAAGTTTCACGTGAAGAATTTGAAGATAGCTACAAGAAGCGTCTTGAAGAATATATTTGTCCTGTTACAAATATGAAGTTCTAATTATAACTTTTTCGAGCATTTGTGTAATTATTTAAAACCGTAAGCTTCTTGTCGTACTTACTTTCCATAAGAGGAGAGTTAATAAAGAAGTCTGCACTAGTTTGATTACAGGCCATCGGAATATTGTAGAGAGTTGCAATTCTAAGAAGCGCTTTAATATCAGGATCGTGGGCCATGGACTCAAGAGGATCCCAAAAGAAAATAAGCATATCAATTTTGCCTTCAACAATGGCCGTTCCTATTTGAAAGTCACCACCAATAGGTCCACTTAGAAACTTTTCAATAGTAACACCTAACTTTTCTTCTAAAAGCTTACCTGTTGTACCTGTTGCACAAAGTTTATGTTTTTGAAGCTTTTCTTTATGTTCTAAGCTCCATTGAATAAGGTCATTTTTTCTATGGTCATGGGCCACTAAGGCTATTGTTTTCTTTGTCATAGCCTTAGTTTATGCCCACTATTTAATGAAGTAAAGCTTAGGCGACCCTTGGTCCTGATAAATTTTGTGCTAATGAATTACTAAACCTCTCTCTTTTCCACTTCAAAAGTTGATCATCAATTTCATCTTCTAGAAGTTTGAAAGTTAGATAAGGTGTATGGGCAACTTTCTTTGCATAAAACTTCTTACCATAGGACTGGATTGTCAGTTGTCCGATATAATTCGTCTGGTGTTTCTTGAAATCAAGTTTATAAGAACTACTTACTGGGCATCGATCCATGAGCCTATCAAGTTTTTGTTTAATCTTTTGATACTGGTTTTGATTGAGTTCAATACCAAAGTAAGAAACCATTGGTTGCATCGAAAAACCCGAGTTACTTTCTTTAAACATAAAGCCTCCTTGATACTGTTGTAATGTAAAAAAGATTCTTTAGAGGTGTAAATTCAGTAGGTTACCTCTCGATAATACTATGGTAGCAAAAAAATAGGAGTCAAGACAAGATGAATTTTTTTTCGTCATTTTAAATATTTAAGCCTTATTTATCATAAGGGGATTTCTGAACTCATATACTGAATTATACGATGATAAAGTTCACGCTTTGATAGATAAACTCTTTTTCCTAGGAAATATACAGAGGGAAGCTCTATGGATTCTTTATGAATAAGCTCAAAGAGCGCTGATTTTAATTCTTCTTTTTTATAAAGCTGAGAGTTAAATTTAATTTCACTTTCAAAAAGATCGCTATCTTTATCTTCTTGTAAACTCCATTTAAATACTTTCGTAGGATTAGTACTGATATGATGATTTGTTTTGGAAAAAGTTGATGACTCAATGTAAGAGAAACCTTTTATATCGGCCCTGTATAGATAGAATAATCTTTGAAAACCTTCCTGAGTTTTAATTGCATTTTGAAAAAGCGCCCTTTGATCCATTTTCTTATATAAAAGAAAAGGAAATGAACTACCTATCTCAAGAGGGATCGCAAAGTATTTATTAAAATACTGATGACGAAAATCATCTTCTTGTCGATAGCTAAACCTTTTTGAATGATAAACATCACTATCGTTATTCTTACAGTATTTTAAATTTAATTTATCTTTTATTTCATTTATATTCTTTTTATCGACTCTTATTGTTGTGTAGAGACTTTTTTCAGAACATGAGTCTTTAATTAAATTTTCAAAGCTAGACGTTGAATATCCCTCGTTAATACTCTTTGTTTCAAACTCAATTTCGATGAAGTCACCAGTATTCTGATTTGATTTGATAATTATTCGTTTTGAAAGTCGACATTGTGTTAATTTAAAATTGATGTCTTCACCAATGATTGGAAAGATACCATTTGCTTCCAGCTTCTTAATATTTATCGATTCACCGACAATAACTTCCGATATCTTATCTGTTAAGCCGTCACAGTGATTATTGATAACCTCATTATTTCCATATGAATGAAATGAAAAAATAATTAGTAGCAAGATAATTTCAAGTCGCTTCATGGATAAAGTCCTCATTTTTATTTTATGGCGACTTATTCTTAATTGCTTCTTGTAGAATTACTAGTGAATAAAAAGTTAAGGCTAATAGGTTGATGTTTTAAGAATTTCTATGATTTTTTTACTAACTTTATTTCGATGTTTTTCAGGACGGTAGATAAGACAAATTTCATCTTTAAAGATTGGCGCAGTCTTTAGTTTATTTAAAGTAGGGTACTGAGCAGCAACTCTTGATGGAAGAAGGCCATAACCAAGTCCCAAGGATGTGAGATTGGCAACAACTTCTAAGTTTGCTGAATTAATATGGCCATCAAAATCAATTTCCTTGGCAATTTTTTTTAAGATATATTGTGACTGACTAAGACTGGCATCAAGTATCAGTTTGTTTTTTGCATTCTTTAAATGAAAGATCGATACTTCATCAAGACATAGTTTTTTTATGACAAGATCTGGGTGTTTTATTGGATTGACTACAATACCAAAATCAGCTTCCCAGCTAATGACCTTTTCTGTCATTTCTCTTGAAAGACCGTGAATAAAATTAAATCCTATATTAGGGTATTCTTTTTGAAGCTCTGGCATAAAGCACTTAAGGGAGTAAAGTGCTACAGATGGATGAATTGCAAAAGTATAACTTCCTTGAGCAATATCTCCTTCTGAAGATACTAAGTTCTGGGCCTCTTCCCATTCAAAGATTAGCTTTCTTGAACGTTTTAAAAACTCTTCACCAAGTTTGGTTAACTGGATACCATTCTTAAGTCTTATAAGTAGATCGCCTCCAAGCTCTCTTTCTAATCGCTTAATGGCATAGCTTAGGGCCGGTTGTGATATTCCGATTTTCTCTGAGGCCCTTGTCACATTCAAGGTCTCACTAACGGTAATAAAGTATTTGATATCATCCAATATTAACGACATTATTGATTCCTTTAAAATCGAAACTCACTTTCGAGTCTATATGTGGTTCCGTGTGATTCTGTTTTTCCGATCTTTAGTCCCAAGCTAAATCGATTGTCTCTACTATTTGCTTTTAACTTAAAGTAAGTTTCTTTTTCGTGGCCTGTGGTCCAGTAACCAGTTTGACCAGAGATAGGGCGACTTGTTCCTAACTGAAAAGAGAAAAGATCATCACCGGATCTCACTTCAGCATTGAAGTCCATCGTTGAACCATTTTGTTTTAGGTAGAGTGTGTTTTCTAAAGTAAGGGTATACTCATCAGAAATCGGTGTATTTAATTGATTTTTTATTGTTGTACCAAGATAGTGAAGTGAATGGTGACTTTCATTTCTGATATCATCTTTCATAATAGAGGCATGTGCAGTAACAATTCCTCTCCATGTCATATTTGCAAAATTACTTTCGGCATATAGAGAACTGGCAAGCATATGATGCTCACTTCTAAAGTAGTCACCATCTAGTGCATCGATCTCATTATTTTCATCGAGTTTTTCATTTGAGTAATCTCCTTTTCCCATCGAACCACTAACGAGTACTCTTGTATCAGCATATATATTCTTTAAGAAACCAAAGTCAGTCTTTCCCGTTCTAAGTTGTGCTTCTATGCCACCAAAGATACCTATACTTTGACTGTGAAATTCACGATGCTTCAAGCTTTTTCTGGAATGATATCCTGTTGCTCCTGCATTTAGTGTTAAATGTTCAGTGTCTCTTCTAAGAGATACACCTGCTCCAAGAGTATTTAATCCCGAAGCATTATCTGAATAGAATGCAGTTGCAGTAAAAATACCTTTAGTATAATCAACAGAGCTAAAGTTGATACCATCAAATTTAGAGCCAGGTGAAGATAAGTTATTATCGAAGCCTAGTACCTTATTTAAAACATAACCTAATTCAGTTGATAGACGATCGTGAGGTGTTCCGTCAGCATTAAATATGCGATAACTAATTCCAAAGTCAGCAAGACTTGAATCTTGAGATAGTCCTTGAGCACTTTGCGATTCATTAATTCTAACTTCTCCATAATTTAAGCTAACGATTCGATCCTTATTATCAGGATCTTGCGCAATAACCATGGCATGGCCATCTCCAGCCGTTGCATAGGCGAGTATATATGTTTCACTAATACCTAGGTCTTTAAGGACTGTTGCTTGTGCTACCGCGATATCACGGCAAACACCAGCATCATACCCATTTCGTTGTGCTCTATAGATTTCGTCTTGTGAAACAATTCCATCTGGGTCGCGGTCGTGATCATAGTGATTGTTCATCATATGGCCCAGTATATGTCCGATATAAATTTTTTGATTGAAATTCATATATTCTTTCGCTTCTGAAAGAATATTTTGTCTTTCTAGTGAGTCATCTGCAGAGATAACGAGACCGGCAACGACATTTGAGAAATATACTTGTGCGTCTTTTTCTCCAAATTGATTCTGTGATTCATTATAGATTTCATCGAGATCACGCTGATGGTATGTCGTGCAATTATTTTCAAGGCAATTAACAATATTGCCAATAATAAATTCACGATACTTAGTTTTAAACCAATATGAGCTTTCATTATATTCACTATTATAAGTTAATTCCTTGGCGTCATATTTAATTTGATGATCTTGATAGAATGATTTCTCGATTGTGAAATCAATGTCTGCAAATACATTCAGACTGCATAAAAATGTTATAAATAGGATCTCTCTCATTCCTGTAATTAAATGCAAAGAAGATGCCAGAAGTTGAACGTCATTTATAATAGATATGGCATCTTGGCCGTGGAATTTTGTACGGCCGCTTAAAGTTTAAGCATTTGCTTATCTGAAGAAAATATTGCTTATCGAATTAAAGTTTTACATGGCAAACTTTAGTGTTGTGATTTCAGTAAGATATACAGTTAAACTTAATTAAAACATAAACTAATAAAAAGTTCTTAAGTATCTGAAAATATTAGACGAGAAGTCAGTTATTAAGGGAGCTCGATGAATTTACTTGTTTTTTTTATTCTATTTACGTTTGCAAACTTATTTCTATTTCTAGCACTCTATCAGGCTTTACGTTGGTATAAGTCGATTAATAAGAAGCTAGCTGTCTTAGAAGAGATAACTATGGAAATGGCCGAGCTGCAAAAGAAGTTTTCCAACTTTAAAGTTGAGGACAATTATTTAAAACATAATTAAGATTGCTGTTTGTTTCTTCATGCAGCAGTAAACCCCAAAATTGCCTTTTCGGTTTCTCGGCCGAAAAGGCCTTTTAAAGGATACAATAGTTTGAGAGGACTTTTTCATATTTCTATTTTTCTGATTCTTTTAACAAGCTGTGCATCTAAAAATATGAACTTAGATGAAGTGGCAATTGTCGATGATGTTAATAATAATTGTTCGGCAGTAGCAAATTTCTCTGCAACGGGCTTTAGTATCATGCCGTTTGTCGCTACGTCTTTGGCCGAGGATATATTGCTTAGTAAAGCTGAAGACTTTCACGTTAATCGTGTGGTGATAGACTCGAAAGAAGGAGTTTTTAGAGTCAACCTCGAGGCAACAGGCTACTTCTGTCGAATCTAATTTACTTCATCACTGTTAGAACGTAAGATATAGTCATCAATAATAAATAGGCTCATGCATAGCAACCATGATCGTATTAGCATCAAGGTAAAAGCTAAATGAATCTTTCAAAAGAAACTTTTCTAGGACTACTAGAAGGCAAGAACCCTAGTACTCTAGAATTAGGGCCTATTCAACTTGCACACCTCTACATTAATTCGGCATTTCTTGTCACTGTCACAGGTTTTCTTAAGGATCAATTATGGCTAAAGCGTCAAGATGAACGAGATATTTCGTACTGTGATTTTATGACTCCACTTTTTTCAAACGACTTATTAAGAATATCTTTTTTAAAAGATTTTTTAATTGCTAGTGGTGAAACGAATTTAAAAAAGGTGGCCAAGGACTCAAAAGTAATTGAAGAAAATGTTTTAAAACAAATTCTTAGCGCATGTGAGGTCTCTCAAAAAGAATTTGTTATTGAGTCTTTAAAGGAGATGAGTCTTTATTTCTTGGCCGAAGAAAAGGCCCAAGAAGGACGACTGCAAAGTCTTGGTCATAAGGGACCTGATCTTTATCGTACATTTGATAATCTCGATGATCTCTTTAACCTCAATTACCAATTAGATCGAGATATGGTTTTTGATTCTACTATTAAAGAGAGGCTGTATGCAGGAGCTGGTGTAGGTGTTCAATCTGGCTATTCTACAATCTTATTGGCCATGGAGAATATGCAGTTAAAGCAAGGTGGGAAGGTTATTGATCTTGGATCTGGTTATGGGAGAGTTGGATTAGTGTGTTCTCTTTTGCGTCCGGATGTCGATTTCATTGGTTATGAATTTGTCCCTCATCGGGTTGAAATATCAAATATAGCTACAAAGGCTTTTGGCCTTGAAGAGAATTTAAGCTTTCAAGTACAGGATCTGTCACTGGCCTCTTTTAAGATTCCAGAAGCCGATGTTTATTATCTCTATGATCCTTTTACTAAAGAGACATATCACTATGTGCTAGGGCAAATTGTGGAATATAGTAAAGATAAGGAGATAACTATCATTACAAAAGGTAATGCTAGGGGCTGGCTTATGGATATTGCAGAAGAAAACTCTTGGCCTAGACCTGTAATTATCGATGAAGGTAATCTATGTGTATTTAAAACAAGCGAATAAGTATAATTGTAAGTTGTTGAAATTGTATTGTTTAGGTGAATGGATATAAAATTTTAGTGTAAAGATAACCCGTAAGTCGCGTTAAATACTTTAATTTGTTGCCCTGTGTGCAGAAAGTCGGTATAAGGAATTAATTGTATTTGATTTTTATAGTTAGTTCCTTGTTTATCTTAAAGTTCCTTCCTATTTTAATTCGATGTGCAAAATTATTAACTCGGCAGAGAATTAAAAGTATTTGTCTATTAAACATTTAGAGTAAGTTCATTATTAAGACGCAAACTAAGACCGAGCTGTTATGTGAAAAGGTGAGAAATCCTAGAACATATATGCTTGATGAGAATATTCACCCTCGCATTCACGCCAAAAATCTTGATCGTGAGCTAGGTTATAAAATCACAAAGATTGAAGAAAAGCTTTCTCAAAAGTACCGCGCTTATTATAAAGATGCAGATGATTCAAGTCGTAAGCAACATTACGATGGAACACAGACTTGGATTGGGTTACACCCTCAAGCATTACAAACTCCATATAATCATTTATTTGATGCCCTTTATTTATTAAAGGATTACAACATCCACAAGATTGTTGATATAGGTGCTGGCTATGGCCGCATCGGGCTTGTTATGAGCTCAATTTTTCCAGAAGCTCGCTTTATTGGATATGAAATTCTAAAACAAAGACAAAGAGAAGGTAATCGCGTCTTTGAGAGAATGGAATTACTTAATTGCGAAATACTCTTGGAGAATGTTTTAGAAGAGGACTTTGTTCTACCTAAGGCACAGGTTTACTTTATTTATGACTTCAGTGAGATGCAAGATATTTCCGACATCTTAGATGAACTTGTAACTCGTATTGATGACTACAACTTCTTTCTTATTACAAAGGGGGAGAGAGTGGATTATTTAATCGAGAAAAAATATAAGCAATTTTGGATGGCAAATGGTTTTTTAAGTTCAGGTGAACTTAAGATATATAGTTCGATCACAGATCTAACAAAATTTTAATAGCTAGGAGAAAATTATGGCTACAGGTACAGTAAAGTTTTTTAATGATGAGAAAGGTTTTGGATTTATTAAGCCAGACGATGGTGGACAAGATCTTTTCGTACATATCTCAGGTGTTGAAGGTAACACTCTTAGAGATGACGAAAAAGTTGAATTTGAAGTAGGTGAAGGACAAAAAGGTCCATGTGCTGTTCAAGTTAAATCTCTTTCTTAATTTAAGAAGAATTTAAAAAGAGGGGCCTATTCTTGGCTTCTCTTTTTTTTCCTATTATTTCAATATTTTACATTCTTTTTTAGCGTTCCTTTGTGGCAACACTAGGTTGCATATTTGTAGTCTTTTGCAACATGTGATTTTTGGTAATAATTAAGATTATCACCGGCCAGGAGACTGCTATGATGAAACTTGGAAGACGCCAAGCTATTACAGGAATTCTTTTTGGCCTAGCATCAGCAGTGCTTGGGAGAAAGTTTATGACAACTAAAAAAGAAAGAATGCCAGCAATATTTTTAGGTCATGGATCACCTATGAATGCCATTGAAAGTAACGACTTTACAAAAAAATTAGAAAAATTAGGACAGGGACTACGTCGTGATTATTCAAGACCAAAGGCCGTGCTTATGATCTCGGCCCATTGGGAAACTGAAGGAACTTGGGTTACCGGAATGGATCATCCAAAGACAATTCATGACTTCTATGGTTTTCCAAAAGCATTATATGATGTTCGATATCCTGCAGATGGAAATGCCAGCTTAGCTGATGAGATTGCTAAGGCCATAAAAAAGCCTCGAGTTAATATTGATAAGAAGCAGTGGGGTCTTGATCATGGAACATGGTCAGTTTTAAAACATATTTTTCCTGAAGCGGATATACCAGTTGTTCAATTGAGTCTCGATCGCAATCAGTCGTATGAATATCACTACGAACTTGGAAAAAAGATAAGGTTCTTAAGAGATGAAGGTGTCATGATTATGGGAAGTGGGAATATTGTACATAATTTAAGAATGATGAGTCGTAAGCATCGATACTTAGGCCTTGACTGGGCCATCGAGTTTGATGAATGGGTAAAAGATAAACTTCTTAAAAGAGAAGATGCTCCGCTAGTGAGTGATGCCCTTAAGACTCAAGCTGGTAAATTTAGCATTCCAACAGATGAGCACTACCTACCTCTTTTATACGTTTTAGGTTCTAGCTTAGAAGAAGATAAAATTACATTTGATTATGAAGGCTTTGAACTTGGTTCATTATCAATGAGATCAGTTCGTTATTATTAATAATTATTGGAGGAAAATATGATCGCTTTAACAGGAGCTTCAGGCCAACTCGGTCAATTAGTTATAAAGAATTTATTAGATAAAGGTGTAAAACCAAAGTCGATTGTTGCCATTGCACGCTCAACAGATAAACTCGATGAGTTTGCCAAAAAGGGCGTACAGGTTAGGTATGGAGACTATGAGAAGCCTGATAGTCTTAGATCTGCTTTAGAAGGAGTTGAAAAATTACTACTTATCTCATCAAGTGAAGTAGGAAAAAGACTTTCACAACATCAAAATGTCATTGATATTGTAAGAGATTCTTCAGTGAAATATTTAGCCTATACAAGTATTCTCGAAGCAGACAATTCACCATTAGGACTTGCTGAAGAACATCTTGCTACTGAAAAACTAATAAATGATCTTGATATTAAGACAACAATTTTAAGAAATGGTTGGTATTCAGAGAATTACACAATGGGAATTCCGACTATATTGGAGCATTCTGTTGTTCTCGGCTGTGCTGGAGAGGGGAGAATATCATCAGCTCCAAGAAATGATTATGCATTGGCCGCGGCAAACGTTTTAACAGATGATGGCCATGCTGGTAAGGTATACGAATTAGCAGGTGATACTTCTTATAATTTAAGTGAATTTGCAACTCTAATTGGCGAGCAATATGGAAGAGATATCTCTTATAAGAATATGACTCAAAGTGAGTACAGAGACGTTTTACTTCAGGCAGGTCTTCCTGAAGTGATTGCGGATATGTTGGCCGACTCAGAAATTGGCGCCTCAAAAGGAGGACTTTATTCTGAAAGTAAGGATTTATCGAGATTAATCGGTCGTCCTACAGAGTCAATGAAAGAGACCATCAAAAGGATTGCTTAATTCATATATGAAGGGGGTGCTAAGCATCTCCTTATTTTCTTAAATCTTTCTTGGAAATCTCTCTAAACAAGTTATAATTGTCTTATAAATGTCAATGAGAGAGTTTTTATGAAGTTGATTTTCATCTGTGCATTACTATGCATAATTTCTTGTCGTCCATCTGAGACAAAAGATCCATCAAAGTTCAAAATAAAATTACGTTTAAGTCATGTCTTTAGCCCTAAAGAAGACTTAACTCTTTCAATGGATAAAGTTGCTAAACGAATTGATGAAAAAACGAATGGAGCGGTGAAAATTTTAACTTTTCCCCAAGGCCAAATTGCAACTTATAAAGATGGAGTGGAGCTTGTTGCTAGAGGTGCCCATTTTATTTCTGTGGAAGACCCTTCTTATATTGGAGACTATGTTCCTGAGTTCACTGCCCTTGTTGGTCCAATGCTTTATAATAGCTATGATGAATACACTGAGCTGATAAAGACACAGATGGTTAAGGATTGGGCCAAGAAATTAGAAAAACAAGGAATTAAAATACTTTCACTTGAATATATTTTTGGATTTAGGAATCTTATTACGGATAAGGTTGTAAGAACCCCTGAGGACTTAGAAGGAGTAAAACTTAGAACTCCTGGAAGTAAGCTCTTTATTGAGACTTTAAATGCAATGGGGGCAACTGCAACACCTCTTCCTTGGGGGGAGACATTTAGTGCAGTTCAACAGGGGGTTGTCGATGGACTTGAAGGATCGGAATTTACAAATATTAGTACAAAAGTCTATGAGACAGGAAAAAAGAATGTAGCACTTACAAAGCACTTTTTAGGTGTCTGTGGTGTTTATATTTCAACGGAAGTCTGGGCAAAGATTCCTGTGAAGTATCAAAAAATCATACAAGATGAATTTGACTTTGAGGCACGTGAAATGATTAATCTTTTAAAGTCTAAACACTCAAGTGTTGTTAAAAAACTCGAGTCTCATGGGGTTAAATTTAATGAAATAGATCGTGCTTCATTTGAGAAAAGAACGAAGAATGTATTTGAAAGCTTACCTGGAGTAAATCTTCAAATGTATAATAAAATCCAAAATGAGCTTAAAAGTATAAGAGAGCGCATATGAAATTATTTCTAAAAAACTTTGAAGAGATTATTAGCGGAAGCTTTCTTATTATAATGGTTTGCTTAGTTATTTTGAATGTCATCTTACGATATCTTTTTAATTACAGTATATACTGGGCGGAAGAGGTCTCAACGATATGCTTTGTTTGGTCTGTCTTTGTTGGTGCTAGTGCCGTCTATAAAAATAAAATGGATATAGGAATTGATGCTTTAATTGTAAGACTCTCACCAGAAAAAGAAAAGATTGCTAGAACTGTTGCTCACTTACTTACCATATTGATTAACGGCTATATCTTCTATCTAAGTATTGTCTTTACATTTATTGCATACAAGAAACCAACTGCTGTTCTAGGCATAAGTTCAGCTGTTTATAATAGTGCTCTTATCTTTGGCTTTGGCCTTATCACTTTTCACTCCATTAAGTTTTTAATTGAAGATGTAAAGGGGAGGAGAGCATAATGGAATACTTACCTGTAGCAATTGTTTTCATTCTTTATTTTTCTAGCTTACCAATTGCCTTTGCTCTATTTGGCGCATCGATTTTCTATTTCACATTCATGGATGCGGGAATGCCAACAGACTTAGTCTTACAAAAGTTTATTACTGCAACAGCATCATTTCCACTCTTAGCAATCCCATTCTTTGTCATGGCAGGGTCTGTTATGAACTACTCCGGAATTAGTGCAAAGCTTATGCAAATGGCCGATGTGCTTACCGGTCATCTAACTGGTGGCATGGCCCAAGTTAATGTTGTTCTTTCTACATTTATGGGTGGCGTTTCTGGTTCTGCCAATGCTGATGCGGCCATGCAAAGTAAGATCCTTGTTCCACAAATGCAAGAACGTGGCTATAGTAAGGCATTCTCTGCTGCTATTACTGCTGCTTCATCGGCTATCTCACCAGTCATCCCTCCTGGGATTGTTCTTATTATATATGCACTTATTGCTCAGGTTTCAGTAGCTAAAATGTTTGCTGCTGGTTATGCTCCTGGCCTAATTATGGCCGCCGCACTTATGATCACAGTGGCAATTATTTCAAAAAAACGTGGCTATAAGCCAACTCGTGAAATAAAGGCAAATAGTAAAGAAATTGCCATGCAGTTTATTGATTCAATGTGGTCTCTTGCGCTACCATTTGGAGTTATTCTAGGACTACGATTTGGTCTATTCACTCCAACGGAAGCCGGAGCAATCGCCGTCTTAGCATCTGTCCTAATTGGTATTTTCATCTATAAGGAACTTAAGAAAGAACACTTTATCCCTATTATGAAAGATACAATCTATGGAACGGGAACTGTTGTTCTTATTATTGTATCGGCTTCTGTATTTGGTTATTACTTAAATTGGGAACAGATTCCTCAACGACTTACTGAGGTCCTACTAAGCTTAACTCAAAATAAATACGTTATGCTTGCTATTATGAATGTCCTTTTATTAGCAATGGGGATGTTTCTTGAGGGTGGTGCTGCTCTCATTATCATTGCGCCACTTGTTGTTCCTGTGGCGACTCAGCTTGGTATTGATCCAATTCACTTTGGCGCGGTACTCATCGTTAATATTATGATTGGTGGGGTAACGCCTCCTTTTGGCTCCATGATGTTTACGACTTGTTCCATTACAGGTGTCACAATAGGTGAGTTTGTTAAAGAGATTTGGCCATTCATTATTGCTTTACTGCTAACATTGCTTTTAGTGACGTATTGGCCAGCCGTTGTTTTATTCTTACCAAACTTATTATAGGAAAATTATGAAAAAGGTTATTTTAAATATTATTCTTTTCTTTGTCGGTGTTCTTGTTGGAAAGTTCTTTTTTTCAGAAAAGAATATTGAACAGAAAGAAGTTATAAAGGTTGTGACAAAGGAAGTTAAAGTTCCCTCTTTAAAAATTAAAATCGATGATAAACCAAGGGCCAAAGTAGAAGTAGATAAGAATAGTTATACCAATCGAATTGATAAAAAAGATATTGAAGTTAATAGGCTTTTTGATAAAATTGCTAGCTTTGATTCTTACGCAGACCGTGAAATAAACATGGATGTTATTACTCTTTATGAAGAGATTCTTCGAATCAATCCTACAAGTAAGAAAGCTCTCTCAGAATTTTCTAATTACTTAATTGCTAAAGGTCATATGAATGAAGCGAAGCGAGTTTTAGAAGATTGTTTAAAGTCTCATCCAAATGATGAATTATGTCTTGGAAACTATACATCGTATGGCATTCACGATGGTGATAATATGGCAATTGATGAAAGTATCAAGACATGTTTAGTAAGGACCCCTCATAATGCAAAATGCATTCACAATAAAGGAAACTCATTGTTGAGACAAGGGCAGTATAAGTCTGCAGTAGAAACTTTTAAGTTACTTTTGAATCAAGATGGACCTAAAAGTAAAATTATTTTTCATAAAGAAATTGTTTATTATAGCATTGCAAATGCATACAGGGCCGCGAACGATCTAGTAAATGCAAAAGAATACTTTAGAATGGCCTGTGATGAGGGAGAAGAATACTCTTGTAAAATTCTTGAGGATTTAAATAAAAAGTAATTATTCTTTGACTTTAATCCTTTAAGAGGATAATACTTTTGCATTAATCAATTATCCAGGAGGTAACCATGGAAAATACATTTATTTTCACAGTTAGAGCTTCTTGGAGTCTTAAGAAATAATTCTTCCAAAGCTCTTTTATTAATTTTATTTTAAAAGAGGATATTAATGACTATTAATAAATTAGATACAAAGGCTTTCGCTTTGGCCTTACTGGATACCTATAATTTTAATGGGTACGGTATCGACAAAGAAGTTGCAATTAAGGAGCTTCAAAGAGAAATTGAAGAAGATTTTATCGATTTAAATACTGAAGAAACGAAACTTGCGCGCTGGCAGCGTTTTAAACGTGAGGGCGTATCGCTCCAAGACTTTAGTGAGAAAGTTTTAAACTTAGGTGAGAGTCGAAAAGTAATTTATGGCATTAGGCATATGAATGGGAATATCAATATTCCATTTATTAATTTAATTGCTAACTTTTCTATTTCATCAAAAGAAGATGCATTAGAAATTTACAAGAATATTTGTGATGAGTTCAAGAACTTCTCACCAAAGTTCTTAAGCTTCTTTAGTGCTCAAAAGATTGAAGCTGATTTTTACGGTGATACTTATATGTGTGCTACGGCCTCTACAATGAAGGCAAGGGATCCATGGAATTCTGAAGCCGAGATCGATCTAATAAGAGTTGAGGATGAGTCTTATTATGCATGGTATGAAAAGGGTTATGCTCAATTTAATAAAGATGTTCCTGAATTAGCATACAAAGTGCGAGCTAATAGTCGAGAGGTTATGAATGAATCTTTAGACGAAGAGTTACTTTATTATGCTTTCTATCAAGGAAGGCGTATCGGTCTTATTGCAGCGGTAAGAAGTAAACTCTTAGGACATGATGGATTTTATTTTAATGAGATCTATCTAGAAAAAGAGTTTAAAGGCAAAGGATTGGCAAAGGCACTACAGAGAATCTTTGTCGCAAAATTTGCATCAGATAATCCAATCGTTTGGGGAACTATTGATGCAAGTAATTTGCCTTCATATAAGACTGCGTTTTCAAATGGAAGAAGACCAATTCGATTTGAATGTTTTGTTAAGCTATAAATCAAATAAGAGGTGTCATGATATGGCACCTCCTTCCTTTACTATTTCACAAGCTAGGGTTCTAATACTTATAACTTTTATTTTTGCTAGCTGCCCAGACTTAGTTGGAGCATGGCAAGGACCATGTGATCGAGAGGGGAATTACTTTCACAACTCGAGAATCTGTAAATTTCAGAGAACCTTTTTCTAAAATGCCGAGAGCTGTTGCCCTCGACATTGTCGTAATATATATCGCTAAAATAAGATATCTAAACATCGTGCTGACTATCTACTGTCGTTATTTAGAATCGTAGTAAAAGTCTTCAAATAGGATTGTTAGTTCAGTGTTCGTACCCTCTCTGTCTTCTGAATCAATATCGCATGTTATCTCGATTTTTTCATCTTTATAAACAGATAGAACACTTAACGTTCCTACAAAACGATAATCCATGTAAGATGGATTGTAGATATGAGCATCTAGATTTGATGCAATAACTGTAAGCTTTGAATAGTTGTCATGCGCTTTGTGCTCGAGCTTTAGTGTATAGCCTTTTCTTTCAAGACCTGTGAATGGATCGATG
The DNA here is from genome assembly GCF_036903125.1 of Halobacteriovorax sp. DPLXC-1. NCBI lineage: Bacteria > Pseudomonadati > Bdellovibrionota > Bacteriovoracia > Bacteriovoracales > Halobacteriovoraceae > Halobacteriovorax > Halobacteriovorax sp. DPLXC-1. Next base: position 611,596 of record NZ_JAYMCO010000003.1, read on the forward strand.
AATGTTTTATATTCTAGGTTGTAGTAGATATTCTCAAGTGCTCTTCCATCAAATGAAATCTCACTATAGAAGCTTTCTTTTGTATAATTAGAAGAAATCTCAGTTACGATTAATCTTTTTTTACCATTGCGGTCAGAACATACTGTTCTTTTTTCAACGACAGTGTATACTTCGTCTTCGTAGTAATCGCCACCATCATATGATGCGAAAGTTGAATTAGTTGTGAATAGAAGTGAAATAAGTAGAAGTAGGGAATTCTTCATTTTGTTCTCCAAGGAAAAAGTTTTACTTGGAGAATTATTTAGTACGGATAAAAAGGTGCTATGTCAAACTTAAAGTGAGTAATACTTTTAATTATTACTTGTATCTCTCATAATTACATAGGTTTATATGAGGGGGACTAATTTGAAAAAAGTTGTGTTTAATATTTTCATTTTTATTGTCGCAGTCTTTGTTGGAAAAATTCTTTTTTCAGAAAAGTTTTTTAAAACAAAGGGTGCATGGCACCCTATAACTCAGATAAGTACTTAAGAGATCGAATTCGTTTTTCAACATCATAGATTGATGTGACGACCATCAGTTCATCAGGTCGATAGCGAGTGATAAAAGTTTCCAGTTTTTTCTTAACGGTCTCTTTCGATCCAACAAAAGAGAAGTGAAGCATATGCTTTGCCATCATCGCTTCTTCAGGAGACCAATAAGTATTGATATCTTCAATTGGAGGAGAGAATTTCTTTTTAACTCCACGTCTAAGGTTAGCAAAAGATTGCTGTTGGCTTGTTGCTAAATACTGTGCTTCTTCGTCTGTGTCAGCGATAATAATATTTACCCCTAACATAAAATATGGCCTTTCTTGATGAGGTGAAGGCTCAAAGCCAGCATGATAAAGATCTAGTGCATCTTGAAGAGCATCAGGTGCAAAGTGTGAAGCAAAAGCATAAGGAAGACCTAAATGAGCTGCTAGCTGCGCACCAAATGTACTTGAACCTAAAATCCACAATGGAACTTCGCTTGCGTGTCCTGGAGTGGCCACAATTGGATCATTACCACTTTCTTTTGAAAGGAGTCTTTGTAGCTCGACGACATCTTTAGGAAAGTTGTTTGAGCTTTGGGCCGTAGTTCTTAAGGCCTGAACAGTCATTTGATCAGTACCGGGAGCACGCCCAAGGCCTAGATCAATTCGTCCAGGATATAATGCTTCAAGAGTTCCAAATTGTTCCGCAATAACTAGGGGAGAGTGGTTCGGAAGCATAATCCCACCAGCTCCAACTCTAATTTTTTTCGTTTGGGCAGCAAGTAATCCAATAACAACAGAAGTTGCAGCACTGGCAATGGCCGGCATATTGTGATGTTCAGCAACCCAAATACGATTAAATCCAAATTCCTCAACGGCCTGTGCTGTCTTAACAGAATCATTGTATGCATCGCTTAGTTCTTGGCCTTCATTTACAAAGACCAAGTCTAATAATGATAGCTTTGTCTGCATTATAATTCCTCTAGTGTTGGGTAATCTGTGTAGCCAACTTTATCTGGCCCATAGAATGTTTCAAAGACTGGCTCATTAAGAGGAGCATCTTTTTTAAATCGCTCTACTAAATCAGGATTTGCAATGAATGGAACACCAAATGAAATAGCATCGGCAATTCCATCATTAAGGGCCTTTTGTGCCGTTTCTTTTGTAAACTTTTGATTGGCAATAAAGACACCATCAAAGTGTTTCTTTAATTCTGGAAAAAGACTTCCATCATCAAGTGGATCACGTGTGAAGACAAAAGCAATGTCTCTCTTATTGAGTTCTTCTACAACATAGCTAAATAGTGATAAGGGATCAGAGTCACCCATGTCGTGACTATCGCAACGAGGAGCAAGGTGAACGCCAACGCGATCAGCGCCCCATACTTCAATGAGTTCATCTGTGATTTCCAGCAAAAAACGCACTCTGTTTTCAATTGAGCCTCCATATATATCATCTCTCTTATTTGTTGAGTCTTGTAAGAATTGATCGATTAGGTAACCATTGGCAGCGTGAATTTCTACTCCGTCAAATCCAGCTTCCTTAGCATTTATGGCCGCTTGTTTATAGTCTTGGACGATGGCCTTAACTTCTTTTGTCTCTAATGCTCTTGGTGTTTCAAAATTTGTGATAGGTCTAACCTGTGAGACGTGACCCTCTGGCCTAATAGCACTTGGAGCAACAGGTAATTCACCGTCTAAGAACATTGGATGGGAAATTCTACCAACATGCCAAAGTTGCATAAAGATTTTTGAACCTTTCTCTTGAACAGCTTGAGTAATTTTCTTCCAGCCGGCAATTTGCTCTTTTGACCAAATTCCTGGTGTGTTGGCATACCCAACAGCTTTTTTTGTTATAGCAGTGGCCTCCGTTAAGATCATCCCAGCTCCTGCTCTTTGTGTATAGTATTCAAGCATAAGTTCATTTGGGACTCTTTCAACTCCAGCTCTTGCACGAGTAAGAGGGGCCATGATGATACGATTCTTTAATTCAAGGTGACCTAATTTTATTGGGGAAAATAAATCTGGCATATGTACTCCTAAAATTATAGTTAGATATTTATCAAACAATAGACCCGCTCTTGAAAAAAATCAAGCAATTTGTTAGAATTTTATCTAACAATGAAAAAACAAGAAATAACACTCGATAAGATATTCAAATCACTAGGTGACCCTATAAGAATGGGGGTCATAAAGCAGCTTATTATTTATGAAGAAGGTTGTGGTGATAAAGAAATGACATGCGGCTCGTTCGATTACTGTGTTAATAAGGCCACTTTTTCACATCATGTTAAAAAGCTTATTGAAGCTGGGATTATTTGTGAGCGCACTGAAGGGGTAAAGAAGTACCTCTTTTTAAACCCAGATATTAAAAAGAAATATCCGGGCCTAATTGAGACTGTGAAAAATAGCTGTTTGCCTTGTGACTAAAACCTATGTTCAATACTAAGCATCCAGATTGGATTATCGTCAGTATATTCAAAGAATTCTTCATTATCTTCTCCATATCCTTGAGAAAATCCAGTCTTAATCCTAAAGCCTTTATATTCGTAGAAAACTCCTCCGTAAGCGTCACCTCCAAAGTTTCCGTCGCCATGTGCATTACCTTCTAAAGATAACTCCATTCCAAAACGATGACTTCCTCGTTCTATTAGAACTTTATTAGCTTCTAGTAAGAAGTAGACACGAGATCCTTTTCTGATACTGACAAGTTCAACACCTGTTTCTAATGTAATTCGATCTAGTTCACACTTACAATCATATTGGTTTGTATCGAGTTTAACGACCTTTCCAATTGCTGCTTTGGCCGTGACAAAGACATCATTTGTGTCACCTAATTGATTATCGTACATGGAAGTTGTTTCTGGCGTTAAGTTGTTGTGCTTATAAACATGCCATCTTCTTTGCTGACCGATAGCACCCCAACCACCATCGTCACTATTATTGAATTTCCCAATCCCAGCACCAACTAGGATATAGCTCTTATTGTCATACATCTGTGCATCGAGAATATCATCCCAAGTAATGTCAAGCTTTGTTACTTCATTGAATACTTGTGGATCATTTGGAAAGAGGTCTTGACCTTCTGGTGTGACATCTTTTGTGTATATTTTAGATGAAAGAGCGATCTTCCATGTTTCATTTTCTTTAATGATTGCATTGTCAGCACTTGGTGATATTTCAACTTCAGCTCCAAGCCCATGTGTGTAGCCATGGTCATCATCAACGTAGAAGAGTGAAGGCATTAGGTTTAAAAAAGGATTATCGTTATCCATTTGAATTTTTGTTTTCACATGGGAGCGATCTGCATATAGCTCTTTTTCAATATCGGTCATTTCTGCAAAGGCCTGTGTACTGATTGCACATAGTGAAAAAGCTAAGGCAAGCTTAGTAAACTTCATGGTTGTCTCTCTCGTTATTGTTTTCTTAAATATAAGGGAAAAAGGCCTGGACCATGGCCAGATTGTATTATTTTTATTTAGTGTATAGTTCATAAACGAAACAATTGCGCGAGGCGCATGTAAGTTATTGGAATTAAAGACTGTTTAATAGAGGGCCATAAGGCCATTCTAATACTATTAATTAGATTTTTTTCATATTTTGCATTGTTTTAACGTTTTAAGACCGATACCATTTTCCCATGAAAAAAACACACATCGCGGCTTTAATGATTTTGATTTCAGGAATGACTTTTGCAACTTGTGATCAAAGTAAATTCTACTCAGGACTTCCAACCCATCTTTCAGGTTATGAGTTCAAATCAAAACTATCTAATCTTCTAACGAAGACACATCGTAGTCTTTCTTATGATGATCTTCACCAGGCTTATACGAGATCTGATCGTGATAAGACATATGATGGTGATAATACAATTTTAGATATGTATTCTGAAAATCCAAATGGAAGAGATCCATATAAGTTTAGGGCCGGTCAAAAGAAGTGTGGCCAATACAGAAACGAAGGTGATTGTTACAATCGTGAACATTTATTTCCACAAGGTCTCTTTGGTAAGAGAAGACCAATGAAAACAGATATATTCCATGTTTATCCATCAGATGGAAAAGTGAATGGAATGAGAAGCTCGTACCCATTTGGTGAAGTCGGTGAAGCAAGATGGATTTCAGAAAATGGATCAAAACTTGGAAGAAGTAAAGATCCAGCATATCGCCGTACAGTGTTTGAGCCAATTGATGAGTTCAAGGGTGATATCGCTAGAGCAATGCTTTACTTTGCTGTTCGCTATGAAAGTCGAATTCCAAGCTTTCGTTATAATGACATGACAGATGGTTCTAGAGATCAGACTTATAGCACATGGTTTTTGAAAACACTTTTAAAGTGGCATAAGCAAGATCCAGTAAGTGAGCATGAAAGATATCGAAATGATCAAGCATGTCGATATCAGAAAAACAGAAACCCATTCATCGATCATCCTGAGTGGGCCTTAGCAATTTGGGAAGTTCAATAGACCAATGCTAAAAATCATCTTAACTCTTATTATAACATTTATATTTCTTGTACCTTTCTTCTCCACACCAATTGGAGAAGAATTGTATTTGAATTATCAAGACACAAAACTGCATGAAACGATTTACTGCCAATATGTAGAATGGTTTGGTGCTGAAGGTTTTGAAAAGATTAAATACTCAGTAAAATGTAAACTCTTACGATAATAAAGTTTAGTTTTACAAATTTCACACCATTGACATTCATCAAACTGCTATCATCTTAATAGTGAGGAAGAGGATACCTTTTGGAGGTCTCGGTCATGAAAAAGTTGAATGTTTTCGTATTTATGTTCAGTTTGCTTTTTGCTTCCTTCTCCCTTGCCCAAGCTGATAACGTTAGGGCATTAATGATGGCACTCGATGACGAGTATAAGGCACGTGCAATTTATTCTAGAGTTTTGGATGACTTCGGTAGAGTTCGCCCATTTTCAAAAATTATTTATTCAGAACAAAGACATATTGATGCACTAATTCCTTTCTTTGCAAAATATGGAGTCGATGTGCCAGACGATTCATATTACGGGAGAGTTCCTGGGTATGATTCAATTCAACAAGCCTGTGAAGTCGCAATTATAGGAGAGATGGCCAATGTTGAATTATATAATAAGATTTTTGAATTGGCCGATGACCCTGATCTGATTGCAGTATTTGAAAATTTACAGTGGGTTAGTCAAAATCGTCATTTACCAGCTTTTCAAAGGTGTGCTGAATGATTCAGCATATTGTGTTCGTTGACATCCTAGCTCCCTTGATTTCACCCTCTCACGAAATCAAGGGAGTCTAGATTCGAGTTCCCATAACCATAACTTCATTCTTATTTACATTTAGCTGTCTCAAAATACAGTCGTAATCAAGGCTATGTAATTTCTTTTTAAAGCTTTGGAGAATATCGTAGCTGTCACTTCCTTTAAATTTAATGGTAAAGACAAAGTTTTTGCATTTTTGAGGTGTGGCCCAAGTTTCAATTAATTCAAGAATTCTTTCTGGAGTACAAATTATATCTGAAACCACCCAATCAAAACCATCCTCAGTCATAAACTTGAAAGCATCTTCTGCGCTAAAGTTCACTTTTGGCATAAGGTCTTCTCTTAGGGGAGAGCGATCAATTGATGTGACCTGTGCTCCTTGATTGAGGGCAACGTAACTCCATCCTCCTGGACATGCTCCAAGATCTACTAATGTTTCATCTTCTTTTATTTCATTTCCAAGTACGAGTTGCGCTTCCACAAGTTTTTTAAATGCTCTTGATGGTGCCTGCTTATCATCGGTAATCGTTGTGTAGCCACCAGGGAATGGACTAAGAAGATGATCATATTCTTGCCTTTTTACTTTATCGAGAACTGAAATCTTGATGCTTCGATCAGGATAAATACAGGCCTTAATAAGTGGGCAGTCTTTGAAATGAAACTTTCCTCTCTTTATTCCTTCTTTTCTTAAATTCTTAGCAAGCTTTTGAGATAATAATTCACTGCGGCCACTGGTTACGACTCCGTACTTATTAGAAATACTAAAGACTTGATAGGCTGTTTGTGAAATATTACTCTTCTTTAAAAGATTAACTATCAAAGAGCTCTGTTCTCCAATGCTTCCAGCTGGAATAGTTTGGGTTTCTGGTAAAATGTCCAGAGCAAGACCAAGATAGCTCTTTCTTAATGGTGTTTTTTCATCAATTTCTAAAATCGGTAGCCCATCAGGACTTGTGATTTGAGACTTCTTGATGGAAAATTCATCCATGACCTCATCTTTGAGGAACTTTTTCCAGGTATTATCTTTTGGCATTAGTAGGTGCATAAATGAGAACCTAGCGAGAAAATTAAGTTCCGTAGAGGGAAAATGTAAAATTTTCTAGATTAATAGAAGGATAAATATGTATTCAAGCTCAAGAAGATATCGCAAGAATGATTGGTGGGACTTTATGACTGTAATTGACCAGGAGTTAGACAGAGATGAAGGCCCAATGACTTACTATTATATTCTTGATGAGCTTAAATGGCGTATGGTGGACTCTGTATCAGAGGGCGAGACTTTTAAAATTAAGAAAAAGGCCCAAGAATTAAAAGATCGTATGGAAAAGAGTAAAGAAAGTTGGAGTCTTGATTCTGATGCGACTCTTATTGAATTAAACTCTTTATTAGAATTTCTTATTTAAATTTATATTACTGATCTATATCATGAACAGATTAAGTAGATTTGATAAAATTAATTATGAAAAAGAATATAAAAATCACTCTATTTTCTCTTTTTACAATTATCTCATGTGCGGCCATTGGCTACTTTGCCTCTGATTCACAAGAAACCACCACAACTGAAAGATGGGTTTTCTTCGACCTTGGGGATACGATAGTTAACACAAAAGAAAGTGGGAATTATCACTATTATCCTGGTGCTTTGGAGTATATACGCTCCTTAAAAGAAATGGGTATTAAGGTTGCTATTATTTCTAATATTCCTGAGTCATTTGGTGAAACCTACGATCAGAAAATTGAGTCACTCAATCAATATGTAAAGGCCCATTGGAATGATCAAGACCAATTTGACCTTACTATCTTTCATAAGGTTTACATTCCAATGAGTAATGATGAGCTAAAGCCCGCGCCATACATATTTAATAAGGCGCTAGACGAAACTGGTCGCCATCCAAGCCTTTATATTTCTGAAGCTTTTGATGAAGTTGAAGCAGCAAAGCAACTTGGTTTTGCTGGATTCCACTTCGCCGCTGGTGTAGGGCAGGAGAAAGTTGAGTCAACTCTTTATATTGAACTCAGTAAAATCGTGGACTATATCGATCAAAATAGTCATCTCTAAAGTCTAAATATATTACGTATTTGTCGTTACCTAGAATAAGCCTCTTGAGTCGAGGCTTTTCTTATGGCATATTGTAGAGTAATCGTCTAGACAACTTGTCTATAGGAAGTGAAAGTGAAGCAGGATTCGAAAGAGGCCATTTATGAAGGCGTTCTTAATTTATTAGATGAAGTTCCCATTTTAGATTTAAGTGTTTCAAAGCTAAAGAAGCATACTGGTCTATCAACAGGAACTTTTTATTATCATTTTCCAAATGGTATTGAAGATATCTTTAAATCATTATTCGTTAAATTAACCTCAAGAATTAGAAATGAAGTTTATCAAGCTGCTATATCGGCCAAAACAATTGATGAGACACTAGACGCGTTGGTTACAACATATTTCAATTGGCATAAGAATAATTTAAGAGAGAGTAGTTTTTTTTGGAGAGTGTCTGAATCTGGCTTCTCTGAGATTCGCCACCTTATTCAAAAAGAGTATCGCTCCCTATCTACTAAGATCTATGAAGTCTTATGTGAGCAAGGAGAGTCTGAAGGTGTAAAAGTCATTTCTCCAAATATTTTAGATGCCTTTCTTTACGGAGCTGCAAGAGAGCTTATCCATTCTTGGATAGGGCGAGGGCGAAGAGAAGAAGAATTTGAAAAAATGCGAGTTGAATTTATCGATGCACTTTACCGTGCATGTATTGATAAGAATTAAGGGATATACGAGGAAAATATGGATAAGATTTGGCTAGATAGCTACTCTAAAAATGCATCATTTGAGATTAACCCAGATAGCTACAATAGTATTGTCGAAGTAATAGATGAAACTTGTAGTAAGTATCAGGACCGCTCAGCATTTATAAATATGGATGTTGAGATGACTTATGGTGAAGTGGCTCAAAAATCGGATGCCTTTGCTAATTACTTAATCGAAGAGCTAAAACTGAAAAAAGGTGATGTCATCATGATACAGATGCCAAACCTTCTACAATATCCTGTTGCCCTTTACGGAGCCTTTAAGGCCGGTCTAATTGTTGTTAATACGAATCCTCTATACACTGAAAGAGAGGTTAAAAAAGTTTTAAAAGACTCTGGAGCAAAGGCAATTGTTATTTGTAGTAACTTTGTCTCAAAACTTGAAGCGGCAATGGCCGATAGTAAGATTGAGCATGTAATTACAACTGATATTGGAGACTTTTTTCCTTTCTTAAAAAGAAACCTCGTTAATTTTGCCATCAAATATATTAAGAAGATGGTTCCATCTTATAAAGGAACATACACGACTTTAAATACTGCTATAGATAGAGGAAGTAAGCTAAAAGCATCATATCCAAAGCTTTTAAATACTGACATTGCACTTCTTCAATATACTGGTGGAACGACTGGGAAAACAAAGGCCGCAGTACTTACTCACCGAAATATTATTGCTAATATGCTGCAAATGGCCGTTTGGATTAAATCTGGTCTAGGAGAGGGAGAGTATAAAGTTCTGGCCCCTCTACCAATTTATCATGTCTTTACATTCTCTGTTAATATTCTTGGTTTCTTCTATATGGGAACAACAAATCTTTTAATTACTAATCCACGTGATCTCGATTCTGTTATTAAAGATATAAAAAAACATAGGCCAGAAGTCGCAACAATTGTGAATACTTTATTGCAGGCATTGCTTAATCATCAAGAATTTCAAAAGCTGGATCTAAGTTATATGAAATTGAGTGTTGCTGGTGGTATGGCACTGAAAGTAGCAGTTAAGAAAAAATGGGAAGAGATAACTAAGTCAAGTGTCGTCGAAGGTTATGGCCTAACTGAAGCTTCTCCTGTCGTAACATGTAACCCAGTCGATGGAAGAGATATCGCTGGATCGATTGGTATTCCACTTCCTTCGACAGATATCAAGATCGTTGATGAGCAAGAAAATGAGCTGGGCCTTAACGAAGAAGGGGAGTTGTGTGTGAAAGGTCCCCAAGTTATGCAAGGTTATTGGAAACAAGAAGAAGAGACAGCAAAGACATTTACTAAAGATGGATGGCTTAAAACAGGTGACTTTGCTTGTATTGATGAAAAAGGCTTTGTTAAAATTCTTGATCGTAAAAAAGATATGATAGTCGTATCAGGCTTTAATGTTTATCCAAATGAAGTGGAAGAAGTTCTTCTTGAACTTGACGGTGTTCAGGATGTTGCGGCAATTGGAGTTGATAATGAAAAGTCAGGAGAGGTTGTAAAAGTCTTTATCGTAAAGAATAAAGAAATTACAAAAGATGATATTAAGAAATTTTCTAAGAAGAATCTTGCTGGTTATAAAGTACCAAAAGAGATTGAGTTTAGAGATGAGTTACCAAAGAATAATGTTGGAAAAGTTCTAAGAAGGGAACTTCGCTAGAAACTCTTTCATTTCATCTTTCCAAATAAGACTGCGGGCCTTTGGATTACATCTTGTTGGCGTTGGCCAATACCAGATATGATCAATAAGGTCTGCACTAAGTCCATTTTGTTCGAAGAAGCCTTCAAGTAAGTTTTCAATTCCTTTTTTTCTACGACAAGTAAAGAACATAGGCTTTGTTTTCAATAACTTTTTAAACTTTGGTGAGGCATGTTTAAAGTCCACGTTATTTTTCTTATGGGCCGCAAATAAAACAGTATCAGAAGGATCGTCTTTATCTTTATTTGGAACCTTGGCAATATTTACTATATTGCTCATAGCAATGCCCCACTTTTCTAAGAATGCATACTTTTCTTCAATAGTAAGTTTTCGAGCTTCTTTTTCTGGTTCAAACAAGAATTGTAAAACTTTCCAAAAGTGATTGCGATTATTATTGTAATAAAAGAATTCACCATCGGGTTTTTCACCATTTACAGTACGAGCATTAATAGAGCCCATAGTTCCTAGAATAATTAAATTGGTTTCTCCCTTTGGGATAAATATAGGAATTTCATCTTGATGTGTAGCCATATACCTAGGGTATCATAAATAGAAGAAATTATGCTAAAATTAGAAGGTGAAAAATAAATGTAAGCTAAGAGCTCTTCTCTTTCTCCTTTTGAATATAAATGTACTCGCTATAAGTGTGAATATTAGCACTTATAAATCACGAAATGAGATCGTAAAGAGGGAATCTGAGAGCTTTGGTCGATATATTGTTGTAAAATTTGGTGTCTTTGATTTAAAGACTAAAAAGCTAAAGGTTAGTGGTGCAAGTGTAATTAATAAATATCAAGAAGAAGATCTTAATTGCCTAGAGCCTATAATTAAAAGCGCAACAATGAGTGAGACTCAACTAGAGGACTTTTCAAAGTTTGTTGAATTTAATGATCGTTTTTTTCAAACGCAGTATGGTGTTTTAGTTGAAAAGTCATGCCTTGAAAAATCCAATCGTAAATATATCGAGTCAAATATTTTAAAGTCATATAAAGATGGCCTTAGTTGTTTACAAGAACTTGATGGTGAAGGCTCGAAAGAATTACTTCTTAAAATGAACAATCTCTTTAGTGACTCTGATAATAAACCAAAGATCTTTTGTTCAGAAACAAATGCAGATATTAAGTCGAAAGGAATTAATTGGACTGATGCTAAAGCCTATGCCAGCGCTTCAGATGAATTTAGTAGTGATGAAATGAAGCATCCGTTTATCTCTTTAGGACAACAGTGGCGTTGGCAAGATAATGCTTATAGTTTCCGTGGTACACTTTTTCATGAGTTCATTCACAATACAGGATGTATTCATACTAAGACTATAGAGAAGTCTTATACTTGCCAGACATGTTGCTTTAGTGAAATCGATAATCCTAATGCAATGATGAGCCCTGCTCAAAGTGCAGTCGAACAAAAAGAAGTTGCTTGTAAAATATGTCGTTCTACTTATGAAGGGATTACAGATAAGAACTACTTAAGAGATTATGCTAAATTTAGTATTCTCGGCGGACAGACCTCATTTCTTCTACCAGTTTTAAAAAGCTATATGAAAGAGCGTCCTGGCGATGACTTTGCTGTGGAGATCTTTGTTGAAGCAGATAATAACGGGCCGTTAGCGAAAGCACTTTTATCAAATAAAGGGCCCGTTACAAAGTATGAATTACTAGCTGAAATCGTTAAGGAGTATGCAAAAGGTAATTATGTCCAATCAGCTAAGTTTATTAGAAAATTAAAGCAAGAGCGTAAGTACTTTACAAACAATCAATACTCTTCGATTTATGAAGAAATAGAAAAAGATCTGCTATTTATGTCCTTTGGAAACCCTGAAATAAAGCTCCAAGCAGATAACCCATTCAATAGTCTTTTTAAGCAATCCAAAGACTTTCTCTCTTCTCCTGTTAGCTTAAAATAGCAATTTGAAGCTTTTCAAAAATGTAATCTTTAAAAACCTTAACATGCTTTGGGATATGTTTAGAAGGTGGAGAGAGAACGAATAGAGAACGTTTGAAATAGGTAAATTCTGGCAAAACTTTTGTAAATATATTTGTCGCAATTTCTTTCTTGCAATAAAAAGTTGGAAGGGTTGCAATGCCTTGTGAGTTACTCACATATTGCTTTAATAGTGGAAAAGAGTTTGTTGAAAAATGACTTTGTAGGTCACTTAATTTCTTCTTTGTTAATGGCGTCCCATAAACATCTTTTAATAATCCAATAGAGTGATGTTTTAAATCATCTTCTTTAAAGATTCGTTCATTAGTATTTAGATATTGACTTGAGGCAAAAAGGGCAACTTCAATATCGCATACTTTCTTTTGAATTAAGTTCGAGTCTTTTAGTTTCCCAATTCTTAATGCAAGGTTGAGTTGGTGCTCCTTAAAATCAAGAATATCATTCGTTGAATAAATCTCTATCCTTATGGAAGGGTATATTCCCATGAACTCATTTATTAGTTCCATTAAAATCTCTTGTGAGAGGTCTTCTGGAGCTGTTAGTTTAATGACTCCTCTCATCTCATCATTATTTGTTTGGAGTTCTTTGACAGAACTTTCTAAGGCTTCTATTGGCTGTCTAATTGATTGGAGTAGGTGCACTCCCTGTTGCGTAAGTGATATTCCCCTTGGCCCACGTATGAGCAAGTTTGATTCAATTAAGTTTTCGAGCTTAACTAAGTCGCGACTAATCTTAGACTTTGGATGACCTAGTGCCTTTGCTGCTTTTGTTAAACTTCCTAGTTCTGCAACTTTTTCAAAAATCTTAAGTAAATTAAAGTCCATTATATTGCCCCGTAGAGTGTTCTCTTATAAGAACATTCTACGGGTATTTTTATGGATTATGCAACATTACTCATATTTAGTGACTCATTCATCTGTAGTGTTTGTGAAATTAACTTCTTCCCGGCATCATTAATTTCTCTTAATGTTTGCTTTAAACTGTCTTTGAAATTACCCAGGTCGCGTAGGAGTCCATGAAGCTCACCAGAAGATGTTGATAATTTTGCAGCTTCAATTTTTCCACTTATGCTTACCATCTCTAAACCAATTGATAACTTCTTTACATCATTACAAACACGCTCAAAAGTTCGAAACTCTTTTTGAATTTCTTGAAGGCTATCTTTTGCACGTTTTATTTGTTCAGTTCGCAATGTATTTAAAATTTCCATTTCATTGGATTTTTGAATTGGTGTTGGCTTTGTTTCATTCTCAAAGAAATTATGTATCTCTTGCTGAAGAATGGAATTACAAACATAGAATTGGCATTCTTTTACCTTTTGCTGCACTATCTTTCCTGATTCCACAAATTTATTTATTTCAGTGTGTATTTCTTTGGCAAGATTATCGTACTGTGAAGAGATCGTTGCAAGGGAAGCGGCTTCTTCACCAATTCGTGCAGACTGTACTTCTAGATTCATTGGTACAAGTGAAGTTTTTTGATATTCCTCAAAAATTAATTCTGACTTATTCTCAAGAGTTGCCCCTGAGTTCAATGCTTCTTCAAGTAACTGTAATGCGTTTATAGGTCTTTCTCCAAGCTCTATTTGTCTTGAATTTAGTTCTGCCATTAGTGCTTCAATCATAAATTGTTTGTAGTCCTGAAAACCAAGATCTTTTACAACTGAAATTAGAATATCTTGAGACTCTTTTGGTGAGAGCCTCTTCTTCTTTTCAAGATGATATAACTCTTCATATTTCTCTTGAATGATTGCAAAATACTTACTGCTTGGTTTAAGTCTTACTGATAAGTATCCATCATCAATTGGTGAGACTAGCGCAAATACCCAATAATTACTTCCGTCTTTTGCTTGATTGTTAACGTATGCACCGATCATCTCATTGCGGCCAATAGTATCCCAAAGAAGTGAAAAAACGCCTCGTGGCATTGTTGGATGCCTGACAACCTTATGCGGTTTACCCAGCATTTCATCCCATTCATATTGGCTTACACGTTGAAAAACAGAATTACCTGATTCGATAATTCCCTTTTTGTTGGTTCTTGAAAAAAATAATTCATCATAGCCGAAGCTACTTTCTCCTTCAGTCACTCTCTCTCTCCCTAATTGTAATTAAATTCATTTATCCTCTCGTAATTTATATTATTGATATTACGTCGGTAAAAAAAGATGATTGTTCTCACTGAATTAATTTCCTTGAGAGGGGTTTAAGGAATCTTTACGCTGTGTTAACAATGTATTAATAATTTAAATAAAAAAACTTGCTATGATTTGAATCAGTTTAGAATAGCTTATGAGGTAAATAATGTACGAAGAATTAAGTTTATATGAAGTTGTCATTATCGGAGCTGGCCCTGCTGGGATTAGTTTAGCAACAGAAGCATGTGAAAAAGGAATCTCTCCAAGTAATATTCTCGTTCTTGAAAAGGCCAAGGAGCATTCTTGGGCCATTAGAAAGTTCTATCCAGAAGAGAAGATGGTTACGGCCAATTATAAGGGTAATGATGTTTCATGTACTGGACATTTATGTTTAATGGATTCGACAAAAAAAGAAACATTGAGTTATCTCGATAAGGCAATCGCAGATTATAAGCTCAATGTCGTTTATGAGAAGAGCGTTGATGAAATAAAAAAATTAGCAAATGGCCAATATGTTGTTTGCTCTGGTGAAGAATGTTTTGTAACAAAAACAGTTGCAATTGCAATCGGTGTTATGGGACGTCCAAATCGTCCTAGTTATAAAATTCCAAATGAAATAACAAGTAAGATCCATTTTGATGTAACTAGTAATCTCGTTAAAAATGAGAAAGTCTTAGTTGTTGGTGGTGGGGACTCAGCAAGTGAGTACGCCCAATATCTTGTTCAAAATAAAAATGATGTCACTTTCAGTTATCGTAGAGAATCAATTAGTCGTATGAATGACATTAATCACAAGACACTTCTTGAACTAGGAAAAGAAGGATTATGTGATGTTAGGCTAGGAACTGATATTGATTCAGTTGAAGAATCTGATGGAAGAATTCAAGTCAACTTTAAAGATGGAAAGCAAGAAAAGTTTGATCATATTTTTTATGCACTAGGTGGTTCAACACCAAAGAACTTTCTAGAGACTATCGGTATAAAAATGTCTAAAGAAGGTCCAGAAGTTAATGACTTCTTTGAGTCTAAGCAAGAAGGAATCTTTCTATTAGGAGATCTTTCTGCCGGCCGTGGAGGAGGAAGCATTAACCTTGCATTCAATAACTCTCACAAGGCCATGCAAGAGATTTGTGATATGTATCTCGATTGTCCTAAATAATTAATACTTGTTTCAAGTCATGGGCAACTGTAGAATGTTGTGATGAAGGAAACTAATAAATTTCAGGAGAAATATCTCGATTTGCTTGTTTATTTATCTTCGAAAAGAAGAGGAATAAAGGCGCGTCTTAAGAAGTCTTTATTGAGACTCAAAAGAGGGCTTGAGCAAGAAGGAGTTGAGACGCGAGAGATGTTTTCCATCTATGGCCGCTATACAAAAGGCTTGGCAACTAAGGAAGAGATGGTATTGGCCAATAAGCAATTTGTAGAAATCTTAAAGGGGCTTGGAGTAGGTGTTCTTTTAGTTCTGCCGTTTGCACCTCTGACTCTTCCTTTTGTCGTAAAACTAGGACAACGTTTAGGTATTGATATTATTCCTTCATCTTTCAGTGATAGAGAAGATTAATTCTGTTACTAATCCTTCTGTTATTTCAAGGAGTTATGCTTTGCTTTTGGTGAGTGAGGCCCAATATAAATAATTGCTGTATATATTTCAGCGTATATTCCTATTTGTCCTGTCTTATTGTACTAAGATTGAATGAATAAAACACTCCTCGCTATTTTATTGGCACAGCTAATCTGTGGAAATACTTTCGCTATAAATATTGCGGGAACAAGTGCTTATTTCGACCAAAAAGATCTTGAAGAAGTAACTTCAAGATTAACCTCACAGCAGCTTTTTGAATTAGATAATATGTCATTAAGCGACTCTCAATGTGAGTACGAGATCTTAGAAGATGTTTATCAACTAGATAAGGATTTAAGCCTAAAAGACTCACTCATTTATTTAAGGTCTAATAAGACTATTGATGATACTGAATACCGTCTTTTAAATCGAACAATCAAATCATTTTTAAAATCAAAGAAAGATAAATACCTTTCACCATTTAAATCTAAGGTAGAAGATTTTAATAAAAATGCATTTCATGATTTTTCAAAGCAGATCGAAGGTGGCCTTTGTTTGAATATCGCTTTTAAGAACCTAATAGGTGCATTAAAAGTTGAAAAACCAATAAAGAGTTTTAAGGTTGCTTACCACAAAGGTCTAATTTCAAAGAGAATGTATTGGCAGCTTAAAAGACTGGTACAAGAAGATTATCATAAAGAAGCAAATACATTATCTGAATATCGTAAAAATCAAAACTTTTTAACAAATCAATTTCCTGAACGTCTTGAGATTGAGGGCGTAGACTATATTTCAAAAAGAAGTGAAAAGCGAAAAGCATCTCGTCGTGAAGTTCTACTTTCAAAATATAATCCATTTCAGATTATTTATCTTAGAAGCATGATGGAAAGGCTCTTAAATCGCATTAATGCAGACTTCGTATCGATTAATGTTGTTTTAGACGATGAAGTTGTGGAAGAAATAATTCTCGACCCATTAGAGCAGTATCGTTTTGCTGCAAAGATGATTCGTAAGGAATTAGGGGATTTACAAAATACAAATTTATTCTCATCAACGAATGTATCGTTTGAGGATATCTTGGCCGCTTCTTTTGAAACAGGTTTAGTAAATGGGGAGGATCTAAGTACTCTTGAAACAGTTGAGTACGTTTGGAACCCTAAACTTACAAAAGGTGAAAAGCGAAAGCGTTTTATAAAAAGATATGGAACGATTTTTGTTGCTGCAATTCCTGCTTCTGTTTATTTTGTGAAGGTTTTTGCTCTCGTTGGAATCGAAATGTTAACTGATATTAAAAAGGAGCCAGCTCGTGATCATTCAATGTTCTAAGCTCTTGGTGCTTCTTCTTATTACACAGTTTAGCTTTGCTGCTTTTAAAACAACAGTTTTAACTCGTAATAAAGAAATGGATCTTGTAAAGAAAGAGGTCGTATTCAAAGACATCGACAACCTTGGAAAGTTAGAAGATAAGAGTTTTAAAATAGTTAAAGCCAAGTCTGAAAAACCGATTGTTTTATCTGAACTAAATGATGACTTAGAAAAGATGAGAGCAGCAAGTGTTTACTTTCATCTAAAAAAAGCGAAGAAGTATTTTCTTGATGTTGTTAAGTCTAAGTATGTAAGTGAGTTAGGGCAAATCACAATTAGACTTGGAATTACTAATCAATTTAATTCTATTGGTCACTTTGCTCATGATAACTTAGCTCCTGAGTATAATAATGCTCTTTCAATCCCTCCTGGAGAAGGAAGAGCAAGATTTGGTATTGATCCTTGGCAACATGAGATCTGGTTTAGGCCAGCAAAAGAAGTTGATTTACCTAGTGAAGGATTAAAGAACGACTTCGAACAAACTGCGGCACTATTTAGTGAGTTTCGTACTCAATCTCGATTTGCTAATTTTCAACGATTTGTTGCTGATCTATTTTTATTAAGCGGTGATGAGCTTGTGGATTCTGGACTTAGTATCTTAGGTTCCACGGCAATTATTGAAGCTTCGTTTATAGCGATGAAGCATATATATGGACTCCTTCAGGGAAAGAGTTATTTATTAGATACATCGTTTATTCCTGAAATTGTTTATCATGAGTTCGCTCATATCGCTCTTAGTGACAAGTTAACATTAAGTCATTCTTCACCTGTTAATGAAGGCATGGCCGATTTCTTTGCCGCTTCAATTGCCAATAGTTCAACACTTGCTGATAAGGTAAAGGACTATGCAAAAAGAGTACGTGAAAAAGATGCATTTAGAGAGCAGACTTATCAATCAGGCTTTGAGTCTAATGCATATGCAAATATTGACTTTGTCTTAGGAGTACTTTGGCAGGTTAGGGAGCTAGATGAGCAGAAGAGTCACTCGTATATATATAATATTAGAAATAATTTAACGAGTAGCTCAAATATTAGAGGTGATTTAGTGAAGTCCATTCTTAAGGAATGTCGACGCTCTTGTAAATCTCCGCTTAGTGGCAGAATAAAGCTTCTAAACGCCTATCATGAGATGGGTTTATAAATACATAGATTTGATAAAGAATTGACGTAATATATTTTGTTGGGTATTAACCCATATATTTTAACTAATTATTTAGGGAGATGTTCATGTTTAAGAAATTAGCTGCTGTAGCACTTGTATGCTTCTCGTTTTCAACACTAGCTAATGTTGATGCGAAAATTGCTCCAATCTTTGAAGAGGTTGAGTTTAAATTATCTGTAGAGTGGGATCAAAAAGATCAAGAGTTCTACAATGAAACTGTTAGAAACTTTGAGACTCAATTAGGTGAGTTAAGAGCAGAAGGTGTAAAACCTGCTGACGTTTTAAACTACCTAAAGTCTAATATCAAAGATCAAAAAGTTGCCAATGAACTTTCTAGTCTTGTCGCTTCAATTGATCTTGAAACAATGACTCTTGAAGAATCAAAATCACTAATTCAAGATTATGTAGATGGTATGAAAAATACTGGAGCAAATTACCACGGTCGTTATGGTTATGACTATGGATTCTACTACCTATTCTTTGGTGGAGTAGTATTTTATTACTACTGGTATGCTTATAGCTACACATACTATGATTGTTACTATGATAGATGGGGTTATTACTACTGCTACTAGAATCAAACCGTAAAATTATGTTAAAAAGAGAGCCTCCTTTTTAGGAGGCTTTTTTTATTCTTTATTTGCACACTAAGGGATTCAAACATACAATATTTATATGCAAAATAAATATAATATAACGTATGTATTCTTTGGTTTTCTTTTTCTATTAATTGGATATTTGGTTTGGATGATGGCCAGGCAGATGATTGGACCAATTATTTTTGGTCTTGTTTTAGCTGGAGTCTTCAATCCACTTAAAAATAAAATTATTAGTAAGTGGAAAGTTACAAACTACACTAGCTCCATCCTTACTACTCTTATTATTACATTGCTAGTTCTTATTCCCCTTATTTTTTTAGCACTCGCAATCAGTAAAGAAGCCGTCTCTTTATATCAAAGAATTGTCAGCGCTTTAGCTCATCATGAAGTTGATAACTTTTTATTTGGTGAAGGTGCAATTGCAGACTTAATAAGAAGCTTTTCTCAAATGTCTGGTATGGATATCGATATGGATCAAGTTAAGACAGCTGTTTTAAACGCCCTTAAAGGAGCTTCAGGAACAGTGATTTCAAGTATCAATTCGATCATGGGTAATATCATTACTTTTATATTTGATTTGGCCATTATGATGATTGTCGTCTTTGGTATATTCATTGAAGGAAAGCATTTAAAAAACTATATATTTGACCTATCACCACTTCCTTCAGACCAAGAACAGAAGATTTTAGAAAAATTTAATCAAATGAATTATGTAACTTTGGTATGTAATGGTGTTGGAGGAGTTATTCAAGGTGTACTTGCGGGTATTGCTCTTTGGTTTACGGGGTTTGAATCCATCGTCTTATGGACAGTTGTCATGGTGTTTTTGGCCTTTGTTCCATTAGTGGGAATATCAATCGTAACGATTCCTGCCAGTTTATATCTTGTACTAACGGGTGATACAGGGGCAGGAGTAGGGCTCTTTATCTTTACTTCTCTGGTTGGACTTATTGTTGAAAATTGGTTTAAACCCAAGTTTATTGGCGACCGAATTAAGATCAATTCTACCTTTGTTCTTCTAACGATTATAGGCGGTATGGGAGTATTTGGTATGGGAGGAATCTTCTATGGTCCAATTATAGGAATTTTATTTCTCACAGTAGTTGAAATATATCATGATCAATATAATTTTGTTGTTGAATAGGAGTTAATATTGGCAACTTACACGACAGTTACTACAGGTAGAGCCGATAATATTGAATTAAATCTTACGGCCGAAAAGAAAGAATCTCTCACAGTTACTCCTCCTCCTCAGTTTCAAGGCGTTGAAGATAAGTGGAGTCCTGAAGATCTTTTTAGTGCGAGTATTTCAAGTTGCTATATACTTACTTTCAAGTCATTTGCACAATTTCAAAAGCTTGCGTGGACCAATATTGAAGTTAAGGCCGATGCACATCTTGAAAAAGTTGAAAAAGGTTTTGCTTTCACAAAAGTGGATATCTATGTAAACCTTGAAATTTGTTGCGAAGGAAATGTCGATCCATATTTAGAGCTACTCTATAAGGCCAAAGATAATTGTCTGGTTACTAAATCTATGAATTGTGAATTTAGCCTACACCCAAAGATTAAGAATACAGCAAAGAAATAAACTACATTCTGCCTTTCAACATTCCATGCCAATACACAAGTGGAAGAATATGGGCCTTTAGAAAGTACATACTCCAGCGAGGCTTAGACTGATCAAAAGGAAAAGTTTCGCAAGGCTTTCCATCGTAATCAAACTCTGCAAGAATCAACTGCCCATATCCTGTAACTATTGGACATGACGTGTAGCCATTATATTCTCTATTAAAGTCAGATCTCTTATTAATAAATTTGACTATATTCTCTGCTACCACAGGTGCTTGTTTTCTAATTGCTGCACCAGTTTTCGCTGTTGGTGCATTAGAAACATCACCCAAAGAGAATACATTCTCATATTTTTGATGTTGGAAAGTATGCTTGTCTACATCAATCCAACCAGTCTCGTCTAAGAGCTTACTATTTATCAAAAAATCTGGTGCTGACATTGGTGGAACAACATGAATAAACGAATATTCTTTTTCAATGAGTTGATTTGTTTGAAGATCTCTAAAGAAGGCTTTTTTATTAATTCCGTCAATTCGCTCTAGGTTTATTTGGAAATGAGTTTTAATATCTCTTTCTTTTATAATCTTCTCAAGTGACTTTTTATATTTCTCAACCCCAAAGATAGCTTGGCCAGGGCTTGTAAATTCTATCTCTACATTATTTCGCTTTCCATGCTTTCTTAAATAGTCTTCAACTAGATACATAATTTTTTGTGGGGCACCACCACACTTTAAAGGAGAGTTAGGAAAAGTAAATAATGCACTACCATGATCAAGCTCTTGTAGGAATTTCCAAGTATAATCAACATATTCATAGCTGTAGTTAGAGCAAACGCCGTCTTTACCCATTGCCTCTTTCAGTCCTTCTATTTGATCCCAGTTTATTTGAATTCCTGGAGCAACAACAAGAATATCGTATTTTATAATGCCTTCTTTTTCACACTCAACTTCATTTTTATCAGGATTTATTTTAATACAACGATCTTGAATCCAGCTAACTTGGTGGGGCATAACCTCTTTGGTTAACTTTCTAGTTTCTTCTTTTGTTCCAATTCCAGCACCGTTTAGGGTCCAGTAAGGTTGGTAGTAATGATACTTAGAAGGCTCGATAACGGAAATTTCAAAAGATTTATCAAGAGAGTTTCTCAACCTAGCAGCTGTTGTAATACCAGCTGTACCTCCGCCAACGATAACTATATTCATTTTTTATCCCTATTATTTTGTTTTAAAAGTTGCCCAAAAATATCCTCGTGTATCACCTGTTTTATAGCCAGTGGCCTTATCTGCAGGATATAGCTTATTAATTCTAGCTGACACTTCAGGTTTTATATTTGAACCGTGGCAGTTTAAACAAAGTGGCATTGTCTTTATTGGTTTTATAATTCCGGATTGATTATTACTAATTCGAACAACGCTATAGCCTTTCTTGTTAGATCCTGATTCGTAAGCATCAATTGTTTCTTTCATCCAATCTTTTACTGTATTATTTGGATTTCTATTTTTTAGACTAACACGTCCGACCTCAATACCTTTTGAATGGTATTTTTTAGTGATGGGCATGGCCTTTGTGTTACAAACCTCTATGGCATTAACTGGAGAGACCTTCATTGCTGATTGAAGCTCTTTTTTTAGTGCCATAGCTGTTTTTTGAATTGCTTCAAGGGCCTCTTTTTGCCCAGCTAGAGTTGAAAACGAAAGTAGTACTAGAAAGATTATTTTTTTCATAAATCTAGAATAGCATAAAAATATATTTATAATTTGATGCGTATCAATATTTGTCTTCTTTTAATCATATTTTTAACATTCTTAGGTATGGTTTTTTACAAAGGCTTCACATTCAATCTCATTGATTGATGTTATAATGATTAAAATTTCATTTATCTAAAGGAGAATATATGAGTGATAAATATACACCACCTAAGGTTTGGACTTTTTCAGAAGGTAACGGAGGTGAGTTTGCAAATATTAATCGACCTACAGCTGGTTCGAGAGAAGAAAAGAAGCTCCCACAAGGTGAGCATCAATTTCAATTATATTCACTAGGGACTCCTAATGGAGTTAAAGTAACAATTATGTTTGAGGAGTTACTTGAACTTGGCATTAAAGAAGCCGAATACGATGCATATCTAATAAATATTGGAGAAGGTGATCAATTTGGTTCGGGATTTGTCGATATTAATCCAAACTCTAAAATACCTGCACTTTTAGACAAGAATCATGGTGAAGAAATTAGAGTATTTGAATCAGGATCAATCCTTGTCTACTTAGCTGAGAAATTTGGCAAGTTCCTTCCTAAAGATCCAATAAAAAGAGCGCAAACTTTTAATTGGTTATTTTGGCAAATGGGAAGTGCGCCTTACTTAGGTGGAGGCTTTGGGCATTTCTATGCATATGCCCCTGAAAAATTTGAATATCCTATTGATCGTTTTGCTATGGAAACAAAGAGACAATTAGATGTATTAGACAAACAATTAGCGAATAATAAGTATATTGCAGGAGATGAATATACTATCGCTGATATGGCCATCTTCCCTTGGTACGGGGCACTTGTTAAGGGGAAACTATATGATGCAGCGGAGTTTCTTTCTGTACATGAGTATAAGAATGTCATCCGCTGGGCAGATGAATTAATTAAAAGACCTGCTGTACTGCGAGGCCGTGTCGTTAATCGAGCGTGGGGAGATGAAGATCAGCAACTTCATGAACGTCACAGCTCAGCTGATTTTGAAAAAATTAAGTTAGAATATTAAAATATAAATTTGGAGATCACTAAAATTGATAATTTGCTTCAATGCGGTGATCTCCATCTGTTATGTCTACTAAATTACTCCAATTTGCAAAGTAACGTAAGTTGAAGCGTGGTGTGAATTGATAGCTTGCTGCAAATTCATGTAAGAGAATATTATCTTTTCCTGGAGCATATGCACTATCTTCATAGAGGTTAGAGCCACTCACAGCAGTTAGCCAAAAGGGATTATAATTTAGCCATATTTTCTCTGTTAACGTAAACTTTCCATACATTCCAATAAGTGCATTAACTCCATAGATAGAGTACCCACTATCAATACTTGAATCATCTTCAACAACATTTTTTCCAAAGTCTACTCCTAGACCTGCCAAAGGATAGAGATTGATAAAATAATACTTTGGTAGCGCTTGAAGAAGCGCATATGATGCACTTCCTGTTCTTTGCGCTAGATAAGATTGTTTAAAGTTATAATTGATATCAATTTGAGCACCACGACCTGTTGTTAAGTCGGCCTTGAAATTTCTAAATCGGAAGCTGTCTAACTTATTGCTTCTTTTTGAAGACTTGTCCCAGCCAAGTTCTTCTCCAAGTGAGCCTTTAAATTCTATTACATTCATCCCCATAAGGTTTTTAATTCCAGTATCGTATGAAATACCTATCTTTAAATTTAAACCTTTATTAGTCGCACCTATACCGGCCTGCGTATAGACCGCTAATGGGTCAGACATATCTTGAACTTCATTTTTATCTTGTGCAAAGATGAGAGAGGAGAAAAGGAATAGTAATGTAATTGAATACTTATCTTGAATTTTCATATTAAAAGTCTCCATTTTGATCTTTTTGAAATTATAAGTAGGGTGAAGCTTGATTCAAACTTTATTAATTCTTTAAGAAATTTTAATATTCTTAACTTTCTATCATCACCCTCCCACGGTAGCGTTTTATTGCATCGAGAATTAATGTGGGGGGAGCTATAAACTTTAATTCAGAAAATCTATTCAAAATAAATAAGGCCAAGGGAGAGATTGGCTTTCACGTAATCCAAAATGATATAACTTCTATCTATCTTAATATAAGAAAGGAAACGGAAGATATATGTAAGCCTTTAGAGATTGAGGATTATGTTGTTCAGCCTTGTGCAGAAGTAAGTCCACCTAAGTGGCACCTTGCTCATACCACATGGTTTTTTGAAGAGTTTATCTTAGCTAAGTATCTCGATAATTATGAGCGATACAATAAGGGCTATTCTTATTTATTTAACTCATATTATAAATCCGTTGGGAATCACTGGTTGCAAGGGCAGAGGGGACATCTATCTCGTCCTACAGTAAATGAGATTTATGAATATCGTAAGTATGTCGATTTCTATATGTGTGAAGTTTTAACTAATATGGATCCTGTTTCAGAAATTGAATTCTTACTTGAGGTCGGCTTAAATCACGAGCAACAGCACCAAGAATTATTACTAATGGATATCAAATATATATTTGCCATGAATCCTTGTAATCCTGCTTATTACCAGTATTGGCCATTAAAAGTTTTTCGCTCAAGGAATCAGTGGAAAAATGTTGAAGGTGGGATTTATCAAGTAGGCTTTAATGGTCAGGATTTTTCATATGATAATGAAAAACCAAATCATGAAAGAGTGATTCTTTCGTACTCTGTCAGGCAACAATTAATTACTAATAGTGAATATTTAGAGTTCATTAATGATGGTGGTTATGAAGATTTTCGACTGTGGCCAAGTGATGGACACGACTGGGTTAAAGAAAACAAAATAAAAGCACCACTGTATTGGTCTTTAAATGATGGAGAGTGGTTTGAGTATACTCTTGGAGGATTAGGCTTAGTTGATCCAAATGCAAGTGTTTGCCATGTTAGTTACTATGAGGCTTATGCCTTTTCAAAATGGGCCGGCTATCGTTTACCTAGTGAATTTGAATGCGAATTAGGCCTTGATGAAGGACCTCATGAATTGTGGAATTGGACATCTTCTCATTATTCTCCATACCCAGGTTATGAATCATTTCTAGGAAGCCTCGAAGAGTACAATGAGAAATTTATGTGTAATCAATTTGTATTAAGAGGCGGCTGCTTTGGTACTCCAAGTAATCATTATCGAAAAACATATCGTAACTTTTATCGTCCACATCAACGTTGGATGTTTTCAGGAATAAGAATTGCCAAGGATAAGTAATGGAAATATCTAATTTAGTAAATTATGAAAATCATATTAACGACAAAGAACAATTTGCTCTCGATGTGCTTAATGGGCTAAGTCGTGACGAAAAAATGCTATCAACTAAATACTTCTATGATGATAAGGGGAGTGAGTTATTTCAAAAAATAACTAAACATGAAGACTATTACCTAACTCGTACTGAGTACGAAATTTTAAAGCAAGCAAATAAAGAAATTGCTAATATCATTTCAGAAGATGAAGTGGATATTGTTGAACTTGGTGCTGGAGATGGCCATAAAAGTAAACTAATTATTGAAGGATTACTAGAAAGCGGGAAAATAGTAAATTATTATCCTATCGATATATCAACAGAGGCAATGAAACAACTTGAAGAAGTCATTACTCCTAATGAAAATCTTCAAGTACATGGTGTTGTCGCAGAATATTTTGAAGGACTTCGCTATATTAATGAAAAGTCTAGAAACCGTAAGCTTGTTTTATTTTTGGGATCAAATATTGGAAACTTTAATCGTCATCAAAGTCACTACTTCTTACAGCATATGTGGAATGGACTAGAGGCAAATGATATGGCCCTTATTGGTTTTGACCTTAAAAAAGATGTTGAGAAACTCACGGCCGCTTATAATGATTCTAGTGGGTACACAAAAGAATTTAATCTAAATCTATTAGAGCGTATAAATAAAGAGCTAGGTGGTAATTTTGAACCAGAGAACTTCCAGCATGTAGGAATCTTCAATCCAAAAATAGGAGCAATGGAAAGCTACTTGCTTCCAAAGAAGGATCAATCAGTTTATATAAAGTCATTGAAGAAAGCATTTCACTTTGAAGCTTTCGAACCACTACACCTAGAATATTCTTTCAAATATACAAAAGGTGACATTGAAACAATGTGCTTTGATAGTGGTTTTCAAGTCGCAAAACATTTTACTGATAAGAATGAATACTTTATTGACTCATTATGGAGAGTTGTAAAAGCCTAAGCTTTTTTAACTACCGAGCACTTTAAGTACATTGATCCGTGGCCATCAACTTTACATGAGATATCGTGTCCGTTAACAGGATCATCAAGTAAGCGAATATTTTTTACTTTTGTTCCTGACTTGATTGTGGACTTGCCGGCCTTTAGGTCTCTAATCACTGTAACAGAGTCGCCATTTTGTAGCGGGGCCCCATTAACATCAAGGAATTGATGTTCTTGTTCAGTTTCTTCATTGTTAGCATCTAGACTCCATTCATGAAAACATTCAGGGCAATTCCATAATTGTCCATCTGAGTAAGCATATGGAGACTCACATTTTGGGCATTTTTGATTTTCTTCAGTCATGAAATTAGATTAATCCTAACGCCATCGCTTGTAAATATAATAAATATCATAGTGAGCGGTCTGGATAGCCAACACGTCCAGCAAAAGGCAGCTTAAGTGCTGGATCAGCAAAGTCGACACCAAAGTTTAACCCAAGGAGATTGAATTCAATTCCCTCTGCTCTAGCAAATGTTACACCTAAGAGCCCAAAGGCCGATAGGGTGTAGCCAGTGTTTGATGCTGTTGGAGCAATAAATTTATTAGTGCCTAGGTAATCCTTACCAATGGCATGAGGTGGAAGTTCAATATCCAATTCTTCTATATTGCGATTTAGATAGGAAACAAATGTATTTGAGTTTGGTCCAGGCCAAATACGATAAAGATCTTTATACGGATAATTTTCAATTAAAGGCTTTAGTTTTTCAATGATGGTAGAGGCTTTTTTACCTCGTGCCTCAAAGGCTAGGGTTGGTATATTATCAAACCATAAACGATCAGGAAGGTCCTTTTCAATTCTAATGGCGCTACCTTCTCTTCTGATATTCCATGAAGTAACTTGCGCTACAGTGTATTGTTCTTCATCAACTTTCTTCCAAGCAATCCATGGATGGACGGCAAAGTTGCCTCGCCAGGAAAAAGCTCGTGCATAGTAGACTTGTACAATATCTTCCTTTAGCTCATGGGCCTTAGGCGCAATTCCTGCACTTTCACGTGATGTCTCTTTCCACGACTTTGATGAACAAGATAAAATTAGAAATAAAAGAGTAAGTGTATTAATCAACTTCATACCAGAGATTATAACATCGTATCCCTCTTGAATTCTACGGTTTAATCATTAATAATATCAATAATTACACAGAATCTGAGGAGCCCTTATGTCTGGAGGACATCACCATCATCACCACCACCATCACCATGGTGATATGAATGGCAAGAATATCTTAATCGCATTTTTCCTCAATGCTAGTTTTGCTGTGATTGAATTAATAGGCGGCTACTTAACAAATAGTGTGGCCATCTATTCAGATGCTCTCCATGATATCGGAGATAGCCTTGCTCTCTTATTTTCGTATTTTGCAGAAAAATTAAGTAAGAAAGAAGCGGATAATCAATTTACTTTCGGTTATCGTCGTTTTTCGATTCTATCGGCACTTATAAATGGCCTAATTCTTTTTTCTGGTAGTATTTTTGTCATTTACGAAGCAGTTCAAAGAATAATGGCACCTGAGCCTGTTCAGGCAATGGGAATGCTATGGTTGGCCTTATTGGGAATTGTGGTGAATGGGGTTGCTGCTTATCGCATGTCTAAGACGAGTGGTCTAAATCAAAAAATGGTTATGTACCATCTATTGGAAGATTTAATGGGGTGGGTGGCCGTTCTTATTGTCAGTGTAATACTTCATTTTAAGCCTTGGTATATTTTAGACTCGATTCTTTCGATCTTGATCTCATTTATTATTCTAAGAGGTGTTTATCATAATCTTAAAAAAGTTGGACTAATATTCCTTCAGCATTTTCCTGATGAAATTGAGATGAATACAATAAAAGAAGAGGTTGAGGCCTTAGAGCTTGTAAAAGATATGCATGCTATAAAAGGTTGGTCATTAGATAATGAATCATTCTATTTAAGATTTCATATTCTTGTTGCGCCGGAAACAAAGGCAAGGGACTTAGACATTTTAAAGCAAAGTATTAAAGAGGTTTTATCTAGTCATCATGTAGTCTATTCCACAATAGAGTTTGAATCTTCAACTGATTGCTGCGAATAATAACTTTCTAAGACCTCTTAAGGTACCACCAGAGTAGGCGATTTAATGGTGCCAATAATCCTTGAAAGAAGTTAAGGCGGTTTTCAACAAATGAAACCACTAAGCATCCTTCATCACTTGCAGTTGCTGGTGCATGAGTATCTTTTTCATCAAATACAGAAAAGTCACCATTACTTAAACGAGTTCCTTCACTGTAATAATAACCATCAACAACATAGCTATATTCACGTCCACTGTGGCCGTGCTCTGGAACAGTTTCTCCTGGTCCCATGTAGATAAAGAAAAGACCACCACCGGCACCTTCTGTAATTTGTGCCACACCGCAATCATTACCGAACTCTTTCCAATTAAGGTTTTTCTCTGCCGCAAAGGCCAATTTTTCAGGTAATTCAAATACCTTATCCCCGAAGTTAATCGTTGCAGTATTTTGCTTGGCTTTAATATTTACAATTGTTTCACTTTCTTCATCTTCTATTCGATTAAAGAGGCTTTCAAACGCATCGTCCACTTCATCTTTTTTGATCTCACTATCATCACCAAAAAAGACTTGAGCTTCCTCGTTTGTAAGTGTGGCCATATGTTGTTGGCAGTCCTCACATTCACTTAAGTGAGTTGATATTAGAAGAGAAGCTCCCGCTGGTAATTTAGCGTTAACATAGTCTCTTATTAAATTTGTGTCAGGATGATAAAGCTTATTCACTTTTCCTCCATTAGTAATCTTAAGTTTTTAATAGCTAGTCTTACCCGTGATTTCACTGTCCCCAGGGGAATGTCACGCATGTGAGCAAATTCCGACTGAGTTAGTCCTTCTCGGTATATACCGTAGAGAACATCCTGCTGATCTTGAGAGAGTTTAGTTATCATTTCTTGAGTTTGCGCTCTTTGATAAATCTCTTCAATTTCATGCGTAGAATCAAGTGTGTGAATATTTTCATCAAAAACATCATCAGCACTTATGATTGCTAAAGGATCACGGCTTTGTTTTCTTAAATAGTCATATTTTGTATTTCTTATTATTGTAAATAGCCAAGTATTAACATTGGCCAATTCTGGAGAGTATGAGGAAGACTTCTTCCAAACCTTTAGCATGGCCTCTTGAGAAAGCTCTGCGCAAACTTCCTTTGATAATCCAGCTTTAAGGAGGTAGTTCATCGCCTTTGGGTAATAGAAATCAAATAGCTTCTTAAAAGCATGTCTTGATTTTTCCTGAGCGATTTCTCGAATCAAGTTTTCTAATTCAGTTAGGCCCAATTGCACTTTGTGATGTCTCCTAATAATAGGAATTAGTCTATCACATCTGAGTCCTAAATTCGCTAAAACTTGATCCTGCATATTTATTACTCTCATATTATTCATTACGAGATGAATCAAAAAAAGGATCACATTAAAGTTGATTTTTTCTTATTTAATATAAAAGGCTATTTGTAAACTGTTGAAATTACATTGTTTTGTGCTTTTTTTCTTATTTAACTGATCTATTTCTAAGCCTTATGCGTACTAATAGGCATAAGGATAACTGACTTAAAAAGGATCAAACGTGTTTGAAAGTATACTGATTATCACAGCGCTGCTTCTAGTCTATTTTACGATTGGCTGGTACATCTCTTTTCGAGTTAAGGTATTTGCCTACTTAGACTTTTATTGGTGCTCAAGCTTCTTTCTAATTATGGGAGTTTTATATTTTAACTACCCAGAGGGCCAAAACTTCTTTGAAAACTTAAATGCTATTGTGCTTTTTTGTCTCTACGGAATCTGGTCTGCACGCTTAAGCACACATCTCTTCACTCGAATAAGACAAACGGGAGAAGATAAACGCTATATAGAGTTAAAGAAAAAGTGGAAAGTCATGTATGGAGTCTATCTCTATGGGCTATTTGTTGGTGAAGCCTTATTAAATGTTGTCTTAGCTATCCCTCTCTACTTAGCGATAATGAATCCAACTTTTGATATATCAAATTACTTTGGAATTTTAATTTTTACCATTGCAAT
Source organism: Halobacteriovorax sp. DPLXC-1 (assembly GCF_036903125.1). Lineage (NCBI taxonomy): Bacteria > Pseudomonadati > Bdellovibrionota > Bacteriovoracia > Bacteriovoracales > Halobacteriovoraceae > Halobacteriovorax > Halobacteriovorax sp. DPLXC-1. Next base: position 642,174 of record NZ_JAYMCO010000003.1, read on the forward strand.
TATTGGAGAGCTAATAGCTGATTCTCAGCTTAAAAGGTTTGTTTCCAATAAAGAAAATCGTGGAAAAGTTTGTGATATCGGTCTTTGGAAATACTCAAGACATCCAAATTATTTTTTTGAAACATTAATCTGGGCCGGCTTTGGGGTATATGGACTTAGTTCAGCACCTATTTCATTTATCGGTTTAATACCGTATTTGATCATGCTTTATCTTATTACTTCAGTAACAGGAGTACCTCCGGCAGAGGAGTCTTCATTAAAGTCTAAGGGTGATCTTTACCGTAAATACCAAGAAAGAACGAACCGCTTTCTACTTTGGTTTCCAAAGGTGAACACAATAATTATTTTAATGACAAGTTTATTACTAATAGGAGGCAGTGTGGATATGGCATACGCGCAAGATGATAATGCACAAACGAAATCTCAGGCCCAACGAATAGAGAAGGTCTTTAATGAATTAAGAGCTGATAACGTCGATATTCTTGATAACTTCTATGCTCCTAATGCTCTATTTATTGACCCTATTGGACGCCATAAGGGAATCGATGAAGTTAAGGGATATTACAAAGGTATTTATGAAGGTGTAACTGATATCAAATTTGAGTTCTCGGATATTATCTCAAATGGTTCTAATCATGTGGGAGTATGGAAAATGATTTTGAGAACTCCAAATCTAAACTCAGGAAAACCAGTTATTCTTCATGGAAACTCAGTCATAAAGTTTAATGAAAATGGACTTGTAAGCTATCACCGCGACTATTTTGATATGGGTGAATTTATATATGAACATATTCCTGTTCTCGGATCAGTCACAAAGTACATTAAGAAAAGGCTGAAGGGGGAGTAGTGAAAATAGCAATCATTGGTTCTGGTATTTCTGGTTTAACATGTGCATACAAACTTTCAAGTAAGCACGACATTACTCTATTTGAGGCCAATGATTATCTTGGTGGGCACACTCATACTCACGATATTGAGCTAGATGGTGAAAAACATCGTGTTGATACCGGGTTTATCGTCTTTAATAAAAAGACTTATCCAAACTTTCTAAAACTTCTTGAAGAATTAGATGTTGCCTATAAACCGACATCCATGAGCTTTAGTGTCAGCTGTGATAAAACTGGGCTTGAGTACAATGGAACCTCATTTAACACTCTATTTGCTCAGCGATTAAACTTTTTAAGACCGAAATTCTATTCAATGCTAAAGGGAATAATTGACTTTAATAAGAAGGCCAAGGATTTTCTCTCTAATGATAATGGAGATATCTCTCTTCAAGCATTTTTTGAATCACGAAAAGTTAAAGATAGTGTCATTGAATATTATATTGTTCCTATGATGGCCGCGGTATGGTCGACTGACCCAAGAGATGTATGGCAATTTCCTGCTAAATTTGTACTAAGATTTTTTGAAAATCACGGCTTCCTTGAGGTTGATGATCGTCCGCAGTGGTATGTAATTGATGGAGGATCAAATTCATATATTGATAAAATGCTTCCACATTTTAAGGATAGTGTTAGATTAAATACTCCCGTTCAAAAAGTTATTCGTCATGATGATCACATTGTTGTGGAAACAAAAAATGGGAGCGAAAAATTTGATCAAGTTATTTTTGCAACACATAGTGATATTTCATTAAAGATTCTAGATGCTCCAACACAAAAAGAGAGCGAGGTTCTTTCTTCAATTCCTTATATTGCTAATCCAACATACCTACACTTAGATCGAAGTTTTCTTCCAAAAAAGAAGCTTGCTTGGGCCGCATGGAATTATCAACTTCCTATTGAAAGAAAAGTAGGGGCCACTGTGACATATAATATGAATATCTTACAAGAGTTAAAGAGTAAGAATTTGTTCAATGTCACTCTAAACCCATATCGAAAAATAGATGAGAAGAAAATACTTAAAAAAATGGATTATATGCATCCATTATTCTCTCTCGAGGGGATGAAGGCACAAGAAAGTTGGAAAGATATAAGTGGGAAGAATCGTACTCACTATTGTGGAGCATATTGGCGTAATGGCTTTCACGAAGATGGTGTTTTCAGTGCTCTTCGTGTTGTAGAGGAACTGGAGAAGATATGAAAAGCTGCCTCTACGAAGGAGAAGTCCTTCATAACCGTTATTCACCTAAAGAGCATAACTTCAAGTATAAGTTATTTCTGAGCTATATTGATTTAGATGAACTTGATGAAGTCTTTTCTAAATCAAAGTTTTGGTCTCTTGAAAAGTTGAACTTTATTTCTTTTCGAAGAAGAGATTACCATGGCGATAACTCAAAACCACTGAAAGAAGAAGTGTTTAACACTGTTGAAGACAAGATTGGTAGAAGACCAAATGGGCCAGTAAGACTTTTAACAAATTTACGCTTCTTTGGTTATTGTTTTAACTCAGTGAGCTTTTACTATTGTTATAAAGAGGATGGGGAGACGCTTGATGCCTTAATGGCAGAAATTGAAAATACTCCTTGGGGTGAGCGTTATTGTTATGTCTTTGATGGAGAGGAAGTAAATGATAAATCATTAAAAATTAAGCTTGATAAGAAATTTCATATCTCACCATTTTTCCCAATGGATATTAAATATATTTGGGAATTCTTTGTGCCATCGAATTCTCTTAGAATTCATATGACAAGCTTGGATAAAGGCAGTGCAGTCTTCTATGCAGGACTTCAGTTAAAACGGGTTAATATTTCATCTCGTTCTTTAAATCGAATGCTTTTTAAACATCCGCTAATGACTTTTAAAATGATATTTGGAATATATTTTCAAGCATTAAGACTATGGATGAAAAGAATTCCATTCTTTGATCATCCAAACCCAGACAGTCGTAAATCAATAATCTCAGATAAAAATAAGGAAGGTGTATTATGAAACCAGACTATAAAACTCTTCAGAAATACCCTGAAGTACAAGCGCTATCAAACTATGGTTTTTTAACAAGATCCATTAGAAAGCTAATACTTAAATCATTAGATGATCTTCAATATGGACGTCTTAAGATTATTGAACAAGATATCACTACTGAGGTTGGTAAAGGTGATATCCTTGTTAATGCTGAAATCAAGGTCAATGATCCTTCTTTCTTTGTTGATGTTTTCACTAAAGGATCAATAGGTGCAGCAGAGTCTTATATTCTTAAGAAATGGGACACTGATGATCTTGATAATGTTATGAGACTATTTGCTTTAAATAAGTCTACACTCAGTCAAGTGGACTCAGGCCTTGTTAATCTTCTAAAGCCTGCAAGGCTAATTGAGTATTGGCAAGACAGGAATACGATTGATGGTTCAAAGAAGAATATTAAAGCGCACTATGATCTTCCAGATGAGCTTTTTGAACACTTTTTAGATGAATCAATGATGTACTCATCTGCATTTTTTGAAAACGAAGAATCAACACTAGAGGAGGCACAGCAAGCAAAGCTTAAGCTAATCGCAGAGCGCCTCGATATACGAGCTGAAAATCGTATTCTTGAGATTGGTTCTGGCTGGGGTGCATTGGCGATTTATCTTGCAAAGAATTATGACTGCCACGTTACGACGACAACAATATCAGATAATCAGTATCGTGTAACAAAAGAGAGAATTGCTAAAGAAGGTTTAGAAGATAAGATCACTTTATTGAAAGATGATTATCGTCTTCTAAAAGGTGAGTATGATCGTGTTGTATCAATCGAAATGATTGAAGCAGTAGGTGAGCAGTTTTTAGATAGTTATACGCAAAAGATATCTGATCTTTTAGTTGAGGATGGGCTGGCCCTACTTCAGATCATTACAATTAACGATCAAGAATATGACCGTGCCGTAAAGGAATTAGACTTCATTAAAAAGTTTATTTTCCCTGGAAGCTTTATTCCTTCAATTCATGCTGTTCTTTCATCATTTAAGTCTACTTCAGATATGCGTTTATATAATCAAGTGGACTTTACATCACATTATGCAAGAACTCTTGAGGAATGGAAAAAACGTTTTAATACAAATACTCATGAAATCCCAAAACTTGGAGAAGATGAGGAATTTATAAGATTATGGAACTTTTACTTCTCATATTGCATCGGTGGATTCCATGAAAGGGCCATTGGTGTTTCTCATTTAACTTTTGGAAAACCACTTTATCGTAACTAAGGAGAATATATGTCATTTTTAATGAATGCTGCTGAAAGAGGTTATATTCCTGATCCGTTAATTCGTGTAGGAATTAGAAAGCTAATTAAGCAAAGACAAGACGAAATTTATGAGAACTTCAGTTTTCATCGAGATGGCATCTTAGGTGAGCTTAATTCATCTGTTATCGCTCAAGATACAGATAAGGCCAATGAACAACATTATGAGTTACCAGCTGGTTTCTTTGAGTTAGTTCTTGGTAAAAATTTAAAGTATTCAAGTTCTCTTTTTGAAAGAGGAGTAAAGACTCTTGATGAAGCAGAAGAAGCGATGCTTGAACTTTATTGTAAAAGAGCGCAACTTGAAGATGGAATGGATATTCTTGAACTTGGCTGTGGATGGGGTTCTTTAACCCTATATCTAGCAAAGAAGTATCCAAATTCAAAAGTTACGGCCATTTCAAATTCATCGTCTCAACGTGAATTTATTGAATCGAAGGCAAAGAGTCGTGGGCTTAATAATCTAAAGATATTAACACAAGATATGAATACTTTTAGTATCGATAAGCAATTTGATCGTATTGTTTCAATTGAAATGTTTGAGCATATGAGAAATTATAATGTTCTTTTTGAAAAGGTTGCTAGTTGGCTAAAGGATGATGGTAAGGTCTTCATTCATATCTTCTGTCATAAGAGTGCTTCATACTTTTTTGAAACTGAGGGCGATGATAACTGGATGGGGAAGTATTTCTTCACTGGTGGTGTCATGCCAAGTTTCGACCTTTTTGAAAGAGTGCAAGATTCACTTTCTTTAGAAGAGAAGTGGAAAGTAAATGGTAAGCATTATCAAGAAACTTCAGAAGCTTGGTTTAAAAATATGGATAAACATGAAAAAGCTCTCATGAATGTTCTTGCTGATACTTATGGAGCAGAAGATGCAAAATTATGGTTTGAAAGATGGAAAATCTTCTTTGCCTCTTGTGCTGAACTTTTTGGTCATAATAATGGAGATGAGTGGTTTGTTGGCCACTTCTTATTCAATAAGAAATTAGTTAGGGCCTCAGAGTAAAACGGAGCTAGTATGTATTTTGCGATAGGATTTCTATTTATTCATTGGTATTTATCGTTATTTTGCCAGTCATTTTACTTGCATCGCTATATTTCTCACGATCAATGTAAGATGTCGCGTGGTTGGGATCGATTCTTTTTGATACTCACGATCTTATCGCAAGGTCCAAGCTTTCTTCGCCCTCAACATTACAAAACTTTACATATGCAGCATCATATTCATTCGGATCTAGAGGGAGACCCTCATTCTCCTGTTGTTAGTAAGAATATTGTCGATATGATGTTACATACATACCGTAAGTACATGAGTGTAAAAACGCAACGTGAAACTTTTCCCAAAATTGTTGCTATTGCTGACTCTATTCCCGTCAGATCTCTCTTTGTTGTGTTTTACGCACTCATGTACTTACTTTTTACAGATTCTCTTTGGTTTTTACTTCTTGTTCCTATCCATAGTTTACTTGGTCCAATACACGGGGCCATTGTGAATTGGTGTGGCCATAAGTACGGTTATCGAAACCATGATCTCGATGATCATTCAAAGAATACTTTAATTATAGATTTCCTTATGATGGGTGAGTTATATCAAAATAATCATCATGCTAAAGAAAATAGCATAAACTTTGCGACTAATTCATTTGAGCTAGACTTTACTTATCTCACTTTAATTCCATTGAGGAAAATAGGAGTCATTCAATATGAATAAGTTATTAATATTAGTTTTATTATTTCCTATGCTTGTAATGGCCAAAATTGATAAGGACTTTAAGCTCGTTGGAGAAGGTGTTCTTTCATATTACTTCTGGGATGTATATAAAGTTAGTTATTTTAAAAGTATTGTCTCAGATGATGAATTAATTAAGATTACTTACTTAAGAGATGTAGAGCGTAAACATTCTCAAGCTGGTTGGGATGAATCCCTAGGTAAACTTAAAGGGGTTGAAAAACAATTAGATTGGTTAAAGAATAATGCCGTTGATGTTAAAGAAGGTGATGTTTTGGCAATATATAAACTAAACGGTTCAGATGTTATTATTCAAAAGAATGGAGAAACCATTTCTTCTAAAAAAGATGATAAGAAGTTATTCTCAATTGTGCATTCTCCATGGATTGGCCCACAAAGTGTTGATGAGGACTTAAAAGAGAAATTGATAAAAGGGAAGTAGTTCTTCCCCTTTAACTATTCTTCTTTAATTCGTTAAAATAAATATCTTTATTTGTTGTAAAGTTTATTTCATCACCATAATCATCAGTTAAGCGACTCAGGAAATTATCTAGCTTGTGAAAGTTCTCTTGGGCAGTTTCCTGGTGAGAATTAATAACTAAATACATATCTTCATTGGCATTATAGTGATCAGTTATTGCTGCAAGGTGATCATCAATAGTCTGCTCTTTCCAATAATCAATGGCCCCTAGGTTATTAGGAATTTCAAAAAGACTTCCGCAGAAGTTTTGAAGATAATATGGACGAGATAGAACATTCAATTCTCCCCAAATGAGGGAAATATAGCGTTGGAGATTGTCTCCTTCCCAAGAGCTTCCATTCAATAGGTTGTAATTTGTTGCAGAACTTTCAATTGGTATACCTGTTTCAACAAGTGCTTCCCAGACTCTTTCATCAGACATCCATCCGCCAGCTCTAAAAGAATGAATAGCATCAAATCCGTTACTCTTTAATTTCTCTAGTGAATATTGGATCATGGCCTTTACTTCATCTTTGTTATAAGCAACAAGCATTACTTCCTGACCATTCATATCGCCAGCATTATAATCACCGTATTTACTAAAGCATGGGGCCATTCTTGGCATAACACCTGCCGCTTGCACAAAGTGGCGAGGGGTATGGAGATGTAGACCAATTTCATCGTCTTGAGAGATAACAGACTTCATTGTTTTGTTGATATCCATATTTTCAAGACGTTTATTAGTGTAATAAGCGGCATTCTTGTAATGAACAATAGGTGTATTCCATTTTTGTTTGAACTGACTAATGGCCGAAAGGTTCTTATGCTCTAAAGAAATACCTTCCCAGTCCATGCTAATAATAAGATTGATCGCCATACAAATACCTACCAATACCTTTAGAGTTTTAAGATTTCGCAGTCCTATTTGTATGAAAAGGGAAGTTTTGTAAACCAAAATTGTAAAATGAATAAAAAATTTTATTTTATTTTCAGGTGAATATTTGAGCATGAAAAAAAGTAAAAAGATTTTATCTAATAAAAGTGTCTAAAAATGAGTAAGTACTTTAGTAAGGAAATTCTTTCTCTATTTTTCTGGACTATCAAAATGCTTAAGTTGTTGAAATTAAACTGTATAGCTCTTTGTGCATCTAACTCTGTAACTGAGTAGTTAACAAAAAGTTTGGTTAATATAATTAGTTTATCGAATTTTACTATTTTCTGAAGCATGAAGGAGTTTAAGAAATGAGCATGGCAAAACTAAATGAGGCGCTAAACTGTAAGAATATTTTTGATGGTACAGGTGTGGTCTACGATATGTTAGACAAATTACCGTTCAATGTTATGTATTGTGGTACTGATTTAGTAATCAAGTACGTCAATCCTAAGAGTTTTGAAAGCCTTCGCTCGATTGAAGCTCTTCTTCCTGTTTCTCTCACTGAGGTTGTTGGCTCAAAAATTGACGTCTTTCACAAAAACCCTTCTCATCAGCAAAGATTATTAGCAGACCCAAAGAATTTACCGATTCAGACTCAAATAGAGGTAGGAGATGAGATTCTCGAATTAAATGTTGTAGCTGTGACAGATGATGATGAATATATTGGGGCCATGGTTACATGGGATATTATTACAGAAGAATTAGAATCGGATAATAGAAATGCCCAGTACGCTTCAATGCTAGATAATATGCCAATTAATGTAATGCTGTCAGATAGAGATTTTAATATTACATATATAAACCCACGCTCTAGAGAAACATTAACCTCAATTGAAAGCCTCTTGCCAATCAAGGTTGCCGATATCGTTGGTGCAAGTATTGATGTTTTTCACAAGAATCCAGCTCATCAAAGAAAGCTTTTATCTGATCCTTCAAATCTACCTCATCAGGCAAAAATTCATGTAGGGGATGAAATTCTTGATCTGCTTGTAAGTCCAGTTATGGATAAGAAGAATAACTATCAAGGTGCCATGGTTACTTGGGATGTTATTACTGAACAAGAAAAAATGAAGGATACAATCAATCGATTGGCACACGAAATGCGAATTGGAACAGAGGATATTTCTACGAAGTCTCAAAATGTCGCAGAAGGAGCAAACTCTCTCGGTGCGACCACAGAAGAAATGAATGCTTCTGTTGAGGAACTTACGGCTTCCATTAATTCAATTGCGGAAAATGCTGGCTCAGCAAATGAGATTGCGACTCAAACTTCAAATGAAGCTCAAGAAGGTGAGAAAGCAATAAATGAGGCAGTAGAGGCAATGGAAGTTATCACAAAGTCTTCTGAAGAAATTAGTGAGATTGTAGAAGTCATACGTGAAATCGCTAGTCAGACAAACCTTCTCGCATTTAATGCTGCTATTGAAGCCGCTCGAGCAGGAGAGCACGGAGCAGGTTTTTCAGTTGTAGCAGATGAGGTTAGAAAGCTGGCCGAAAGATCTTCACAAGCGACAAAAGAGATTTCTAAGCTAATCAATGACTCTGTGAAGAAAATTTCAGAGGGAAGTCAGATATCAAAGCAGGCCGGAGCTGCTTTTGCAAAAATTGTAGAAGGCGTAAATAATACAAACCATTCGATTTCTGAAATTTCAAGTGCAACTCAGGAGCAATTAATTGCGGCCAAAGAAGTAAGTGAGGCGGTTCAAGAAGTTGCCAATCAAACTGAAAAATCTGCTTCTGCTTCGGAGTCAATCGCTCTTGCTACCAAAGGCCTAGCTGAAGGTGCAAAAGCGTTAAGCGACTTAATTGAGGACTAGAGATGATCTATCTTCTGGAGCTATCAGATACACAGCTTTCTAAAGTAATTGACTTAGTTCATTTACATACAGGCATTACGATAGCTCCCTCTAAAAAGAATATGGTTCAGGGAAGAATCAGAAGACGTCTAAAAGACTTAGGATTAGAAGATTATGATGATTATTTACTGCATTTGGAAACTAATGAAAATGAGAAACAAGAGTTCATTAACATTATAACAACTAACGAAACGTCTTTTTTTCGAACAAAGAAAGTATGGGACTACTTCCAATTAGAATATCTTAAAAATTGGAATTCAAGTGGCCCTTTAAAAATATGGTCTGCTGCCGCATCTACTGGTGAAGAGTCATATTCCATTGCAATGAGCTGTGAGGAGAGAAAGAAAATAGGTATTAATCTCAACTATGAGATTATAGGTACTGACATTTCGACTAAGGCCCTTAGTATTGGAGAAGGTGCAGAGTATTCGGGACGTAATTTCAAAAATATGAAAGAGAAGTTTCCTGAACTTGTTGTGAAATATTTTAATATCACTGGCGATAAAGGTGAGATAAAGCCTTATCTTAGAAAGAATATTAAATACTTCTCATATAATCTTTTTGAGCCACCAAAATCTCCTTTAGATAATTTTGATATCGTTTTTCTTCGAAATGTACTTATTTACTTTAAGAAGGAAGATCAAAAGAAGGTAATAGCAAATGTTGCAAAGACAATGAAGGAAGGAGGAGTTTTGATCCTAGGGGAGTCAGAATCAATTAATGGTCTTTCTAATGAATTTAAATTTATTTCTCCCCAGATATATATGAAGAAATGAGATGATTACAAAAACTAAAGAATATATTCATGTTCGTATTGGTGAGATCAAGTTTGGTGAAATTGATTCAATTCTAAATGCCACCTTAGGCTCATGTGTGGGGATTGCTATCGTAGACAAAGTGAATAAGAAGTGTGGTCTGGCCCATTGCTTCCTACCTGAGGGGAGTATGAAATCACCACCGGATCAACCTGGTAAGTATGTCGTTGATGCTATTCCATATCTTTTTTCAAAGATGAAGTTAATGGGTCGTCCTAAAAAAGAATTTGATGTTTATGTTGCAGGAGGGAGTAATATGATGGCCCAATTGAAGCAAAAAAATGTCGATCATATTGGTCATCTAAATAAGAAGAAGGTTCTAGAGATTTTAGATGAAATGAGGATTCCCGTAAAAGAGATGCTTAATGGTGATTCATTTGCCTGTAAGATCTTTGTCGATTGTGACACATTAAAAGTAAAGATGATTAGAATAAAAGGAGCTCCAAGTGGAAGCACAAGAACTAGAAGTAAATAAGGTCACACATATGTATGCTTCATTTTCTTTAAAAGGAAATGAGTTTGTTCTTGATATAAATGCTGTTCAGGAGGTAGTGAATTATCCTGAAAGTATTTTTAGTATGCCTCTGGCCCCTGATTATTTAGATGGGATATTTAATCTACGAGGCATGATCATACCAATTCTTAACTTGGCCAAGTTATTAGGCATAGCTGATGATAATGGCACAAACGATAATTTAAAGGTTGCGATTGTTAATATTGATGGAATTAGCGTTGGTGTTTCATTTGATACGACTGGTGAGATTATCAAAGCTGATCATTGTGAAGTTAGCAACTTTGATATAAGTGATGAAAGTGATGAATCACAAGTTGTAAAAGGTGCCATAAAAAGAGATAACGGTAATCGAATTTATCAAATTTTAGAACCTTCTCAGATTATAAAGATTAGAAACCTTGCAAGGCTTGGAAGTTATGATGCATTTAGAGAAGGTGTGGATACTCGCTTAAAGGTTCAGGCACGCCAAAATAAGTGCATTTCATTTCGAGTAAATGATATTCCATTGGCCATAGAAATTACTTCGGTTAATGAAATTATTAATATGCAAGAGATTGAGCATTCAGCTTTTTCATCTAAGTTATGTTTAGGCTTAGTGAATCTAAGAGGTATGACCATTCCTGTTCTTAGTTTCTCAAGAATTTTGGGGATTGAGTCATCTAGTGAAGTTAATAATGATCAAAAAATTCTAATAATTAAGTTAGGAAGTGAGTTCTTTGGACTAATTGTAGACTCCTTAGATGCAATAACATTTTATTCAGATGATAAAGTCATGCCAGTTCCTGTTTTTTCTTCAATACGCTCACATATGTTTCTTGGTGGAATTGAGGCAGAAGAAAATGGGATGACATTCTTGATAGATCACAGTGAAATATTAAATAATGATGAAATAAAGCAAATTACAAAAAGCCATTCTGAAATTTATCAGTCACAAAAAGATGAAGAAGAAAAAGAGAAGGTTGCCAGGCAGTTGGAGTCATATGTGACTTTCAATTTTGGATATCACTTTGGATTGTCTGTTTCAGAAATTAGAGAAATTATCGAAGTTCCAAAAGACATACTTAAGACTCCTGGTGCACCTTCACATGTCTTAGGTGTACATGATCTTAGAGAACAATTAATCACTATCGTTAATCCTAAGAAAATGTATGGAATAGAAGAAAGTGATGACGAACTAGGTGGTAAGAAAGTCATTATCTTGGAAGCAGATGAGCGCGGTGAAAATTACGGAATACTTGTTGATGAGATTGATAGTATTGTGAAGATCGATATGCTTAATAAAATGAAGATGCCAAGCTTGCTATCAAATGTATCAGGTAAGCTCAATCAAGATGTTTCAGAGATCATTCGTGATATAAATGGTAGTGGTGTCGTAATCCTAAGCTTTGAGGCCATTGTTAGAAGAATAGGTATGACAAAGTAGAACAACTAGTGTTTTAAGAGAGAGTTTTCAAGGTAGTTTGTTATCAAGGCTTTTAACTCTTTTGCAATTTCATCTGTTTGAAATTTTTCAGGATAAAACTCACAATAAAACTTAAGGACACTTCTGATTGAAGTGATCAGAATATAGATAGGTGTAGTATTAGTCGACTTTAAGTTTCTCGTTATAATTTCAATCAAGGCTTCGTTTATATTCTTATTTGCCTGGGTATATAATTTATTAATTTCTGTAAATTTCATATACTCGTAAATCATCTTTCGTAATTCAATATTATTACGATAGTGTTCAATTGCTAAGTCAATACCAGTATTAAAAAATTCTATAATATCAAAGTTCTCATTAAGACGACTTATGTATTCATAAATTGCGCCATAGTTACTTCTTAACTCGTCTTCAATTAGAGCAGTGAAGATTTCATCTTTATTTTTGAAATGATTATAAACCGTTCCAATACTCACTCCGGCCAATGCCGCCACTTTATTTGTGGTAAATTTTTTTCTCGAATTCTTTTGTAGGAAAAGACGCGCTGCCTCAATGATGCATTCACGTGTACGAGTTACTTTATCTTGATGATTAGTAATAGCTGGAAAACCTGTTTTATTATTCATAGGAAACTTGATTAATTTATCGAAAAATTTATTTTATATATGATTAAGATCATGCTGTAAGACCGTGAAACCCGCAAGAATATTTTTTCTGATTTAATAATCGTAAGATATAAACGTAAAGTTAAGAGAATCTTAATTTTTTTTGCCTTGTGGCGTTAAGTCATCTTATCTAATCTATGGTATATATATTTAGAGATATGATTTTTGAATGTGGAACTTGTTGAGTCTAGTTAAATTTTTTTCACTTTTCTATTTACTTAAAAGAGAATTTTCAGAGTAAAATCACTGTAAAATTGAATGTAATCATTTATGGAGAAATTATGAATATTGTTATTTTATCTTCAAATAAGAACCTCTACTCAACTAAGAGATTGGTAGAGGAAGCAAAGAAAAAAGGTCATAAGATTGAAGTTGTTCATCCAAGTGATTGCTTTGTTGATGTAACCTCTGGCTCACCAATGGTTCATTATAAGAAGAGAAAGCTAAGTAATGTCGATGCTGTAATTCCACGTATTGGTGCTAGTATTAGTGCCTATGGAATGGCCATTGTTCGTCAATTTGAAATGATGGGAGTTTATTGTTTGAACTCTTCAAATGCTATCGGACGCTCAAGAGATAAGCTACGCTCAATGCAGATCCTTTCACATAAGGAATTACCACTTCCTAAAACAAGTTTTGCAAAAACAACTCAACAAACAGATAAGTTAATTGAGTTAGTTGGTGGGGCGCCTCTCGTTGTTAAACTTCTTGAAGGCTCTCAGGGGCGAGGTGTTCTTCTTGGAGAAACCCATAAAGCTTCAGAAAGCCTAATTGATGCCTTTAGAGTGTTACATGCAAACTTCCTTGTTCAAGAATTTGTTAAAGATGCAAAAGGTGCAGATATACGCTGTTTTGTTGTAGGGGATAAGGTTATCGCTACCATGATGAGACAGGCAAAAGAAGGTGAGTTTCGTTCTAATATTCACCGTGGTGGTGTTGGGATAAAAGTTAAAATTACTCCCGAAGAAAGAAAAGTTGCAGTGGCGGCAGCAAAGGCCATGAAGTTAAATATGGCCGGAGTTGATATTATACGCTCAGGCAGTGGACCAAAGATATTAGAGGTTAACTCATCTCCAGGTCTTGAAGGAATTGAGGGAACTAATGAGAAGAATATTGCCGTTAAAATAATTGAATATATTGAGAAGAATTTCGAAAGTGTAAAAAAGGATATTTAATTGAAGAGTTCTTTATTTGATTTAGATATTGAAGATTACGAAATCGGTTATCCACGTCTGGACTTTGTGGATTTTCCATCATTTTATGGACTTCAAAAAGTTAAGGCTCCTGTCTACGTTTATCGGGCGACTAAAGAAGTTTCTCCCTGTGTCGTAGTTACTGCCTGTATGCATGGGGATGAAATTAATGGCCTTCGTACGGCCCAGCTTCTTATGAAGAAAAAGATGAAGCTCTTAAAGGGAACTTTAATTGTTCTTCCTACTGTCAATATCTATGGTTTCTTAAATAAGCACCGTTATCTTCCGGATCGAAAAGATATTAATCGCTGCTTTCCAGGTAAGAATAAAGGGAACTTTGGATCTCGCTTTGCAGACTTTATCTTTAGGAATGTTACTCGCTATGGTGATGTTTTTATTGATCTACACTCTGGCGGTGCTGGCCGCTTTAATATACCTCAAATCCGTTGTGATTTGAGTACTCCTGGAATGCACGAACTCGTCGAAAATGTGAGTATACCACTTGTTGTAAATAGTGCTTTACGTGATGGCTCACTTAGAGAAGCAATCAGCGAATTAGGTAAACCATGTATCGTTTTTGAAGGAGGGGAAGGACTTAGAATTGATGAAACCATTGCCAAGTATGGACTAAATCTCATCAATAGTATTCTGTCGCACTATGGAATGATAAAATCGAAGAAAGAATTTATTGGTGAAAAATTTATTATAAAAAGACGAAAATGGACACGGGCCTCCCGTGGTGGTCTTCTATTAAATAAAGCAAAGTACGGTAAAATCGTTAAAGAGGGTGAGGTTGTAGGAGAGTTACGTCAGATGTCTGGTGATCTCATTACTAAAGTTCGCATGGAGCATGATGGAGTTATTCTAGGAATGAGTACTTCATCTCTTGTTATGGCCGGAGACGCTCTTTATCATATCGGTTTTCTTGATGATTATAACCCTGACGATCTAGCAGATGATGAAGGTGAATTATCTGATTACTTTGATTTTGAAGCTTAATGCAAAGCGATTGGCTACTTTTAGTGAAGTATCATAATATTCATATCAAAATAGTTGGAGTTTAATATGTCTCATTTTAATCATGCTGCAAATACATGGGATTCAGAAGATAAAATTAAGTTAATGGGAGAGTTAGCGCAAAAAACTCTTCAGGTTTTAAATATTTCAAAAGAAGTGGATATCCTAGACTTTGGATGTGGTACTGGACTTTTTGGCCTTGAATTCATAAATATCGCAAAAAGTATAACTGGGGTTGATACTTCGCACGGTATGCTTGAAGTCTTTAACAAGAAGACAAGTGACCAAGATCATATTCGTTCGATAAATATTGATTTAGAAAAAGATGACTTAGATGAAAAGTTTGACCTCATTATAAGTTCAATGACTTTTCATCACCTTGATTCTCCAGATAAAATGATTCTTAAACTTGCTTCAATGTTAAGAGATGGGGGGAAGATGGCCATTGTGGATCTTGAGACTGAAGACGGTAGTTTTCATCCCGACCCTAAAGCAATGGGTGTAAAGCATTTTGGCTTTTCAAATGAAGAAATTGTAGAATGGGCCGATGCTGCTAGCCTAAATGTTGAGATTACAACTATAAATTCACGAACTAAGAATTTAAAGAAGTATAATCAATTCTTAGCAGTATTTTATAAGTAGGATATATGAAATTAGGAATTATTGGTGGAAGTGGGGTTTATGACCTCGATATTTTAGAGGAAGTAGAATCAATAGAAATACAGACTCCATTTGGGGAACCTAGTAGTAAGATAAAAAAGCTCAAGGTTTCTGATTATGAGTTCTTCTTTGTCACAAGACATGGTGTAGGACACCATATTTCTCCTTCTGATATAAATTATCGTGCCAATATTTTTGCTCTTAAGAAGTTAGGAGTGACTCATATAATCTCAATCTCAGCTGTAGGGTCATTAAAAGAAGAAGTCGCTCCAGGTGACTTTTTTATGCCAGATCAATTTATTGATTGGACCAAAGGACTACGCAAAAGAAGTTTCTTTGAAGATGGGATTGTGGGACATGTCTCTGTTGCGCAACCAATCTCGCTAGAGCTTGTCGAATCGATCAAATCTGTACAAAACAAAGTTGATACAAACTTTCACTTTGGTGGCAGCTATATCTGTATCGAAGGACCTCAATACTCAAGTCGTGCCGAAAGTGAACTTTATCGTAGCTTTGGTGCCAGTGTCATTGGAATGACTAATGTTCCTGAAAGCTATCTCTCAGTAGAGGCAGGGATTGCTTATGCGACAGTAGCACTTGTAACTGATTACGATTGTTGGAAAGATGAAGCTTGCTCACTAGAAGAGATCACTGCAGTCATTAATAAGAATGTGTCTAATGTGAAAGAGCTATTAAAACACTTAATACCTAAGATTTATCAGGATAAGAAAAGCTTTGAAAAGGCCAATCTTAACGCAGTGGTAACTGACAAGAGCTTAAGAACAAAAGAGCAACAGGAAATCTTAGATATTCTCTTAAATTAATTTCTTTCTGTTCTGTTATTATTGTTTTTCATGATATACATCATGTCCTCTTTAACTCTTAAACGATATAAGTTTATTGAGAGGATGGGCCGATGTTATATTATTTTGAGAATTTACCTGAAGACAAAACACAAGTAGGTGGTAAAGCTTATATGCTTGCCATGATGGCACAGATGGATATTCCTGTTCCAAATGGAATTATCTTGGATGCAATGCCATCAGATAGAGAATTAGAGGAAGTTTATCAATTTGCTAAAGATGGAGAATACTCTTTGGCCGTTAGAAGTTCTGCTACTGGGGAAGACTCGAAAGAGAATAGTTTTGCTGGCCAGAATTCCACATTTCTCTATGTCGATAATGATAGTGATTTAAAAAGAGCGATTACTGACTGCTTTAACTCAATTAATAAAGAATCTTCAAAAGCCTATCGCCAACATTTCTTAGGAAGTTCTAAAGAAGTCCCAATGAACGTTGTAATTCAACGTATGATTGACCCATCTTTTTCAGGAGTTTACTTCTCAAAAGACCCAAGAGGGAAGTTTGAATCTTGGATGCTTGAGTATATTGATGGAGTCGGTGAAGATCTTGTTTCTGGGAAAAGAACTCCCACAATATTGAGTGAGTCCCAAAGAGTAAGCCCAGATATAACTTCTGAACAAATTGATGAAATTATTCGTTGTGCAAAACTTGTGGAAGATAAGTATCAGGATGATTTTGATATTGAATGGGCCATTGATAAAAAGGGGATTGTCTATCTTCTTCAAGCAAGGCCAATTACAGCAAAAGCTTCAATTTCAAACCTTAAGAGAATTGGCCATGAGGAGCTTGAAAGATTAGAGTCAATTTATCCTCAAGAGACAGTCTGGGATGGACAGACATTTGCAGAATGGACAACAGCGCCAACAACATTAACAACTGAGATTTGGGCAAATTCATTTAGGAAGGATCAGGCATTCGATAAGGCCTTGCAAGAGCTTGGTTATGTCGGCTTCAGTAAAGATGAGTGTTTAATGGATGAAGTCTTTGGACGAAGTTATATTAACCTTTCAAAGCTTGGGCAAATGTATTTTGGTCCAATTCCCTATACAATAGAGCCAAATCCTAGGCCGCATTTAAAATTTCATTTTTCAAAAGTTACTCCACATATTCTTATGAAGACACCTCAGACAATGTGGAGAATGTTGAAGGTTGGCCTCTCAATCAATACACATAGAAAAGAAGTTATTAATGATGCAACGAAGGCATTGGTGGATATTTCTGTTATTAATAAAAGGCCATATGATAATAAGATCTATCAAGATTGGACATTGGAAGATCTTTTAAATCGCTTCTCAAAAGAGTCATCACTTTTTAGTGAGAGAACTTTGGTATGGCCTTATATCTTGATCTCATTAACAGAGACAACAATTCAAACCTTAATATCTCTTTTAAAAAGTATCTATACTCCTCAAGAGGCCGATCACTTAATTAAGAGATGGTCTGGAGCAGGAATAAATTCAGAAACATTTAAAATGGGACTCTACTTTAAAAAAGCATGTGCAAAGCCCAATGCTCGTCACAATTTTCTTGCTCGCTATGGTCATCGTGGTCCGGGAGAACTCGATCTCAGTGCTAAGAGATGGGCCGAAATTGGTGATGATGCATTCTATGATTATCCCTTAGAGAAGTATGTAAAAGAAAAAAATAATCATACATTAGATGATGTTGAAGCCGAAATTATGGCAATGAAGTCATTTAAAAAAACTTTGATCTTAGAAGAGTGGAAGATTTTAAAGGATCTCTTAGAGCTAAGAGAGAAGTGGAAAATGGCGATTTTAAAACCTTATGCCCATATTCGATATCTTTGTTTAGAAATCGCACGTCGATATAAATTAGATGACTTAAATGATATCTTCTATCTTCATATCCATGAGATAAAGAATTTTAAAAGTAGTTACTTAAGCCTTATCAGAGAAAGAAAGCATAAGATTGAAATGTTTCGAAACTTCAACTTTTCAACAGTTACTTCTTTAAGAGAAATAAAGTCTGTTATTGATGGTAATGAAGAAGCGTCTTCAAGCAATCTAGTCGGAGAAGGACTATCTTCAGGAATGGTTAGGGGCAAGGTTGTTGTCATCAATAATCCTTCAAATTGGAAAGAGATTGAATGGCCTGAAAATGCAATTGTCGTCGCTCAATCAACTGATCCAGGATGGACACCAGTTTTCACTAAAGCAAGTGGGATCATTGTTGAGCGTGGTGGTGTTCTGTCACATTGTGCAATTGTTGCCAGAGAAATGGGAATTCCAGCTGTGAGTGGAATTAAACAATGTCATATTAAATTTAAAGGTGGAGAGGATGTTTTCGTTGATGGAAATTCTGGAAGTATTAAACTCATGCAATAACAACTTTTGTAGTGACTATAGTTACTCTATTGTTCCAACGGTATTGTTACCCTTAGCTTTTCTAAGTACAGGAATTACTGTCGTTGCAACATTTATTGCAGGGCTCTTTGGGGTTAAGCTCAAGGCCGAAGGGCCAAAAAAGCTTCTTGAGGTTTTACTTAAGCCTAAGGTGTTAATCTCTGCAATGATTTTTAATCTTCTTATCTACGGTGGAATGGAAGCCTATCAATATATAAAGCATGGGCCGGTACCTCTATTTATTCAAGATACTTTTAATAGTGATATCACTTATAAGAAAGACCCAATAAATGTTGATCCTGAAAATTTTATTTGGCAACAAGTTGTACCTGAAGGAATCTTTGCTTCCGGTACTGTTGTCAATGGAGAGCTTTTTGTTGGATCTAAAGAAGGTAATCTCTTTGTTTTGGATATAGAAACTGGGGGCATAAAGAATAAGATTTTCTTTGGTAAGTTTCTGTCGCCAACTCCTGTCTATTTTAAAGGCTTCTTATATTTTGGCGAAGGGCTTCATGCTTCTCATCATATGAGGGTTTATAAATTTGATCCTAAGACAAAGAAGGTTGTAGGCTCTTTTAAAACTAAGGGGCATACAGAGATTCTTCCTGTCATTCACACAATTGAAGGAAAGGACTATCTTTTTCAAACAGCTGGTGGGGATGGCCTCTATGCAATTGATCCTGAAACAATGAAAGAAATCTGGCATTTTGAAGGTGGCCATATGGATGCCTTTGTTCTTTTAAAAGATAATGCCGTTTATGTTGCAAGTGGTGTTCCTGAAGAAGATCTTGGCAAGGCCAGACCTTTTGCTTATAAAATTGATGCCAAGAGTGGAAAGCAAATTTGGCGTGAAGAGCTACCTCTTTCAAGTTGGTATGGACCTGTTGCAACACGTGAGAATATTTGCTTTATTCAAGGTGAACTTCATGTGAAGTCTGAGCTTGGTGGACTTGTATGCTTTAATTCATTAGGGGGCAGAATTAGTTCTATTGAAATTGATTCACCAGTAATTGGAAAGCCTTTGGTCTTTGATGATATTGTTGTTTTTAATGACTTTGATGGACGTGTCTATGCTTGGAATAGTGTGACTTCCGAACTTAAGTGGAAGTATGAGAGTCGCAAGAAGAAGCTCGGTTATAACTACTCATCAATGAAGTATGATGGAGAGAAGCTGATCTTTATTGATCGCCTTGGAAAGATATCTTACTTAGATCTTAATGATGGAAGCCTTCTCAAATCCCGTTTATTTTCTGAAGGTGAGAAGCCTGAGAATATCTTTGCGGATACTTTAATCCTAGATAAGGGACATATTGTCTTTGGGATGAAGGGAAGTATTAAATATTTTAAAAATTAGTGATAAATACAGGACATAAGCTTTCCCAGGTTATCACCTGTTGAGTTTTGAAGAGGCCCAAAGTGGTTATAAGACCAGCCTGCATAGAAGTGTGGGCTGACACATCTCTTATTCGACTCTTTTAACTTTCCTGATTCAGTATTATTTGGGTGAGTGAACTTCTTTGTTTGCGTATTAAGCTGAACTGAAAATGCTTGAATAACCTTGTGGACTCCACAATAGGCATTAAATTGCTGTGTGGTTGAGCCAAAAACTCTTATCAAATTATCTTGGCCCTTATTCTTGATCTGACATTTCTCTTCTTGGTAGAAGTGATTCCATGAATCCACGCAGGGCTTAATATTGCCAGCGTAATTTGGTGTGAATTGAAAGAGGCCTATATTTAAACGACTCACTTTTGGTTGCCACTTATCGTAGTAGAACTTTACTCCATCCGGTTTACTATATTTTCTAGGTCCATATTTCTTTGCAAGCTTCTTACTGGCTTTTGTATCAGCAGTCGTTAAGCTTTCAGTATAAGCAAGGCAACCAAAGAATCTTGCCCATAGTTTCTTTAGTTCATCTCTATGGCCTAGTGAACGGTATTCATTATGTTCACTTGCAAAGCGATTCGCTAATTCAATGGTTTTATCATCAGGAACTTTTTTAATTGTTTGAGAAAGGCTTTTCTTAGAGACTAGGCATAGAGGGTGACTAAGTAGTCCTACGGCCTCTTGGTTTTCCATTTTTGAAGGCATATTATAAATTGATGCCACATGAAGAAATGTTGGTTTCTTATTTGCTAATTCTTTTATGAAATATTCTATGCTCTCACCAAAGCTAATATTATTAACATCATGGCATTGATCAATCTCAAATTCAGATTGGTTTCGAACCTTATTTAACTCGTCATCATTAAAGTAAGAGTCAACGCTTTCAAGGGATGCAAAAGTACTAAATGAGAGTATGAGGATTAAGTATTTCATTGATATGACAATATTAAAAAAATACCATTTAGGACAGTAGTGTGAAAAAAAGAATAATCATTGTCTAGCTTATCAAACAGTATTATAAGTACTTATGATTAATTATTTTGAAGTTGTAGTTATTGGGCTTGTCCTTTGTGCGGATTCTTTTTCTGCTGCTGTTGCAATGGGAGCTCGTCCTCATAAGTTTAGTGATTCGATAAAATTTGCTTTCTCTTCAGGTGGTGCGGAAGCGCTAGTTGCATTCTTAGGTGCCATTGCTGGTGCGAAAGTTATTGCACAATTTGATTATATTGATCATTGGATATCGTTTGGACTCTTAACTGCTGTTGCCATTCATATGGCCTATGAAGGTTATGAAGAATTGAGTGGTAAGCACGAAGATGAGGAAGAAAAACCAAAAGAATTCCACAGTATTTTTAAAGTAATACTCGTTTCATTTGCTACAAGTCTTGACGCCTTTGCTGTTGGTGTGACAATTGGTGCATCAGGAAAGGTGCTAACTCCATATATTATCTCCATCGGTGGATGGGCATTTTGTTCAACAATTGTTGGAATGAGCATTGCAAAACGTGCTTCAGATAAGCTTGGGCCTATTTTTAGCATTATTGCAGCAATTATTCTTCAAAGTCTGGCGGTTAAGTTCCTTCTAGAGGGATTATAACTTAAAGCGTAATTGGCAAATTCATTAGATTCACATATTATTTATCGAATATAATCAAATAGGTGAATTAATGGATATCAAAAATATCTTCAAAAATAATAAAGAATGGGTGAAGGCAAAGCTTAACGAGGATGAGAAATTCTTTGAAAAGTTAGGTGCGGGCCAAAACCCGAATTATCTTTATATCGGATGCTCAGATAGTCGAGTAACTGCTGAGGAAGTTATGGGGGCCGGCCCTGGAGAGGTTTTTGTTCATCGTAATATTGCCAATATGGTTATAAGTATTGATCTAAACGTCATGAGTGTTCTAAACTACGCTGTTGAACATCTTAAAGTTGACCATATCATCGTTTGCGGGCATTACGGATGTGGTGGAGTAAAGGCAGCAATGGAAAGCCAAGACCTTGGTATTCTTAATCCATGGCTTAGAAATATCAGAGATGTATATCGCACTCACAAAACTGAACTCAATAATATTAAAGACGAAGATAAGCGATATGAGCGCCTTGTTGAGCTAAATGTTCAGGAACAATGTATCAATGCCATAAAGACTGCTGCTGTTCAAAAAGCAAACCGTGAAAGAGGGCTTAAGGTCTATGGTTGGGTTTTTGATGTTCATTCAGGTGAGCTCAAGGATCTCAACATCGATTTTGATAAGATTCTTAGTGAAATCATGGAGATATATCATCTCGACTAACCGCGTCTCACTTATTTAGAGCAATATGGCCGACTTATTTTTTGATGCGACACATAAGCAAGATCTATTGTAATTACCGTTCTTGATAGGTGAAATCTATCACATATTAGACAATTAATATTAGAGAATTTCTTGATTTATTGCCATAATTCTAGGCAAGAATTAAACACTGAAAACTTTTATAAAGGAGATGCAAGTGCAAACTTTAATCAACACAAAAGTACAAGACTTTTCTGTACAAGCTTACGTAAACGATGACTTTAAAACAGTTACAGCAAAAGACCTAGAAGGAAAATGGTCTATCCTTTTCTTCTATCCTGCTGACTTTACTTTCGTATGTCCAACTGAGCTAGGTGACATGGCAGATAAGTACGAAGAATTCCAAAAAATGGGTGTAGAAGTTTACTCTGTATCAACAGATACTCACTTCACTCACAAAGCATGGCATGATGCTTCTGAAACAATCAAGAAGATCAAGTACCCAATGCTTGCAGACCCAACTGGTCAATTAACTAGAGCATTTGGTGTTCATATTGAAGAAGAAGGTCTTGCTTATAGAGGGACTTTCCTAATCAACCCAGCTGGTGAAATTAAGCTTGCTGAAGTTCAAGACAACGGAATTGGACGTAACGCCGATGAACTAATGAGAAAAGTTCAAGCTGCTCAATTTATTGCTGAGCACCCAGATGAAGTTTGTCCAGCTAAGTGGAAGCCAGGTTCGGAAACACTTAAGCCAGGTCTAGACCTTGTAGGTAAAATCTAGGAATTATTCTTATACAGAATACTAGATATATAAGGGGGCCTCGTGCCCCCTTTTTTGAAGAAGGAGAATAAAATGTTAGATAACGCAATCATTGAACAATTAAAATCAGTCTATGCTAATTTAGAAAGTGAGATTGGACTTGTGTACAGTGAATCTAGCAATTCAAAGCAACAAGAGCTTGTAGAGATGCTAGAGAGCATCGCAGGTACTTCTCCTAAAATAAGTACAAAGTCGAGTGGGGAGACTTATGATTACCCACATTTTGAAATTCAAGTTAATGGGAAGGCAAATGGAATTAAATTTTCAGGGATCCCTGGAGGACATGAGTTTACCTCTTTAATCCTGGCCATTTTAAATAGTGATCTAAAAGGGAAGCTCCCTGATGATATGATCATTAACCGAATAAAAGCTCTTAAAGGGTCAATAGATCTTAAGACATATATTTCTCTTTCATGTGAAAACTGTCCTGATATTGTTCAGGCCTTAAACTTAATGGCCATTTATAAGGAAGATTTTACTCATGAAATGATTGATGGTGAATTCGTCCAAGATGAAATTAAGGAATTGAAAATTCAAGGTGTACCAAGTGTTATTCACGATAAAGACCTTGTACATTCTGGTAAGTCATCACTTGTTGATCTCCTTGAGAAGTTAGAAGAGCGCTTTGGCAAAGATGAGAGCTCAACTTCAAATGAAACTAAGGACCTTGGAGAGTACGATGTCATTGTTATTGGTGGTGGACCTGCTGGTGCGTCTTCTGCTGTTTATACAGCAAGAAAAGGCCTAAAGACTGCCATTATCACTGATCGTGTTGGTGGTCAGATGCAAGATACTAAGGGAATCGAAAATTTTATTTCTGTTCCATATACTGAAGGCCCTGAGCTTTCAGCTGCACTTGGAAAACATGTTTCAGAATACGATATTAAGCTACTAGAACATCGTCGTGTTGATAATATTGAAAATGGAGAGCTTAAGACTTTATTTTTAAATAGTGGTGAAGTGGTTAAAACAAAGTCTCTTATTATTGCAACGGGTGCTAAGTGGCGCGAGCTAGGAGTTGAAGGAGAAAAAGACTATCTAGGACGTGGTGTTGCTTATTGTCCTCACTGTGATGGACCTTATTATAAAGGCAAGGATGTAAGTGTAATCGGTGGTGGAAACTCTGGAGTTGAAGCAGCGATCGATCTTGCTGGAATTGTTAAGTCTGTAACGGTTGTGGAATTTGCTCCTGAGTTAAAGGCCGATCAAGTTTTAATTGATAAGTTAGAGTCACTAAAGAATGTAACAATTATTAAAAATGCTCGAACAGATAAAGTTATTGGAGACGGTGAAAAGGTTGTGGCCCTTGAATATGAGGATCGTGATTCTGGAGATATTAAAAAGATTGATCTCGATGGAGTCTTTGTCCAAATTGGGCTCGTTCCAAATACCGCTTTCTTAGGTGATCTTGTGGAAAAAAATAAATTTGGTGAAATTATTGTGACTGATAAATGTCGCACGAATCAAGAAAGAATTTATGCGGCAGGTGATGTTACAACTGTTCCGTATAAGCAAATTATTATTTCAATGGGTGAGGGGGCCAAGGCCGGACTTACTGCATTTGAAGATTTAATGCTGTCATAAAAACGCATCTCTCTCTCTCGCGTTTTTTGTCATAAGGAAGGCCTCTTAGTTGAGGCCTTTTTTTATACTGTAATTTATTTGATTATTTTAAGAACCACATCCAATGCAATCAACAAAACTATCAACAGGTTTTACACCTTCAAGTTTCATTTTTATGTTGTGGATACGCCCACGAATATCCATGTCATCCATCATATTTCCAGTCAGTTGTGACTCAAGAGATTTGATTTCAGCAAGTAATTCTTCTTTCATTTGTGGCGATAATTGACTCATTAATTCTCCCTATAGATATGTGTGTTGTGTGAATTAAATTATCTATTATTTGGGGAAAATAAGCAACTTATCAGGAGTTTGTATTCAATAGTTATTTTCTATTAGGAGATTTAACTAATTGAATTCTATCTTTTTCGAAAATTGATAAAATTATTCTATCACCCTCTTTATAAGGGGAAAGGAAATAGCATGACAGCAAATATGATGGCCATTTCAGGAGTATTAATCGCAGGCTTTGCTACTGGAATTGGAGCAATTCCTATCTTTTTTAAGAAGAATTACTCAAAAGAGGCGCTAGATATTGCGATGGGCTTTAGCGCAGGGATCATGTTAGTTGCTTCATTTATTTCACTCATCATGCCTGGAATTGAAGAAGCGGGGAAATTATACTCTGCCACTATGGCCATGCCTATATTTCTTCTTAGTTTATTTCTAGGTTATATCTTTATTATCTTTGTTCATGATTTTATCCCTCATAAGCATATAAATAAGAATAACGATATGGAGCTAGGTCAGAGCAAGAAAAAACTTAGTCGGGTTACGTTAATTACTCTGGCCATTGCTCTCCATAACCTTCCTGAGGGCCTTGCTGTTGGAGTTGGTTTCGGAGGAGGAAATCACGCTGGTGGGATGGCCCTGGCTTTAGCAATAGCACTTCAAAATATTCCGGAAGGTCTTGTTGTCGCATTTGGTATTTTAAATGAAGGAGCAAGTCGTAATCGTGCTTTTATGATGGCATTACTTTCTGGCCTTGTTGAACCTATTGCAGCTGGAGTGGGTTATTTAACCACAAGTATCTCGGCGCAAACCCTTCCTGCGGCACTAGGTTTTGCTGCTGGGACAATGTTATTTGTTATTTGCCAAGAAATGCTCCCTGAGCTTTTCAGACAGGGACATGAGCGTAACGCAACTCTTGGTGTGATCATTGGTGTTATAACGATGCTTGCCCTTGATTTCTATCTATAAAGATTTAGAGCCGCTCCTTTCCTTTGATCTCATTAAATGGTGATCGAAGATGCTGGCAATATTTCTCATAAAAGGGCGACCTTGTTCAGTGACAATGATGCGCCCTTGATCTTCAATTAGTCCATCTTCTTCTAATTCTTTTATTCGGTCCTGTATGTAGTTCGCATGGGAAAGGTTTTGCCAAGAGTCTAATTGAATACTATTTGTTGCAAAGAATTCCTGAAGGATCTCTTCGACGAGAAGGTCTTGTGCCGATTGAATATGCCCTGCTACAATTGGAAGTCTTCCCAGATCCACTTTTTCAAAGTAATCTTTCACGTTCTTTTCATTTTGAGCAAAACTCTTTGTGGAAGAAGAGATTGAAGAGCAACCAAGGCCAATAATCATAGAAGATGTCTTGTGCGTGTGTCCCATGAAGTTCCTTCTTAAGCGTCCTTGCGCCTTTGCTTTTGCAAGCATGCTATCGTCTTTTGCAAAGTGGTCTAGACCAATTTCTTGGTAATGATTTGCACGTAAAAGCTCTTTTCCTGTTTCATAGAGTTCCCTTTTTTTCATTCCATGTGTTAGCGCATCTTGTGGAATGAGACGCTGGTTTTTAATCTTTGCCGGAAGATGGGCGTAGCTGTAGAAAGCAATTTGGATTGGATTTAATGTTAGAACTTTTTGAATCGTCTTAGTAATCGTTAAGTTTGTTTGGTATGGTAGGCCATAAATGAGATCAAAATTAATATCGTCAATTCCAATCTTATGTGCATAATCCACAAGCTCTTTCACTCTCTCATATGGTTGGACTCGTCCAATTGCTAATTGAACTTTTTCATCAAAGTCTTGGACACCCATCGATAGTCTTTCGATACCAAAGCTTTTATAGAGGTCAAGTTGTTCTTTTGTACAGGTGCGAGGATCAATTTCAATTGAGCCTTTGTACTCATCTTCTTTAAAACTTAGTGATAACTCATTGAATAATTTCGTGAAGGCCTCGGGGGTTAAAAAGTTTGGTGTTCCACCTCCAAGATGAATTGAGGCAATCTTAATATCACCTAGTCTTTGTTTATAGAGATTCCATTCTTTAATTAGATAATCTACATATTCAACGCCACGATCCTTATTCTTTGATATAACTCTGTGACAGCCACAGTAGTAACAAAGCTTCTCACAGAAAGGAACATGTATGTATAATTCCACTCCCTGAGCTGGATCATATTGATCCTTAAGGTGTCCCAGCCAAATACCTTCACATGGGGCCCCATTCCAATGGGGGACGGCAGGATAGCTTGTATAGCGAGGAACTGGGATGTTGTACTTTCTTTCAAGATCATGAGATTTCATATCTTTCTCCTAATTGAGATTAATCATAGAAGAAATTCCTTAGAAAAAAGATGACCTAGATTAGGAAAATTCAATTTAATTTAAGTCATGTAATTTGAACATGATTATAAAGAATTAAAACACTGGAAGATCAGTGACATGTTTACTTTTTAAATAAAAATGAGGTTTTATTTAAAACATTTGAGTTCGTTTTTCATTTAATATCCAATTATTAACTAAACATTGGAGACAAATATGAGTGTTTACACAACGAGTTCACATGGTGAAAGTAAAAATGACAACATGGAAATTTCAGCTTCTGGAATTGAAGGTAAAATTCGTTCAACAGCTCCACGAGAGTTTCAAGGTCCTGACTTTCAAGGAGATCAAAATCAGTGGTCACCTGAGGACCTATTCTCAGCAAGTATTTCGAGTTGTTATCTATTAAGCTTTAAAGAATTGGCAAAGGCCCGAAAATTAGACTGGGATAAAATTGACGTTAAAGCGGATGCAACTTTAGATCGTAAAGACGGACGTATGGCCTTTACTTCGGTAGAGATTAAGCCTGAGTTAGTAGTCAAAAATAAAAAGGATGTCGATAAGTATATGAAGTTACTTGAAGAAACTAAGGATAAGTGTTTAGTAACAAATACTGTTAATTGCTCTTTAAAATTAAATCCAAAAATAAAGGTAGCATAATAATATTGGGGGCTTAGGCCCCCTTTTTATTGCATATTTTTTATTCACTCCATGTAATTCTTCTGGAGTTAATGTTTTCACCTCTTATATATGGTTTAACGTTAACATGAAGAATCTACCCCGTTTAATTGTCCCTATCTTATTAATGTTAACTCATGGCCTTGGTTTTGCTTTTGATCTCAGTAGTGAAGTTGAAAAGTTGAATGAGGAATATCGTAATACTTATGAGTATCCTATTATCATTTTCGATAAGAATGAAATAGCGCCAAAACTCGTTGGTCTAGAAGAGACTGATCAAATTGAAATTGTTAAAAATTATACCCTAGATATTCATGACATCGAACTTTCACATAATGAGGCCGTTAATCTCGTTCCGTACTTTACGTCATTAAATGGTGCCGCTTCAGCGATACCTTTTTTTGAAAGAGGATGGGGGAAAGAATTAAAATTCTGCGCCGTTTTACCAAATGGAATTATGAATGATCTATCAGCAGAAGTCAGAAGAGTTTTAGGTGACTCAAAAGAAGTCGATGTTTATGAGAACTTTGATTTTTCAAGATTTGAAAATCTCTTTACGCTTGAAGAGTTATATCTTTATTCACTTTATCATGAATTATCACACTGTCTTGATCAAAACTTCATGCTTAAGAATTACTCTTCTTCACCATCTGCACATGGAGTACATGAAGCAGAGTCATTTGCTGAAGTAAATGCTCTTTTCCTGCTGGCCCAAAAGAAGGGAATGAGGAATCTTGGTGCAAAGAGAAGCTTACTTCGAAAGACATATAGTCAGTATATGGGACCTTATCTTGCAAGTGATAAAGTCAGTACATTTGCTGGACCAATTGTTAAAAAAGGTGGAAGTGTTTATTTCTTAACTCCTGCTATCATTGCCGCTCAAAGAGAGTTGGAAAACTATAAAAAAGGTGTCATGGACTTCAATTTAGAGCAAACCTTGGCATTATCGAAAGAAGTTGTTGAGCATCATGCAATAAATAGTCGCAGTTTCCAGGCGCTTAATAAGTCATTTAAAGACGGAAGTGAGGAAGCAAAGAGGTATTATCGAGACCTTTCTCAAAGGGATCCAGACCTCTTTTTGGCAACTTATTATGATCTCTTATACTTGTCAGTTCTGCTTGATCGCTAAGTTAAGATAGAATATCTTTTTTAGAACGACCTTTATTTCTGACAGAGTTATAAAGGTCATACATTTTTCCTTCACCATATTCCACTTCTTTTAGCTCGTTAATATCCTCGATTAGATGAGTGACTTTTGTGATTCGGTTTAGACTCTCTTCAATTCGATCCACTGATATATCATCACATTCTCTTCTAAGCTTATTAACAGTAAGCTTTGCAACTGTAAGAGGTGAGTTAATTTCTCGAGATAGGGTAATAATCATTTTGGATATAACGTCTTTCTTTTGGAACAGTTCAACTTCTTTTTCCTTTAATCTTTCTATTAATTTCTTATAAAGCAAAAAGATAACGATAAGAAGTGTTGGATATATCTGGTTGACGATTATTTGATATTTCAGCGCGAGGAAACCTTCAAAGTCAGTCCCATAGAAGTAGCCATAACTCATTACAAGGAGATTACTCACAAGTATGAGAAATGAAGACTTATAATCTATTGTCTGAACACTAATAACAAAGAAAGCGATAAACCATGGAAGTAATGCACTTGAATGTGATTGTAGATCATAGGTTCTGTAGTTTAAAAGGACAAAAGTAATAAAGAATATATATAAGCGAAATAAAAAGGTACTATCATATTTCTTGTAGAAATAGAGAGTGTATATCCCAGCCGGGATAACGAGTGATGAGGCTAGGATGAAGAATGAATTCGTTTCAATTTGAAAAAAGAAAATTGAGAGAATTAATGCAAAGTTAATTACTAAGGTCATAACCGTAAAAGAGATTAACCTCGCTTGGTATCTCTTTTCAATTGCAGCAAGTTCATCTTCACGATCAAATGCAGATTTTGGATAAAAGTAATTTAATAGGTCCTTTTTTATAAAATTCTCCTAAGTCTTTGCCGACTTATCTCTTGTATTAATAGCGCTATAGAGATCGAAGATTCTTCTGTCACCATGCTCCACTTCTTTCAAGTCGCTTATGTCTTTTATAAGATGTGTGATTTTAGAAATCTGATCTAGGTTTTCATCCATCTTATTCATAATTTCATTTTCACTTTTTCTTTTAAGTTTATTTACAGTGAGTTTTGCGATTGCCAATGGATTATTAATTTCATGAGATAAAGTAATTATCATTTTTGAGATCACGTCTCTTTTATTAAAGCTTTCTAATTCATTTGTTTTGGCAACTTCTGACAACTTTTTATAGAGAAGGATAAAGGCAATAATTAGGGTGGGATAGATCTTATGGATTACTAATTGATACTTTAGTGGTAGGAGCCACACGTAGGCTTCACCATATTGTGTATTATAAGCTATTAGCGATACATTACTTATCAATATAATAATGGCAACTCTGAAGCTTGTCGTGTAGACCATGACGATGAAAAATGCGAGAATCCATGTCAGTAATTCTGTCGAGTGGGATTGCATGACATAGATACGATAATTTAAGAGTACAAATGTTGTAATGTATAAAAGAACTCGATATGTGAGAAGATTGTCGTATTTCTTATATGTGTATAAGGAGAATAGACACAATGGAATCACTAATGCTTCAGTGTATATAAAATTCGTCGTAAATTGAATTTGAGAGAAAATAATTAAAATTATTGTTATAAAGTGTATTAGAAGTGTGATTGTTGAAAAAGTGATAAGGCGCGCCTGATATCTCTTTTGGATAGCTGCTAACTCATCTTCTTGGTCATATGCAGAAGCTGGATAAAAGTATTTAAATAAGTCGATGCTAATGAAATGCTCCTAAATGATTCCTGTGGAAAATAATAAATGTTAGGGGCATAGAGCGTCAATTTAATCTTGTAAAGATTTTAAGTTAAACCTCTTATTGGGTTGTGCGTTAATGGGCGAGAGCTTTGCTTAGCTTATTATACTTCTAGCTTTAGAACTTCTTTTAGCTCTTTAATTAACTTTTCATTGTTTTTCTTTGGTGAAATTCCAAAGTCATTAAGCTCAATTCTCTTCGTCATTTGGTTATCAATTGCCTTAAGAACATTATCAAGAAGTGCTTTCTTTCTCTGATTCGCTAACTTTTCATCTCTAATTGAAAAAATCTCATTTAGTACTGTTTTACCAATAAATTGTCTTGCTAGGGCCAGTTCCCCATGGATCTCATTTAGTAGTCGATTATCGTAGTTTGTTGACTGATCTTCAAAAGACCTAAGCTTAATCATTTGATAGCTCTGATCACTCATCTCATCATAGTAGAGAGCATTGAATATACTATTAGCGTTATTTGTTACTAAGACCGCAACAAGGTCAGCAAAGAATTCATTATACGATGATGATAAATGATAATACTCAATTTCATGATGAGTTTTCATTTTCTCTTGTAGTCTCTTTATCTGGTTTTCGTAGTATTTAACAGCGTTGCCATAATTTCCTGTGGCATAGGCGTTTTGAAGAGCTATTTTGTATCGTGATAAGCTTTCTGCCATGGCCTTAAACTGTGGATAAAACTTCTTTCCAATGACCTCGCCAAAAATTGCATGTGAATACTCATGGTAGAGGATGGCATCCGTTCCTAGGCTAAGAGAGTCGTATACTTGTCCCCATCGATTTGAAAAGGTAAGTCTTAAAGGAAGGCGAATAGTGCTTCCAATATCAAAGGATGCACCACTGTCTCTTGCAAGTAATTCAATATTAACCTTAGGTGATATATTTGAAATTTGTTTAACTTTACTCATGGCCCTATCGGCCCAAAAGGCATCCTCACAATCCACAAAATCCTTAGAACGAACTTTAAAGGCTTTGTTAATAATTTGAAACTCTCTCTCACATTGCAGTTCTTGTTGAACCTCCATTGAGATTTTTAAAAAGCTTTGATGATCTTCTTTGGCAAAAGAGTTTAGGTTTAATAGAGCTGTGGACAATAGTAGAGTTGCTAGAAAATTATTCATAAGGAAAACTAACATTTTACTTATTTGATTAGGGGATTTTGAAACAATTTTCTAGGCCGTCTAAATTTAAAACGGAAAAATTGTCCCCTTCTCCAAGTCTGTAAATAAAGAGTATTGTCTTTAGATATTTAGACTGTCTTGGGAATGATTTTGTAACTACTTATAATCTTGATAATGAACGTGTACATGTATGTGAGTTTCACAAAATAATTCATATCCTTAACTACTCTAAGTGTCTAATATTAAAGAACTTTGAGACCTCTAGGCCCGATTGTATAATATTCTTAGATATGATTTTTTCTGTCGCCATTAATTAAAATTTATTGTAACTAAGTTTAAATATTTTTCAGTAGGACTTAATTTTGGATCAATTTATAAATGTCTTTGGAGAGTTTAAAAACTCTGAAGAAGAGAGAGAGTATTTAGAAAATGCATGGAATAAGGACTCTTTCTATACTCGTTACTCTTATCTCACTTGTTGTATTTTGATGCTTTTTGCTGGCCTTTTCGCTGATTACCAAAGGACATTCTTTTATGGTTCTCCCAATATACTTACAGCTCTAAGAGTGGGGCTTGTAGCATATGGACTCTACTTTGTTTATTCGTGGAGAAATAAGGCATATAGTGAAAAAGTTGAGGTCCATCTTTTTTATATTAAACTTCTATCAGTCATTATCGTTGCTGCTCTAACATTTATGGTTCAAGGAAGAAGTTCAACACTTCTTGCTGGTGTTATGATTATGACGACTTCATTCTATGTCATGCTTCCTGGGCGACTAAAATGCATCATTTGGAATTGTGTTCTCTTGTTTTTAGTATTTTTAACAGTTCCTCTTTTACATCCTGAAGCAGACTTAGCAAATCATGGCTATCGCGTTTTTATTCTCGTTTCTTTAAATATTGTTCTCTTTGCTTTTCGTTCTATGTTTAATCGCGCTTGGCGACTTTTTCATATTTCAAATAGACGACTTGCTGAAATGAATAAGACTAAAGATGATGTCATCTCAACAATTGCACATGATCTAAAGAGTCCTCTTCAAGTCATTATGTCTTCAGCTCAAGCTGTAACACGCTCAAATCGAGAACTAAGTACGGAAAGAATTCAAAGCTATCAAAATAGAATTTTAAAAGCAGCTCGTAAAACAGATAATCTCTTAAGAGACCTCTTATCTTGGGCCATAACAAGTAATGAAAGTTTAGGCTATGATCCAAAAGATACAAATATAAAGCCAACAATTGAGAAGGCCATTGAATTTGCAATTGAATTGGCCCAGACAAAAGAACTTGATATTGATGTCGACCTTGAAGATTATGTTCTAAATCACGATAGCGTTATGATTGAGACTTGTATTAGAAATATTATTTCCAACGCAATCAAATTCACTCCTGAAGGTGGAAAGATTAATGTCAAAGGTCAACATGATGAAAATGGATATCAGATTGAAGTTGTTGATCAAGGAGAAGGCGTTCCTGATGTTGTCATCAATGGACTTGCAAGTGGTAACACATTCCATGTTAAGCAAGGAACGAAAGGTGAGAAGGGAACTGGTATTGGCTTAAAATTAGTTCATTCATTCTTGGAAAAACATAACGCAAAATTATTAATTGAAAACTTACCAGATTGTGGGTCTCGAGTAACTCTAAACCTACCTCTTGTTTAACTGCCTCTATATTTTACAATTCTTTGAGCAAGAGCATTTTCTTTTGAAATATCTCCACTTGTGATGGCCCATAAGTTAAAGACTAGATTCTTATCTTGTCCAAGCTTTATCAACCTCTTCTCTTTCAAGCTTTGCTTTACAACACTTCTAGGTAGAAATGCGGCAACTCCACCATGCTCGACAGCAGACTTTATTAAAGATGAGTCTGTAAATTCACTAACAATCTTTACCGAAAGATTATTAATTTCAAAATAGTCTTCAATATTGCG
This sequence comes from Halobacteriovorax sp. DPLXC-1, assembly GCF_036903125.1. Lineage (NCBI taxonomy): Bacteria > Pseudomonadati > Bdellovibrionota > Bacteriovoracia > Bacteriovoracales > Halobacteriovoraceae > Halobacteriovorax > Halobacteriovorax sp. DPLXC-1. The sequence goes on from NZ_JAYMCO010000003.1 coordinate 676,129, forward strand.
TCCAAGTACACAGATCTCTGGATAATTGATTACTTTCTTATTACTTAAGCAATTTGGAAATTTTCCCTTAAAGCTATTTTTAGAAGCTGCAACACAAACTAATGGTTCTGCCTTTAATTTGTGAGCAATGAGCTTCTTTGAACGGCCTGTATACTCAGTATCCGAGAGGATTAAGTCTAGTTTGTTATTTGCTATATCTTTATAAAGGGATTCGAGGTCCTTTTGATAGATTTGTATTTTTAAATGTGGATTGATGATAAGTGGTTTTAGAAAGTCATAGATAACATCATTAGGTACCCATGGTACAGTTCCAACTTTTATAATTGTTATAAAATCATCATTATTAGACTTGAGATATTGAATCATCTCCTCTGAGTGTCGAAAGATTTTTCTCGCATATTCCATAACGACAATTCCATTGTCGTTTAAAACGAGCTTCTTGCCCAAGCGGTCAAATAATTTCTTTTCAAGATCTTCTTCTAGTAAACGCAATTGATGGCTCAGTGCTGGTTGAGTAATATTAAGCTTCTTAGAAGCTTTAACAATTGAGCCCTCTTCTGCAATTGTCAGGAAGTACTTGAGATGATTGAAATTGATCTTATACATGAAGCACCTATATAGATTTAACATTATATATCCATAATCTTATATGCATTTAATTTATAAGTCTAATTGCGTTAGGTTATTACTAACAAATAGAAATCGTTCAACAAAAAAAAGGATGGTTATGAGCAAAATGACTAATAAATTAACTCAACTAAAAATAGAAGATCGTGATCTACATACAAAGACTCACGAATTACGTGATATGGGATTAATCCCAGGGACAATGTATGGACCAAATGTTGAGAATACTCCTGTTAGAGCATCTGAATTAGACCTTAAAAAGGCCATCAGTAAAACAGGTGAGGTCTATGAAGTTAAGTCAAAGAAACGTACTATCTTTGTAAAGTTTGAAGAAATACAAAGAGACCCTGTTTCAAAGGAACTTGTTCACTTCTCTCTTGTTGAATTACCTAAAGGTGAAACAAATGAGGTTGAAGTACCTATTGTTGCAATGGGGGAACCAGCTGGACGCAAGAAAGGTGGTGTGCTTGTTTTAATGCACGATAATATCACTCTTAGCGGTACTCCAAAGGATATGCCTGCAAAGGTTGAAATTGATGTTTCAGGGCTTGATATTGCGGAGAATTTAACCGTAGCTGATATGAAGTTACCTAAGAAGGTTGAGGCAATGATGGACATGGAAGAAGTTATTGCTATATGTCGACCACCTGCTAAAGAGGAATCAACAGAAGAAGAGAGCTCTGATGAGATGATGCTAGAGTCATAATTTCTTAAAATCAATTCATTCGACATAAATTAACTAAGCCTAGGTATTGCCTAGGCTTTTTTTATGATATCTTTTAATAATGAAAATTACTATCGCTGGTGCTTCTGGCTTTATAGGTCATCATCTTATTCAAAAACTTAATGGGATTCATGATGTTAGAGGCCTTGGCCGCTCACGTAGTTCCTCTAATCGTCCGAATGAGGCGAGTTTTGAGTGGAGGTCATGTGATCTTTTCTCTTACCAGAGTATTAAAGATTCTCTAGAAGATACTGATGTTGCAGTATATCTTGTCCATTCAATGCTGCCATCATCAAAATTTTTTCAAGGAAGTTTTCAAGATACAGATTTAGTATTAGCAGATAACTTTGCTAAGGCCTGTGTAAAAAATAATGTAAAGCAGATCGTTTATCTTGGTGGGCTAGTTCCGGATGGAGAAACAAGTACTCACTTAAAAAGTCGTTTAGAAGTTGAAGAAGTTTTCCAGACTTGTAAAATCCCTACGACAATTTTAAGAGCGGGAATGATTGTTGGAAATGGTGGATCTTCTTTTGAAATTTTAAAAAATCTTGTTCTAAACCTTCCTGCAATGATTCTGCCATCCTGGACAAAGAGTCGTACTCAGCTTGTTTATATAGATGACTTAACAGATATTTTCAAAAAAGTAGTAGGCAACCCAAAGTTCTATAATAAGTGCCTTAATATTGTTAATGGTGAAAAGGTCACTTATGAACAATTAATAAGAGAGACGGCCACTCATATTGGAAAGAAGTGTCTAATGATACCTGTTCCAATTAATTATTTAAGCCTTTCAAAATGGTGGGTAAGTACTTTTGGTGAGGCCCCTTTTGAATTAGTTGCTCCTCTTGTGGATAGCCTTAAATGTCATTTACCAGTAGTTGAGGTGAATGAAGATATTAAGGACTGTATAAATTATCCAACATATAAGTCTATGCTAGAGAAGATCTCAACTAATAAGTTTGAAAAATCAAAACGCTATAAAAAGCGTCGGTTTGAACATAAGAATGTCCGATCAATTCAGCGCTTAGACAATCCGTCTCATTTAGATATGCAAAGAGTGGCCCAAGAGTATATGAATTGGCTTCCACGCTATATTCACTCGATTGTTTATGTGGAGCAAGATGATGAGATTGTTAAATTCAAATTGATAGGGTTAAAAAAGTCTCTACTTGCTCTTAAGAAAATCTCAAATACCTCAAACCTTAATCGAGTTAAATTTCATATTGTAGGAGGTCTATTGTCTGGCTCAAAGAATACTGGCTGGCTCGAGTTTCGCGCTGTTGCCGAAGGACGCTACACAATAGTATCGGTTAATGAATTTAGGCCATATTTACCTTGGTATCTTTATCGCTATACACAAGCAGTTGTTCATTTATGGGTCATGAGGTCATTTAATAATTATTTGAATCATTTAAAAATCTCTTAAGTTTAGTACCTTTTTTCACAGTGCTAAAATCTCAATCGTCTTATTAATTTAAAACTAGGAGGCGAATATGATGAGACGTTCAATTATTCCACGTAGAAATTCCAATCTCGCATCGAGCTTTTTTTCTGGAGATTCAATTGATAGCGACTTCAGAGAGATGATCAATGGTTTAGAGGATATTTGGCAGGGACGTGGTCTTTCAAGTGAAAGTGCAGGCTTTGGTGAAATGAAAGAAACGGATAATGCTTATTTACTAAGTGTTGATATGCCTGGAGTAAAAAAGGAAGACTTGAATATTCAAGTCGATAATGGACTCGTTACAATTGAAGCAACTCGTAAAACATTATTTGAAAATGGTGGGGGAGAAACAAGAAGAATCTCTCGAAGTATCACTGTTCCTCAGACAATAAATCGTGATGAGGTTCAAGCTCAAATGCAAGATGGTATCTTATATTTAGCTTTACCAAAAAGCGCTGAGAACAAGTCAAAGCGAATAAATGTATCGGATGCTAATGAAAGCTTCGTGAAGTTATTTGCCGATAGCAGTGATAAGTCTTCACACTAATCAAGGTAGATGAAAAGGGGAAGTTCACTTTCTAAGTGGACTTCTCCATTTCCAATATTTGAAAGAGTAAGGCTACTTAGCGCTTCAACACTAGTCCAATCTCGTAATTTATATTTACACTCACCATAAATTTTAATTTTTTGCTTTTCTAGGCTAATAATTGAAAAAGGCCCGTCTTGTTTTATTATATGATGTCCAGCTGATACAACTTGAATCTTGCTATCGATATAACAAATACGTCGATTTTTACTATCTTTTAAAAAATGATGAATAGAGCCTAAATTAAAGAGTTGGTGATCGGCTCTTCCGCCACTAAAGCCAAAGAAGTGCAAATTTGTAATATTCTTGGGAATCAGTTCTAGCGCCGCATCTAAGTCGGATAAGTCTTTTTCAGGATTAAGTCTTATATCAATATTAAAATCACTTATATTTGAATCATTATCACCAATAGAAAGAGAGGCTACTTTAGATGGCCGGTAGTAGTTTAGGCCACCATCAACATAAATAGAAGCTAGCTCACTATTTAAAATTGAAGCATCGTTCAGCATTGGCCCAATTATTTGCAGTGTGTCGCACTCTTTAATCTTTAATAAGAATTCATCATAAGTCATAGGTCCATTATGTGACGTCCAGTTTAACTTGTATTGACGCTGTGCGAATGGCGATTTATGGGTACAAAAGTTGTTTAAAATGATAAAAATAAGAGTGGTTAATTTAAAAGTAACTTTATATTCAATATTTTTGTTCTTTGTTTTCTCTAGTCAGGTGTTTTCCAAGGCGGCCGACTCCTTTCATATTTTAATACTTCATTCGTATTCTCCTGATAGTTCTTGGACTTCACAATTAGATCACTCCATTCGTAAGAATATAGATGATGAAAACTATAGAATAATTACTTACTCCGAGTATATGGATACAAAAAGGCGCTCTTCACAGGACTACCTAAAAAGCTTGGAAGATTTTTATAAACAAAAATATCAAAAGACTAAGATTAATTTAATTATTACTACTGATGATAATGCATTTCATTTTGCTATGAAGAATCGAAGCTCAATATTTAGAAATGCACCTGTCGTATTTACCGGCCTAAATGGAATTAATGATAAGAGATTTGATGAATATGAGAAAGTAGGTGGCTACACTGGTGTTGTCGAATCATTTGAGATTATAAAGATGGTAAAAACAGGCTTAAGGATTCATCCTAAAGCTAAAAAGATCTATATTTTAAACTCTATACATGAAAATTCAGGTCTCTATTTAAAACAAGAATTTAAAAAAGCTTTTGAAGAGTTTAAGCCTTCACAGGAAATCGTTTATCTTGAAGATTATGCAATACAAGACTTATATAAGAAGCTTGGTGAACTAGATGAAAATTCTTTTATTTTGTTTGGAGCATTCTCACGTGATAAGAATGGTACTTTTCTAAACTTTGAAAAAAGCTTAGAAAGTATGAGTGGTTACGCAGGAATTCCAATTTATGGTTTTTTGAAATACTATTTACCTCATGGATTAACTGGAGGCTACTTTGTAAGTAGCGAGGTTTATGGAGAGCAAGCTGCAATTTTGGCCAATCATATTATAGGGGGACGCAATGTCGATGAATTGCCTATCGTTTTAAAGGCACCAGCTCCAATCCTCTTTGATTATCAAAAGATTGTTAAATACAATATTGATATTTCTAAACTTCCTGAGAATGCACAAATTATTAACCAGAAGAATAAACTTCAAAACTTTTATCAAGAATATACAATTGAGTTTTGGATTATTCTCTTTTCATTTATAAGTCTAATCTCAAGTGTTTTTATCCTTTCATATTATTTTAATCAGCAAAAAAATCATAAGAAAGCAGTTCTGCGTATTAATGAAGAATTAGAAAAAAGAGTTGAGGATAGAACAAAGCAGCTTATTGAGCAGCAATCCAAACTTATTAACTCTGCAAAACTAGCTTCTATTGGTGAAATGGCAAGTGGAATAGCTCATGAGATCAATAACCCTCTTACTATTATTGATCTATCGGCCCACCGTTTAAAACAGAATGCGGATAACGAATTAGTTGAAAAGTCGGCCCAGAAAATTAAAGATACAGTTCAGAGAATTACAAAGATTATTCAAGGACTAAAGCAATTAGCAAAAGAAGATGATTCACTTTCTCCTGAGCTCGTAAATATACGTGAGGCCATTGATGATGTTATCTCAATCTGTCAGGCAAGGTTCAAAGAGAATGAAATTGATTTCAAGGTAAATATCGCAAATGATCTTAAGGTTACTGGTGGCGCTGTTCAGATATCACAAGTAATTCTAAACCTTTTAAATAATGCCTTTGATGAATTGGTAGAAAGTGAAGGAAAGCGTTGGATTAAATTAGAAGGGAAAAGAGATAATGACATGGTGGAAATCTCAGTAACTGACTCCGGAGATGGGATTCCTCAAGAGATACGTGAGCGCATAATGGAGCCGTTTTTTACAACGAAAGTTGATAAGAAGGGGACTGGTTTAGGCTTAAGTATTTGTAAGAATATTATCGAGCATCACCGCGGGCGTCTATTTGTTGATACATCATCCTCTAATACGAGATTTGTCATTCAAATACCTTCTATCTCCTAGATTAACACTAGATTTTTAACACTTAAGCATTTCATTTATAGGATAAAGTGTTATTATTTATAGGTGCTTCATTTAAAGACTTTGCTCACATTCCTTTTTATTTTTATTTCAAGCTCTTTGCATGCTCAAGTCAGAGGGGATCTGAATATTGTCGTTTTGCATTCTTATAACCAAGAAAATGATTGGACAGAAAAAATTGCCAAGGGCTTTAAGAGTAATATTGATTCATCAAAGCATGGAATGGTTGATTTTTTTACCGAGTATATCGATAGTAAGCGCTTTTATGGAGATGATTTTGATCAGTCATTAAAGAACTTATATTTTAATAAGTTTAAAACTCTTAGTGTTGATTTGATTGCGACTACTGATGATTATGCTCTTGATTTCGCTTTAAAGTATCGAAAAGAAATTTTTAATAACGCTCCAATTATTTTTAGTGGTATTAATGGTTTTGATAAGAGAAAGCGTGAGCTTTATAAGAGAGATAAAAGCTTTACAGGGATTCTCTCAATTCTAGATGTTAAAAAGAATATCGAACTTGCTTTAAGACTACAGCCAAATGCCAAGAAGATAATCTTTATCAATACAAAGCACACTCCATCAGGTAGATATTTCAAAGGGCAATTTGAAGATGGTGTTAAACCTTTTCTTTCGCAATATGAAGTAGAATATATTGAAGACTTAAGTTTTGAAGAACTTTATAAGAGGTGTCGCAACTTTAAAGATGATGCGGTTGTATTCTATGGAGGGTATTCACGTGATCGCCTTAATCAACATGCTCGATTTCGCGATGTCATAAGTAATATAAGTCGCAACTCAACTCTTCCTGTCTATGGCTTTACTGATTTTTATCTAAATTATGGCCTTGCTGGTGGCCATGTTGTAAGTGGTTTCGAGCAAGGTAAATCAATGGCAAAAATGGCCAATGATTATCTAAGTGGAAAAAAAGTCGAAGATATTCCTATTATTAAAAACCCACAAAATCCTTTGATTCTCGACTCTGAACTTTTAAAGAAATATAATATCGACTTTAAAAGGATCCCATCAAATGCAAGGGTCATTTACCATCGCGGGAAGCTTTATAATTTATACACTAGTTATAAGAAAGAATTTTGGTTGACTCTATTGTCATTTATCGTTCTTCTTATAAGTAGTGGCGTGCTCTATTATTTTTCTATTAAGCAAAAAGAATTCAAAGAAAGCTTAATCACTCTCAATAATATTCTTGAAGAAAAAGTACAAGAGAGAACTAAGCAATTAATTGATCAGCAATCAAAGCTTGTTAACTCCGCTAGGCTCGCTACAATGGGTGAGATGGCCAGTGGAATCGCACACGAGATTAATAACCCTCTAGCAATTATTGACTTAACTGCTGGTCGAGTAAAACAGAGAACTAATGTTGAAAGTAACTTCAAGCAAATCAATAGAATAAATACAACTGTATCTCGTATATCTAAAATTATAAAAGGTTTAAAACACTTATCTAAAGACGGTGAAAAGTCTAAGAAAGAAAACTTCTTATTAATGGAATCGATTGAAGATGTTAACTCTCTTTGCCAAGAAAGGTTTAAGGAATATGATATCACTTTCAATGTGGAGGTTGATCCCGAACTTAAGGTTTATGGCTCACTTGTTCAAATTGGGCAGATGCTCTTAAACCTACTTAATAACTCTTTTGATGAGCTAATATCAAAAAAAGATAATCGATGGATTACACTTAAAGCTGAAAGGGTTTATCTAAGAGATAATAAGAGTTATGTTGAGATTTCAATTACTGATTCCGGTAATGGAATAAAGAAAGAGGATCAATCAAGGCTGATGGAGCCTTTCTTTACGACAAAAGCAGATAAGAGAGGGGCCGGTCTAGGTCTTACTGTCTGTTCTAATATTATTTCTAATTATGGGGGAGAGTTCTTCTATGATGCAGAATGTGAGAATACTCGCTTTGTTATGCGCCTGCCAGACTTAAATGACCAGCAGGCCGTTTCTTGATTATTGAGCTCTACGGTCAAAAATAAGTCTAACTCGATTTTCGTCACATACGTTATTTTCTTCATTTAAGATATCCACTGCTATATATCGAATACCACGTTTTGATGCTGTATAAGTAGCGGATTGAAGTTTACTCTTTAAAAGCTCTTCATTTTCTAAACAAGACTTAGAATCACCATCAGTTTGTGACATCGTATAATCGAGATCAAGGGTTCTGGTTTCTCTTGCTCGGTTAAAGAAAAGTCCAAATTGACAGAGTTGTCCGTTATTTGTTGACCAGCTTGTTTCAATTGAAAAAGTATTTAGGTCTTTATCTGCAGTTAGTAGATTAAAATTAATGCCTCTTTCTAAAAAGACTTTTGGTGTTTGAGTATATTCAACCTTATAACGACGAATGAATTTTCCACAATCAAAGCCCGTACCTTTTACAATATATGTTGTACCTGCTGGTAGAGGCCATATTTGTGCAAAAACGCTACTAGTTAGAATTGTTGCTAATAGAATGATTCTCTTCATTATAGGCTCCTTAGGAATTTAATTAGATCTTCTCGATCCGACTTTTTTAATTTTAAAAATTTTTCTTTGGCCTTTTGTGCCTCGCCACCGTGCCAAAGAATTGCTTCTTTTAGATTTCTTGCTCTTCCATCATGAAGAAAACGAGTGTGCCCATTTATCTTCTTTATCAGGCCAAGACCCCAAAGAGGAGGAGTTCTCCATTCTCTTGTTGTTGCTTGAGCTTCATTCTTATACTCTCTGATATCATCTGCCAGGGCATCGCCCATATCGTGTAGAAGCATATCTGTATAAGGATATATCTTTTGATTATTTAAGACTTTAAACTTTGACTGATTTCCAGTTGTATAACTTGGAGTGTGGCAAGCTTGGCAACTAATTTGATTAAAAATCTTTTGACCGCTTTTTACTCTTGGGTCATCAAAGTTTCTTCTTACTGGAACTGATAGAAGTTGAGTGTATTCTGTTACGCGATTTAAAAGGTGCTTTGAAATATCACTTTTAGTTTTCTTTTCTTCACAATCAAGTTGTACGTAAGTACATTCTTCTTTTGGGAAAAGATAACTCGTAATTCCTATATCTCCAACAAAGGCCGCTGCGTTTTGCTCAAGAAGACTAGGCTTTCCTGCTTTCCACCCAAATCTTCCTAGTACTTCTCTTTGTTCGACAATCGAGAAGACTCGATTTACTCGACCTGAAATCCCATCACCATCTTTATCTTCAGGATCAGCTTTTTCAAGGATATCTTCTTCCTTAATATTTTCTAATAAGCCTAGGCCTATCATTTGTGGCCCAACTCGTGGAGAAATTATGGTATTATCACCTAATTTACCTTGAGATAATTTTCTAAAGATATAATTTGGTTTCTTTAATTCATAAGTTTCGCCATCTGCAAAACTTCCAATGATAGTTTCAAATTTAACAAAGACTTCACCTTCGCCTTTAACACCTTCGATACTATGTGGCTGAAATTGGCCACCGTATTTTTCATGCTCAATGACTTCTCCATTTTCTTTTATCTGTCTAAGACGAAAGAGAAGAGAAATATCTGTCGGCCCGTCAGTCTCAGGTAATCCACGACCTCGGCCATCGAGAAAGTGGCATGCAGTACAAGATGTCGCATTAAAGATTGGGCCTAGTCCGTCTCGTAGAGGAGTTGATGAAGGGGCCGTAACCCATGCTCCTTTAAAGAAGCTATTTCCAGTTTGAAAGTAGCGACGAAGCATTCCTCTGGTTCCCGCCATTGGATGAGAGAAGGCATTAACTGAAAGGTCCAGTGTAGTCCCGGCACCGGCCGGGAACTTTTCACTGGGGTATGTATTAAAAGATAATACAAAGAAAAATGTTAAGATTAAACTTCTTACCACTGTACTGGAGTCTCTAATTCTTCAGATAGTTCAACAAGTTCAATGGCAAGCTCTTCCATTTCTTCAATAGAAGCTAGGATATCAACTCTCGCATTCTCATCAAGAATTGCTTGATCAAATGGTACAGGGAGACCTGCTAGCATTTTGTTGATCTTTGCAACTCGAGTATTAATTGCATCTGATAATACAGTGTTTTCAGTTAGGCCTAGAATTCCTGTTGCTTTTAGGATATTTGCGACACCCCAGAAGTTCCACTGAATATCCATGTGAGTCATATCTGAGAAACATGAGTGCTCATCTTCTTGTCCCATTGTCTCCCAAGCTACGAACATTCTTTCACCAGATAATTCATCACCTGACATATAGATCATTCCTGCTAGGATATTATTAAGAGCTTCTTTTTGATTCTTAGCTACAAATTCAGCTCTATAATTATTCTTATTAGGCTCCCATGCATCAACAAGAGTTTGAAGATGGTCAATAAGTAGATCAGTTGCTACAGATAGGTAAGTTGCACGTCTTTGAGCATTTTGCCCAAGGCCAATTACATAGTCAGTATATGAGCGATTACCTGGACCAGTTGCAGAAAGGTCTTGTCCCCAAAGTAGGAATTCAATTGCATGATATCCTGTTGAGATATTCTTCTCACCATTTAATTCATTTAAAGAAGAAAGTAGGTCTTTCGTAATTACAGGATAGTCAGCAACATTATTTACGATACCTGCATTTGGAGCACCCTCAACGTAATCGATATATGCTTCATCTAGAGGCCATGCATTTAAAAGTCCCTCTGGGCCTTGATCACTATCAATTGGTCCATTGTAGAATCTAAAAACTTCAGATTGTCCATATGGAGCTCTTGCTTGCTTCCATGATTCTCTGGCCATCTCTAGAGTCATAACTCCTGGATTTGAAATAAAGAATTCAACGTCTTCTTGAAGAACAACAGCTCTATCAAGTGAGTCAGAATAAGTGCTGTAAACGAGATCAGCATAATTATTAATTACAGTTTGTGTTGTCGTAGCTGCAGAGATACTTAGGCCAAAACCTAGTGAAATCGATAAGATAGACTTTTTAATCATTGTTAGATCCTTTGTTTGTTATATTGCTTGTACAAAAGGTTATGTTTTGAAACATTGGTTTGATACCTCAAACACTGTGTTACTTCAACAATAAAGTTTAATTTTTATGGTAAATAGACTTTGTTTACTTTGAGTGTTTTAATTTTGTCTATGAATTCTCATAAGTTACTAATACTTACGTTTATTTGCTTTTCTTGCTTGGGACTTCCAATTGGTCACGAGTCTGGATTTCTTGGAAATACGACATCACGTCCGGGTGATATTGGGGCCGCACTGGTTTTTCCATCTGCCACGGCCTTTACTAAATATGACGATATAAAGATTTACTTTGGTCTAATTTATACGCGACAAGAGATTAGCTCAATTGGAGATAGTGAACTTGAAGGGACGGGAAGTAGTTTTGAGAGTCAGTTCATTCCATACTTCACCGGGTTTGCTGGGGAGCTCTTTGGTTTAACATTTACAAATTTTGTAACTTATTCTGGTACAAATAACGGGCAATTTGACTTGAATATTCAAAGTATTAGTGGCGGCGGTAAGGCCAATGTGCAATTTGAAGAAACAGTTCTTGGGATTTCTGTTGCTAAAAAGTATGAAAGGTTCTCACTGGGGGCAAGCTTCAGCCTTGAGATACAAGGTAGTAAAACCTTTTCAACCTTTGAAGGGGTAAGCGGTGGTAACACTTTTCTTCAAACAACTAATAATATTACAAAATTTATCATTATTAATTCGATTATAAGTGCATCTTATAAAGAAGAGAGGCATTTCTTTAGTGCAGGTTTGGACTTTCCTGGTATTAGGTATTCCTCTTCCTCAAGAACCGAAACATTCCTACTTGAAGATGGTAGTGGTGATGTTGTTCGCTTGAAAAGTGAAAATGAGCCAGATTATGAAAGTAATACAAGTCTAAATTTAGGCTATAGTTATTTAAGTGCTAGCTGGGCACCCTCTGTTGATCTATTTTATGATCTGAAAAATATTGATATTAATATTTCGAGAAATGAAGATCGAAATAGGGCCAACTTCTCTGATGATGTATTGATAAAATTTGGCCTGCGTTCACCTGAGCTTAAGCTACCTACAAATAAGTTATTCAAAGGATCGACTTATTCATATCTTTTTGGGCTACAGTATCGACAAATTGATACCGTCAATGAGTCAACAGACGAGGTAAATACCGGACGCACTTATCAATTCTCGTTTGGCTTTAAATTGGCCAATCGAAAGACAAGTCCAATCTTTGGAATCTATTTTGAAGATGAAAAGAGTACTTCTAATTCAGGCAGTAAAGTCTTTGGTCTAATGTATTCTTCAAATTATAATATTTTTGATTAATTTATGTAGACTTGAATCCATAATATGGTGTAATAAGTCTCGTTCTATTTAGGCTTTCTCAGGAGAATTATTATGAGCACAATGGCCCAATTTTTCAGCAACAATTATCGTCACTTTAATGCCGCTTCATTAGTTGATGCATCTAAAGGATATGTCGATCATATAAAGAGTGGTAAGAAGATGATGATAACCCTTGCTGGTGCTATGAGTACAGCTGAGTTAGGTGTCAGTCTTGCTGAGATGATCCGCCAAGATAAAGTTCAAATAATCTCTTGTACTGGTGCAAACCTTGAAGAAGATATCATGAACTTAATCGCATATAATCACTATAAGCGTATTCCAAATTATAGAGACCTAAGTCCAGAGGAAGAAGAGGAGCTACTTGCACAAGGCTTTAACCGTGTAACAGATACTTGTATTCCTGAGGAAACAGCTTTTAGAAAGTTACAAAAATATCTTTTTGAAGAGTGGTCAAATGCTGCAAAAGCAGGTGAGAGGCTTTTTCCACACGATTTCTTATATCGTATCCTTCGCCGAGAAGACTTTGCCAAAGAATTTGAAACAGATGCTAAGAATTCTTGGATGATGGCTGCTTGTGAAAAGAACCTACCAATTATCGTTCCTGGTTGGGAAGATTCAACAACAGCAAATATCTTTGCTTCTTATTGTCTAACAGGAGAGCTTGAGCCGTCACTCGTTAAAAATGGAATTGAGTATATGATGTTCCTTGCTAAGTGGTATCCAGAAAATTGTGGCGATAGCGGAATTGGCTTCTTCCAAATCGGTGGTGGAATTGCAGGAGATTTTCCAATATGTGTTGTTCCAATGCTTAATCAAGATATGGAAGATGATGTTCCTCTTTGGTCATACTTTTGCCAAATTTCTGATTCAACAACAAGTTATGGTTCTTATTCTGGAGCTGTACCAAACGAGAAAATTACTTGGGGAAAATTATCTTCTAAGACTCCAAGGTTTATTATTGAATCTGATGCAACGATTGTTGCACCTCTTATTTTCCAATACGTATTGGAAAACTAAGAGCGATGCTCTAAGATAGTAGAGCATGAGAATTCGATTTCTATATAAGCTAGGGGCATTCTTTTTAGGATGCCTTTTTTGTTTTATCCTCCATTCAAAGGCCGGTTGGTCTCCCGTTTTAGCATCTGCTTCTGTGGGACTTATTGGAAGTTTTCTTCCTGTGAATTCAAATATGCGTGCGGCCATTTATAGTGGAAGCTTTGCAGGGATGTGTTCTAGTGAATTAGTTTCTAATTATTGGGAGATATTTGGGATTTCATTAATTGGAGCTGTAATCTATCTCTACTCACTCAAACTTTTTCAAGGCTTTGGTGGAAAACTCGGTACTATCGCTTTTGTGAGTGTTGCTCTCTTTTATTTAATTAAGGGAAGTATTATATGATCTCTTCAATAATTATTTCTATTATTGCAGGAATTTCAACATTTCAGCTTTCACAACTTAAAGCGTTTGGAATAATAAGATCATCAGCTCTTTTAAGTCTTATTGCATATGGTATTCTTTATTTGTTAACACCAAATTATGAATTATTATCCATTGTCTTCTTTGGCGCCTCTTTTGTGGGAATGAGTTGTCCTAGTCGAATGCACAATATCACTGTAACGATTAGTTCAATCATATTTGCAATTTTCTTTCATTATTTGGTCCCCCTGTTAAAAGGTTATGGAGGGGCGCTAGGGCTGAGTGCTTTCTTAAGTGTGGCCATTATTCAATTATTCTTACATTTGTTTGGGAAACTTGCCACATCTCGCTAAGCCTGCCATCATTTTAGCATGAAAAATCTTAACTATATTTTAGTGGCCCTATTAATATCAACATTTACATATGCAATTGAGACTGTTCAAGTTGTAGGAAGTATTGAAATCGATGCACCTATTGAAGAGGTCTTTGAATTTGTTGCAGATCCTATGAACGATCATATTTGGAGAAGTGAAGTAAATGAGATGACAACGAATACACGTCATCTTAAAGAAGGAAGTGTTTTTAGGGAAGATGCTTGGATTGGAATAAGAAAGCATTTTATAACGACAACTGAGCTAATTAAGCTAGACTTTCCTCATCAGGCACTATTTGAGACTGTAAAATCAAATCCATATTTTTTAAGAAGTAACCGCTTATTTGAAGAAACACAAAATGGAACAACTTTTTCTTATGTTGTTGATTTTGATAAACGTATGATTAAAGAAACTTTTGGCTTTAATGCTAAACCTGAAGTTGTGGTAAAGCTCTATTCTCTTCTTATGAAAAAGTATCTTTATAAGTTAAAGAAGAGTTTCGCGAATAATCATAAAAGCACCCATTACAATTAAGAAGTAGCCAAAAATCTTTTTTAGCTTCTCTTGTGGCAATTTATGAGTAAGTGTTGATCCTATTTGAGATCCAACAATTGCAAGAGCTGTGAAAATCGCAATAAATTGATAATCAAGTTCTAGGCCAGGGGAGTTAATAATATTTCCTACAAATCCAATCAATGAGTTTATTGCAATAATGAGAAGGGAAGTACCCACTGCTTTTTTCATGTCTACATGAAAGAAGTTCACTAGAGCTGGTACAATAAGAAAACCACCTCCAACACCAATTAAACCTGTGACAATTCCTACGACACTGGCCGCTAAGAATATAGTTAAATTAGATGTATTTTTAATTTTAACTTCTTTACCATTTTTAAGCATTGAAATTGAAGCAAGAAGCATAATTCCAGCAAAGATAAATAATTGCATCTGACCAGTTAGAAACTTTGCTAAGTAGGTTCCAAGATACGTTGAAAGCATGGTCATGGCACCAAATTGAAAGGCCAACTTCACAAGTACATTTCCATTCTTATAATGACGGAATGTCCCCATGAATCCAGTCAAACCGACAATAGCAAGAGACATTGTAATTGCAATTTTAGGGTCAACTTTAACAATGTAGACTAGAATGGGAACCACTAGAATTGATCCTCCTCCTCCGAGAAGTCCTAAAGTTGTTCCAGCTATAAGTGCGAGTAGATAGGCCATGAATTATTCCTCCTTTAATTAGTATAGTAGATAAAATTTTCTTAAACATTGATGGGAATCAATGTCTTTTACTAGAAATTTATTTATTCTAGTGTAGGAGGAACTTATGGATAATTTAAAAATTGAAACATTTTTTGATGAACTAACTTATACCCTTACTTATGTCGTCTACGATAAAGAAACGAAGGATGCAGTTATAATTGATCCAGTTCTTGATTATGATCAGGCATCATCTTCTATAAGCTTTGAATCAGTTGAAAAAGTTACGAACTTTATTAAAGATGCAGGGCTTAAGCTACATTATGTTCTTGAAACTCATGCTCACGCAGATCACTTAACTGGAGCTTTAAAGTTAAAAGACTTTTTTCCAAACGTTAAAGTTGCAATAAATGAAAATATAAAAATTGTACAAGATGTTTTTGGAAAACATTTCAATATGCTAGAGGAGCTAAAGCTAGAGGATTTTGATAAGTTCTTGCATGAAGATAAACCTATCCATGCAGGCTCTATTGAGATTAGTACGATCTTTACTCCCGGCCATACTCCAGCGTGTTCTTCATTTGTCATTGGCAATAATGTCTTTACTGGAGATGCCCTCTTTATGCCAGATTATGGTACTGGCCGTTGTGACTTTCCTGGTGGAGATGCAAATGCACTTTATGATTCTGTAAAGAATAAGCTATATGCATTACCAGATGATACTAATGTATATACGGGACATGACTATCAGCCAGGTGGCCGTGAGCTTAAGTATAAGAGTACCATTGGTGAGAATAAGAAGAGTAATATTCATTTAAAAGAAGATACTACACGTGAAGAGTACGTAAACTTTAGAACAAGTCGTGATAAGACTCTAAGTGCACCAAAGCTGTTATTACCAAGTATTCAAGTAAATATTCGTGGCGGGCATATGCCTCGTCCACAGGCCAATGGGGTAAGATACCTCAAAATGCCTCTCAGTTTTAAGGAATAAACTCTCTTTCTTCCTTAGGAGGAGCACTTAACTGTGCTCCTTTTTTTTCACTTCGGCCTTTATTTCTTCTTTTGCCTGCTCCTGGAGATCTTCAACTTCATCAAACTCATCCATAATCTCAATACCAAAGAATGTTTCCACAATATCTTCAAGAGTGATGACACCAAGAATTGTTCCATACTCATCTGAAACCATGGCAATATGTTCTTTTCCGCGAATAAATTTCTTAAATAGACTTCGAAGAGGAGTGCGACAATTTTCTATAGAAATCGGTCGCATAATATCCACTTCAAATAATTGCTTATCACAATTTTCTTCAATGACATTCTTTGCGATATCTTCTTTATGAATATAGCCACAAATATCGTTCACTGTTTCACCAAAGCATGGAATACGAGTTACTGGTGCCTTTAAGTCATATACTTCTTTAATAGTTGAAGTCGTTTTAACCATAAAAACCTTTCTGGCCGGTGTCATGACTTCATCGATCGTTTTACGAGATGCCAATAGAGACTCACGTAAGAATTCACCCTCATCCTTTGCAAGTGCTTTTGTCTGTACGCCCAGCTCAATCATCGACTCGACTTCTTCTCGACTCATCGTATGAGAGGGCTCATTTTTAAAGAACTTCATCAGGCCCATTGAAATAACAAGAACAGGCTTTAGAATGAAAATAAGTGGAGGTAAGACTCTTAGTAAGAATGGAGTTAGACTTTTCCAATGTTGGTGGCCAAGTGACTTGGGAATAATTTCTGATAAGTATAGAATGGCCAGTGTTAAGACAACAGATACAGCAGATAGATAAAACTCTAGGTTTGCCCCAGTGATTCCCATTTCTTTGAAAAGTTGAATGGATTCAGAACCTACACCTGCTGCACCGAGAGTGTGAGCAAAAGTATTTAAAGTTAAGATTGCTGAAATCGCTTCGTCTTTATTTGATGCATATTTCTTTAGAGAATTAGCAAATCCCTTATTTTGACGAACTGAAGCGAGAATAAAATTTGGAGTAATTGAGAGAAGAACGGCCTCCATGATGGAACACAGAAATGAAACCCCAATTGAGATTACGATATATACAATTAGCATTAGCTAGTTAACTCCTTGGCACAATTCTCGACGTATTAGAATAGCTTAAAGTCAGTCGGTATCCGTGTCAATTTAATTGTAGTGTTATTTGGTCAGGTAATTGTAAGATATTTGTCAGGAAAAAATGCTACTTTGGTGCCTGTGTTCATAAATGTGGAATAAAGCAAGAGTTTGAGTTAAAATAGGGGTGCATTAAAACTCAAATGAGGTGAATATGAAAGTTTTAGATTTTATGACTAAAGATGTAACAACTTGTACTGAATCACAGACAGTTGGTGACGCTGCTAAAAAAATGATTGAACTAGGTATAAGTGTTATGCCTGTCGTAAATGATGAGGGGACTCTGACTGGAATCGTAACTCAGTCTGACTTTATTAGTAGAGAAGTTGAGATCCCACATGCTCTTGTGTCTATTAAAAGACTATTTGGACAAGACTTTAATCTTACAGATGTTGAAGATGTATATAAGAAGTCTAAGAATAAGACTTTAGCAGATGTAATGAGTCATAATGTTGTTACAGTAACAAGTGAAAATACTCTAAATGGCGTTGTTGAATTAATGATGTCAAAGCACCTTAAAAGAATTCCTGTTGTTGATGATGGAAAATTAGTAGGAATGATTACAAGAAAAGATATCTTAAAAGCATTTGAAAAATTAAGCTAAAATAAAAGGCTCCGTAGGGAGCCTTTCTTATTTCCAACCTTTTATTTCTAAATAAGATTGTGATTTAAAATCAAAGTTTAAATTAACTTTATAAAGCTTATTATTAGGTTCTTCATAAAGAGGATCCTGAGTGTCGATGATAATGGCCAGGCGATGACCAGCTTCAATATCATAGGCAGTAGCAACTAATTCGATATTAATTCTCTCCTGTGGTGATTTACCAGTATAAGCACCATGAGTTATTAGCTTTGCTATTCCTGTCGGTGATACATCGTAAATATAGGCGATGAGTTGATAAGGAGTAGAACTAACTTCTACATTTAATTTTAAGCGCGGGATTCCTCTTAATTTAAGGCCTTCTTCGAAGCGATCAGTTTGATATCTTATACTATTTATTAAATTATTTAATTTTGGATACTTTATCGTAGGCACTTCAAAATGAGCGTCTAATATGGCCGAAAGAAATGGAACTCCTGTGCTGGCTCCTGTATCAAGTCCTGCCATAAAGCTATCGCTTTGAGCTGGTAAGAGATATGGATAAGGCGAGAGGCCACCTCGAGTAATTCTTCTTGGATGAAGATAAAGTCTCTTTGGTACCTGATAATAAGATTGAATCTCTCTTTCTTTATAGACGCTTGGTTGAACAACAATCTTTCCTAACTCAAAGTCTTTTGCTGTCTTGTCATTTTGTAACCAATACTTAAACCATGAACTCATTTTATCAAAGACATAATTTTGTAATCCAAAGAGGCCTGGCAGCTCTGCTGTTGCATGTGAGCCTTGGCTTAGGTCTAAGACCTTAGGTCCTCTTAGTTTGTGAAATGTTTTAATTAGGGCATTTGGCTGAAAAAGATTATCACTAAAGTTATTAGCAAAGTAGACAGGCTTTCTTAGAAGATTAATCATACCAAGGTTGTCATTGAGGCTTCGATTTTGAACCCACTTTTTAAACCCTTCTTCATTTCCTTCTAAAACTTCATCTAATAATTCTGGAATTCTTGGATCGAGATTTCCAAGTAGCTTTCCTGAGTTTACTAAGAACTTTGTCCAAAAGAGACGAGGTGTATTTTGAGCGTAAAGTGACTCCTTTAAGTCAGTCCATGAGCTCATGGCAAAGGCCGTCTTGATACGATATTCTCTAGCTAGGCCCATTAAAGAGAGTCCACCACCATAAGAGATTCCGGCCATACCAAAATTACTTCTTTGAGCTGGAGTTTCGTCTTCAAGCCAATCGATAATAGTCTTTAGATCTTTTAAATCATTTTCTCCGGCCACATTGATATATCCACCAGAGCATCCCCAGCCACGTGTACTGTAACTAAAGACTTGAAAGCCTTCTTTGGCAAGGCGGATTGCCTGGGCCATGTACTCATGTTCTTCTATCGTCCAACTATTTGGAAAAATAATTGTTGGAAATGGACCTTGCTTATTCTTTGGTGTTAAGAGATTTCCGTGAAGTTCTATATTATCAAAAGTTGAAATGACGACATCTGGTTCATAAGTGTATTCTTTTGATTCTGGTAAATTTAAACTAAAACAAATATTTGCAAATGCAGATAATTGTAGAAGAAAAGTAATTAAAATATACTTTCTCATAATGTTTCCCTAAGATTTAATACAATTGAGTAATTATATATTCTTAGTGAACCATTATTAAAGTTTCTGGCAGCTTTTAAGTGAGGAAAATGTCTTACAATTCCTATCACTAGAGAAATACCTCAAAAAAGTCGTCTTTGGCCTTATTAAAGAGTGGAAAACGATTGTCTTTTTTTATTGATTGTCTGATATTTTCTATTACGCAGCTCGTCTCGCTACAATTCTTCCATGCTTTATTTATTACCTTGTTAAGGTAGTCCTTAACTGGAGTATGGCCACATGAGCTACTGCTTAGATATTCTTGCCCAAGATAAATATAGTCTCTTATAAAAGCATACTTCTTTGGTGATACTCTTTTGAGATTTGTTGGATTTAGACGGTAGGCCGCAATACTTTCTGCTGCATCTTCGCCTGGATTTGTTTGGCCATATGTTGAAACCATTTCGTCACGATTATAGCGCCATCCCATTGGGTGATCGATCCAACCAGACATATCCCACCAAAATGAAGAATAATTAAGATTGTAGAAGTAGGCTAAGTTATGGCCAATTTCGTGAAATAGAGTATATGCCTTTCCATCTTTATCGAGTTCGCGATCCCAAGGGGTGTATAGTTCGATGGAAGCGTTTGCAAATATCATCCCAACATGGCCATAGCCGATGTCTTCTTTTATGTGACGAACAAGTCTTTTACTCTTCCATAATCTTGGAAAGTGAGATGGAATTAAGTTTATGCCTTTTAAGATAGCATTCATTTGTTTCAGGTTTAAAAGTGCTGCATCGTTATTTCGATATGGTGAAGTATTAAGGCCATACTTTTCAGAGAGATAAATGGTTTTATAAACCATTTCTTGTCCCTTAAATAATTCATTTAAGGCACAGCGTATACTGTCGCAATTCTTTGCTGCTTTAATTAAATGAGAAAAGTCTTCATGTTTATCTAGTTTTTTTAAGACATAGCTTCTTGTTAAAGATCGAAATAGGCGAGATGAAGTCTCTGATTCATTTCTAAACTTAAAGCCATTTATCGCTACTTGTTTATTTCCTCGATGAAGAAATTTATTTGAAAATTTTGATATCTCAAGGAGGGTTGGCATCTCTTGTAAACATTTAGCAGAATTAACGCTACTAAAAGGAGCGGCATATTCTTGTAGAGCAAAAGAATTAAATGTTAATAGCGTAAACATTAGAGTGGGGAAGGTCTTTTTAAACATAGGTTCTTTATGTCAGATCGCAGAATTTTTCTCAATAAAAATGAACGCGGAAGTAGATTTTATACGCTCTAACTGCTTGCTATTGGCCAAATGAGTGTATTCTAAGACTTTTAGGGGTAAATAATATATAAGTACCTAAAATTTAAGAGCAAACATCCGATAAGTTGGCATTGGTTTTTATATGTTAATTTGTGTCGGTCCCGAAACGGGTCTGATTAAAAGGGAGTTTGTTATCAATAAAGAATCTACTATTAACAAAAATGTGTTTTTTTCCTCCGCATTTTTTATCCTCGTCATTACTGCGATTGGCTCAATATGGCCTACACAGTTAAGTGAGTTCTTTAAGGGAATTCAGGGCTGGCTGATTGCCAAGACTAGTTGGGTATATGTACTTGCAATGGGGGCAATGTTATTTACAGCAATCTGGCTAATGGTAAGTAGGCTAGGAGATATTAAATTAGGTCCTGACCATTCAGAACCGTCTTATACTAATATCTCGTGGTTTGCCATGCTCTTTTCTGCTGGGATGGGGATTGGGCTTCTCTTCTTTGGAGTTGCTGAGCCGATTATGCACTTTTCATCTCCACCGGTTGGTGATCCACAGACTATAGAAAGTGCCAGAGAGGCCATGAAGATTACCTTCTTTCACTGGGGACTTCACGCTTGGGCAATGTATGCAATGTTAGCAGTTTGTCTCGCTTATTTTTGCTATCGAAAAGGTCTTCCGCTACTTCCAAGATCTGCATTCTTTCCAATCTTAGGAGATAAGATTCATGGCCCTTTAGGGGATATGGTAGATACGTTTGCAGTTATTGGAACGATGTTTGGTGTTGCTACTTCATTAGGTTTTGGGGTTGCACAAGTAAATGCAGGTCTTAGTTATCTGACAGGAATTCCTCAATCAGAAACAATTCAGGTTATTCTAATTGCTATAATTACTGGCTTTGCAACAATCTCGGTTGTTTTAGGGCTTGATGGTGGAATTAAGAAGTTATCAAATATCAACTTAGCAGTAGCAGCTATTCTCTTAGTCTCAGTAATGCTCTTAGGAGATACGGTACACCTTTTTCAACAATACGTTCAAAATAGTGGAGCCTATCTTTCTGATATTATCTATAAAACTTTTAATCTCTACGCTTATGATAAGAAAGAAGAGTGGATCGGTGGATGGACACTTCTATATTGGGGTTGGTGGATTTCATGGTCACCGTTTGTCGGGATGTTTATCGCTCGTATTTCAAGAGGGAGAACGATTCGCGAATTCTTAATTGGTGTTCTCTTTGTTCCTTCTGGGTTTACATTTCTTTGGATGACTGTCTTTGGAAACTCTGCAATTAGTATTGCTCTAAAAGATAAGTCTGGAGAGTTTGTTCAAGCAGTAAGTTCAAATGTACCAGTTGCACTTTTTAGATTTTTTGAATTCTTTCCAATGTCAGCAGCTCTTTCAGTTCTTGGTGTAATTCTTGTTATTACATTCTTTGTTAGTTCATCTGACTCGGGATCTCTTGTTATTGACACCCTTGCTTCTGGTGGAAGCCAGCATCCTCCTGTGTGGCAAAGAATCTTTTGGGCTGTGACTGAAGGTGTGGTTGCTGCGGTACTTTTACATTCTGGTGGTCTAGAGGCACTACAGACGATGACGATTGCTTCTGCCTTTCCTATGATCTTCTTAATTCTCTTGGCCGTCTATTGTCTAGTACGATCCCTACAAGATGATTATATGCTTAGAAATCAAGTAAGGAATCATAATAGCTCTATTCAATATGAACAGGCGAGTATGACGTGGCGAGAGCGACTTAATGCTCTCTTTAGGCATCCAAAATTTAAGGAAGCTGATAAGTTCTTAACAGAAGTAGTCGAGCCAGGACTCATTGAATTACAAGAAGAGTTTGTTAAAAATGGACTGGATGCAAAAATTCGCCATGGAAAAGACGACTCAATTTCTTTAGTGATAGAAAAAGAAGGCTTTGATGATTTCAAATACGAAGTTTATTTAAGAACATTCCAAGTTCCAGAATATGCACCAGGTGATCAAGAAAAGTATTACCGTGCAGAAGTCTTCCTATTAAGTGGAGGGCAGGAATATGATGTCTTTGGTTACTCAAAAGAGCAAATTGTTGCCGATGCAGTAAACCAATACGAAAAGCATTATCAATTCCTACACTTAACTAATTCAGAACTCGTTTAGTTCTAATTACTTATATGGCATAAATCATGGGCACAGCTTTAGGCTGTGCCTTTTTATTTTTATGTCATTTCAGTACGATAGATAACACTTCGCTTTAAATTAAAGATTACAATAAAATTAACCGATAGAAATAGTGTGATATTGCGGTTTTGGAGCGTTTTGAATTATGACAAATGAATTTAAGTCCTTATTAAGAAATGTTGTTGGTGGAGTTACTCTGGCCAGCCTATTTTCTTATCTTACTTTCATTGCTCCTTCTTCAGATGAAAACAAAGATAATATTTCTCAAATTGAAGAACAACAAGTTAAAAATCTTGAAGACCAAAATAACGAAAATGATATGTCCAACTCATCAGGGCGCGGAAATCGTGGCCTGGCAAATTTCTCAGATGAAATACAAACGAAGAGAGATAATCGAAAGGATCGATCAAGAACTAGTGTTGGGGCCAATACTTCAAGGCCAGCCCGTGAGGTTTCAAGAGAAGCAAGAGATCCTGCTTATAACGCTCGTGAGATAGAGGGGAGCAGTAATTATCGCCCTTCAAATAGTAGCGGATCATTTTCACTTGGCCCTGCAAATTCACTAACTGGTAATAGTGCTCCTTCTCCAACTACCACTTCAGACTCTTCTGGAAGTAGCAGTGGGGGATCAGGATCAGGCTCTGGTGTATTCAAAGAGTCTGGCGGAAATGAATGTTCATTTTGTGTAACTTCAAAACCTAGTAATAGCGCTGACGAAGAGACAAATGATAATGGAGGTACATTCACAAATTCTGGTAGTGGAAGTAGTAATGATACTGCAGTGACAGAAGTGACATGTTCGCATGATATGGCCGAGGGAAGTTATGCCACACCTATTAGTGTGACGATTAGTTGTAGTGAGTCTGCTACAATTTGGTATTGCTTAGATACTGGAGGAAGTTCTTGTACGCCTTCAATTCAATATACAGCTCCAATTAATCTACCTACAGATGGTGATTATGGAATCTCATACTATGCACAAGCATCAGCAAGTACAACAGATGTCGATGATTTACTTTATCGAATTGATACAACAAGTCCTGATCTAAGTGTGTCTCATGATGTGATTTATGCTCAAACGACTCAAGTTCCATTACAGAATACGACTGCATCAACGGACTTTGGAATGCCTGACTATTACTATCATCAGATAAACTTTAAAAGCTTTGATCCGCTTACTGCAGCGACTCCTTGGACTTGTAATGAGGTTTTAAATGATTATGCGACGGCAACACCGTCACCTCAAGTTATTCAAACGAATTTTTCAACTTCAGGTCTTGCTGTGACAGATCAAATTATACAAACTGTTGATATGCCAAATCTTGTTATTGGAGATAATCATATTGTGACAGTTTTAGAGGATCGTGTTCTTGGGGTGGTAAGCTGTCAGGTACAAAACGTAGTGGTCAAAGACTTCGCTATCGCTGACTTTACTGGCACTGGAACAACTCCTGTGACAACAGGTGTTCGAAGAACACTTGGAAGTTTTGTTGGCTTTGGACACTTTCAGGCAGTACCTAATTCCGCTACCTCTGGTCAACTTTCAAATACCCAAGGGACAACTTCAAGTAAGCAAGGTCTCTACACTTTAACTCACTAAAAATCGCACATTTACAAGGCAGTATTCTTGAGAATCGGAAAAGTTAACCTTGTTAACTCATTGATATTTGTTTGCTAATTAAAGAGCGTTAAGATGTCGATAAGCCACTGTAACAACAGGGGATTATGTTGCACGTAAGTCGAAAATTGACATTTTTTTTAGCACTTTGTTTAAGCTTAGTATTTAGCTCAAACACTCTTGCGACAAAAATTGGTTACTCTGGTCGACTAGTTCAAGCAGATGGAACCCCAATTTCTGGAACACCTAATCTTCAATTTGATCTCTATTATTCGAACGATCTTGCAACTTCACTTGCAACCCAAACACTTAATTCAGTACCTCTTTCAAATGGGATCTACACTGTTGAGTTAGACTTTCCAAGTCTTGCAACCCTTATTGCAAATACACCTGTGAGCGAAACTCTTGTAATACAAGTTCGCGATACAACAAATACGATCACATTTGATTATCAAAATATTCTAGCAACACCTCTTGCAAGTTACGCTGTGACCGCAGAGTCTATTGCAGATGCGGCCATTACACCACAAAGTTTAGACTTTGTTGCAAGTTGTGCTGATAACCAAATATTAATTAAGAATGGATCTCAATTTGACTGTATTAACCAATCAGCAGCAATCTCTGTCGATGGTTCAACAATTATTAATAATGCAGGAACGCTTGAGCAAGCAACAGTCGGTACGGCCGGAACTTATACTTCTGTTACAGTTGATGCTTACGGGCGCGTAATAAGTGGATCTAATCCGGCACCAAGTGTTGGCTCAAGTGAGATTACAGATGGTTCAATTGTTGATGCCGATATTAATTCAGCGGCCAATATATCATGGTCAAAAATTAATGCTCCAACAATTGATAAGACTTATGTAGGCCTGCCTAATGTTTTAAACGTTGCTCAAATCCCAGCATCAGATCTTGATAACTCGGGAACTCTTGATAGTGCAACACAGGTTCCAAGTGAGCTTGCTGTAAAAAGTTATGTTGATACGACAGCGCAAACAATTGCGGATGCAAAAGTAATTGATGATATGACTGGAACGCAAACAACGATTGCACCATCAGTTAATTCTGTAAAAAATTATGTAACGGCACAGACTGGGGCCATAACTTCTTCTCAATGGATAACAACAGGAAGTGATATTTATTACAATAGTGGAAGAGTAGGGATTGGAGTTATTGCTCCAAGCACAGCTTTTCATGTAAGTGATTCTAATTGGATTATCGCTTATTTTGAGGGTGATCATGCTACTGAATCATCTATTCATATCAATAACGTAAATAGTGTTGCCAATAATGGATGGGAACTAGGTCATCGCGTTTCCGATGGATCATTTAGAATATCTGAGCAGGGATTAACTCATCGAATGGCCATTCTTCCTGGTGGGAATATTGGTATTGGCACTTCAACTCCAACTGAAAAACTTGAAGTTGCAGGAAAGGTAAAGGGGACTGAATTATGTATTGGTACCGATTGCCGTGGAGCATGGCCAACTGGAAATGCTGGAACTGTGACATCAGTAACAGGAGGAACTGGATTAACTGGTGGAACAATTACATCATCAGGAACACTTGCAGTTGATGTGGGAACAACAAATGGCAAGATTGCTCAAGTTGGAGCAGGTGATAAATTAGCGGACTCAATTATAAACTATAATCCAGCACTTGATGTAGCCTTAACGGGTCTTGATACTTCAACCGCTTCGGCCGCCCTTGCAACAGATACTGTTCTTCAGGCCTTTGGGAAAGTTCAGGCACAATTAAATTCTCATGCAACTGCGATAGCAGGAAATACTATTACAAACTCAGATGATGTGACAGAAGGTTCAACGAATTTATATTTTAGTGACTCTCGCGCACAAACAGCTGCTGTTATTAATACGACTGCAGGAAGTGAAACGACACAAGCACCTTCTGTATCTTCAATGAAAACTTATGTTACTGCACAGGTCGGTGCAATTAATGAGTCCCAGTGGACGACGACTGGAAGTGATATTTATTATAATTCTGGAAATGTCGGAATTGGAACTGCTTCTGCGCAGAAAGAATTACATATTATTGGAGCAGCTTTACTTGAGAGTACGGCATCTTTTTTAAATATAAAAGAAACAGACGGAAACCCCAATGAAAACTTCGCGATAGGAGTGAACTCTGGGCTTTTAAGATTTAACACTGCTGACGATGCTCTTGTTGGTTCAACAAAAATGGTTCTTGATCAATCAGGAAACTTGGGAATAGGAACAATTTCTCCAAGCCAACGACTTTCTGTTGATGGAAATATAAATGTTACAACTGGAAACGATATTTGTATTGATGGTGGAAATTGTCTCTCAACTGCAGGGGCAGGATCTGGAACTGTTACATCAATAACAGCAGGGACTGGTTTAACTGGAGGAACAATTACAACATCCGGTACAGTTGCTGTTGATGCAGGTACAGGTGCAGGACAAATTCCACAACTTGATGGAAGTGGACGCCTTCCAAGTTCAGTTGAGACAGATCCAAGTGTTGAAACTTTTGCAAAAACAACTCTTCCAACTTGTGGTGCAGGACAAGTCTTATCTTCAGATGGATCAAGTTTTTCTTGTGTCACTGATATAGATACAGATACAGACACTAACACAACATATACAGCTGGTAGCGGTTTAACACTTTCTGGAACAGAATTCTCTATTGGGGCCCAGGCCATTACAGATACTCAACTGGCCGGCCTAGCAACAAGTTGTGCTAATGGTGAGGTCCTAAGAACAAATGGCCTAGGAAGTTTCTATTGTTATGATCCACTCGATTTAGCTAATAACTTTTATACAAGTTTTGGTATTGGAACAACTCCTGATGCATCAGCAGCTCTTGATGTGAGCTCAACTTCAAAAGGTTTCTTGCCACCGCGTATGACTTCAGTTCAGAGAAACGCTATTGCATCACCTGCAGAAGGTCTTGTGGTTTATGATACTGATATTCAAGAGATCTATGTCTATAAAGGTGGAGCATGGAGGGCCGTCGGTGATAGTGTTACTGGAGCCGGAGATGCGGAAAGTTATGTAGAAGTTTCATTTTCAAGTGGTACACAAAGTGGAAGTGGAGTTATTAACTATACGAATAAAAGTATTGATGTAAATGGAGAATTTGATCTAAGTACTGATCGATTTACCCCAAAACAAGCTGGAAATTACTTAGTTATTATTCACTCTGTTGCAAATGGAATGACAACTGGAGCTCACCACTATGCTTCAATTACAAAAAATGGAAGTGGAGTAATAGGCTCTTGGACAAGATCAACAAATTCAAATAACGCAGATAAAAACGCATCTGCTATTGTTTCCATGAATGGTTCTACTGACTATATTGAAGGACGTTACTCATTAAGTTCAGGATCTGTTACTAATGGGACATTAAGAATTATAAAGCTTGGTGGTGCCGATAATATGGGGAATCACATCGCTTCAAAAAATCTCGATTTAGCAACAAATAAATTAGTTGGAAATGGTGGGGGAACAGGTCTTTCAATTGCAACTGACGGAGCCGTTACCATTGATAATGATATTTGTATTGATGGTGGAAATTGTCTTTCAAGTGTTCTTGCAAATGAAAGTGAGATTGTAACTTCAAATGGAGCTAATGAATTAGTTAGGCTTGATGGTTCTGGAAGAATTCCTGCTATGGATGCTTCTCAATTAACAGGCATTAGCACCACTCAGGTCAGTGAAGGAACAAATCTATACTTCACAGATACTAGAGCGCAGACAGCTTCGGTTGTTAATTCAACAGCAGGAAGTGAAACCACTCAAGCTGCCTCGGTAAGTGCAATGAAAAATTATGTTCTGGCCCGTGCAACACAATGGACGACTTCAGGAAGTGATATCTATTACAATACGGGAAATGTTGGGATTGGAGCGACTAATCCAACAGATCCTTTAGTTATTAGTAGAAGTTCTGCTGAAACGACTACGACAGCAAGGATCTTATTAACTGATGAACAGAACCTTGGCGGTATTCATGATGAGGATGGTAGCGCAGATTACGGACTTGCTATCTCTCCTGATTTGAGATCCATTGGGAATGGAAGTTCATATATATCGGCCCACACAGGTGGTGGAAATGGTACAGGAAAGCATATTGTGTTTAGAGGTGGTCATGGTGCTAGTGAGCATGGGCATTCTCGAGATATTATGTTTTTAGATACAAGTAACGGAAATGTTGGAATCGGTATTAAGCCCACAAGTCATAAACTAGAAGTTGATGGAAATATTAGCACAACAGGTCTATTCACAGGGATGATCAACTCTATTGATACAAGAGATGATGTAACAACTCCAGAAACAAGAGATAAGGGTGTTAGCTTCGATTTTAAACGAAATGTAACGAATGGCCTCTCTGATGGTGGAACATATAACGGAGTAATGACTTTTAGACCGTATGGAAATACTAGTGACTGGACTGGTGGGCCTGCTCATCAACTTGGCTTTACAACTTCGGGTAGACTCTTTCATCGTTATGGATCAAATACAAGCTGGAATGGGTGGCGAAGAATTATTGAAGAAAACGGTAGCGGGTATGTTGGAATTGGTACAACCTCTCCTTCAAATCGCCTACATGTAAATGGAAATATCGGTGCCACAGGGTGGGTTGGAGCAGGTTGTGAAGGCTCATGTTCTGGAGATGCATATGTAATTAATTACGCCGATGGAAGAATTAAGACTTATGCTGGTTCAGGATCAGTTTGTAGTAAAGCTGGAGGGGCTGCAACATTCTCTTGTTCTTCAGATAGAAGGCTTAAGCACGATATTAAAGATTTCAATGATGGTATTGAAGCTATTATGAAGCTTCGTCCACGAACATATGTATGGCGTGCTGATGATAAAAAAGTTCTTAACTATGGATTTATTGCTCAGGAAGTGCAGGAAGTAATTCCTCATGCGGTAACAGAAGATGAAAGGGAAGAAGGGACTTTCTTAAGTTTAGATCAAGGAGCCTTTACTCCATATATTATTAATGCAATTCAAGATCTAAATACTGAAATAGAGGATAATCATCGTGAAATTTCTTCTCTGAAAGAAGAAAATCAGATGCTTAAAGACTATCTTTGTTCAAAAGATCCGCAAGCTCCATTTTGCCAGTAAAATTTCTTACTCACTATCTATAAAAATATTACATTCTACTCATTCTCATTATTTGGATATGTTAAGTATTCAGTATGAAGAAAATTATCCCCGTACTTGCTTTAATTATTTCCTTTAAATCTTTTGCTTCAATTGAAGTTCGTCCAAGTTGTTATCTTTCAGATAATGAAGAAATTCTCTATATGGATATGTTTCCTTGGAATCAAACAAGAGCTGAAATGGAAGAGAATTCTTGGGCCATATATAATTCTGGTAAGCGCATGGATAATCGCGTCTTTTTTGAGGATGATAAGTTTCTTATGCCATTTAAGGCAAGTGGTGGAAAAACTCAATATGCTCGTGTTCCAGAGGTCTTTATCAAGAGCTTAGTTTCACAAATTGAATACGCACTAGATAATGACTATGTGGACTTTATCAATTTCTCAGATATGGGCCATAGCCATTTCTTCATTCCAAATGAATTCTATGATGGTGAATTATCGAAATATTCATATGCAAAAGAGAAGGCAAAATTCTTTGAAACTCTAATGAATGAGAAAAGTGTTCTATCTCTTTATCATACCGCAGAACAAATGAAGTTCTTTGAAAAAAGAGGAGATGAATTTCCTCTGGCCGATCGCTATATTCAAAAAAGATTCTATACTCGAAACTTCGTGGCCAAGAATGATGGATCAAGAAACGGAAAAATTCTCTTCAATCTTGATGCTTCAGGACAGGCGACATCAACTTATCGTCCAGATGAATACCGTTATTGGGGATCTGGAATTTCTTTTAATGCCACTAAGAATGGATGCTTTTCATTTAAGAAGAATGGCCAAGTCTTTTACTTTGATATGAGTGCAGATGATGTTGGCTATAATATGCCAAATGGCTACTAGTAAATAGCAGTTATTGTTCCATTTTATTAATGTAAAATCGCA
Organism: Halobacteriovorax sp. DPLXC-1; assembly: GCF_036903125.1. NCBI lineage: Bacteria > Pseudomonadati > Bdellovibrionota > Bacteriovoracia > Bacteriovoracales > Halobacteriovoraceae > Halobacteriovorax > Halobacteriovorax sp. DPLXC-1. The sequence continues at coordinate 706,793 of NZ_JAYMCO010000003.1, forward strand.
CATTTAGAAGGCACAATTTTTGTCTTTTAGGCAAAGTTAACCTTGTTAACTCATTGATATTTGTTTGTTAATTAAAGAGCGTTAAGATGTCGATAAGCCACTGTAACAACAGGGGATTATGTTGCACGTAAGTCGAAAATTGACATTTTTTCTAGCACTATGTTTAAGCTTAGTATTTAGCTCAAACACTCTTGCGACAAAAATTGGTTACTCAGGTCGACTCGTTCAAGCAGATGGAACTCCAATTTCAGGAACACCTAATCTTCAATTTGATCTCTATTACTCGAACGATCTTGCAACTTCACTTGCAACGCAAACACTTAATTCAGTACCTCTTTCAAATGGAATCTACACTGTTGAGTTAGACTTTCCTTCATTGGCAACTTTAATTGCTAATACACCTGCTAGTGAAACCCTTGTAATACAAGTTCGCGATACAACAAATACGATCACATTTGATTATCAAAATATTCTAGCAACACCTCTTGCAAGTTACGCAGTAACGGCAGAGTCTATTGCAGATGCGGCCATTACACCACAAAGTTTAGACTTTGTTGCAAGTTGTGCTGATAACCAAATATTAATTAAGAATGGATCTCAATTTGATTGTATAAATCAAACGGCAGCGCTTTCAATTGATTCAACTCTTGTAAATAATGCAGGAACAATTGGACAAGCAACTGTTGGCACGGCAGGAACTTATACTTCTGTTACAGTGGATGCTTATGGGCGTGTAACTGCTGGTTCAAATCCTACTCCAACAATTGGCTCAAGTGAGATAACAGATGATTCAATTGTGGATGCCGATATTAATTCAGCGGCCAATATATCATGGTCAAAAATTAATGCTCCAACAATTGATAAGACTTATGTAGGGCTGCCTAATGTTTTAAACGTTGCTCAAATCCCAGCGTCGGATCTTGATAACTCGGGAACTCTTGATAGTGCAACACAGGTTCCAAGTGAGCTTGCTGTAAAAGGATACATCGATACTTACGCTGACGCTAAAGTAATTAACTCAATGGCCGGAACAGAAACGACACAAGCTCCTTCTGTTGATTCAGTGAAAAATTATGTGACTGCTCAAACGGGAGCAATTACTTCTTCTCAATGGACGACTTCAGGAAGTGATATTTATTATAACGGTGGATATATTGGAATTGGGACAACAACTCCCGCAAAACATCTTCATATAAAAGAGAGTACAAATACTCAAGCAATGCTAAGACTTGAATCAAGCCGTGATGCGGTTGGTGCTTCTACTGCTGTTGTGGAGTTCTTGGCTGCAGCATCTCCAGCACCACTCGATAAGAAACATTTTCAAATCATGAATGTAAATGGTACTGCCGAAAATATTCTATCTTTCACTTCTAATGATGATTCCATGACTAGTGCCAATAAAATTTTAAACCTAACTCATTCAGGTAACGTAGGTATTGGGAAGACAAATCCAGCTGAAAAGCTAGAAGTCGATGGTAATATTCAGGTTACAACTGGAAATGATATTTGTATTGCAGGATCAGGTTGTTTATCTAGTGCCGTAACAGGTGGCGGAGAGACGAATACTGCTTCAAGTGCTGGTGGGACTTCTCTTGTTTTAGCAAAGTCTGGAACAGATCTTCCATTTAAAGGTCTAACTTCAACGAGTGGGATTACACTTACATCAAATGCAAGTGACATTGGAATAGGGCTTGATACAGCCGTTGTTAGAAGTACAGCCTTAGCTACTCCTTTATCTGGATACACTACAGGTGCCGCCTCAAGTGTAGTTGCAACGGATAGTATTCTAGGTGCTTTTGGTAAGGTTCAAGGCCAACTTGATGCTCATGCAACTTCAATTGCAGGAAATTCTATTACTGATTCAGATGATATTACTGAAGGTGCAACAAATTTATACTTCACAGATATTCGTGCAAAAACAGCATCAGTTGTAAACTCAACAGCTGGAAGTGAAACAGATCAAGCCGCATCAGTTTCCGCTATGAAGTCATACGTACTTGCTGAAACAGGTGCAATAAATGAATCACAGTGGATCACGACAGGAAGTGATATCTATTACAATACTGGAAGTGTTGGTATCGGAACTCAAACACCAACGGTTCCACTTGAAGTTACGACAACAACTGGGCCCACAAATGTTTTAGTGAAATCAAATGATGGAGCAGCTAACTTACATTTAGATCGAGCAACTAGTTCAGATCAAGCAAAAGTTCTTCTAAGTACAGCTTCAAGTGCCGATTGGAGCATTGGAATGTATGGTAATAGCTTTCAATTATACGAATTTGGCCACGGTGAAACTGGACGCCGTTTTACGATTGAGGCAGATACTGGAAATGTTGGTATTGGTATAACTTCTCCAACTCAAAAACTAACTGTTGATGGAAATATTAATGTAACAACAGGAAATGATATTTGTATTGATGGATCTGGGTGTTTATCAAGTGCTGTTTCTGGTGGCGGTGAAACAAATACTGCCTCAAGTGCCGGAGGGACTTCACTTGTTCTTCCAAAGTCTGGAACAGATCTGCCATTTAAAGGCCTAACATCGACAAGTGATATTGCACTTACGGCAAATGCCAATGATATTCAAATTGGAGTTTCAACATCTAATGGTGCAGGTGAAGTTTTAAGACTTGATGGAAGTGGGCGAGTGCCTGCATCAAATGTAATGGGGACACCATTAACTGGTTACACTGTTGGTGCAAATGCTGTTCTTGCTCCAACCGATACAATTCTTGATGCTTATGGAAAGCTTCAAGCTCAGATTAATGCTAACTACACGGCAATCACTGGCCTAAGTGATACAGATGATCTTTCCGAAGGAGTGACTAATTTATATTTTACAGATGGCCGTGCTCAAACTGCAGCAGTCGTTGATTCAACAGTAGGGAATGAGACAACTCAAGCACCTTCAGTTAGTGCTATTAAAACATATGTTGATGCTCGTGCGACTCAGTGGACGACAGCTGGTAGTGATATTTACTATAACTCTGGAAATGTAGGAATTGGAACAACAAATCCTAAGGATACATTAGATCTATCTGGCGGAGTTCTTAGATTTGATAATAATCCAACCAATCACTTCAAGGCACCTTCAGCTGAAACAACTGAGCCTTTTAGGGTTTTTGTTCAAGATGATCAGGCCAATGCAAATGTCTATGGGACAAATAATAACAGCGCTATCATCTTTGAAAATCAAGATAGTAATAATCCCGTACCAGATGACGGCTTATATTTTATCAACACAGGTAGTGATGATATTCCAAAGATTGCAATGACAATTCAAGGAAATGGTCGAGTAGGAATTGGAACAGCATCACCAACTCAGGCGCTTGATGTTTCTGGAAATATTAAAGGGGCAGCATTCTATGGTGATGGTTCAAACTTAACTGGTGTTGATTCAACATCTTCATCAAATGAAGTTGATAATGTCATCGCTGCAGATAGTGATTCAAATGGAACAGGTGTTATTAATTTTCAAACTGGTGGTACAACAAAGATGACTATTGATAATAGTGGAAATCTAGGTGTTGGAACGAGTACGCCTGAATCAGTTGCTCATATTGCTAATACAAGCGGTCGACTTATCCTAGAGTCAACTGGTGCAAATAATACTTTTGTCACTCTAAGACCAGATAGTGGATCAGCAGATCAAGTTAATTTAGGAGTTAATGATGCAACTGGAGCTTTCTCTATTGCTGGTTCTGGAGGTATTGGAGCTAATGATCTTCTAACTGTCGAAAGTTCTGGGAATGTCGGAATTGGAACAAATACTCCAGTCGGTGATTTTCAAGTTGTAGGCAATGAAGGAAATGTCGTCATTTCAGGTACAGATGGTGAAGGTGATTACTCAAATATTCAATCAAATAATCATGCAAATCTTTTAATTGGTTCTAATTTAAGAATTTCAGATACCGGTGTTGGACATGATCTCGAAGTGAGTCAAACTCATGCTACTATGTCTGGTGCTGGTATTACTATTGGTGGTAACACAACTTCTGGTGACTTTATTGACTCAGGAGTAGTCTCTATTTATTCAACAAAAGGGGCCGCTACTCAAGACGATGATTTCACGGCAGCACCAACGGCCGTTTTTAGGCATGGAAAAGTCGGGATTGGTACAACTACACCTACTGCACCATTATTTGTTGAAAGAAATATTGCTGATTACACAACAAGCTTTCCAGAGACAGTTTCTAGAGCAACAATGCTTTTAAAGACTCATGATACGGACTCTACCTTAACCTCTTTTGGGGCCTTTAGTTTAGGTGCTGGTTATCTTCAGAGAACAAATGGTGCCGGTTCAACAGCTTATGATTTCTTCTTAAATCCTTATGGAGGTAACGTCGGGATTGGAACAACAACAGGAGAAGGAAAACTCTCTGTTGGTAATTTCTACCATACTGACTCATATCAAGTAACAGCAAGTAATACGACTTTAGCTGAAGTTACGATTGGTGGGGCGTCTCTTCCAACAACTGGGGTATATTCTGTTCAACTCGTTACTCAGGGGACAGCTACAGATACAGGTGCACTTTATCTTGTTTGGTATGATGAAGGTTCTGCTACATGGAAGACTCGTCTTTCTAGTCGTAATAACGGGACTTCTAATAATCCATATGTTGTTATTGAATCTAATGTTCCTAAGATAAAAACAAGTCATACTAATGATTATAGTATTGCAGTAACAATTCGTAGTGCATCAGGTGAAGCTAATTCTCTTCCTCATGCTTGGGGTGGACACTTTCAATGGCAAAGAGATGGAAATAGTCTCTCATACGCAGATGGACAAGTTGCAGTAGGTGGAAACCCTACTTCAGAGGCAGATTTTACTGTAAACCAATCTTTAAGACAGATGAGTTCAACTGGAGTTGGTGGATTAACTGTAATATCAGGTAATGATCAGGTCGGCCTACAGGTTTTTGATATCGATGGAAGTGCAGGAACCGGTGATGATAAAATTCCATCAGTTTATTGGGGTGATAACCCAACTGATGACCTAGCATTTACAAGATATACAAGTGGTGGAAGTTATACCGAGTATATGAGGCTTACTGGTACAGGGTCACTAGGGATTGGAACGACAAATCCTGGAGCTGATTTACATGTTCACGGGCGAGATAGCGCTGCTGCCTATCCAACAGATACAACAGCAGGAAACCTTGTCCATAAGATAACAAATTCCAATAATGGTGTTGAAATTGGGACAAGTGGGGCCGTAAATGGAAGGCGTGCCTGGATTCTTGCAAGGCACTCTTCAACGAGTACTTATGGAGCTTATTTATCAACTCTACACCTTCAGCCAGATGTTGGAACAGATACAAATTATCATGGGGTTGCCATTGGTCTTAGTGCTGGGACGCAATTAACGGCAAATGGTGAGAGATTAGTTGTTAATGGTACAGCTGCAAAACCTGGTGGAGGTTCTTGGGCCACATATTCAGATGAGAGACTGAAGGATCTTACTGGTGAGTATAGTCACGGATTAGATGAGATTATGAATTTAAACACTGTTAAGTATCGCTATAAAGACAATAATGCCCTTGGAATTTTAAATGAAAGAGAGCACTCTGGTTTTATTGCTCAAGATGTTCAAAAAGTAATTCCTGAAGCAGTTAGAAAGACAACTGATGACTTCTTAACTGTTGATAATGACCCAATCTTCTTGGCATTAATTAATGCAACAAAAGAGCAGCAGGAGCAAATTGAAGAAAATAAGCGTATGCAAAAGCTCATGCAAGAAGGCAACTCTCGTCGTATTTCTTCTCTTGAAGAGCAAGTGGATGCCCTAAAAGAGGAAAATGAAATTCTTAAGGCCTACCTTTGTGAAAAAGACCCTGATATGCCTCTTTGCCCGAAAAACTAGCCAAATATTATTGTAAAGAACTCTGTTTGCGATCGTGATTCTAGGTACCTAGGTGATATTCAACATCAAAATTGATTGAGCAGTAAAATAGATCTATTGATCATATGTATATATACGTATTTTCAAGTTCTCTGTGGAGGGAATTGTGATCCTTTTAAAATTGGCCATTCTTTCAATTGCTCTTCTCTATTCAACTGTCGCTCTAGCACAGGGGAAGATCTCTGATAAAGAGTTAGTGGCCACATTAAAATGTCATGAAGTTCAAAAAACAAGATGCTTAGAAGTACAAGAATATGGACAAGAGTTTGTTGGACCTCAAATTGATGAGGCTTTGAATGAAGCACAATTTGTGGATACAACTAGGCCTACCATTCGTGAACTCGTGTGTTGTGAGAAGAGTACGAGTTTAAGGGAGAGTGTGGTTGGCCATATTTTTAATGAAATGCTACCAGATCAAGTTATCATAAGTCTTTTAGGGCAAAAAGTTGTTAAACACACAAGTCCAACATCAAAAGCAAATTGTCGCAATATATCTAGTGTGAATAATGTCTATAACGACGATCGATTTGTTGGCCCTAAAATTCCCGATTATATAAAGAACTCTCAATAGAAATCTTTGCTATCTCTTATAACGAATTTACAGTAGCTTAGATAATAAGCCTCCACCTCATTGTCATTTCTTTGTCAACTTAACTTAACTTCTCTTGCTTTAGACCTCGATGAATAATATGATTAGAGAAGATACCCTATGGGGGTATATAGTTTAAAGAGAGGTACAAGTGAAAAAAGTTAAGTTTATTGTAAGTGGTATTAAATGTGGTGGTTGTGTAAGTAAAGTTGAAGGCGGACTTAAAGATATTTCAGGTATTTCAAGTGTCGATGTTGATGTTGAAAATCAGGAAGTGCTTGTAAGTGGTGAGAGTAACTTTTCAAATATGCAAATCAAGACCACTCTTTCTGGTATCGGTTTCCCTGTTTCAAGTATTAAAAAACTTCAGGCCTAGGAGAGACAAATGCAAAGTGAAAATGTGAATCAACAGGATATAAATATTAAAATCTCAGGCATGCATTGTGCTAGTTGTGCTTCTTCAATTGAGAAAGAAGTTGCAAAGATTGATGGCGTAAAGTCTAGTAGTGTTAACTACGCTGTTGAAAGTGGACACTTTGAATTTGATAATCAGGAGACCTTGAAAAAGATTGAAGATAAAATCGTCGATTTAGGTTATTCAATTCAATCTGATGTTGAAGGTGAGCAACAAGAAGATTCTAAACAGACGATTGAAAAAGATAATTTCTATAAGTTCTTATTTGGGATTATTCTGGCAATCTCTGTTTTCCTCTTTGAGATGGGACCTTTCAAATCTTGGCCTAATCAAAAAGCAAATTGGTATATCCAGCTTCTTTTGACTCTACCTGTATGGGCGTGGATTGGTCTGAAATTTCAACGATCACTTTTTCAATTCTTAACGAGTGGTCGCTCTAATATGAATACGCTCATTGGTTTAGGTACTAGTGCGGCATTTCTCTACAGTGTTTTTATTACTGTCTTTACTGGCCATGCAAGAGAGATGGGATTGACTGTAAGAGTTTATTTTGAAGCAGTAGGGTTTATCACTTCTTTTGTCTACTTAGGTCAATATTTTGAGGAAAGAGCAAAGAAGAAAACTAAAGAGGCCTTAAATGACTTATTTAAGTTATCTGCAAAGAAGGCAAATGTTTTAAGAGAAGATACGTTTAAAGAAATTGATATTAGTGAAGTTGTCGTTGGAGATATCATAAGAGTTCGTCCTGGTGAGAAATTTGCTGTCGATGGGGTTATTACGAAAGGTAGCAGCTCAATTGATGAATCAATGATTTCAGGAGAACCAATTCCTGTTAGTAAGACAGTTGATGATGAAGTCTTTGCCGGAACAATTAATGATGACAATGTCGTTGAGTATAAAGCGAGTAAAGTAGGTAATGACACTTTTCTTTCTCAGATTATTAGTTTTGTAGAAGATGCTCAGTCGTCAAAGCCAGAGATACAAAAATATGCAGATCGCATAAGTAGTATTTTTACTCCTGCAGTAATACTTATTTCAATTATCACATTTATTAGTTGGTACTTCTTAGGAGGAGAGCCTAAATGGGGTAATTCAATTTCAAACTTTATTGCTGTTCTTGTTATTGCATGCCCTTGTGCTCTTGGACTAGCAACTCCAACGGCCGTTGTTGTTTCAACTGGTCGCGCATCTTTAAAAGGACTTTTAATTGGTGGTGGAGAAGTAATAGAGAAGGCCGTAAAAATTGATACAATTATCTTTGATAAAACAGGAACAATAACTTTTGGAAAGCCTAGTGTTATTGATGAGGTCTACTTAGATAAGAGTAATAGAAAAGAATTACTTACTCATTTAGCTTCAATTGAGCAATTTTCGGAACATCCACTAGCTAAGGCAGTTGTTAATTTTGCTAAAGAAAGTGATATCGAGCTTTTTGAACCAGATAGCTTTGAAGTTATTAAAGGAAAGGGGCTAATCGCTGAAATCGATGATATTGAATACCATATTGGTAATGAAGCATTATTTGATGATGCGAGAATTAAAAGGGACTCTGATCTTGTTTCAAATAAAGTCGGAAGTTTTGTTTTTGTTTCTAAGAATAAAACTCACATCGCAACTTTAATTGTAGGTGATGAAATTAAGCCAAGTGCAAAGGATGCGATTAGACACTTTAAAGATCTAGGTGTTGAGACTTGGATGATTACTGGTGACAATGAACAAGTTGCAAAGAGTGTGAGTGAAGAGATCGGGATCGATCACTATATTTCGAAGGCACTACCAATTGCAAAGGCCAATCAAGTTGAAAAATTACAAGATAAAGGGCGAAAAGTTGCAATGATTGGGGATGGAATCAACGACGCCCCAGCTTTAGCTAAAGCTGATCTATCCATGGCCATGGGAACAGGAACAGACGTTGCAATTAGTGCTTCCGATGTTACAATTGTTAAAGGCGATATAGTTAAAGCGGTTGAGTTTATTGAACTTGCTAATGGTACAATGAAAATCATTAAGCAAAATCTCTTCCTATCGATGATTTATAATACATTATTAATACCAGTCGCTGCAGGTATTCTCGTTCCATTTGGAGGCCCTGCCATGCCACCTGTTCTTGCAAGTATTGCAATGGGACTTAGTAGTATTTCAGTTGTTACAAATAGTTTAAGAATAAGGAAGTTGATATGAGTAAACACCCAGACCATAAGGCAACACTAACTCGAGTAAATCGTATTGAAGGTCAGGTCAGAGGCATTAAGAATATGATCGAGGATGGAAAATACTGTGTTGATATTCTTACACAAATTAAATCAATTCGTAGTGCTTTGAAGGGACTAGAGTTAGTCATTTTAGAGTCTCACCTTAATAGTTGTGTGATAAATGCTCTTAAATCTGGATCTTCTAAAGAATCAGAAGAAAAGATAGATGAAATCATGGAATTACTTAAAAGATCTGCCAAGTCTTAGGAGTTTCAATGTTTAAGTATTTGATCATATTATTGAGTTGCTCAACTTTTGCTTTTACTTTCAATGAAGCAGTAGAAGAACTAAAGAATCACAATAGCCTTCAGGCCATGAAAGGAAGTGCCAAATCTTTACTAGAAAAGTCTCAGAAACAAGCTTCATGGGGTGATCCAATGTTTAAGATTGCTGCAAAAAACCTTCCAGTGGACTCTCTTAAGTTTGATCAAACGCCAATGTCTGGACTGGAATTTGGAATCGGTCAAAAAATAGCCTTATCTAATAAATATGGAAAGGCCGGAGAAAGTCAAAGCGCACAAGCTAAATCAATTAACTATAGTGCAATGGATCTCGAACAGGCCTTAACAAAAAGTCTATGGGCCAACCTTATTGAATATAAAAGGATTAATAACGAATTAGATATTTTAAAAGAAAACTTATCTTGGATTTCTAAGATGTTGAAAGTGAGTAAGAAACTCTACTCTAATGGCCGCATTACACAGCAGGCCCTTTTAGATATTCAAATAAGAAAGTCTGAAGTTGAAAGTGAAATTAGTAATAAAAACTTTGAAATAAAGCAGAATAAATCACAGCTTAAGTATTTGGTAGGTAATAAGGCACTAAGTTTCAATTATAAGTCAGTGCCATGGAAGCTTCTTGATAATAATAAGAACGAAAGTAAGGATTATCGATTAAGTTCTTTAAAAGAAAACTTAAAAGCGAAGGAATACTCGCTAGAGCAATCCAAGCTTGCTTATATCCCTGATATTACCGTATCTGTTGGGTATACGATCAGATCTGATGAGGTCGATAATAATGGAGACTTTATTGGTGCACAAATTACATTTCCAATTCCTGTATCAGACGATAAGTCTGGCGCGAAAGGGGAAGCTGTTGCCAATCGATATGTGGCCTTTAAACAATTAGATGATTACAAGTTGAAAAAAAGTCGTGACATTGAAGTTATCAAAGATGATATCGCAAAACTGAATGCAGAATTAAGTATTATATCAAAAAAGTCCGTAAACTTTGCTCAAAATTCCCGCTCAATTACATCGAAGTCATATGGGTTAGGCAATAGTACTTACGTTGAGTTATTACAAAGTGAAATTCGATTACAAAAAATATTATTAAAGAAGGTCGCTTTAGAGTCAAAGCTTTCAATGAGAAAGGTGGACTTAAAGTATACTCTTGGAGAATCTTTATATGAATAAGGTCTTAATTATTGTCTTCTTAGGATTTATCTCTTTTCTTAGCTCTTGTCAGAGTAAGAATGAGGTTGAAACAAGTAAGTCACAAAAAGTTGAAACTTACTATACTTGTTCAATGCACCCTCAAATTAAAGAGGATAAGCCAGGTAAATGTCCTATTTGTCATATGAACTTAACAAAAGTAGAGGTGGAACACGATCACGCCACTGATAAAGAGGCCAAGCTTGAAAAGAAAGAATTATGGGCATGTGAGAACTTTCCTGAAGTTACAAGTGAGAAGGAAGAGGTTTGTCCTTTAGATGGTACACCGATGGTAAAGGTGGACTTGAATAAGCAAGAAGCTGCGACTGTTGTTGGTAAGGTTAAGCTTAGAAAATCTCAACTCGATCACTTCACTCCATCTTTTTTTCCTGTAACGACAATGAAGATGACAAAGAAGATTAGACTTCTTGGGCAAGTTTTAGAGTCAGAAGAAAAGGAAAGTAATATTCCTGCAAGAATTGATGGGCGAGTTGAAAAGGTATATGTGAAGTCGACTGGTAGTTTTGTTAAGGCCGGTGACCCTGTTGTTGATATCTATAGTCCTAAACTAATTACGGGTGGTGAAGAGTATATTCTTGCTAGGAGTACATATCTAAAGAATAGAAGTCGTGAATTTCGTGACCTCTACCATCAAAGTCGTGAACGTCTTGAGCTATGGGGTATTAAAAAGAAACAATATGAGCAATGGGCCAGAAACGGAAAAATTCCTAAGAATATCACGATTTATTCTCCTGCAACTGGTGTTGTTCAAACTAGAAATGCAACAGTTGGGAAGTATTTCAAAGAGGGGCAGGACTTCTTTAAATTATCAAACCTAAGTGATGTTTGGGTTGAGTTTGATGTTTATGAGCAAGACTCTGCACTAGTGGAAATTGGCCAAAAAGTAGAATTAAATTTTATTGCCCTTCCTGGTGAGACTACTACTGGTGAAATCGATTTTGTTAGTCCTGTACTAGATTCAACATCTCGAACACTTAAAGTTAGGGCAACAATTGAAAATAAGAATGGAAAATTAAAACCTGGGATGGTTGCAAACGCTCAAATAAGTCTTAATTTAGAAGGGATGCCTCTTGTTATTCCACGCTCGGCAGTTATTGATACTGGTAAGAGAAAAGTTGCGTGGGTTAAAGAATCGGATAGAAGTTTTAAATCGATAATTATTAATACAGGTCATGAGTCAGAAGGTTATGTTGAAGTTGTATCAGGACTGAAAGAAGGTGATGAAGTTGTTATTGAGGGCAACTTCCTACTAGATGCACAAGCACAATTATTTGGTGGCTATGAGGATATGAATGATTAAGAGAATTATTGAATTATCCATTCGTAATCGTGTAGCTGTTGTCCTTATATTTATCTTAATTGGACTTCTGTCTATATTTAGTCTCAATACGGCAAGAGTCGATGCTATTCCTGATATTGGAGAAAATCAGCAAATTGTCTTCACTGAATGGGCCGGAAGATCACCAAAAGATATTGAAGAACAGATCACTTATCCATTAAGTATTATGTTACAAGGTATTCCTGGAGTTAAGAATATTCGAGGAACCTCTGCATTTGGTTTTTCTACGATATACGTAATCTTTGATGATGAAATTGACTTTTATTGGTCGAGGTCACGTGTTCTTGAAAAACTTACGTCTGCAAAGAATGAGCTTCCAACTGGTGTGTCTCCTGCAATGGGACCAGATGCAACAGGACTTGGCCAAGTGTATATGTATACATTGGAAAATACTCCTGAGAACTCAAAACCATTATCGTTAGAAGAACTTCGTACACTACAGGACTTCTATGTTCGCTATCTTCTTCAAAGTGTAAATGGTGTAAGTGAAGTTGCAAGTATTGGTGGCTTTGTTAAAGAGTATCAAATTGATGTGGATCCAAATAAGCTCATTGCATATGATATTCATCTTACTAAAATCATTTCAGCTATTGAGAATAGTAATATTGATGTTGGGGCCGAAGTCATCGAAGATGGAGCTAGAGAGTTTATTGTTCGAGGTAAGGGATTTTTTAAATCAATTTCAGACATTGAAAATGTTGTAGTTGATATAAAAAAAGATACTCCCATAAGAATTAAAGACATGGCCCGTGTTGGAACAGGGCCGGCATTTAGACGTGGCGCCCTCGATAAGAATGGACAAGAAGCTGTCGGCGGCATCGTTACGATGCGCTTTGGGGAAAACCCTAAAGAAGTAATTGATAATGTAAAAGAAAAACTCAAAGAAGTAAGGCTAGGCCTACCTAAGGGAGTTGAGCTTAAATCATTTTATGACCGTACTGAGGTAATTGAGAGAACAATTGGTACTGTCTACAGTGCACTTGCTCAAGAAATTGTTATTACAGTCGTAGTGATTCTTCTTTTCCTACTTCACTTTAAATCGTCTATTCTCGTTTCTCTAACACTTCCTTTTGGTGTTGGAATTAGCTTTATTTTAATGAAGTTATTAGGGATTGATTCAAATGTTATGAGTCTTTCAGGTCTCGTTATTGCCATTGGTTCAATGGTGGATATGGGAATTATCATGACTGAAAGTATTTACTCTTCACTTGCTGAAAAAGGAAATAAGCTCACAAAAAATGAAAGAATTGAGACTGTTGTAAGTTCTGCTAGAGAAGTTGGGCCTGCTATCTTAACTGCTGTGGCAACAACAATAATTACATTCTTACCGGTTTTCGGATTAGAAGGTAGTGAGGGGAAGCTCTTTGGTCCACTTGCATGGGCAAAAACTCTAGCAATGTTTGGATCTGTCATTGTTGCTATTATTCTCGTACCAGCATTAAGTGTTTACTTTCTAAAAGGTGATTTAAGGCCAATTGAGAAAAACCCAGTAAGTAAGAAAATAGTCTCAACATATAAACCAGTACTAGTTTGGTTCCTTGATAATCGAAAAGTATTTTTTATTTTTCCCGTCATCATTCTAATTCTTGGTGGTTTTGCTCTTACTCAATTAGGTAAGGAATTTATGCCTTCTTTAAATGAGGGAGAGATCCTCTATATGCCAGTAACGACAGCTGATGTTGGTATGACAAAGGCCCGTGAATTACTTGCTTATACTGATCGTGAATTAAAGAAGCACCCTCTTGTAAAAGATGCTTATGGGAAATTAGGGCGAGCTGAAACTGCGCTTGACCCAGCGCCTGTCGCTATGTTTGAAACAGTTGTTAAGCTTATTCCTGAAGATGAATGGCCTAGTGGTACTTCCATTTATGATATTATGAATGATCTCGATCAAAAGATTCAGGTTCCAGGACTTGTGAATGCTTGGTTATTTCCAATAGAAAACCGTATTTCAATGATTTCCACAGGGATCAAAACACAAATTGGCGTGAAAATATTTGGTGATGACCTCGAGACTCTTGAAAAACTTGGTAATAAAATTGGAAGAAAATTAGAAGAGGTTAGAGGTGCAAGTGGTGTTTACGCCCAACAGATCACAGGTAAGCCTTATATTGAATTTGATATTGATCGAATCGCTGCAAGTCGTTTTGGTATAAATACTGGAACGATTAATCGAATACTACAAACTGCAATTGGCGGAATGACTATCGGTCAATTCTACGATGGAAGAAAAAGATTTCCTATTCGTGTGCGCTATAAAAAAGAGCTAAGGGATCGAATTGATGAACTTAAAAAAGTTTTAGTTCCAAGTCCTCTAGGTCAACATATACCACTTGAGCAATTAGCAAAAATTGAGGTTGTAACAGGGCCTGCAATGATTCAATCAGAAGATGGTATGCTAAAGTCATTGGTATTATTAAATGTTCAAGATAGGGATCTCATAGGCTTTGTGGAAGAGGCAAAAGAAAAAATTGCTAAAGAGATCGAGCTTCCAAAAGGGTACTCTCTTTCATGGGCCGGACAATATGAAAATCAAGTTCGCTCAAATCAGAGGCTTTTGCTTTTAATTCCGTTGGCCTTACTTATCAATCTTCTCATTATCTATATGGGAATAAAGAACTTAAGAAATGCAGGTATTATCTTTAGTGCAATACCTATTGCATTTGCTGGTGGCCTAATTCTTCTATGGATTGGTGGTTTTAATACTTCTGTTGCGGTTTGGGTTGGCTTTATTGCTCTTTTTGGAATTGCTGTAGATGATGGTGTTGTTCTTATGACGTATCTTCAAGAAGAGAATCGAAAAATTAATCCTAAAAACTGGGAAGAATTAAAAGAGGTCATAAGTAATGCAGGTTCACGACGTATTAGACCTCTTATTATGACAACAACTACAACTATTGTGGCCTTACTTCCAATTATGTGGTCAACGAGTACAGGTTCTGAAGTCATGAAGCCTATGGCCATTCCAACATTAGGTGGAATGTTAGTTGAATTAATTACTCTATTCATTGTTCCAATTACATACTCGTACTTTGAAGAAAGACGTATAAAAGAAATTACTCATGGAGAAGAAAATGTTTAAGCTAATTACATTATTTTCAGTATTAATTAATTTTTCAACATTTGCAGATGTAAGAGAAAGCTTAACATCAGCACAGAAAGAAGAAGTTGTGAATGTTTTAAAGGCCAATGAGAAGCTACACGCAAGCTTCTTTAAGTATGATGCTAAGAGTGTTGCTGACTCGGCCCAAGAGCTTAAGAATGCAATGAATAAGGTCTCACATGAAAAGATAAAGAAGTTATTGAAGTTTTCAATGACTAAGCTTGATGAAATAAAAGCTAATAAGACAAAAGATGAGAATGGACAAAATTATCATACGATCTCAATGGCACTTATCTATATTCTTAATACTTATGATGTAGGAAGCGAGTATAACGCTTATTCATGTCCTATGGTTAAGAAGAAGTGGGTACAGAATTCTTCTAAGCAAGAAAAAGTACACAACCCATACGCTGCTAATATGCCTCACTGTGGTAGTAAAGATACAAGCTTCTAATTATTTTAAATAATCAGTAACGGCAGCACCAAATATACTTGGAAAGGCGATAATTACAGTACGTTTAAATGCAAGTATATGGTCTGTCTTTACTGGAAATTTATTAATCAAAAATAAAATCATAACAACACTTAAAGTCGTAATAAAGTAGATGGCAAAAATACGCTTTAAGAACTCAATGACATTTCCCTTAAGCTTAAAACGATAAAAGTTAAAATACACAAAGAACGTTACTGTCGTAATAGATGCGGCAAATAAGTAGTAAATATTTTGAAAGGGGAGAGTCTCACTAAGTGTCCAGACCTCTTCTGTGAAACACAGAGGAGAAGCAACAAGAAAGGCCCCAACAAAGATTTGGGTAATATCTCTTAAGCGCAATTCAACCATAAGAGGGTTTATTACATGTCCCATCGGCTTTCCAGAGTCATCAAGGAAAGTGACGACTTCTTTTAAGTAACCGTTGATACGTTTTATTTCTGTGTGGGTATTCTTTAATCCCTTAAATACATTCATATTTAAATTATAGGGTTAAGATAGAATTTAGGCAAAAAAAAAGGCCCGCTTAGCGGGCCTAAGTATAAACTTTAACTTGATTAAAGAATATTGATATCTGCAGAGATTGCAAAGTTTGTCTTGTCTGAGTCAAGATCATCAGCAAGGAACTGAATATTTGGGTATACGTAGATATCTCTTGTTACAGAAATTCCTACACCAACTGATTGGTATTCATATGCTCTTAAGAAGTTTGAATCTTCACCTCTTGATTTTTGGTAGTTGAAGTAACCAAATACTGTTCTGAATGAGAACATATCATTGAATCTGTACTCTAGTTGTGGGTAGAAACCTACTGCTAGTTCAGTAAGAGCATCTTTTGGAACTACTGTTTCTGGCTCATTTCCATAGAAGTATGCACTTAATGAAACTGAAGCACCGATAGTAAGGTTAGTTCCTTCAAAGTTCTTCATCATGTTGTGTGAAGCACTTACAACTTGTCTTAGGTCTACATTCTTGTAAGATTCAGCTGTACCAAAAGTTACGTCTGCAGAAGTTGAAGTTTGGAAGTCACCAATTTTGTAAATTCTTGAGTAACCGATATATGGATTATCAACGTTACCTTCTGAATGTCCCCATGGGTTTAGTACAGAAAAACCTGCACCAACAGTCATACTGTCATTTTTATTGAAACGGTATCTTCCTGAGAATGAACCACCAAAAGATGTTTTCGTTTCTGTTTCTGGATCACCATAGATATCTGGTCTCTCTTCTCCAAAGATATCATCTAGTGTACCACCGTTGTATCCCATTGATAGAGATAAAGAGTAGTCAGACTTTGAACCAGACTGTGCTCTAAGTCTTGCGTTTGTAATTTCACTATCAATGTCTTCCTTGTTTGATTCTTCTTGCGCTTGAGCAGGTGCTGCCATTGCCACTGCTAGAAGAAGCATAAGTAGCTTTGAGCTTTTAACTAAATTTCTCATTTTCACTCCATGTGTATGTTTTTAATTAGGGTACTATTGTCTAAAGAACGACGTAAAAGATCAAATAATTTCTTAACAAAACCTTGATATTCAATAAAATACGATGATGCGTTCCGCGCTAAATTTAACATAATTAAGTTTCTTCTTCCTATACAGGTGATTAAAATTTTATTTTAGGGAGATGTTAATGAGTGATAGGCGAATCTTTAAATGGGCCCAGAGAGGAAATGTTCAGGAGCTGAGCATCTTATTACTTTCTGTATCAGAGATTAATTTAGAGGTAAGAAACCAAAAAGGCCAAACACCGCTTCACGTCGCTGTTGAAAATGGGCATCGTTCATTTGCACACACATTGTTAAACTCCGGCGCAAATCCGAATTGTCTTGATCATCTTGGAAATACACCTCTTATGAAGGCCGCACAAAAAGGGGATTTGAGCCTTTTTAAATTACTGATTCAAAATGGATCTAATATTGAAATTGAAAATTCAAATAAGATGACGGCCTATGACTGGGCGCACGCTTTTCATCGCCGCAACATAATATATTACTTGTCTTCATATGGGCATTCTAAAAAGTCGGAACTCAAAGCTTATTTCGGTGCCTTCAAACAGCTCTTCCAAGAAATTATTCGCTAGTAATTATATCAACTCATATACTGGTCATATAAAAAAGGAGGACCATATGCGAGTTCATACATTATTTACAACAATTATATTAAGCTAGAGAAGATTGTAACTATATGATTTTACTAAAAGAAGGAGGTTTTAGCCTCCTTTTTTTATTTTGAGTATGTAATCATTTGTTTAGTGTTGTTGATATTTGTTTGACATATCAAACTGGTAGCGATAATTATTCTCCATACTAACAAAAGTATTAAATTTAAGGAGAATAACATGTTTAAAAAATCACTTATTGCACTTGTTTCATTACTTTCAATTACAACTTTTGCTCAAACTGACTTAGTTCTTGAAGGTGAGAGATGGCTTGCTGCTAACAAAGGTTATGTATGTGGAGCATACTCTGAGTATACAAATGCACCTTCATCTCACTCTGGGATGAATGTAGTATGGGGTGACCTATCGACTGATTACACACTTGATAATATTTTAATTAAAGCAACTTTTGAAAATGCAAATGGTGTTGAATGTTCTTACTCTTCACTTCTTTTTGCTGATAACGATGCGTCAACAATCGAACTTCTTGAATCAAGAGCTTTCTCAAAAGTTGATGCCGCTGCTGACTGTTCAGAAGGTAAGGCAATCCTTGATTCTCAGCTTGAGTACAATGACTACCTATACTGGGGACACCCTCACCACGCAACACTAATGGTTCCAGCTGCTGGAGCTGCTGAAGTTTGTGGAGCTGGTGCAACACATATTGGAATCGATTTTATGGTTTATAAAAAACTATAAAAAAATCCTTGATATGAAGCAGGGCCCTTCAAAGAAATTTGATCGGCCCTGTTTTTATTTTAGATATGAGCTCATTAATTAGAAAACTTTTAAAAATACATCGAATCCTTGGCCTTGTTTTGGCCGTGAATTTCTTGATTTTAGGACTTACTGGTGTTGTGTTGGTATGGAGACACGAGCTCGCACCTGTACAAGCTGTTGAACAAAGAACGTCATTTATTTCAGAAAAATCATCTCTTTCAAAAATTGAAAATTTCATTTCCACTAAGTATGAAGGTAAGAAAGTTCTTTCTATTTTTAAAGGTGATGATGGTGATATTAATGCCAGAGTAACCGAGCCAGGTATCGAAAAGTTTAAAGGTGCCACACGTCTTAAATTTGATATGGCAGGTAATGCAATCGATAAGGAAGTTGTTAAATCACAAACTTCTAATAAAGTTATCGATTTCATTCTAAAGCTTCACCGAGAACTTCTCCTAGGAGGTAAGGGGAAGATCTTAATTGGACTAATGGGTCTTTTCTTTTTAATTGCACTTATTAGTGGTGCTCTTATTTCTAATAAATTCTACCGAAATATAAGGAATATGAATTCTCGAATTCTCTTAGGTCGCTTCCATAAGATAATTGGAGTTAAGACATGTGCTTGGCTATTGATCGTGACATTTACAGGAACAATTCTTGCTTTCAATAGTACACTGATAGGGCTCTTCTTAAGAGATAATGTCCGTGCCCAACAAGAAAATGCAAGAGTTATTGAAAATGCCACTTATGTTTCAGTTTTAGATATCTATGATGAGCTAAAAGAAAAGCTGCCACATCTTGAATATGACTTTATCTCATTTCCAGATAATGAATTTTCAGTTCCAAATCACTTTGTGATTCTTATGGAAAATGAAGAGCATCATCATGAAATTGCTTATGTTGATGCTATCACAGGAAGTTTAATTAGAACTGTCTCACTACCTTGGTATCTAGAATTACTTATTCTATCTGAACCACTACACTTCGGTGATTATGGTGGGGTGATCTTAAAAATCATTTGGAGTATTTTTGGATTAGTCATTTCATTTATTCCAATCAGTGGAATTTATATTTTCTTATTTAGAAAACGATTACTTAGTTCTTCATCAAAAATGTATGATGGCTCGACTTTAAATGATGTGAATATCTCTTTAAATGAGATCGTTTTACCAAGCGCATTTATTTTTATTATTTTCATTGTTTCCTCTGATTATAATTGGCCACTAAGTGGACTCTTTCTTATTTACTTAGGAATTTCATGGAAGGATATTCTTAGTTTTACTCTTCGTCTAAAAGATAAAGTAGTAAGGAAAGAAGCCTCATGAGTTCACAAGTTCAAATTAATAATAAATTTGTTAAGGCCATCTCCTTATTATGCTTCATCTTTGGCGCTTCACAAATGATATTGTTGGGACTTCTTCCAATGATATCTGAAGCAACAAATTTAAATATTACGACAATTATTATCTTCTATGGACTTTCAATTTTTCACTTTCTTTTGATGACAAGAGTTTGGGGGAATTTATTTAATAGTTTAAGTCCAGTTACGGTATATCGAGTGGGACTCTTTGGGATTTTCTTCTCTTATGGATTTCTCTTACTGGCATTTCTTGTGAGTAGTCCTATCGCTACATTTGGGCTATTTATCATCTCTAGAATTATCCATGCCTCAACTGCAAGTAGCATTGTTCCATTCTCACAATTAATTAATATACGATTTCACACTAAATCTAGCGATGGTGTTCTTAATACAACAATGTTCTTAAATATTGGCCGTCTTTTTGGATTAATTTTAGGTGGTGTATTCGCATTTAACTTAAATATGAGTTTAGTGATCTTAATGGTATTCATTATTGCAGTATCTTTAAATGGATGGGAGCGAGCAGGAAAAGGAATTCTTCTTTGTGAAGAAGACTACAAAGAAGAAAGTGATGAAATAAAAGATAAGAAAGTAAGGTTTAAGCCTTTGTTTTTAATTCCTTTATTTTTTACTCTTATATCATCATTCTATAATACAGGAATTACAAAAGCTGTAAGTTCTATTTTTGAAGAGGCAACAAAACAGTCGGCCACTATTTATTGGTCTTTAACCTTAGCTACACTTTGTCTTGTCCTTATTCAATTTATATTAAAAAAATATAAACTTCTTGAATCATGCATTTTCATAACTTTTGGTGTTGTCTCACTCATTGCTAGCCTTTACGCATTTTCACTAATTACTAGTATCACAACTCTAGTTGCTTTCATTTTATTATTTGCAATCGCAGCGGCAATCATCCCAGTGTATTACATGGGATTTATTTATGGACAATATGTCACAGATCAAAAAAGTATTGTGGCAAGTAAGATAAGTTTTTATCAAACGTTAGGTAATGCTCTTGGGGCCATAATTGCAGGGACAGTAATTAAGCTTAATTTAGATGTTTATATAATGTTCATATTTTCAATTTTAACATTTTTCTCTGTTTACATGATTGTAAAAAACTCTCGCCTAAAGTTGAGTAAAGCCTATGTTGGAGTAAGTAATGATTAGCTCTCATCCAAGAATATTAGCAAATAAGTACAGTATCCGCTCTCTTATTAATTCTTTGGCACGTGATTATTCACAAGAGAATTTTATTAAGTTTTCAAATGATGCTCTTATCGTTGAAGTCAATGAACTGAATTGTTTAACCTTTGAATTAGCTGCATATTCTCCGCTAGGTGGTCACCGCTATTCAGGTAAGATCTTGTTTAACAATGAGGAAGTCTCTTTTGATGAAATGCTACCCATTCTATGTGAAAGATTTAATGAAGTAGATACATCATTTATTGATAATGTTTTGAACTCTCGAAATAATATGGAACTTATTTTAAGAGAATATGAAAATAGAGACATTATAATTGATGACTATCTCTCGAGTGAACAATTGATGCTCTTAGGCCATCCGTTTCATCCATACCCAAAATGTAAAAATGGAATGAACGAAGAGGATATGAGGTTATATTCACCAGAATTTAAAAATGAGTTTAATTTAATTTGGCTTAAGTGCCATTCTTCTGTCATTTATACAAATGGTGACATTTTAAATGTTCATAAGGCCATGAATGAATTGGCCAATTTTGACCTTGAAGAACTTGAAGAGGACTATATTTATATACCTATGCATCCATGGCAATGGAGTCGTTTGGCCAAAAAGAATGAAGTCGAGGCCCTCTTACAAAGTGGACTTATCACAAAAATTTCACAGGGGAGAAGAAAATGGTGTGCCCTTTCATCTCTTCGATCACTATATTCAAAAGATGCTCCGTACTTGGTTAAGTATTCAATGGATGTAAAGCTCACAAATTCAATTCGTCATCTTCAGCCTGAAGAGGCCATTCGCGGTATGCAAATGGAGACTGTTTTTAAAAATGAAAAGGTCGATGAATTTAGCCAGAAATTTGAAGTCCTGTATGAGCCATTTTATGTTGCACTTAAAAATAATGATGGAAGTGCAATAATAGAATCAACGATTCAATTACGAGAGAATTTTGCAAGTGATAATTGTCTACTCTTAGCAACGCTGGCCGAAGAGAATCCATATACAGGAAAGTCTCACTTAGCCACGTTAGTAGAAGAAAATGCTAAAAAACTAAAACTTGAAACTGGTAATTTCTTTTTAGCTCGTAAGAATTGGTTTTCAGCTTTTCTTGAAAATGTAGTTGGAGAGTTTATTAAGCTCTCAGAGGAGCATGGAGTACTTCTAGGCGCTCACATGCAAAATATTATCTTAAGAATGAAAGATGGCCTGCCTATTGGTGCAGTCTATCGTGATTGTCAGGGGACTGGCTTTACTTCTAAGAGTGTTGAGAATTTTGGCAAAAAATATGATTTTATTAGCAAGACTAAGGGGAATATTTTAAATCCAGATGATGTAAATAAGGTTTATACTTATTATTTAATAATAAATTCAGTTTTTAATACAATCATATCTCTCGCTAATGGAGATAAGAAAGCAGAGATCTTTCATTTAAATCAATTTAGAAATTTTATTTTTAAGGGATATAAAGAGTCATCCTTTCTTAAATTTCTCCTTGAATCAGAAACTCTTTTTCAAAAAGGAAACTTTAGATGCTGTATTACTAATATTAATGAAAATACAATAGCTAACCCTTGGGATATTTATAACCAAATCGAAAACCCAATAGTTTCTCTTCTAAGACGACCTCGTCAATATCAAGGGACTCTTTATGAGTGCAAGACTCACTCTGGCCAAACGATATCTCTTCGTGCATTTGATTTAGATAAAGATATTGATAAATTCCATGAGTGGCATAATAAAGAGTATATCTATGAGTTTTGGGAAATGAATTTCTCAAAAGATGAATTGGCAAAATATATTCAAGGCCTTAAGTCTTCACCATTTCAATTACCAATAATTGTCGATATCAATGGCCAACAAGCAGGATATTTTGAAGTTTATTGGGCATTTGATGATCGTATCGCCCCATATTGTGATGCCAATATCTATGATCGAGGAATCCATATTTTAATTGGTGAAGAGAAGTACTTAAGAACAAAAGCAGTTTATGAATCTATTTTTCATTTAACAAAGTTTATCTTTGAAGATGATAAGCGCACCCAAAGTATTTGGGGAGAGCCACGTGAAGATAATAAAAAGGTTTTAAAATTAGCTGAACTACTTCCTGGCTGGTCTCATGAAGGTGTTTTCGACTTTCCTCATAAAAGATCCAATCTCTTAAAAGCTAGTCGAGAGCTTTTTTATATGGAGAGTACAAATGAATAGTCATGAATTCTTTAATCTTCATAAGAAGCTTATTATAAAGGCCATTGAAGAACTTCAGTATGAAGAGTTATTTGATATTGAATTTAATCATAGTCATTTCTATTTAAAGATATCTGAAGAAGTTTATTATACGTTTCTTGGACGTATAAGTGTTTGGGATAACCTCCAAATAGAAGAAGAGTCCTTTAGAAAATATAGTAATGGTAAAGTCGTAAAAGAGTATACATTGGCAGATTTCTTTTATGAAGTTCAAGATATTTGTAAAATGTCTGATGATACTCTTGCTCAATTTATTGAGGAAGGGAACCAGACAATCTATGGTGATCTCATTTTAAATGAGACATTGAAAAATATAGATATTGAAGAAATTGCAAAATATAACTTTAAATCTGTTGATCAGATCCTATCTGGGCATCCAAAAATCATTATGAATAAAGGACGTCTAGGATGGGGAAAGAGCGAATTAGAAAAATATGCTCCTGAGTCACGTAATAGTTATCAAGTTCATTGGTGCGCAATCGCAAAGAACAATCTTATCTGGGGCCTAGATGAGACACAATTAGCTTTTTCTACATTGTATTCAGATTCATTTGATGAGAGTGAGCTTAAAGAAATCAAAGAAAAGATTGCAAGTTATGATCTCAATTTTGATGATTACTTACTCGTTCCAGTTCATCCATGGCAATGGAATAAGTATATCAGTATTCAATTTGCGCCGCTTATCTATAAAAATATAATTATCTCTCTTGGAGAGTTAGGATCAACTTATACCCCTCAAGTATCTATTCGTACTTTGTCTTCAGATACTGAGGGGAGTCAGTATGATCTAAAACTAGCGATTTCCATCCTTAATACTTCGTGTGTAAGAGGGATTCCTCAAAAATATATTAAGGATGGCCATCGTCTATCTGAAAAAATTGAAAAGATCATCGCAAGCGATAATGTTCTCAAAGATAAGGTAATAGTTCTAAAGGAAGTTGCAGCGATTAGTTGTCCAATGCCAGAGTTTGATCGGATTTCTGGCGGATCTTATCGTTATAAAGAATTATTAGGATGTGTTTGGCGCGAAAGTGTTGAGTCAAAGTTAGGGGATAATGAAATTGCTATACCAACGGCCGCCTTATTATTTGCAAATGATAAGGGCTCCCTTGTAGCTGAGTACATTAAACAATCAAGACTTACGTGTGAAGAATGGTTAAAACAATACTTTAAATCAGTGGTTATCCCTCTTTATCATCTTCAGGCCGAACATGGACTAGGACTAGTCGCTCATGGGCAGAATACTATTGTCATCTTAAAAAATGGAGCTCCTCAGAAGTTAATTATAAAAGACTTTCATGGCGACTTTAGAATGGCCTCAAATTCTAAGCATATAAATGAGGACTTTGGAGTCTCTCTTGATACGCTTGCCCCTGAGTATTTAATCCATGATCTTATTACAGGTCATTTTGTAACGGTTCTTCGTTACTTCTCAAGAGTTGTTGAAGAAAACTTAGATTATAAAGAAAGAGACTTCTATCACTTACTCGGTAGAGTGATCTCAAATTATCAAGATGATAAGAATATTGGTGAGAATATAAATTTATTAAAAGTAGAATTTGAAAAAGTATTGGTTAATTCTGTGCGATTTGTTGCTGGTTACAGTGAAACAGCGCAACGTTTAAAGCCAATGCTTGGAAATAATATAAAAAATCCCCTTTTGTCGGATTAGTAGAGGTAAGTGATGATGACGACATATGATATTGTAGGTATAGGCTTAGGTCCTTTTAATCTTAGTTTAGCAGCATTATTAAATCCCCTTAATAATGTTAGTAAAAAGTTTCTAGACAATAAATCTGAGTTTAGCTGGCATCCGGAATTAATGTTTGGTGATGCTATGATGCAAACATCTTTTCTTAAGGATTTAGTTACTCCTGTGGATCCAAGAAGTGAGTTTAGCTTTTTAAATTATTTAACGGAAAATGGACAATTCTATCATTTCCTAAATACAGATCGTAAGGCCATTAACCGTTATGAATTTCAAGACTATTGTAAATGGGTTTCAAAAAAACTTGCCCAAGATATCGACTTTAATTCTAATGTGATTGACATTAAACATGATGGTGAAAAATTTGAAGTAATAAAAGAAGATGGCTCTTATTTTTCAAAGAATATTTGTGTTGCCTCTGGGCCAACTAAGAATATTCCAGAGTGTGCTCAGTCTCATCTTTCTGACAAGGTATTTCATGCTAAGTCAAAGTACATGAAAAACTTAAATCTTGAAGGTAAGAGAGTTGTTATTATTGGTGGAGGACAAACTGGAGTTGAGACATTTAGAAATTCTTTAAATGGTATGTGGGGCAGAGTTGAGAGTGTAACTTTATTAAGTGGGAGACAAAATCTGCAGCCATTAGATGAGGCACCATTTACAAATGAAATTTTCACACCTGAATTTGTTTTAAAATTTCATTCCTTACCTCAGGAACAAAAAGATAGCTATACTCAAGCACAACTTCTTGCCAGTGATGGCAATACTCCCCAATATTTACAAGAGATGTATAATGAGCTTTATTTAGATAAGTTTTACTTAAAGAAGTTACCTGAATATAAAATTGCGCCAATGCGCTGGCTTAAAGGTATAGAGAATAATGGAAGTAATTACTCATTATTAGTTGATAATTTAATGTCAGAAAGTGAGGAGTTATTTAAAGCAGATATTGTTATTTTAGCAACAGGCTTTAAAAGCGTTCTACCAAAATTCTTAGATTCATTAACCGATGTTATTCAAAAAGATCATCAAGGAAGAGTGATTGTTAATCAAGACTATAGTCTTTTAACAAATATTAATTCTGGAAAGATTTATACAATGAATTTTAGTCGCCATGGCCACGGTATAGCTGATCCTCAAACAAGCTTGATGTCTTGGAGATCTGCAATGATCGCTAACGATTTAACGAATGAGACAACATATAATACACAAAATACAGGAGAAAGCTTTTTAAGCTTTTTTAAATAAATGGAGTATAAAATGAAAATTTTAACATTGATATTAGTATCAAGTATGACTTTTGCTGCACCAGTAGCGAATTCAAAAAAAGAAGTAAAAAAGGCATCATCTTTTGATACAAAAGAAGAGGTTATTGAAAACCCAACGCTTAAGACTTTATCGGGCTCTTTAAAAAGGTGGTCATTTTATTCAACATTCGCTTATAAAGGCGGAGCGATAAATGATCTAACAAGTGCTGAAAGACCAAATATTAAAAATGCGCAAGGGACACCGTCTCTTTCAAATATCTCTGGTGTATTTGGAGCAAAGTATCGATTAACTAAATCTGACAATATTTCTCTGCAGGCCGGTATGTATATGGCAACTCCATTTCATTCCAATCACACGGCCTCAACTTCAACTATTCAAAAAGAATTTGATGATAATTCACAAGAATTAGATATTGATAATCCTGTACTCTCATACTTTAAAACTTATAATCTTGGTGAATTACAAAATGTATCATTTGTTAAATACCAACATGTAACTCGTGGTACTGAAAAAGATTATGGGTATCAAGGTGCTGCAGCTTTTTCTCAGGCCATGGCCTATCGAATAGCTAAATTTGCCTATATCGCTGCATCAGCAACTTTTACACAATACTTTTTTAATAAATCAAAAACAAAGTATATGGGTTTTGATATGTCATTACTACCATATCAAACAGAGAGAACTTACCAGCTAAGTTTATCGACAGAAATGTACCTGAGAAGAAATATTTCAATTCGACTTATCTCTGACATTTATTCTCGTTATCAAATGAGAAGAGAGAGTGAAATGGAAAAACGAGTATTACAACAGACTATCGCAGGAACTTATTTCTTTAATCGTGATATTTCAATAGCGCCAAATATTCGTTTTATCGCAGAGGATATTCGAGCTGATCGAACGAATGTAGGTTTGACATTAAATATGAATTTATAAGAAAAGGGCCACATAAATGGCCCTTTTTTTATTTTTCTGTAATTTCGTAATCATCATGACCTGGAATATCTTCTGGGTCTGGGGCCACAAAATCAACACCCAAGTGTAAGATCCTTGTTCCTGCTTCGCAGTTAGGCCTTACATTCTTACCAATGACAATTCCATTCTTATTAGCGCAGATAACTTCTTTAACTTGTCCAAAGACATCATATACCTTAGCGATAACTTGTCCTTTCTTAATACGATCAGTTAATTTTGGTAGTACATCAACAATTCCACCTTTCGTTGAATATATCCAGTATGAATGATCGCAAATCGTTGCATCTGTAACCATATCGTGAACTTCACCTTCGATCATATTATAATAACGGAGTGTATTTCTGATACCTTCAAGGGTTTCATCAATTAACGTATGTTGAAATGCATTTGGATTTCCAATTTCAACTGTAATAGCTGGAATACCTTGGTCATTTGCCCAAGCACGAAGTGTTCCACTTTCATCGTATTTTTGTACAATAATTTGTGGATTTTGCAGGAAGGCCAATGTTCTTGTTTCTTCATTTTCAAGATCAGCTCTAATATAGAGACTGTTTACACGGCCATGACTTGCAGTGTGAAGGTCTAATAAGTAGTCAAACTTTGAAATAATCTTGCTCGTAAAATAATGAGCATAGATATTACTTGTATTACCACCTAGTTTTCCTGGCATGATTCGATTTAGGTCAACACCGTCAATAAAGGCGCGTTGATTATTTAAGTAGCCTGGAACGTTACTTATAGGAACCATGATTAATGTTCCCTTAACTTTTTTTGGATCTAATTCTTCAATTAATTTAAAAATTGTGGATATACCATTTAATTCATTACCATGTACGGCCGCAGTAATTCCAAATACTGGCCCGTCTTCAACTCCTCTGATGATGACGATTGGAATTCTCCACGGTACCCCCATGGAGTTGTCTGAAAGAAGAATTTGAAGTCTGTGAACTTCTCCCAGCTCATAGCTATTAATATCAATTTCTTCAGTTGCTTTAATAATTCTTATATCGTTCATTTCTTTTCCTAGAACATAATTTCATTAAATAATGATTCATCATTATCAAGTGTTTTAAATAACTTCTTCTTAAATCCACCTTTCTTGTTTGATAGATACTGGGCCATTTTATCAATGGCAACGATTGTTAGAACTGTTTGAATATAAGCTTCAATTAGATCATCTGTACCAATACCAAGTGAGTTAAAATCTTTTCTATCCATAAGCATGAGTCTAGATGTATCAGAATCCCATTGGTTTTCACCTGTTTTAACAGAAAGGTTTGTCCCTAAAACATCCCAACTATTTTTTGGGTACTCTGCTTCTAGCGGCTTTCTCGCTCGACGCGCATAAACTGCACAAGGCATGAAACCTTTTGAAGGTGAGTTGTAGACCATAAGCCTTAAGTCAGCAATATAGATATTTCCTTTTTTATTAGGAACAGTTCCAATGTGAAAGAACTTACCATGCTCACTCGTCGAACTCCATTCATAGTGGCCAATTAAGCTTTGTACAATGAATTGATCATATGGATAATCCATTTGCATAAATGCATCTAATTCATCTTGATTTGTTACAGTAAAAACTCCTTGTCCGGCATTTGAATAAGGAATTTTAATAACGGCCTTACCTCCAAACTTCTGTACCCATAGTGGAACGGCAAGCTTGTTAACATCTTTGATTGTCTCAGGCATATTGATTCGAAGACCTGATTCGGCAAGCTCTGAGTTATAAAGTTCATACGCTTTATTTGCTAAGAGTTTATTACGTCCACCAGCTAAGCATACTCGAGTTGAGTTATAAATAAATGTTTTAGTCGTTGCAGGAATTCTATTCCATGGCTTCTGGGTAACATAGCGAAATGCTGCTCTAATTGGAATGATCTCACCAGTTTCAAGTTTAAGTTGCATTACACCATCTTCAAAAGTAATGAATTGCTCTTCACCATGAAAGTGGGGGATTAGATAAACATCTTCTCCTGTTAAGTCAGCGATTGTCGATGCATAACCAGAAGTTTCCATATAGTTCTTATCGTAAATAACTGCAAGAGAGCCTTTTGGAAGTCGCTTCTTTCTTTTCTTTAATGCTGGGATAAATGAATTTTCAATTAAAAACTTATAGCCACGGTGTTCATCAGCATCAGTACGAGGTGGCATTGACTTTTGTCCTGAAGGACATGAGTTTGTTTCAAGGATTACCATACGGCGGTTACCTGCTTCTGTCGTAACATAGAAGAGGTCTGAACCTCCCCAAAAGAAATGCTGAGTTTCGTATGAAAGTATATCTCTTAATGTATCAGTACATATTTGAGGATTTAGGTGACTATACCTTTTAATAATCCTTTCATGATCTAAATTTAAAAAGTTACTCACTAGTGGATGTAGTTGTGAGTTTAGTGCTTTCGGATAAAAGTGATCTTCTTGTTCAAAGTTATCAGGTCTAATACGTTCAACCTTTCTTAGTGTTACTGTTTTTGTAGTCAAAATTACTCCAATTCAAAAATAAATTATGTGACATCATTATAGTCTTAAATTGAAAGACAGCGAAAACCTATTTTTATATTTCATAAAAATTAATTTAACCTGATGTGTAAATGTTGAGGGAAATACTTGGCAAATAAAAAAGGCCACAACAATGTGTGGCCTTAATCGATATAAATCACGAGTAAGTTTTAGCGAACTAACGCTGACTCATTTCACTAGTTGTCTCTGTTATTAAATCGACCTTTTTAAGGTCTGAAACAATATTTTCAGCGACTTTGTATAGCCCTGGCTTTTCAATACGGGCCGCTTTTTGTACTTCTGTCACAACTTCTTGAAGCGGACTTCTTCCATCGAGGTGATCCCAAATGAAAGCAGCTAAAAAACTCACTTCATAGCGCTTACCTTGTGGATTAATCAGAATAGGTGTTGTATCGTTGCTCTGTCGCTGTATACTTCCTCTTTTTATAAACATTAATACCTCCATGTTTTCTACATCATACGTCACATATATTTTTATTCAAATGCCCCTATGTCATGTTTGGTAAAACCTAATACGTAATATACTGACTTTAGGTTATCCTTAATTTGTGGCATCTTCTTATTAAACCAAGATAAGGGGAATTAATGAGACTCCGTAAAGAGCTGCAGGGTGTCAAGCGCATCGTTGTGAAGGTCGGAAGTAACGTAATAACAAAGAAAAACGGTAACTTAGATACGAGAAGATTGAGAAAATTAGTTGAGGATATTTCTGAATTAATTGACTCAGGTATTGAGGTTGTTCTGGTAAGTTCAGGTGCCGTTAGTGTTGGAAAGTCATTTTTGAAGAAACATCTACCACGA
Source organism: Halobacteriovorax sp. DPLXC-1 (assembly GCF_036903125.1). NCBI lineage: Bacteria > Pseudomonadati > Bdellovibrionota > Bacteriovoracia > Bacteriovoracales > Halobacteriovoraceae > Halobacteriovorax > Halobacteriovorax sp. DPLXC-1. Next base: position 737,292 of record NZ_JAYMCO010000003.1, read on the forward strand.
AAGGGGCAGATTGATCTTCAACATTCAGCAAGTGCCATTGGCCAGCCAAAATTAATTAATACTTACTCAAGATTATTTGAAGAGAACGAAAAGCTTTGTTCACAGATTTTATTGACTCACGATGACTTTAGAAATCGTAAGAGAAATCTACATGCTAAGCAGAATATTAATGTTCTTCTTAAAAACAATATTACACCAATCTTGAATGAGAATGATTCAATCTCTTTTACTGAGATTGCTCTGGGTGACAATGATCATCTCGCTGCTCAGACCGCGCAAATGATTAACGCTGATGCATTATTAATGATTACATCAACTAATGGTCTTTATGACAAAGACCCAGGTTATCCTGATGCTAAGAGAATTGCAGAAGTTCCATTTGGAAGTGACGTTCTCGATTCGGTTAACTTTCAAGGTAAAACAGCTGTCGGTAAAGGTGGGATGGAGTCAAAAGTCCATGCTGTAACAAAGATTACACCACTTGGGATTAAGGCAATTATCAGCTCTCTTGATGCTGATCGCATTATTCTTGATCCACTGACTAAGGATCTTGGGACATATTTTGCTCCTAAGAATGCTTATGATCCAGAAGAGAGAAAGGCATGGCTATTATCGATGAAGAAGCCAAATTGCTACATCGAAGTTGATCGCGGTGCTTATAAGGCCCTTAAGAAGAGTAAGTCACTTCTTCCTAAAGGTATTATTGATGTATACGGAGAATTCTATAAGGGAGACTGCGTGGATATTATCTGTGATGGAGAAGTATTCGCTTCAGGTGTTTGTGAATATGGAAATACTGAAGTTGAACAGATTAAAGGACGCCATAGTGATGAGATTGAAGACTTAATTGGATTTAGAACATCTATTGAAGTCATTCATACGATTAATTTAATTTTAGAACACGATATAATAAAGGAAAATAAAAATGAAAGAATTAGCTAAAACAGTTAGAAAAGCTTCAAAGCAACTATTAAAGCTTAATAAAGAAACAAAAGATTTAATCTTTGATGACCTAATTAAAGGACTAGACTCAAATCGTAAACTTATTCTTGAAAAGAATCAGCTCGATCTTGATGAAGCTTTTAAGAACGATTTAAATAAAGCAATGGTTGATCGTCTTAAGTTATCTGATGAGAGAATTGATGACATTATCAAAGGTGTAAAGACAATCAAGGATCAACCTGAAATTGTCGGTAGCTTCTATGATGAATTTACAAATGACTTAGGACTTAGAGTAAAGAAACAAAGAGTACCAATTGGTGTAATTCTTATGATTTTTGAAAGTAGACCAAACGTCGTTGTCGATTGTGCTGCTCTTGCTCTTAAGTCTTCAAATGCCATTATTTTAAAAGGTGGTAAAGAAGCGAAACATTCAAATGAGATTCTTGGTCAAATTATTCAGGATTCAATTTCAAAGTATGTTGATAAGAATGTAGTCTCAGTCTTAGCATCAGATAGTCGTGAACAATTAAACGGTCTTCTTTCTCTTAAAGAAGAAATTGATGTAGTTGTACCACGTGGTGGTCATGGACTGATTAATCATATTTTTGAAAATGCTAAGATGCCTGTTATTGCTCACTATCAAGGGCTATGTCATATGTACATTGATAGCGATGCTGATATTGAAAAGGCCGTAAATCTTGTTGAGAATGCAAAGACACAAAGAACTGGAGTTTGTAATGCGATTGAAACATTACTAATCCATAAAGATATTTTACCAAAAGTTAATGATCAAATTGCTAAGCGTTTACTTGCAAAAGGAACTGAGCTTAGAGTTGACGAAAAGTTTTCTCAAGCAACAAAGGGAGATTTTGTTGCAGCTAAAGATGAAGATTGGTCGACAGAATATTTAGATAATATTCTTTCAATCAAAACAGTTGATAGTTTAGATGAAGCGATTTCACATATTGATGAGTTTGGTAGTAACCACTCTGAGTGTATTGTTTCAAATAACCAAGAAAATTGTGAAACGTTCTTACGTAGTGTTGATGCAAGTTGTGTGATGGTAAATGCTTCTACTAGATTTAATGACGGTGGACAGCTTGGACTAGGTGCTGAACTTGGTATTTCAACGACTAAACTACACGCTTACGGGCCAATGGGTGTTGAGCAGATGACAACATCTCGTTATGTAGTCGTAGGTGATGGTCAGATTAGAAGCTAGGAGATTTCAATGAAGAAGATTGCAGTAATTGGCTGTGGAAACATGGCCGGCGCGGTAGTACGCGCAATGAATGATAGTAATAAAGAAGGAATTGAGTTTCTAACATTTACTCCAAGCAAAACAAGAGCAATAGATCTTGCTAAGGAAGTTGGGGGAAGCGTATTAGAAAACTTAGAAGATGTAGCAAAAGCTGACTACATTATGGTTGGTTGTAAACCACAGCAGTTTTCTGAGTTGGCCAAAATGCTAGAAGGTGTTGATTTAAGTGAGAAGGTGATTATTTCGATTATGGCCGGAATCGGTCAATTGAAAGTAAGTGAACTTCTAAGCGCACCTAAAGTTATACGCTTAATGCCGAGTTTACCTATGGAACACGGAGAAGGAATTTGTCTTCTTCACTATTCTCCAGCTGTTGAAGATAGTGAAAAAGACTTTCTTAGTACAATTCTAAAGAAGAACTCAATGTTATTTGAACTTGAAAATGAAGATGCTTTTGATCAGGTAACAGTCGTCTCTGCATCTGGCCCTGCTTATATTTATTATTTCATGGCCGCAATGGAGAAAACCCTAGGAGAGTGGGGCGTCAAAAAAGAAGATCAAAGAGCTCTAGTTGCTCAACTATTTAGAGGAAGTGCTAAGAGTGCACTTCAAAAGTCTGATATGGATCTGGAAGATATGATTGGCCAGGTGACATCGAAAAAAGGTGTGACGATTGAGGCAATCGACAGATTTCGTCGAGATGAGTTAAGTAGTGGAATTCAGGCAGGTTTAGAGCAAGCAGCTAATCGCTCATTCGAAATTAAGAAATCGCTATAACCAATCTATTAGGTATAACCTAATTAGTGGAGTAAGCAATTCTTAATAAATCCAGACAGTGTTAAGGTAGGTATATGAATAATAAAAAAACAGAAAAGTTAGTACAATTAGTTAGTTATGGTGCACTTGAACAGGATCAAAAACCTGCACACCGCGCACCAAAAAGAAAAACTGGTAATGACGAAGGACACGGGAAGGCGCTCAGGCCTTTAGGTTTCGTTCGTAGAAGCCTAATTGAAGATGAGGATAATTGCCTCTCAGTCCTTTAAAAAAGTAAATATTTTTAAATTGATAATTTTTATTAATAAACAAGAGTTCTTTTCTTGCCCGCAATAACTGTGATTGTGGGTTTTATAGACTAAGTACAAGTCGAAAAAGAAAAGGGCTCAAAAAGAAAGGATTGCTAAATGATTGTTTACAGTTTCCTCTTTTTTTTACTCCTGTTCACATTGATTGGAGTTTCTTCAAGTTTTAAAAGTAAGAAAAACAACTCAGATTATCTCCTAGCAGGACATAACACTCCTCCTTGGATGGCCGCTCTTTCAGCGGTTGCCACAAACAACAGTGGTTACATGTTCATTGGTTTAATTGGTTATACTTACACCAGCGGGATTCAGTCTTCATGGATTATGATTGGTTGGATTGTTGGTGACTACATCATGAGTATGTTTGTTCATAAGAAGCTAAGAGAAGTAACAGAAGCCGAAGATTTATTAAGTTTCGGTGGGGTATTATCGAGATGGCAACGAGGAACAAGCTTTAGAAAGCTTAGATTCATTGCGGGTCTAATCACGTTTATTTTCTTAGGTGTTTATGCTGCAGCCCAATTTAAAGCCGGTTCAAAAGCACTACATGTTCTTTTTGGATGGGACTATAGTACTGGTGCAATTATTGGTGCCATTATTGTTTTCGCTTACTGTCTATCAGGTGGTATTAGGGCCTCAATTTGGACCGATGCTGCTCAGTCTTTCGTTATGATTGTCGCCATGGGGATGCTCTTTGTAGTAGGTGTTAACGAAGTTGGTGGTTATGGACAATACGTTGATAAGCTAAATGCAGTTTCACCTGGTTATTTAAGTTTCATGCCTACTGGCCTTGAAGTTGGCGGCGCCTCTGGTGTCTTCCTCTTTATCCTTGGATGGGTATTTGCAGGATTTGGTGTAATTGGCCAGCCACATATTATGATTCGTTTCATGACTATTGATGATACGAAACACATGAATAAAACAAGAATGTATTACTATGCATGGTTCATCGCATTTACTGTTATGACTATTGGAGCAGGGCTTACAGCTAGATTACTTCTGCCAAATTCAGCTAACTTTGATGCTGAACTTGCTCTTCCAATGATGAGTCAAATGCTTCTTCCTGAGATTTTAATTGGTGTTGTTCTAGCTGGTATTTTTGCAGCAACAATGTCGACAGCAGACTCTCAGGTACTAAGTTGTTCAGCGGCATTTACGAGAGATTTAATGCCAAAGAAATCAGATAATGTTTATTTAACAAAATTAGCGACAGCATTAACAACAATTATTGCATTAGTTGTTGCGCTATATGGAAGTAAGAACGTATTTGAATTAGTTCTTCTTTCTTGGTCGATTCTAGCAGCTTGTTTTGGACCTCTACTCTTTATTTATGCAATGAAGAAGCAGGTTTCAGAGTTTACAGGAATTGCCATGATGGTAATTGGTGGTGCTACGACAGTTATTTGGATGGTACAAGGCCTTGGTGGAATCATTTATGAAGTTGCACCAGGAATTGTTATGGGTCTAATAACTTACCTAGTTCTGTCACAGACGAAGTTCAATGATATAATTTCATCTAACAAGGTGAAAGACGCCAGAACTCAAGAAGCGGCAGAATTTGGAAATGATGGATCTCAAGAATTTAGTAGTTAGTTATTTATATCCTATTACAGTTACCCTCCTATTTTTAGGAGGGTATTTCTTTGTTCTTTTAAATATTAAAAGAGTAGAGAGAAAGAAATTAAGAGGCATCAAGAGAAGAGATATCATTGATGCCGTTGAGACAGATTCTCCGGTTGATGATCAGGAGAAGGAATTAAAGTCACAGGGAGCTGAAGGTATTGAAGGCCGCTTCTCGTTTATGACAAGAGCACTTCCAATACTAATTTTTATTCTTTGGTCGATTTTTGTTTCAATTCCTTATCTTGGAAAGATTCCAACAGTCTATGTCTCATTGATTGCAGCAATTGTTTCAGTTATTGCCGGTTTTTCTCTAAGACCATTTTTAGAGAACCTCTTTGCTGGAGTTATTATATCTTTCTTCAAGTCTATTAAGATTGGAGATACAGTAACGATAGATGATAACTACGGGATTATAGAAGAGATCGGACTAACTTATTCAGTTGTAAAAAAATGGAATTGGATTCGTGTTGTTATTCCAAATTCAAAACTTCTACAAAAAGAAATTTTGAATTACACGATTAATGACAGCTTTGTTTGGACCCATATTTCATTTTTCATTGCTCCTGGAACGGACCTTGAAAGGGTGAAAGAGATAGGAACAATGGCAGCAAAGAAATCATCGTATTATTGCGATGTTGAGGACCCAACAATGTGGGTGATGAATTTAGAAAAAGATGCTGTTGAATGCTGGTTGGCCGCTTGGGCGGAAAACCCATCAGAAGCATGGGAGCTTAGAAACGATATGAGAACAATGCTTTATGCAGAGTTTCAAAGAGAAGGTATCGATTTCCACAAGTTTAATATTAGTAAACAAGAAAGGTAGTTGTTATGTTTAAAAAATTAATTCAAAACTTTATTGAACGCACGACAAAAATTGTCTTATTCGTTCTAAACCAAGTTTTCCCAATTTCTTCTAATTCTTAGAAGCTTAAAAAATCAAAAGAATTGATTATTTTTAGTTAGTTAGGACCTAGTCTTAGGTTTTTGCTAATTTATGTTCAACTTGTTAAGCTAGGAGACGAATTTAATGATTAGGGGTATAAGCTTGGAGAAACTCAAGGACATTAATTGGAACCACCTATATTGCTTCTATGAAGTCGCAAAGGTCCAGTCTTTAAAAAAAGGCGCACAAATTATTGGAACCTCGTCTCCAACACTAAGTGAACAACTTAAACGCCTCGAAAATAAATTCAATATGAAGCTCTTTAATCGTAGCTCAAAAGGCCTAACTCTTACTCAAGAAGGGATGCAATTATTTGAGCGCACTAAGGGGATCTTTGAAGAGGGAAGTAAACTTCTTGAACATTTCTCGGAAGATGTTGTTGGTGGTTACCCAGTTTCTATCGGAATAGAAGAAACAATTTCTCACGACTTAGCGACAGAGTTCGCTTCTCAATATTGGGACCTCTACACTCAATACGGTACCGTTAATACACTTCGCCAAGTTGGACATGATATTCTCGTTGATAACCTGTTACAAGGTTATATTGACTGGGGAATTTCTCTAAGAAAGCCGAAAAGAAAAAGCTTAGAAGTTGCTGAAATTGGCTCATTCGAGCTTGTATTCTGCTGTTCAAAAGATCTTTATGGAAAGTTCCGTGATCACAAGGACCTACTAGTTAATATTCCATTTGCCGAAAGTAATTGGGATAAGACTCTTAATAAAGTTATTTATCAGCATCTTAGAAAGAATGGAATTGTTCCAAAGGAAAAGGTCTATAGCGATCATTTGGACTTTGTTCATAAGCTATGTGCCCGTGGCCGTTGTGTTATGTTCTTACCAAAGAATCCACTAGAGGATTATGAAGGTATTAAGACATTTCGCGTAGGTGAGCCAATTAGAATGTCTTTATATGCGATTTGGAAGAAGTCTGATGAAGGACTTATCTCAATTAGAAAACTTGAAGAGTTAATTCAGGCGAAGCTTTCTAATGTTCCTGAGCGCTATGAAGATGTTGATCTTCAGATTGAAGTCTCAGACGTCTCAGATGAGCTACTGAAGTAAACTTGAGGGTTTTGGTTTTGTCTAATTAGGCCAATACTGCATTCCTTTTGTCATTTATTTCATCGTAGAATTTCTCTATGAAAACTAAAATGTCAAAATCAATTAATACTTTAATAATTTTATCAACACTATCAATCATCATTAGCTGTGGACAGTCTCCAAAGCGCGTTGAAAGTAATGATATCAATAATGGTAGTAATACTATTTCTTATGAATACGACGATGATATTCGCCATGAGATGGAGTTATATCAGAATAAGCATGTAAAAAAATGGATCACTTATTTTGCCTCCAAAGACCGCGAAAGGTTTCAGCGCTTCATTGAAAGAGGGATGTATTATAAAGAAGTAATTCAAACAGTTCTTGAAGAAGAGGAGCTACCTTATCAGCTATATTATCTTCCTCTAATTGAAAGTGGATTTAATCAAAGAGCATTGTCACATGCTGGGGCGGTTGGGCCTTGGCAATTTATTAAAGGAACTGGCCGTCGCTATGGTTTAGCAGTCAATCGCGTAGTTGATGAAAGACATGATCCAATTCATAGTACTGAAGCGGCCACAAAGTATTTAAAAGATTTATATAATGTCTTCAATTCTTGGGAGCTTGCAATTGCAGCTTATAATTGCGGTGAAATTAGAGTTCTTCGTGCCATTATGAAAGGAAGGACAAGAAATTTTTGGGAGCTCGTTGATCGTAAACTTCTTCCAAGAGAGACGAGAAATTATGTTCCAAAGTTTTTGGCCGCTGCCTATGTTGGAGAAAACTTGGAAGAGTTTGGCTTTGATACAAATGCAATTGCTGAAGTCGAAAAATATCCTGACTTAAAGCTTATTGAAGTACCTGGCGGTGTAAGGCTAGCTGAAGTTGCCAAGCACTTTGAAGTTGATCGTAAAGAGTTAGAAAGAATTAATCCTGCTTTAAAATATAAACGAACACCTAATTGGATTAGAAGTTATGCTGTTTGGCTTCCTCGAAATGACTATACAAACGTAGAAGAAATTCAAAAGAAGCTTTCTTCAAATCGTCAGTGGGGAAAATTAAACTCATTTCCAACTCGCTACAAAGTTAGAAGAGGGGACTCTCTAATTCGTATTGCTAGAAAGTATAAGATCTCCTTAAAAAGATTAAAAAGAATAAATGGAATTAAAGGAAGTCGCATTTATCCGGGACAAAAACTAACTCTACGCTTAGATGAGTACAAGGGTGTAGTTGGGAAGAAAGTATACTTTGTTAAGAAGAATGACTTCTTAGGAAAGATTGCAAGACGTCATGGATTATCTGTGTCCTATCTTAGACGCTTAAATGGTTTATACTCTAACCGAATTTATATAGGGCAAAAACTTGATGTAACAAAAGGTGTCCGTACTTTTCGTTATCGCGTTAAAAGAGGAGATAGCCTCTCTCGCATTGCAAGACTATATAATACGACGGCGAGGGAAATTAGAAGACGTAACTCATTATCTTCAAATAACCTCTTTATAGGTCAGATGTTGCGCATCTAAATATTTGCTATTGTTGAAAAAAAACGAGACATTTTTAAAAGCTTCCTGATAAGATTTGTCTGATGTTACGTTACGCCAGACTTACATTATTGATTGCATTCTTTGCAAGCTTCTTAGCTGCAACGATTCATACCCACGATGACTCTCATGAAATATCAAATATCCATGATAGTTGTAGCGTGTGTCTTCATGGAAAAAGAATCAGCTGTCTTGATTCTCCTGATCTTGAATCAACTTTAATTGTAAGAGCGACTGATGTTGAAGTTGCTGGGCCATTTGTCACATCTGATGAACCACTTTTCTATTTAGATTTAACTTCTATCACTCTTCGCGGTCCTCCTAGTCTTATTTCATAATCCCATTTAATTTAAATTTTTATTTATTATTTATGAAATAACAAAGAGGTTACTTTGAAGAATTATATTATTACATCACTTTTAACACTTGGTGCTCTTAGTGCATCAGCTCAATCAACATCATTATCAGACACATCGAGAGGAAACGGCTTTAATCCATCAATTGGCCTAAATGCACTAACTCTTTATAAGAACTCTGCTCGTGATAATGATCATGACGGCTTCCAGTTACAAGAAGCAGAAATTCAATTTAGTGCAGATGTTGATGCATACTTTAGAGCAGAAGCAACTTTTGCAATTCACCCTGAACATGAAGAAGAGGAAGAAGCTGGACATGAAGGCCATGGTTATGCTTTTGAACCAGAAGAGATCTTTGCTGAAACGATTTCAATTCCTGATGTGACGGTTAAAATTGGTAAGTTCTATACTCAATTTGGTAAGTATAATATGGTTCATACTCACGCACAGCCGTTCATTTATCGTGGTGTCGTTCAAGAGTATATGTTTGGTGAAGAAGGTCTAAATGAAGTAGGAGTTGGTGTTTCAACAATGCTTCCACTTCCATGGTTTAGTGACCTTACAGTTCAGTTCATTCAACCATCAAATGAAGAATTATTTCATGAGGATCCACACTCAATTGCAACTGTTGCAAACTTGAAAAACCTTTGGGACCTATCTGAGTCTCTAACATTAGAGTGGGGGCTTTCTGGTCTATACTATAATCACAGAAGCTTACCAACTGAATTAAGAAACCGTACGACTGTACTTGGTTCAGATCTTACTTTTAAGTGGAAACCAGTTAAGAAGGGGAAGTACTCTTCATTTGTTTGGTCGACAGAATTCATTCACAAAGATATTCAAGGTGAAAATGAGTTAAAGAACGGTGGTGTTTCAACATTCTTCCGTTATCAGTTAGCACAACGTTGGTATGCACAAGCTCAGTATGAATTCCTAGGTCTATTTGCTGATGAGAGCCTAACAGATACAAATGTTTATACTGGTCTAATTGCTTTTGTTCCTACTGAATTCTCGTCTCTAAGAGTACAATACGATGATATTCATGATGGTGAAGATCGCCCTGAAAAAAGAGTCTCTCTCCAGCTAAGCTTTAGTATTGGTGCCCATCCGGCCCACGTATACTAAGGGATAGAAGATGAAGAGATTATTGATTTGTTTGGTGTTGAGTTTATTCTCAATAGCAAGTCTCGCTCAAGTACGAGTAGTGACGACAACGACTAATTTAGCAGATGTTGTAGAAAAAATAGGTGGAGAGAGTGTTTCGGTACTCTCTCTTGCTAAAGGGACTCAAGACCCACATTTCTTAGAAGCTAAGCCTAGCTATACTTTTAAATTAGCAAAAGCTGATCTTCTCGTTAATATTGGTGCAGGTCTTGAAAGTGGATGGCTTCCTTTAATTATTAGAGGAAGTCGAAACCCTAGTATTAGAGATGGCCAAAGAGGACGTCTTGAAGCAGCAGATATTGTCTCATTAAAGCAAGAGCATAAGGGAGAGATTAGTCGAGCTCAAGGTGATGTTCACCCTGAAGGAAATCCTCACTTTATGCTTTCTCCAACTAAGGCCCTTGAGGTTGCAAAGGCGATTAAGGATAAGCTTTCTCTTATTGATTCAAAAAATACATCTCGCTATGAAGAAAATTTCAAGCGCTTTGAGAATCAAATGAAGAGCAAGATCAAAGAGCTAAAAAGTGTAATTAAGAGTGGGACTCATATTATCACTTATCACAGAACTTTAACTTACTATTTAGATGAGTTTGGTATTCATATTAAGAATGTTCTTGAGCCTAAACCTGGAATTCCTCCAACAGCTTCTCATATCATTAAAGTGATAAAAGAGATGAAAGAAGAAGGGATTAGAACTATTGTCGTTGAAAATTACTTCGATTCTAGTGTGGCAAATCGAATTAAAACGAGCATTAAAGATGTTAAAATTAATATCGTTCCAGTGGCCGTAAATGGAAATGAAAAGGCAAAAGATATTTTCTCTCTATATGATGAATTAGCTAAAGCTTTAAAGGAATAAATATGGAAATCATCTCGTTCTTAGCAGCTCCTTTTGTTATGTGTTTAATCCTGGTGGGGATTCACTGCTATTTAGGGTTACATGTGCTTAAGCGCGGGGTGATTTTTGTTGATCTTTCATTAGCTCAAGTTGCGAGTCTTGGATCAACTGTCGCATTACTTTTTCATTTAGATCACCATAGTTCACTTAATTACTTTATATCCCTTGGCTTCACGTTTGTAGCAGCAGGATATTTTGCATGGGCAAAGAAGTATGAAAAGTATATTTCGCAAGAAGTTCTAATTGCCCTTGTATATGCTTTTGCTTCATCTGCTGTTCTTTTAGTTGTTAATATGATGGCCCATGGAGCTGAACATATAAAAGAAATCCTTGTTGGAAAAATCCTTTGGGTAACATGGATGGATGTTCTAAAGACAGGGGTGATCTATTCAATTGTCGCTTTAATTCATTATATTTTTAGAAAACAAATAATAGCAGCTAGTATGGAAAAGTCAGACTCATCTAGCTTCTGGGACTTTGTGTTCTTCTCTCTATTTGGTGTTGTGATAACATCCTCAGTTGGGATTGCTGGTATTTTACTTGTCTTCTCATTTCTTGTGGTACCTGCTCTTTTAAGCAGCAATCTTGTAAGCTCTCTAAAAGGACAACTTCTTTTAGGTTGGGTCATAGGAACGATACTTAGCTTTATTGGTATGACCTTGAGTTATGTTCTTGATCTTCCTGCTGGAGCAATCATCGTTGTGGTATTTACAGTTCTTCCAATCTTTGTACTACCGTTTATATTACGAAAAAAGATCGCTACTTAATTTGAATCTTTAACATAATTTAGTTTCGAGATTTTAAACTCATGTCGAAGAGCTTTCTAATAATAATGCTTTTAGGAGGCCTTATGAAAATATCATATTTATTATTTTTAGTTGTATTTCTTTTAAATTTCTTTATTCCAAATGATGCCCTTGCTGTAAAAAACGAAGGGCTAGACAGTATTGTCACAGGTATTGATGTTAATGGTAATGAGTCAAGTTGTTTGCGTATGGTACAGCCTCTTTATTGTTCGATGGAAATTCAAGTAGGTGATTTGCATGGACTAGACTGTCGTTCAAGAGGATTTAAGGCCGTTCAATGTGGATGCCACAATTTTGTTTGCGTTGAATATGAAACAGATACAGTTGTTGGTGTTGATCGCCAGGGAATGAAAAGATCTTGTCGCCCTATGAAGGAAGGAACATCTTGTACAGAAATTTTTACTGAAGATGAGGCATTCGCTGAGCGATGTCAGGAAAAAGGTGGAGTGGCCGTTGCATGTGGATGTCATGATTATATTTGTGTGAAAAATTAACCTATCTTAAATTCTCATATTGTTTCATTAGAGAGATAACTTTCTTTATCAAATATAAATTACTTCTCACTGAGAAAGGGAAAAACAAGGATGATTATGGAAGCATTACAAAATGAATTAAAAACGGGAAAGGTTAAATTTTTTAATGAAGCAAAAGGTTTTGGATTTATTAAGCCAGATACAGGAGACGGGGACTTATTTGTTCATATTTCTGCTGTCGAATCAGGTAACAAACTAGCTAATGATGACAAAGTGACATATATGATTGGAGAAGGAAGAAGAGGCCCATGTGCAATGAAAGTTAAGAAGGCTTAACTTTCTTTTTCAATTAAACTTGATGTGAGAAAAGAGGGGCATTGGCCCCTTTTTTTTATTTATTTTCTTTAATATCTTTACAAGACCAATCAAAAGAGTGAACTCCATGTTCTGGAACTCTAGCAAATGTCCAAATATTACCATTAATCCCTGGGGCAACATGATCTAGGCGAAAACGAAAGTTTCCTGTCGTAAACGATTCTACTTTCTTGTTGTATTTAGGAATATAATTTACCTTCTTTATAAAAGAATACTCATTATTTTGATTTAGATCATCGACGAATACTTCAACTTCGTGAAACGGAGTATTTCGACCAAATCGCGACTCATATATTATTGCATCAGTAACTTTCGAGCTCATGTCATAATTTACGCAATGGTATAGCTCTTTTCTTTTAGGTGTAAGACCTGCCAATGTATTTAGTGATACAAAAATAAGTGCGCTTAAGATTATCGATTTCATAAATTCTCCTTTGGGGTAGCTTTAATTTTAAGGGCAATTCGAATTTAAGTGAAATTAACTTATCTAAGAAAATATTTCTTCCGATTTTCTAACAAAGTATTTCATTGAGGAGGTATTTATGGAATTCTTAGAGATTATTTTACTGATTATGTCGGCCTATTATATTTGGCGTAGGCCTCAATTTCAAAAAAGGGCAGAAAATCTTTTAATTGGAGCTACTTTTATTATGTTCTTTGTTTGGTTTGTAGCGACTAAGCATATGATCCTTCCTCCAGGAAATTACTAATGTCAGGCAAAACTGAGCGCTTTTACAATATTGTCTCTCTTGCAACGATTGCTCTGGTTGTTCTACCTATTGGTATCGCAAGTATTGTTCTAGGTTTCGGATTTGGCGATAACCCTTGTATTCTTTGTTGGCAAGAAAGAGCTGTTATGATGTTCATCAGTTTGACGACACTCTTTATTTTGCGCTACGGCCTAAGACCAAAGTACTTGGCCTTACTTATTTTCTACTGTGCAATTGGAATCTTTATGGCCTTACGCCACACTGGTGGTCATTTTTTAAGAGATATTGGACAGGGATTTGCACTTGAGATTCTAGGATTCCATACATACAGTTGGGGGATTTTTATTTATTGGATGATTTTTATATGCTTGGCCATCATTCTTGGCTTCTTTGGAGGTAACCTTGTTGATAATGAAGACGGCGAAGTTCGATACCTAACTAAGCTGCAGGGAAGTGCTTTTGTTATCTTTTTCATCGTTCTTGGAATTAACTCCATACAAGCGATTACACAAGTTGGGCCACCGCCATTTATTGGACAAAGTGATCCAATACGTTTCTCATGGACTCCAAAAGATTGGAAATGGTCGACACAGTCGTGGTCAAATATTCTTAGTCCTATGAGTTTACGTGGTAAGTATCATGTGGAAAAGCCAGTTATTAAGACTCAGGCCAAAAGAGATATTGCCATGTTTGAAAGCGGTGATGAGTTAATCAAAGTTAAGGAAGTAAAACTTCCTGAAACGATCATTGGTAATATTACAGACATTGATTATCATCCAAAATCGAAACTATTTGCTCTTGTTACAGATCAGTTCTACGTTTATATCCTCGATGATAAATTAAGTGATATAAAAGCTTACGTCCACCTGGATAATCTCTTTAGTATCGAAATAAAGACTCTTACAGCAGTTTCCTTTATTGATCGTAATCGATTAATGGTTACGGGAATTAATAAGAGTTATGTCATTTTAAAATTGGATAAAGAGGCTAAGTTAAAGAATCAATATGCGTCTTTTAAAGATGGTACTGATGGAATTTTAGAAACCAGGCGAGGACGATTTTCAACAGTACGCTCTAAATATGCATATATTCAAAGTTTAAGCTTTGATCGCGAAACAAATGAATTTGTTACCTTAAGTGTTCCTAATAAGAAGTTCAATAAGATCATTGCGACAAGATTTTCTTCAATAGACTATATGCTTAGTAGTGAAAAGGAAGTCTTTACTAATGAAAGTGAATTTCAGCCTCATGTGACGAGTTTGAAAATCTATGATTCCATTGCCTATGGACTTGCTCCTGATAATAGAGAAATCATTATTTCAGATAATAATTTCTCTTCTTTTACTGGATCTATTCTCTTGCCTGTTAATGGTGACTACAGGGGAGTGGTTATCTTTGAAAAAGATCAATTCATTATTATTGATGGCAATATCGCAAGCTACTTTATTAATTAGAACTAAGTGCTTTTATGATCTCTTCATTCTTTGTACGATCTTTGTAATTAATATGGATATCACTATAAGTAATCTTATCTCCATCTATAACAAATACTGCAGGATGGGCCACCATATGATGTGTTTCTCCAGAGTCTGCTTCAACATCAATTTGATATGATTGTTTGTATTTCTTTACGAGTTCATCATCAATTTTATTCACAATATTAAAGGCCAATAAACTTTGTGCTTTAGGATCACTAATAACATCGAAAGTGAATTTATTTTTATCTTTCATTTTCTTTGCAACTGCAGCTCGATCGACACTTATAACTAAGATTTGAGAGTTCTTGTCGATTTTACTCATAACTTCTGATTGCACACTCTTTAATTGCTTTATGCAGTACGGGCACCATGAACCACGATAGAAAATAAGAGCGGTCTTTTTATCTAAATTATCTAATTGATATTCTTTTCCTGTGATAGATTTTAGAGCTAAATTTGGGACCTTCTCACCGGCCTTTAGACCTATTTCAGATGCAAAACAACTTAAAGACAGTAATAAAATGATTATATATTTCATTTTTTCTCCATTTTCTTCCCTTGAGCTAGACGGACAAAGGGAAATTCTATATTGTTGCCCTGTGAAAAAATCATTCTTTCAATTCACATTCCTTGAGCTACAAGAGTTATTGAGTTCTAAAGGCTTAAATTCGTCTGGCGCAAACCTTCTTTACAATTGGTATTATAAGAAGAAAAACGCATATAGCAAAGAAATCCAAGATATTGCGAAATCAACTTTAAGTTTTATCAATGAAAACTTAAGTTTTTCTTTGCCTAAAGTCGCAATGGTTCAAGAGGCCAACGATCGTACCGTTAAATTTCTCTTTGAATTAGAAGATGGTAATAAAGTTGAAAGTGTTCTTATTCCATTTCATAAGAAGTATTCGATTTGTCTGTCTTCTCAGGTTGGCTGTGCGATGAAATGCTCTTTTTGCTTTACTGGTAAGCAGGGCCTAAAAAGAAACCTTAAGGCCTATGAAATTATAGGTCAGTTTCTAGCGGCATGGCATTGGCTTAAGGAGAATCGCCCTGGAGAAGAGCGCATCTTAAATATTGTCTTCATGGGACAAGGTGAGCCTCTACATAATTTTGATGAGGTGAAAAAAGCATGTGATATTTTTACTTCACAATATGGAACTTCAATTGGCCATCAAAAAATTACCATATCAACAAGTGGATATATACCAGGTTTAAAAAGGTGGAAGGATGAAATACCTGGAGTTAATCTGGCCTTATCTCTACATTCTGCATTTGATGAGATTCGAAATGAACTTATCCCAATAAATCAGCGCTATCCATTAGAAGAAGTTCTCGAGTACATTGATAATATCCCATTAAGATATAAGCAATTTGTTACTTATGAATATTTATTAATAAAGGACTTAAATGATGGAGAAAGGGATGCAAGAGCGCTAGGAAACTTACTTCAAAATAGAAGGGCCCTCATTAACCTGATTCCGTTCAATGAATTTCCTGGAACACAATACAAGCGTCCAAAAGAAGATAATATTCTTAATTTCAAAGAAATCCTCGATACTTACTCTATTCCAACTCTTGTTCGTACAACCAAGGGTGATGATGTCTTGGCCGCATGTGGTCAGCTCAATACTAAATGATCTAATTTTAGTACAAAACCTTAAAATATATGTACTTTTAATAGGACGGAATTCCCACTATTCTTTTAGTAAATAAAAGGAGTCGAAATGGGACGTTTAGTAGATGGAAAATGGATAAAAACCTCAATCATAACAAGTGATGATGATGGTGCTTACGATCGTATTCCTCGATCATTTAGAGATACGATTTCAAAAGATCACGACACTTTTAAGCCTGAGTCTGGCCGCTATCATCTCTATGTAAGTTACGCTTGTCCTTGGGCCCATCGAACTTTAATTTATCGAAAGCTCAAAGGGCTTGAAGAGCATATCAGTGTAAGTGTTGTCTCTCCAGATATGTTAGATATGGGGTGGACTTTTGAAACTAATATTTCAGGGGCCACTGGAGATGACCTATATGGCCTAAATTACCTGCAAGAGATTTATACTAAAGCTGATCCAGAAGTGAGTACTAGTGTTACTGTTCCAGTCTTATGGGATAAGAAGACACAGAGAATCGTAAATAATGAATCATCTGAGATTATTCGTATTTTTAACAAAGAATTTAATGAGCTAACAGGTAATACTGATGATTACTATCCTAAAGAGCTAGCTAGTGAAATCGATGAGCTAAATGATTTTATTTATCCAAATATAAATAACGGAGTTTATCGTAGTGGCTTTGCAAAGAAGCAAGAAGCTTATGAATCCGCTGTTACTAGTTTGTTTGATGCTTTAGATAAAGTTGAAGAGAAGTTAGAAGGAAATCGTTTTCTCTTAGGAGAAAGGTTAACCGAAGCAGACCTTCGTTTGGTTCCAACTCTTCTTCGTTTTGATTGCGTTTATGTGACCCACTTCAAATGTAATCTTAAACGAATAAAAGATTACAAAAATTTATCTCGTTATCTCAAGGAACTTTATGAGATGAAGGCGATAAGTGAAACAACGAATTTTGAACATATTAAAAGACATTATTTTTATAGCCATGAGGATATTAATCCATATCGAATTGTCGCTCTTGGCCCTTCGGAAATTATATAGGTGATTTTATGAGTAAAAAAGAATTAGCATATATTATTGATCCACCTCCTAAACACTGGGTTGGTAACGGCTTTCATGTCCACACAATGTTTCATCCTGGACATAATCTTTATAAATATACGACACCATTTCTTATGATGGACTTTGCTGCTCCTAAGAAATTTGCTCCAACAAAAGCAAAACGTGGAGTCGGAGAACATCCCCATCGAGGATTTGAGACCGTTACGTTTGCTTTTGGTGGAGAAGTTGAGCACAGAGACTCAAGTGGTGGCGGAGGAGTCATTGGAAAAGGTGATGTCCAGTGGATGACTGCTGCAAGTGGTGTTGTACATGAAGAATTTCATTCTCAGAAGTTTAGTGAAGAGGGTGGCGTTTTTGAAATGGTACAGCTTTGGGTAAATCTTCCAAGCGAGTTCAAAATGACGTCGCCAAGATATCAAGGCGTAAAGGGAGAAACTTTTCCAAGGATTCATCCTGCTCAAGGAGTTGAACTAAAATTAGTTTCAGGAAATTATTTAGGAGAAGTGGGTCCTTGTAAAACGTATTCTCCAATAAATCTTATTCAAACAGATATGAAAGAAGCTTCTAACTTCTCGCTTTCTTTAGAAGATAAAACAAACTTACTTGTTCTCGTTAGGAAGGGAAGTATTTCTTTAAATGGTAATGAAGTTAACGAACATCAATTAGCAATTTTTCATAGGGATGGCCAAGAGGTTGAGGTATCGAGTAAAGTGGGGGCAGAGCTTTTAATAATGAATGCCGTTCCAATTGATGAGCCTGTCTTTTCACACGGCCCTTTTGTTATGAGTACAAAAGAAGAAATTATTCAAGCTTTTGAAGATTACCAATCAGGCAAAATGGGACACCTCAGTTAATGGATTTTCCTTCTCAAGATATTGAAGCAACTCAAAAGAAAATAAGTCAGAAAGAATTTATTGCATTAATGGCCGCACTGATGTCATTTGCGGCCCTAGCTATTGATTCGATGTTACCGGCCCTAAACTTAATTGGAGATAGCTTAGGTGTCGTTAATCCCAATGATAACCAAATGGTCATATCATTTATATTTATCGGGATGGGAATTGGGCAATTATTATTTGGGCCAATTTCTGATGCCATCGGTAGAAAGCCTTCAATGTATATTGGTATAGGAACTTTCTTCTTTGGTTGTATAATATCTTATAGTGCAACAACATTTAATCTAATGTTGTTAGGAAGACTTATACAAGGTTTAGGGGCAGCATCAGCTAAGATTATATCAACAGCGATGGTAAGAGATCGATTCTCTGGAAATGTCATGGCAAAGACGATGTCTTTAATTATGATCATATTTGTCCTCGTTCCAGCGCTTGCGCCAACTTTAGGTCAACTAATTCTAAGCTTTGGAGGATGGCGAGATATATTTCTCTTTATGATCTTTTTGGCAATCATTAATTTCGCTTGGTTCAGTACGAGACAAGAAGAAACATTAATTGAAGAGTATCGCAGGCCTCTTTCTTTTTCTAAGATTAAAGAAGCAACTCTAGAAACCGTTAAGCACCCTGCTACTGTTGGTTACACTCTAGCAGCTGGTTTAATATTTGGTGCTTTTATTGGCTACTTAAATTCATCTCAACAAATATTACAATTAAAATATGGACTAGGTGATAAATTTCCAATCGCTTTTGGTGTTTTAGCATTGGCCATTGGACTATCTTCATTTTTAAATTCAAAACTTGTTGAAGAAATGGGGATGAGAAAGCTTTGTGAAACAGCTCTTACAGTTCTTACTATTGTCGCAATTATATTTAATATTATTGTTTACTTCACAAATGGAAATCCATCGTTTTATTTATTCTATGGTTTTCTGCTTCTTTGTTTATTCAACTTCGGTCTACTATTTGGGAACTTCAGTGCTTTGGCCCTCGAGCCTATGGGGCATATTGCCGGAACAGCAAACTCTGTTATAAGCTCTGTCCAGATTCTTATTTCAGCTCTTATTGGTTCCACTATTGGGCAATTGTATAATGAAACGGTAACGCCTATCGCAATAGGCTTCTTAGTTTGTAGCATGCTATCTCTTTTCATCGTAAAAAAAGTAAAATAGATAGACGATTAAAGTAAAATTTGGTCTCATTAATATATGTTAAAAGCATGTATCTTATTCTTATTTGTGACCATTCACACTTTTGCGTTTTCACCTCCTTCTGAGCATATCCGTAAGAGTCGTTGGGATGTTTCTCCAATCCAAATCAAATTCTTAGCTACTTTCTTTGCTATCGAATTAGTGACATATTCCATAATTTCCCCTGAATTTGTAAAACAAGAAATCGATAGTAGTGATTACGACTTTAACGAAGATGATATTGAAGTTCCTGTATGGGCATACCAACTAGGTAATCATGGGCCTGAAGTTTTAACAGCTGGAATGTATGGATACTATTTATTTGGAAATGATGAATACGCTTTTGAAAAAGCATTTGTTTTTACTGAGTCTATGCTCATTTCTCAGGGGATAACTTTTGGTACAAAGTATGCTGTAAATAAACAGCGCCCAGATGAATCTAATTATCTTTCGTTTCCAAGTGGTCATACAACTCATGCTTTTACTGTTGGGATGTGGATGAGTATGGATATTTATCGAAGCGAGAAGTTTCATGAAAATATTTACATTGCATCTCTACCACTTATTTACGCTTCATATATTGGCTGGACTCGTATTGATGCAAATAAACATAGCTTCAAAGATGTCGCTACTGGGGCCCTTATAGGATCTCTGACGAGTTATTTCATGTACGAGTTTCACTTTGATGAAAATGGAAAGTATCGATTTAATAATAAGAATGGAGCAATTCTAACTCCAACTGTTGATCCTATTCGTAACCGTTACGGTCTAAGCATTGGGGTTTCTCTATGAATTATCTAATTTCTATTCTATTGATCTTCTTCTCTTTTTCATCAATGGCCCAACTTAAGAGTCTAGACTACTTATATCGCTTTCCAGAAAAGGGTGGGAGTGTAGTAGAATATTCTATCTATTGGTCATTGGATGAAATGGAATTTGATGATCGATCTGGTGGCGTTGAAGAATTCTTTGAGGTTGATCGCTCTGTTCTGGTTGCTGGGATTAACTATAGGTATTCAATATCGGATCGTTTTCTTATTGCTTTTAGTACTCATGCTGAAGTAGCTGATTTTGATACTCATCTAGAAGATGAAAATGATAGTGAAACACCTGAGAAGAGTCCTTTTGCATTCTATGATCCAAGCATTGATTTACGTTATCGATTAATTCAAGAAAATGAAGTCTTCTTTGATATTGAAGCCTCTATTGTATGGGGTGCTACTAATTCTTCTAAAACTCCTTTAAATAGAACAGTAAGTCCTTTTGATGGACAAGAATACTATAAGATTGCTGCGTATACTGGTATTGATTTTAATACTTTTTCATTTATGGGTGTCATTGGTGCTAACTTCTACAATGGTGGTGTTAATCAGTCAGAATTTAATAATGAACGATTAAAGGCACAAGACAGTTCTCAGGTTCTGTTGGGCTTTCTGGGACAAGCTAAAGTGACAAAGAATATAAGAGCGACTGTTGGCTTCAATTTTCTTTCGGCCGACGCTTTTGACCTCACTGGTGTGACAGAGAGAGTTAATGTGGATCAATCAACTCAACAAAATTATTACATAGAATTTGACTATCTTAAGTTTCAAAATAGTTTAGGTATTATAAGCTTTAAAGTTAATCAACGTATTGATCGTTATAATTTACTTATAAATAACAATGATCTCTATGTTGCAGATAATACTTTTTTAGATTTTATATTTAAAGTTGAAAAGTGGTTCTAATGAGTCTTTTATTGGCCTTTGCTTTTTTTATAAGCTGTGGTGGCGAAACTGTAATTCAAAGAGAAGCAAATACTTGTGTGACAAGTGATAAGTTTCCAAAGACCTATATTGTTATGAGACAGTGGGGTTGGGATATTTGGTTATTAGAAGCAGGTGTTAAGGATGCACGCACTCTTCGCTATGTAAATGATAAGAAGTGGCGACAAGTGGAGTGCCCAAAATGAAACAAGTCCTATATTTCTTATTTCTATTTATTTTTTTATCGAGCTGTAGTTATCGTGAAACTATTCTACGTAAGGCTCCTGACTTCCTCAGTGACAAAATTGAAGACTATTTAGAATTAGATGAGGCACAGGAAGAAGAACTTCGATCTCAGGTAACATCTTCATTTTTTGAGCATCATAAAGAAGTAATCATCTTAAGAAAAATCTTAGCTGATTATGATATAACGAAAGACTCTCTAAGAAAGCAAGTCGTGAAAGGATATCCTCCGTATTCTCGTGTTCTAAAAGATGTAAATGCTATTTCTATTGAAGTGCTCTCTAAGCTTGATAGTAAGCAAAGAAAGGAGCTTGTTGAAAAACAGAAAAAAGCAAATGAAAAAAGAGAAACTGACCTTAAAAGTTATAAAAAGCGAGGAATAGAGAGACTTTCAAGATTGTTTGGTGAATTAACACCGAAGCAAGATATATTAGTGGAAAAGCTTGTTGTGGATTACTTAAAGAAGAAGGAAAATCTTAAGGCTTCAAGTGCTTGGAGAAAGAAATTTGTCGAGACATTAAAGATAGATGATCAAATAGCTTACCAAGTAGCATTGAAAAGAAACTTTAGTGATGTAGAGAATTTAAAGCAAGTTTTAAAGGACAATGAATACTTCTTTAAATTCTTTGATGAATTTCAAAAAACCTTAACAAGTAAACAAGTCGAAAAATTTAATAAGAAGAAACAAGAGGTTCTGGCCTGGATTGATCTATATTTAAAAATATATAAGACTCCTACAAATCATACCTAAGACGCATTAGCAGTGACTGATTGGCCAGGATTACTCGTCCATCAAGCTCAGATTCAAAAATTGTGTTATCTTCATCTAGTTTTATATCGATTTTAAATGCTTCGATACCTAGTCCTAGAAAAAAATCGTTATCAAAGCGATAGTCAGCATAGAGATTATTAGAAAAGACCTTTCCAGAAAAGCTACCTATCTTAATATAGAAGAGATTTAACTCACTATTTAAAATCCATTTTTGAGTTAAGTTAATCTCAGCTTTGAGTTTAAATGTTGGTAATGGTGCGACAAAGCTATTCTTGGTCTTTGCTTGTCCTGATTCACCAACACCTACTTCAATAGGCATGACATAGAATCCAGCACCACCTGAGAGATTAATTCGATCATCAAGAAAGAATGAGTAAGCATAGAAGAGTCTTATGATATCAAAGTTAAATACTGAGTCGATGAGTGTTCCAGTTGGGATTGTTTGCTCATTACCATCTTTATCCTCATATTTTATATCTTCAGCAAGTACTTTTCTTCCACTACGATGATACTGATACCAGGAAAATGCCATAATATGCTTTTTATTATCACTAAATCGCCAGTCATAGTTTAGTCGAATTGAACTTTGGTTTTCTTTTAGGCCTAAGGTATCCTCCGTATCAATTATAAAGCCTCCACCTGAGCGCGTTCCAAGTTGGATTGAACTATCGTGGAAAGAGACACCATAAGTTAAGCTGATACTGTGAGTGGGCCACTTCATTTCATCTGAAGCGAGTGTAGAAAAGGGGAGAGTGATAACCAAAAAAAATAGGGCCTTAAACATGAAAACTCCTAAACTATATAGTGACACTTATATAGTTTAGGAGAAACTTAATTTTGTATTTAAATTTTATTAATCGATACTATAGAGAAGCTCATCAATTTGCTTTTCATCTTCCTCTTTAGAAGGAGCTTTTGCTAGTACTTCTTTTGCAGCGTTAATCTCTTCTTGCGTAGAGCTTTCGTCTGCCAGTACTTTTCTTGCTTCTTTTTCTTTTGCAATCCTTTCATCTCTGGCCTTACTGAAGTTAACAATCTTATTTCCTTCAGCAAGTACTTCATCATAAGAGATACCACCCATCTTTCTCTCTGATGGTGTCTGAGGTAAGAATATATAATCAGTTCTTTTTAGCTTTAATCGCTTACTTTGATAAACCATTGCTTTAGCAAAAGACTCAAATGCTTTTCTGGGTACGTAATGCTCAGAATCTCTTTTTAGAATATAACGTAATTGAGATAATTTCGATGCATCAGTTCCATCTTTTGGCGCTTTTTGGCTAAGTGGTAGATAAAATTGGTAGTCAAGGATATTACTAATAGCAAACTCATGTGCTCCCTTGATTCCAATTTCTCTCATTGTATCATTAGAAGTCGTTGTACAATTATAAAATGGAGTAATTTCTAGACCCTCTTCTGTACGTACTCGATGTAGTTGTTCTTCAAAGATATCACGAACTTTCATCATATCTTCTTTTGAGCGAGCATAGCCAATTAGTGTATAAGTTGGACGGTAATTAACCTGTCCTTGAATTAGGTGACCAAAGTAACTTACTAGGTCTGTATTACTAGCAAGAACCTCTTTTTCACCTTTAAAGTAAAAATTAAATGTTTCACCTTTTATTGATAAGTCTTTTTGTACTTCTCCCATTCCAATAGCAAAGTGTCCTGCTGCTGAACCTGGAATATCTCCTTGTCGTCCACTTAAAGTGACAACAAAAACGTGATCTCCTGGAGTGGCCTGATAATTATCACGATGACGAATTGTTCCTCTAAATGGCTCAAGTGATTGTGAGTTTTTATTCTTTGGCATTTCTTTAAGAATGTATTTTAAAGGATTCTTTTCGAATTTCTTATTTGCTGGATATGGATTATCACCAACAGTGAAAAGGTTTGCAGGAATAATTGCATTAATTATATATGTATTGTCTTCCATGTGACCTTGAGTGTGGACTTTCTTTCCTACAAAATAGTCACGTGATTTTTTATCAAATTTTGTTCCGTAAATCTTCTTTGTTCTTCCAAACTCAGCCTTTTGATCATTAAGATAGAATGAACCATCGGCACTTTTTGTAAGAACTCCAACTCGATCTTCTAAGTCGGCAACAACTCTTGGCATCTTATCAATAATAAGGTTATTCTCAGAGATCTCACCATCAAACTCAAAGACATAATTAGGAGAGTTGACTAGGACTTTATCGAGATACTTATTGTAGCTTTTAGGGAATTTTAATTGTGTAACTTTGAAGTTGTCGACTTGGCCATCAATATGGATTTTTGCTTTCACAACACCATCTTTCTTAAATAACTTTCCACGGTAGCTTTCAGCTTGTGTATTTGTACTGAAAACGACTAATGTCATTAAAGCTAGGCAACAGATATTCTTCATCGTCTTTCTCCCTAATTGTGATTTACGATTGGATTTTTCTATTTCATATATAAGTGCAATAGATATGCCAAGTTCATATCGTGATTACAGGGTGTTAGCAAATAATTGAATGTTTAGTTATTGAAAAGTGTTTAGGAAATAAACAGTGGGCCAAGGAATTTGGCCCACGATATAGACAAGTATTATAGTTGCTTGTTGATGAAATCTCTAATCTCAGACATAGACATCATATCATCTGGATCAATACAGAATTCAAGACGATCGTTAGCGATGCGGATTTCGTTAGCAACATCTGCTGTTGAAACTTTAGCATCTTCAGAGCGCTTGTCATTTAAGTCTTCAGTAAACTCTGCAAGAGTTGTCCCTGTTACTTTTGGTGCAAGTTGTGCATCTTCGATAAGCTTAATTTGTCCGCTAAAGTTTCTTCTACTTGAGTCTAGAACACCAGAGGCAGCAAGCGTACTTGATGAACCGTAGTAAACAGCTTCAGTTGCTGAAGTAATACCATCATGAATAATATCTAGAGCGATAAGATCAATGATAACATTATCTGAATCTGCTAAAACAGCTGTTCCTGCTGCAATTGTTGATGATGCAAGCTCAGTTCCACCCCAGGCAAGTGCTACACCTGTTGTACTAAGTGCTGCAGCCGTACCAATTGCTTTATCAGTAGGTGCATCATTTCTTTCTTTGTAAAGCTCAAGACAATTTGCTTGTGCTGCTGTTGTTGCAATAGAGCATAGTAGCCCAAGTGCTAAAAGTGATTTTTTCATTGTTCCTCCTAAAATTACCATCTCTCATGTAAAAGATAGAATCGTTTTTGATGATCTAGTATTTCTTTGTTAACTAATAGTCCTTCGTATGGTTCAGTGTAGACACGAACTCTTCTTTTTGTTCGATGATCGCGTTTCCACTTAATAATTTCTCTTTTAGAAAGCTTTTGTCCTTCTTCTTGAATCTTTGCTAAAGTACCTTTTCCATAAAATGACTCTAAGCTTGTCTTGATTTCAGACTCGCATTTTGAGCTATTGCAAATTTCATAGAGGTTAGCTGGAACCTTTTCTAGGCCATGTAATTCATCAAATCCAATACGGTCTGTTTTTTTGATAAAAGCCTTGTATTCATTAAAGGCAGCTAGGTCAAATGATACAATCTCATTTAGTTTTCTAATTTCATTAAGACTTAGCTTATTAATTAGCACTTTAACTTGTTCTGGTTTTATGTCGTATCGAAGTTGATCAATATCTTTAAGATCAAGTATCTCAACAACTTTTTCTTTTAATTCTCTTAGTGATTTAATCTTAATAATTGGATAAGGATTAACTAATGCTCTTTTTAAGTACTTTGGTAGAGCTAGAGGGATTCTTCCTTTTATACCAAGGCTCTTATGATATGGAAGTCCTACTTGTTTAAAGAAGTTTACAAGTGCTCCAGCACAATTATTTGCAAAGAAAGTATAATCTCCCAAATCACTACTTTGTGGAAGGTCATAAAGAAGAGGAAAGATTTCTTCTACTGTTGTCTTTACTTGTCCTTCAGTTTTCTTTGGAATTGCTGATAGGGCATAGATTGACCCTGTTTGCGACCTCAGTGGCAGGATTCCATATTGTCCCTGTCCATATTTTTCACTAGAGTAGTTTTTAAGTTTTTCAACAGTTTCTTGCATTACACCTTTATGTGTTTCAATGCGGTGTTTAGCGATCTGTCGCCATTGCTCTTTTAACTCGTTAATTACGTTATTTCTGATTTCTTCATTTGAGATAATAATGTATCGATCAAGATCTCTTTTTTGTCTGTTATTGTATTCATCCATAAAAAGACGAAGACTTTTGACTTGAGGAAATACTGGGTATCCACCAAAAATACCTTTTACATAGTTGAGCTTTACACTATCGACATTTGCTACAAAGCTTAGAACAACATCATCAGATTCAGTTCCAATATCATCAACAAAACGAAGCATTGTGTGACCAAAGCCACTTTCAATATTTGACCAAGAGCTTGATGCAATAATAAGCTCTAAACCTATAATTCGACCGGCATCATGACGCCTAAATAGGCGTTGAAAGAAGCGACCATTCTCATTTAATAAGTCCTGATAATTTGCAGACCAGTTGATTCGATTAATTTTCTTCTTGCGCTCTTTTTCTTTGCGACGTTCTTTCATTCTTTCACGTTGTCTTTCACGAAAGTCTGAGTCGCTGTGTCTGGCCTGGGCCTGTAAGCTTGAAATTAATGTAGTTAGTACTACTAAAAGTAGTGCGGTTCTCTTCATCTAATTCTCCAAATATTCCCTGTTAATATAGGTTATTTAGAGATTCAGATGAGTATGATTGTAAAAGTTTTTAGGGGTGTAAATTTAATGAACAGGTTTAAATCGTTGAATTTATGAAGTCGATATCCAGGCCTTGCTCTTTAAAGTGCTCTCTTAAGTAGAGCTTTCTTGCTTGATTGGGTCCTTTTTCAATTAGCCCAAAGACAACTTCTTTTAAAGTAGCAAAAGCATAATTGTGATAATTTTCATCATTAATTTGTATTGAATTAACTTTTTTCTTAGGTGCACCAAATGCAGATCCCATGAGTGAGGCCGCTATGGAAGAGGTTTCTTCTTGCTTACCAGCACTTTCATCCATAATTGTTTGTGCCAGTTTTATCTCTTGTGCCTCAACATCTCTAAAAGTGATATCGTTATTCTTAAGAGTGAATCCATATGGGCAGTGAAGACAGCTTGTTCGACAGCAAGAACCTCGGTTTCTTAAAAATTGTGATGTCTTAACCTCTAGGCCTTCATCATTAGTATATGTAAGTTTTTGATTTGAATCCATAAATCGATATTAGCCTTTAAAGAAACTCTTGTCGAGAGTTCTTACTTTGTGGCCAGATGCTTTTCTGCTCGCCAAATACCAATTAAGCTCAAACCAGAACTCATGGAAGTGACATTATTACCCTTTAAAAAGATTGTTGTGGGTGTGGACTTTACTTGGAGCTTTCTCGTTGCATAAGGAGAATTTATGAAACGAAACTTATATGGACTTTGATTAATAAAGCGACGTACTTTCACTCCTGTTTCAAATGCGTTAATAGCGTAGATTGATTGTGGATTGATTTTTCCTTCCAATACTGAGTCATGGAGTCTTTGCATTTCAACTTTACATGGCCCACACCACGTTGCCCAAAAGATCGCAATAGAGTGATCCTTCTCATTTTGAGACGGAAAGTTGATCTTCTCATTTGTTCTGATATCAAGATATTCTTTTGGATTGAGATTAGAGCCCTCTTTATTAAAGTTATTCATGACAGCAGGCGCCTGCTTGTAAATTATAAACCCAAGCAGCATGAGACTGATAAAATTGGTGGCAAAATTCCACTTCTTTTTCATGGCAAATATTTTAGCATGATCTTAAATGGAAGTGATTAATTAAATCCTAATTTTTGACACCTCTCTAAGTTACTAGAAGTACAGTAAGCTACGACTAATAAATAGACGCTACTTAAGGAATGTAGTATTTAATAAACATGAATAAAGAAGAACTTGAAAAGAGATTAGTCGATCTTGAAGAAAAATTTTGTCATCAAGATCATTTATTAGGCCAACTAAATGAAGTTGTAACAAAGCAAGAGTTTATCATTGATGAATTAGTTGCACATGTTAAGAATCTCGTGGCCGCCCAGAGCGACGGTCCTGCTGAGCAGATGACACTTGAGAATCTTAAAGACTTTAAGCCACCACATTACTAGAGGCAAAAAATGATTAAACTCGAAGAAATTTATCAGGGGCTACGAGAGTTTAAACAGCTAACAGGTCGCCCTCAACAAACTCCAGGTGCACACTTTTCTAAAGTTACACCTGAGAAAGCACCTAATCCTAAATTACTTTGTTGGAGTAATGGCCTAGCTACTGCCATGGGAATTAAAGATTCAGATAAAGAACTTTGGATTAAACTTTTAAGTGGTAATCAAGAAAATTATATTCCAACTCCGATTGCTGCTCGCTACGGTGGCCATCAATTTGGACATTGGGCCGGACAGCTTGGTGATGGCAGGGCCATGAGTCTTGGTCAATTAAATGGGATGGAAATTCAACTTAAAGGTGCAGGTCTAACTCCTTATTCAAGGGGAGCAGACGGTAAGGCCGTACTACGCTCATCACTTAGAGAATATATTTGCTCTGAAGCAATGTTTCATTTAGGAGTTCCAACCACAAGGGCATTAAGCCTTGTTGAGACCGGAGAGGATGTCCTTAGGGATATGTTCTATGATGGAAATGCTGCTTACGAGAAAGGAGCTATTTGTACTAGAATTGCACCTAGTTTCTTGAGGTTTGGGAATTATCAAATACATGCGGCCAACCATGAACTCGAAGAATTAAAAGAACTTATCGATTATACAATAGAAAATTATTTTCCTGGCATGTCCATTAAGGAAATGTTTGGTGAGGTTGTGCGCCGAACTGCTTATCTCATGAGTGAATGGATGCGTGTTGGCTTTGTTCATGGAGTGATGAATACTGACAACTTATCAATGCTAGGACTTACTATCGACTATGGGCCTTATGGTTGGCTTGATCGATTCGATCCTAATTGGACACCAAATACAACTGACTTCAGAGAAAAACGTTACCGATTTATTAATCAAGTCAATATTGCATATTGGAATCTTGCTCAATTAAAAGAGGCGCTTCAGACTGTTTGTCTTGATAACCTCGATGAACAACTGGATAGCTTTCCTGATAAGTTCCATCACTTCTATCAAGATATTCAAGCAAAGAAAGTTGGACTTAAAACCTGTGAGCGTCAATTTATAGATGAACTCTTTGATCTTCAATATGATCTTCAAGCAGATATGACCCTCTTTTATCGCAGCTTAATGGATGTGATGGAGGGCAAAGAAGTTGACTGGCAAAGCATCTTCTATAAAGACTTAACTAATGATGATAGAAATCGTCTGGATATCTGGTTAAAGAAATGGCAAAGGGAGCAAAAGCTTCAAAGAGTAGATCCTATGATTGCCTATGGAGTTATGAACGAATCAAACCCTGTCTTTATTCCAAGAAATTATATCGTGCAACTTGTTCTTGATGACCTAGAAAAAGGTGATGAAACAAGTCTACGTAATTTAGAGCAGGCGATTTTGAATCCATATGAATTAAATGAGTTCACGAGACCTTTTTATAAAAAAGCTCCTGAGTGGTCGACTTCACGACCAGGATGCTCAACTCTAAGTTGTTCAAGCTAATTTAGGGCCTAGTTGCAAAATTGTGCAGGAGCTCGCTTCCAAGTCGGCTCACATTGTGTGATCCATTTTCCGCTATCATAGTGAGCGTATCCAAACCACCACATAACGTGATCGTTGTCTTTAAGCTCAACTTCGTTTGGATAAACCTCTGGACTTAGGCCATTTACTGAGTAACACCATCCATGAGCATTCATTTGAGTATCACTTAAGACCTCCATGGCATCAATTCCTGTTGGAGTATCAAAGATGGAATTCATTCCTCGTTGTGTACCCTTATGAGGGATTTGATAAGTATTTAGAAGCTTAATTGTTGCACTTCCAACTGTTGCACCATTATCTAGTTGCATTTGGGTTTCAAATAGAGCGGCTCTTTCACATGGGCCAACAAATTCAAAAGTTGCAGCAAGGTTAAAAGTTGAAATAAGTGCTAAAAGTGCAAATTTATACATAATCTCTCCTAAATATATGGCTTTGTAACATTCGATGTTTTCATTGCCATGGTGCCATGCGCAAGCGTATGATTTTTTACATGTCTAAATATGTTTGGGGTAGTGAAGAGACCCAATACTTCTTCAAATTAAATCCAGAGGCCATCTTGGATGCTATTGACGCTGTGGGCTTTAAAACCACTGGCCGTTGTTTACCTTTAAATAGTATCGAAAATCGTGTTTATGAAATTGAAGTTGATCGACCTGAAAGTGAGATCAACTCACCAAGTGATAATTTTATCGTGGCCAAATTCTATCGTCCTGGACGTTGGACAAAGGAACAAATACGAGATGAACACGACTTTTTAAATGACCTTGTGGAAGCAGAAGTTCCAGTGATTCCACCACTAAATATCGATGGTGAAACTCTATTTGAAATGCCTGATCATAAGATTTTGTATTGCCTTTATGAAAAGAGAGGGGGAAGAAACCCTGAAGAAATGAATGAAGAGCAACTTGAAATAATGGGGCGCTCACTTGCTCGTATCCATAGTGTTGGTGCTCTTAAGGCGGCCGAACATCGAATAAAACTCACTCCTGAATCTTACGGAGAAGCTAATCTTAACTACTTAAAGTCTACGGACTATATTCCTGCAGATATCAGAGAAAGCTTCATTACAATTTGTGATCAGATCATTCGTGAATCAAAGCCTCTCTTTGAGAATATGAACTTTCAAAGAGTTCATGGTGACTTTCACAAAGGAAATATCATTTTAAGAGGTGATGATTCTTACTTTGTTGACTTTGATGATATGGTAATGGGCCCAGTCGTTCAGGATGTATGGCCGATTTGTCCAGGGGATGATCAACAATCCATTATCGATCGAAATATATTTTTAGATGCATATGATAGTATTCGCTCATTTCCTTATGAGCAGCTAAAATTAATTCCTTCTCTTCGTGCACTACGCCTCATTCACTTTAGTGCATGGATTGCGAAGCGATGGGACGATCCGTCATTTAAATATACTTTTGGCTACTTTGAGTCGCCTAATTATTGGTACGGCCAAATGAATGATTTAAGGGCCTTACTAAGTAAGATTATAGAAGTTAAGAATCCATACGTTTACTAGACGAATTCATATCTTTGCGAGAAAATTTAGTTCTAATCACTAAAATTT
This sequence comes from Halobacteriovorax sp. DPLXC-1, assembly GCF_036903125.1. Lineage (NCBI taxonomy): Bacteria > Pseudomonadati > Bdellovibrionota > Bacteriovoracia > Bacteriovoracales > Halobacteriovoraceae > Halobacteriovorax > Halobacteriovorax sp. DPLXC-1. Next base: position 768,733 of record NZ_JAYMCO010000003.1, read on the forward strand.
TATGAGGTAAAGAATATGGATATTCGTCTTAAAACTTTCGAAGAATATGAAGCCGCTTATGAGCAGGCAAAGAATAACCCGAGTGAATACTGGGGAAAGATCGCAGAGAATTTTCAATTTTCTAAAAAGTGGCAAGATGTTACGTTAGGTGATTTTACTGATGGGGAAATTCGTTGGTTTAATGGTGCCAAATTAAATATCACTGAAAATTGTCTCGATCGTCATCTTGAAACAAGAGGTGATAAGAAAGCACTGGTCTATGTTGCTAATGATCCTAGTGAGAAAAATCAAGAATTCACTTATAAAGAACTTCACGCTCAAGTTTGTAAAACGGCAAATATGTTAGAAGAGCTTGGTGTTAAAAAAGGTGACCGTGTTTGTATCTATATGTCTATGGTCCCAGAGCTGATGTTTACAGTTCTTGCTTGTGCCAGAATTGGTGCGATTCACTCTGTTGTTTTTGGTGGCTTCTCAGCTCAGGCCCTGGCCGGAAGAATTGTAGATGCAGAGTGTAGTGTGCTTGTCACAAATGATGGAGGACTTCGCGGAACTAAAGTCACTGAACTTAAGTCTATTGTCGATGAGGCCCTAAAAGAAAAAGACTGCTCTTGTGTTAAGAATGTAATTGTACATAAGCGTGCAAATAATAAAGTAACTATGCAAGATGGGCGTGATCTTTGGTGGCACGAACTCTTTGATAAAGCTTCTGATAAACACACAGCTCCTCAACTCGATGCAGAAGATCCATTATTTATTCTCTATACTTCTGGTTCAACTGGAACGCCTAAGGGTGTTGTTCATACGCAAGCTGGTTATATGGTTTGGGCCGCTTATACTTTTGCCAATGTCTTTCAAGTAGACCCAGGAGAATCGACTAAAGATATGTACTGGTGTACAGCAGATATTGGTTGGATCACTGGCCACACTTACATCACTTATGGGCCACTTTTAAATGGCGCCACAACAATGATGTTTGAAGGTGTACCAACTTATCCAGATGCGGGACGCTTTTGGGATATCGTTGAAAAGAATAAGGTAACACATTTTTATACTGCGCCAACTGCGGTTCGTGCTTTAATGGCGTGTGGAGACGATGTTCCTGCAAAGTATGATCTTTCAACTTTAAAGGTTCTAGGCTCTGTTGGTGAGCCTATTAATGCTGAAGCTTGGCATTGGTATAATGAGCATATTGGAAAGAAGAAATGTCCAATTGTAGATACTTGGTGGCAAACTGAAACAGGTGGAATTCTTATTTCTCCACTGGCTGGGCTGACAAAGACAAAGCCTTGTAAAGCAACACTTCCTCTTCCTGGAATTATTCCTGTTCTAGTTGATGATGATGGCCGTGAGATTGGTGAAACAATGGCCGAAGGAAAGCTATGTATTAAGCACCCATGGCCAGGAATGCTTAGAACTGTTTATAAGAATCATGAGCGTTTCATGAATGCCTATCTTAGAACTTATAAGGGTTATTATTTCTCTGGTGATGGTGCCAAACGCGATATCGAAGGTTATATGCGAATCACAGGACGCGTGGATGATGTTATCAATGTGTCTGGTCACCGTTTTGGAACGGCCGAGATTGAAAATGCTATCGGTAAGAATACGGCCATCGCTGAAAGTGCCGTTGTTGGTTACCCGCACGATGTAAAAGGTGAGGGGATCTATGCTTATGTTGTGACTGATTTAAAAGATGAGGCAGAAGTTACAAAGCATATCAACGACACAATTATAAAAGAAATTGGTGCCGTTGCTCGCCCTGATAAGATTCAAATCGTTTCAGGCCTTCCAAAAACTCGAAGTGGAAAGATTATGAGAAGAATTCTTAGAAAGATTGCGGCCCATGATTTTAATAACTTCGGTGATACTTCGACTCTTCTAGATCCAGAGGTTGTTGAAGAAATAAAAAATGGTGTTAAGTAAGTTAAATTAAGTAAACATTTTACATAAGTATTATTGATTCCTCTCTTATGTGCTAGAAATAGTGCATGAGAGAGGAAGGCCTTGAGCTAATGCGTGACATTCTTAAAAAGCATCACACCCTTAATAAGTCTAGGGTATGGTTTGATCTTATTATTAATGCAGTTATTGGTTGGAGTGCATTCTTTTATACGTGCTTTCACTTTAATATCATCTCTTTCTTACTTGCTATATTTTTTATCTATCGTGGGACACTCCTTGTTCATGAGGTTTCACATATTGCTAAAAAGATTAAAGGCTATCGCTTAGCTTTTAATTTATTATTTGGATGGCCAAATGCCTATCCCGTATATCTCGGTGATGCCCACCTTTTTCATCACGGAAAGAGGACCTATGGAACCACTCGCGATCCGGAGTATAAGTATATTTCAAGTTTTGATTCTTTGACTCTTATTAGGCCATTTTTGTCATCGCTACTTTTACCATTCATTCAAATTATTAGGTTCGGCATCTATCCACTTTCATATCTATTTCTTAATAAAGAACAAAGAATTTGGACTTATCAGAATATCTCAACTCTCGCTTTTTCTATGGATTATAAAAGGCCATATAGGAGGGAAGAGGAGATTCGTCGAATGATAAGAAATGATCTCATGTGTATGCTTTATAAATTTGTCATTGGGTGCGCTATCTATTTTAGTATTCTTCCATTTGAGATGATTTGGGTTTGGTATAGTGTTGTGGTCATCTCATCAACTCTTAATATGTATCGAGCGCTATTTAATCACCTCTATACAAATGAAAGTCTGACTCCAATGGGTTGGGAGGATCATCTTCTTGATACTGTGACAATAGAATCAGGGCCGAGTTCATTTTTTATCTTTGTTAATGGCCTTAATTACCATGCCATTCATCACCTTTTTCCAGAGCTACCTTATACTAATTTGGCCATGGCCCATCGTGAGCTAATGCAAAAACTTCCCGATGATCACATCTATAAACTTAATACTTTCTCTAGTATTTTTGACGTTTTAGCGACTTCAACTTCTATTGAGCGTAGTAAAAAAGAAATCATTCAGACCGAGCTCGTTTAGTGTATAATATGAGTCATGAAAAAGACTTTTATTCTTCTAGTTTTCGGATTACTTCTCTTTGGATGCTCAAAGCCAACACCAAAAGAGACTGTGGAAACAGTAATTCGTGAGACTTTCTTAGTAAATTTTGAAGAGACATTTAATCACTATGATCCCGGATTCAGCTCAAGTCAGCAAATCGCTGATTATCGTGGGTTCGTCAAAGATGTAGTCATTTGGGAAAAGAACATAAAGAAGACAAAGAAGGAAGTCTTAGAGGCAATCCAAGGCCTACTTTCATTTAAAATTGTTGAGGTAAAAGAAGAGGCCAGAACAGCTACAGTAAAGGCCGTTGTAATCGTACCAGAGTTTGATAATAAATTTGATATGCAAATAGCTCTTTTAAGCTTAACAAGGCCACCTCTTATTTCTAAGAGAGCTCAGGCCAATGCAACTATTTTAAAAAATATAAATGATGGAGAGTATACTCTAAAGCCAGTAGAAATTACTTTTACTTTAAGAAAGAAAGATAAGTGGCGTGTTGCAGGAGTCAATAACGTAAGAGGACTGTGGCGTTTTGAAAATTAATTTTCTCTATCTTCTATTATCTTTATTTCTATTTGGTAGTCTTTACGCTGACCATGATGGTGATCTCTATAAAGGCCACGGCCACTATGGCCAATCTCCTTTTTCAATTACTTTTGATCAGGTCAGTGAACAAGCTGAGTTAGTAGAAGAAGATTTTGATTTTGATCATTCTTTATTCATTTCTTCATATTGCTTCAAATTATCTAAGAAGCCTGCCACGTATAGAATTGATTTTTCCCAAACCTATTTTAGCCAAGAGCATCTTGGTGGTCACTCAGGACTAAGCCCGCCAAATAATCCAAATTCATAAGTTTTTTTATTATTTAATGTTTTTGGAGGACGTATGGAAAATACGACAAATAGCACTTCTTCGGAAGTTAAGAAATTTGATTATGAAGGTAAAATTCCTGAAGGGAAGGAGTATATAAATGAAGGGGGAAGTGATATAGGCCTATATCTAATTCTTACTCTCTTTATTGTCGTCTTCTTTGCAGTGATCTTTTTTCAAATGTATGGATAGAAAAGATAGATAAGAAGAAAGGGCCAGTTAATGGCCCTTTTTTATTATTTGAAAATGAGAATTGCATCTTCATCTTGATCCTTATTTGGATCCATGATGAGCTCATCATCTTGATCAGTTTGATCCTGATCAGTTTGGTCTTGATCAGTTTGGTCTTGATCAGTTTGATCCTGGTCGTCAGTTGGATCTGTCGGCTCAGTTGGCTCAGTTGGTTCCGTTGGCTCAGTTGGTTCTTCGATCTCATATACTGGTGTTCTGTTGATATATTCAGGTCTAAACCCATTCTCAACTGCAATTTGAACTAGCTCTTCATACTTTGTCTCATCAATTTCTCTGTCGCGAGTTAAGATGAAAAGAGTATTACGATCTCTATCTCCTACGATAGCTTCTGTATAATTCTCATCAAGATGAATGATCTGATAGTCTCCAGCTCCAACTCCAAAGTATCCAAGAAGAGGAACAAAGCTAACCTTAAGTTTCGCATTTGAAATCTTATCAGCGACTTTTGCATAGGCCTTGTCAACTTTCTCTTCTCCATTTGCTAGCTGGCAAGAGTTCTTTACTCTAACGCGGTTATGCTTAAACTTGTATTGTGCTTTAGTTCCCTTACATCTTAAGTTAAAGAAAGCATCGTATGCACCTTGTTGGTACCAAGTTCCTAAATATTGCTCAAGATTAACATATTCTACTGTTTGAAAATTATTAAGAGGAAGCTCTTCTGATGGAACTAAAACTTCATTAATTTCGTGAACAATAATATTCTTATCAAATCCCTTTAGAGTACTAAGACGAATGGCAAGATTATTAAGAATAAATTCTTCGCTATCTTGATCCACAAGAATGACACGGCCATTATAAGTCTTTACTTGCTTATCAGCTCTTAGATCCTTCTTTGTTAAGCGCCCATAGCCAACGTGATACATTAGAACTTTTCTTAGCTCTAGTGGATTCGCAAGTAGGTACTCTACTGTTTCAGGTGGAAGCTTTGCAAAGGCCTGGTCGTTAGGTGCAAAGATTGTGATATCTTCGTCTGCATGAACAAGATCATCTAGACCTGCTAATTGAGCTGCACTGATGAAGTTTCTAAAACGTCTCGTGTGCTTCATTGCAGTCATTGTTTCTGTTTTTGATAATGTCGTGTTTGAATTTCTTTTTGTTTGCTCAGCAGTGGCCGAGTTAAAAAAGAAAGGTAGTACTGTTAATAGTAGTACGAGTTTTTTCATTGAATCCTCCCATAAGTTAATGAAAGGAAATGTAGCTTTTTATTAATACTTTTGATGTTTAAGATTGGTTAAGAAAGGTTAGTAAAAGTTAAGGGGCCGAAGCTGGCCCCTTATTTACTCTATACGTTTGCTTTAATTAGTTGAACTTTAAAGACTAAAGTTGAGTGTGGAGGAATTTTCGCTCCTGCACCGTGCTCACCGTAAGCAAGCTCTGATGGAATTGTTAATTCCCAAGTGTCACCTTCTTTCATTAGTTGAAGTGCTTCAGTCCAACCCTTAATAACTCCACCTACTGGGAATTGGATTGTTTGACCTCTTTGGATTGATGAATCAAAAACAGTTCCATCAATTAATTTACCTTCATAGTGAACTTCTACAGTTGAGTCTGCACTTGGAGTTGCACCGCTTCCGCTTTCTAGAACTTTGTATTGAAGACCTGATGCCGTTGTTGTTACACCTTCTTCACTCTTATTCTTTTCAAGGTAAGCACGACCTTCTTCCGCTAGCTTATTTGCAGCTTCAGCAAGTTGTCTTGCCATATGCTCTTGAAATTCATTCATTGTTTTTTGTGTTTCTTCTGCTGAAAGTTGGCTTTCTTCACCTTTCATTGCTGACGTAACAGCATTTGCGAAGATTTCAGAATTGATTTCTATTCCTTGAGCAACAAAATCAGATCCAATTTGACGACCGATAATGTAGCTTACTTTTTCCATATGAGTTTCCATAAACATCCTTTGTTTGTTTAATTGACAGTATTGAAAAAGCACCATAGCACTTAATGGAGGATGTGTCGAAAATTTGAGCTATTGTCGCATTGTTCCGTTTGCAGCACCACCAGGATACCAACAAATTGGTCGCTCAATATTTAGAACCCCATGGATCATTGTGTCAAAACGGCATTGTGAATCTGGGTAATAGGATGCATCGGTATTAAGCTCAGTTGCAACTTTATTAGAGAATTGATCGAAGTCGACTTCATCTCCTGTGGTCTTAAAAAATGCCTGATCGGCTTCCATGGCCGTTAATAATCTAAGGCATGTATTTGAGTTGTGCATAATCTGATTTGAGCAAATTGCTTCATACGTTGGATTACTATTGATCTCACGTAACTCATTTAAATACTTAAAAACTATTGGTAAACACACCTTTGTGGCAAAGTAGTCAGATTGTCCCTCTGTTGTACTACCTGAGCTCTTAAAGGGTTCTCCTCCAATACCGTGTCCAATTTCATGACAGCCAGTAAGGGCAAGTCCATCAGGAGTCATGCCTGAGAGACGAGCAAAACCACCCATTAAGTAAATGCGATGCTCTATTTGATTCTGATCACTTTCAACTTTTACATATGAAGCGTGAACCATGTCGATATCCCACCAATAGGTGTCAGCATTGGGGATACCTGGGATTGGTAAGTTAATTTTTAAAACTTCATTTTGCGAGGGGGCCAATTCGCTATATGCTTGGTAGAGGGCCTCTTTTACTTGTAGAAATTCATCTCTTGTCACACTTGCAAAAGATGAGCTTGCTAAAAAGATTATGGCCACTAAGAGAATGAAATTTTTCATATATGCTATGTACTAAGATCTAAGAATTAGAGCAAGTGAGATGGTAAAAAAGTAGAGTATTAGGAGGAGTGATGTATCACGAAGTACTTGATTTTTGGTTCGATGAATTAAGTGATGAACAAAAATGGGTCAAAGATCCTAAAGTTGATCATGAAATAGAGAAGCGCTTTGGTCGTCTTCACACTATGGCCGCTAAAGGGGAGCTCTTTGAGTGGCGCCATGAGCACTTAGGGCGTCTTGCTGAAATCATTCTCTTAGATCAATTTTCTCGTAATATTTACCGCGACGATCCTCGCGCATTTGCCAGTGATGACATGGCCTTAGTATTGGCCCAGGAGGCCGTGGCCCAGAAAACCCATGAAGGCTTCACGCAAAGAAAGAAACACTTTCTCTATATGCCCTTTATGCACAGTGAATCCTTAGTGGTTCAAAAAGAAGGACTGAAGTATTTTGAGGAACTAGGAAGTGAGCAGGCCCTTAATTATATGCATCAGCATATGGCCATTATCGAACGCTTTGGTCGCTACCCACATCGAAATAAGGTCTTAGGTCGACGCTCAACAGATGAAGAAAAGAAGTTTTTAAAAACACCTGGCTCAAGTTTTTAACGTATAACCAAAATATCTTCAAGGAAGAATGCCGATAGTTCACTTCGTCCACTGAGATTCGACTTTTGATAGATTTTTGTACAATGTTGCTTGATTGTTTTTTCTGCTGTGGAGCGAATATCTGCGATTTCTTTGATACTTAAGCCTTTTAACAAAAGTAGAGCGATATCCTTTTCTGACTTGGTCAGATTCCAGTCATCCAATTGTTCATTGATTTTGTCAGAAATTCCTTCTGAGAGATTCTTTGTTTGTTCTTTAAAGTTTTGTAAGTCAGTTTTCAACTTTGATACGTTTGCACTTATCCTAATATTCTCTTTCTTAATAAATAATAACTTAAACCACAAATATGCAGCTCCGATGAAGCCAATGATCATGATGATGGCCTCTTCAAAGACATGTTCAAAACTTGCCCCTTCATGGAGGTCCTCGTAAATGTCAAAGATAAGAAAAATTGAAATGGTTAGGAAAAGAAGCCCTGTTATAAGGCGTTCACGTTTATTTAACATTGGATTAGGACCTTGGTCTTATATATTTGTAACATCTTGTTTTTACATATTTTATTTGGAAATAGGACGTAAGTCCAGTTACAAAAATTTACTTTTGGAGCGAATCTATATGCACGAAGGAGGAACAAATGACTCGTATTGTTCATATGGAAACGCTTAGACCAGACTACACTTATTCAACACAGGAAATTATGGAGACTGCTGATCGTATGTGGTTGAAAGATGTAGATAAGTTAACAAGAAGAAAGGCCCTAAAGATTCTTGAGGGTGCAAATATTGACCAAAGAAGTATTGTGGTGGATTTAGAGACAGTTTTCTCAGACTTAAGCTTTGAAGAGAAGAATAATATCTACAAAGAGAAAATGATTGAGTATGGAAAAAGGCTTCTTAAGCAAACATTTGAAAATAGTGATGTGGATCCATCGCAAGTGGATTATATCATAACAACAAGTTGCACTGGTTTTATGATTCCATCAGTGGATGCCTACTTGGTAAATGAGTTTGGAATGAAGCCGGGGGTGGTTAGGCTACCTGTTACTGAAATGGGTTGTGCAGGTGGAACTTCGGCCCTTATTTATGCAGATAACTTTTTAAAATCAAATCCTGATAAAACGGCCCTTGTCTTAACAATGGAGATACCAAGTATCACATTTCAAAAGGATGATCTTGATGGGGCCAACCTTGTTTCAACGGCAATTTTCTCAGACGGCTTTGCTTGTGCTGTCTTAAAAGGTGGGGAAGGAAAGGGCGCCCATATCATTGATAGTGATATGTACCACTTTAGTCACGGTGAGTATCTCATGGGCTTTGAGCTTGTTAACTCAGGTTTAAAGATTGTGCTTGATAAGGATGTACCTTCCGCAATTGAAGGAAATTTTGAAGATATATTCCTACCTTTTTTAAAACGCAATGGACTTGAGATTGAAGATATTGAAAATTATATGTTTCACCCAGGAGGAAAGAAGATTATTCAAATGGTGGAAAATTATATTTCAGACTACCAAAAAGATATCTCTGAGTCTCGTTGGGTCTTAGAAAATCACGGGAATATGTCCAGTGCTACTATTATGCATATTCTTCATAAGGTAACGAATGAGCGCACAATTAAAGAAGGTGAACGTGGTTATATGCTCGCCTTTGGCCCTGGATTTATGGCCCAGAGTATTTTGCTCGAGTGGAGGTAGCCCACCTTGAACTTCAATCGCGCCGCCCTCATTCTCATCTTTCTTGCAGCCTTTGGTGCCATGTTCTCTTACACAAGAGAGCTGGCCCAGAAGAATCCAGAATCTATCTTTCTAACTGATGAAGGAATGGAAAAGTTTGAAAAATTCCAAGAGGATTTTCCAGAAGTCGAGTCATTAGTGATCTACTCTCATGGTATGCCTACCGTGAATACCTACGAAGATCTTGAGGTATTTGGAAAGAAGCTAGAGGAGGCATGTGATGATGAATGTTACTTTCTCTATCCACATGAATTAGTTAGGAAACGCCAGGACTACTTAGACAGATTAAAGGAAAGAGACTTCAAAAGTCTTGAGTTAACATCTTCAGAAAGTGTCGGCTTTATCGTCTTTAATAAAGGGGAGAAGGGGCAGTTAAAAAATATTGTTAGGGAAGTGGAGAAACAAGTTCGCTTTCATTGTGCAGGTCATGACTATACAAATTACCAATTGGATAAGTCTTCTGAGGTCGTGCAAGAAAAGATCTTTCCATTTCTCTTTGCCTTCTCTTTATTTCTACTCTTTGTCTTTATTAGAAATATCGTAGATTCGATTCTCTTATTCTTTCCATGTGTCCTCTCTTCTATACTCTCTCTTAGTGTCATTAAGTATTTCTTTCATCATATGAATATGGTGAATTCAATAGTGCCCTTGATGACTTTTGTGATTACTTTATCTCTTGGACAACATCTTTATTTTACTGCAAGAGATATGGGATCCCTAAAGCTTGCCTTAAAAGTAAAATTAAAGCCAATTGTCTTAATGCTTATCACAACCTTTATAGGCTTCTTGTCTTTATATATTAGTGAGATTTTTGTCATTAGAAGCTTTGGTCTACTCAGTAGCTTTCTCATTCTTATCTCATCGATCTTAGCAATTATATGGCTAATATCTGTTGAAGGGCTCCTTCACTACCGTAGAGATCGAGAATATAAGTTAAGACTCTATCCTAAAAAGAGCCTTTCTTTTTTTGGGATTATTTCTCTTGTTGTAATTGCTCTCCTGGCAGGGATTTGGGGAGGAAATAATGTGAAGGTTATCACTGATGCCACAAAGTACTTTCCTAAAGAAAGTGATATACATGCAAGTTTTGAAGAAGTAACGAAGCTTGCAGGTGGAGTGCCCATCGTTGAAATTGGTATTAACACAAAGGACTATGAGTCTTTAAAACATATTCTTAAATTAGAAAATGAGTTGAAAGAAGTAACAGGTCTTAAGGTCTTTTCACGAAATCAGATGATTCAAAGAATTAATAAAGACTATAGTGGAAGCCTCTCAATACCTGAAAATCGTTTTGCCTATACTACGCTGTATTCAAAAGCACCAGAGGCCTTAAGGGAAGCCTATTCTATTGATGGCGAATATAAGATCACTTTACTCGGTGCTCCTCTAAATGTTGATAAGTATGAAAGTCTTATAAAAAAAGTGCATCAGATTCTAAAAGGGCAGAATTACACAATTGATGGCCTTTATTATAATTTAATGATTTCTCAAAAAGAGATGGTTCATACGCTATCAAAAAGCTTTCTTATTAGTCTTATCATTATGGCATTGATAGCAGTGATAACACTTAAGGAGCTTAAGTTATTTATTATTTTTATTCTCGTTAATACACTACCTTTAGGGCTCTCTCTTGGTTTTTTAAACCTTAGTGATATGTCACTTAATATTGCTACTGTTATGACTTATAGTGTAGGTCTTGGAATTGTGGTGGATAGCACATTCCATATTCTTCATTATCTAGGTAGTCATAAGTTTTCCATGGAAGAATACCTCGAGACAATTGTTAAACCCGTCTTAACAAGTTCAATTACATTGATTGTCGCATTCCTCTTATTTGGCGCCTACGATTTTCTACCAATAAAGGAATTTGGGCTCAATCTTTCATTTATTTTACTTTGTGGGATGATATTTGATCTCTTTGTTCTACCAACTCTTTACTTAGGACGATCTGATTTTAACACTGGGGGAAGTCATGATTTATGATGCAATTGTTATTGGAGCCGGCCCAGCTGGGTGCATCTTTTCACACCTTATGGCAAAACAAGGAAATAAGATTTTAATTTTGGAAAGACAATCAGAAATAAAGAGGAAGGTTTGTGGAGAATATCTTTGTCCTGAAGGAGTTAAATCCCTTAGAGAATTAGATTTAAATCATGTCTTATCTGGCTTTAAACATCTAAATGGAATGATTATCCATTCTCCGAAAGGAGCGGTTGTCGATTCAAATTTTCCAGCTAGTCATGGCCGTTCTAATTATGGAGTCAGTGTTAATCGTGAAGTCTTTGATAACCGTCTCCTCTCTCAAGCAATGGAGAGTGGGGCACAAGTAAAAATGGGAACAACAGTTGTCGAGATTAAATTTAATAGTTCTTTCTGGCAGATTAAAACTTTTGATGGAGGAGAGTTTTATTGCCGTCTCTTAATTGGTGCTGATGGCAGAAATTCATTTGTTGCTAAAAGTCTTAATCTAAAGCTTGAAAACGAAAAGAAGAATATTGCTCTACATGCTTGGCTTCCTTGTAAAAGAAAACTTCCTCGAAAAGGACAAATGTTTATTTTTGATGAAGGTTGCTATATTGGTGTTGATCCAATCAATGACAAAGAAGTTAATATCTCTCTTGTGTGTCAGGCAAAGCATATAAAGAAATACGGCTCGGCAAATGATACGTTTGAATTCTATCTTAATAAAATAAAAGATCAAATAGGAGTCTCTATCACAAAAGAGATAAAGGTTCATACCAGTTTTCCTATCGAGCACTCTGTAAGCGATATCATAAAAACAAATGTCGCCTTAATAGGTGATGCCGCTGGATTCGTTGATCCTATTACAGGTGAAGGGATCTTTAATGCCATCAAGACTGCCCATATGTTAGTGCAGTCTTTAGAGGATTACCCATCTCTTGTGAGTTTTGAGCAGGGCCTTCTGAATTATAAACAAAAAAAAGAACTCTACTTTAAAGAAAAGACAAGACTTAATAAGGGATTTCAATGGCTCATTCGTTCTAAGCTCCTTGTTGAGATCGTTGCGGCCTTTATTAATTTAAGTCAGAAAAAAAGAGATGCTTTCATCGGCATTATTGGAAATATCTACACACCATTTCGTGGTGTAATGAAAATGATTTTTTAAATCGAGGTTTATATGAAGAATATACTTATTGGATTCATGACAATTCTATTTTTTCAGTCTCTTTATGCAAAGGAGCTGAGCTTAAATTATAACGATTATGACAGTGCACATAGTGGAGATAAGAAAATCATCTTTCATATGGAGTCCACTAAGGCGGGGCTTATTACAACCAGTTTTGATGGTGTCGTTAAAGAAGGAAGTATTGTATATAAAGAGGAAAAAGGGCAATATCGAGATGTTGTTATTAGGATAAAGGCAATGAGCTTGGATACTGATAACGATGCAAGAAATGAAAAAATGTATGAGGAGACATTAACTGTTAAGAAGTATCCTGAAATCATTGTTTCTCTAAAAGGTCCTATCAAGTTTAATCAAGAAAATATTGCTATCATTAAAATTAGAGGGCAAGAGTATCCAATTAAAATCTTTATGAGGGAAAGTCATAATGAAAAACAAACCTTGATTTCAGGGCATTCAAATGTATCAATTAAGGCGTTAAAGATATCAGATCCATCAATTTGGATTGCCTCTGTCAGAGATCTCGTTGAGATAAAATTCACATTTGTCCTTTAATTTGTTAACATGCATTGCAATACAAAAGTTTGAAAAGGATAAATCTTGAAAGATGCAAAACTAGTGTGGTCTGACGAGGCCGGTGATTTACGCCAAAAAAATTCAAAGAAGAACTCAAATAAAAATGCCAACGAAGAAGTTAACGAATCTGAACTTGTTCTAAGTATTAGACGACTTACCTCAGGTAAGGGCCGTGCTATTGTGGAGATCTCAAGCCTTCCAAATAATAAGAAATGGTGCCAAAAACTAGCAAAAGAATGCAAGAAGTCCCTAGGTGTAGGCGGTGCTTATAAGAATGATTATATCGAAGTTCATGGTGAAAAACTTGAAGAAGTGAAGGCGCTACTCGATAAAAAGAATTTGAAGTGGAAGCAGACTGGAGGCTAGACTATCAAATATTTGCGTGCTAATATTTTTATCATGTTAAGAATTCTTCTTTCTCTATTCACAATTGCCATGATTTTTGTGAGCTTCTCTCACGAGGCCCACGAAGTTATGACTGAACTACAAGTTAAAGTAGAGAAAATTAATTCCTCACACGATATTACTCCTGCTAATCACTGCGATGGCCATGATAGTAACCCAGACCACTGTCATATTCATTGTACAGGACTCCATTTCGTGGCCGATATACACCAAGTACACCAGTTAGATGTGCCAGTTAAAATTGAATCTCAATTATTAACTTCTGGAGATAATTTCTTTAAGTCTCCATTCCTAGATCCCACAATAAAACCACCTTCTTATTCTTAACTAAATTTAACACGACTTTTATCAAAGAATATTAGAAGGATAGTTGCATGAAATGCTTATACACTTGCGTCTTAACGCTTGTACTCTCACAAGTAGTGTTTGCTACAAAGAGTACTTGTCAGATTAAAGACGCCAATGAGTTCTTAAGGCTCATTAAAGAAAACCATCAAGTCAATCTCTTGGCCGAATCAACAAGAGAGTCTCTAGCAGGAGAAATTGAATCTGCTAATGCTGTTTATAATCCAGAATTTGAATCTGAGATTGTTTCTGGTGGCAGTGGTGAATTAAACTCCATGATTAAGGTTACTCAAACATTTGAGCTTGGTGGAAAGCGTGGGGCCCGTGAAAGTCTTGCGAAAAATCAAATGGTACTGGGTGAATTAGAAATAAAGAATAACAAAGAGAATGTTATTTTAGAAAATGTTTTGAGTCTTTACCGCTTAAGACAAATTAATGAATTGATACCGATTTATAAAGAAGCTTATGAGTCTCTACAGAGTCTTTTAAAGAAGAAGGGCCGTATCAAGAAATCTCTCTCTCCTTCACAGGAGGTTGAATATGAAACTCTTTCACTTGCCATTGATGATTACTACCTAAAGCTTTCTGAATTAACTGCTAAGAGAGCAACGCTTTTAACTCATTTGAAATTAAATGCAGGAGGAGGTTGTAGTGTTAGGCTAACTTCTTTACCAAGAGAATTTCGTTTTAAGAATATTTCCATGCACGAGCTTAACTTAGAAGAAAGTACTGAGTATCAAAAGAATAAGGCAAAGCTTTTGGCCGCAAGGTCTAGTTATGATCTGGCAAAGTCTAATGCCTATAGTGATTTAAAAATCGGGCCGATGTATGAGTTTGCAAAGGCCGATAACCAAAAGGATCATGCTTTTGGATTAAGTCTGACTTTCGATATACCTGTTTTAAATACCAATGATGGGTCAAAAGCGAAAGGTCTGGCCCAAGTTAAGAGGGCCGAATTTAATATGCGCTATCAAGAAATTGACTTAAAGATGGACTTAAATAATTGGCTGGCCAAGTACAAGAGGTATAAGTCTGTTTATCAGCGTATGGTTTCAAGAAGTTCACTTGAGAAGAAACATAAGCGTATTGAAACTCTCTTTCAACGAGGAGTCATTTCTACTGGCCTTGTTATTGAGGCTCATAGGCAACTCGTTGATTTCACTAATCGTCGTAACGATTATGAACTTGGAGCCGTTGAAGCTTTATGGAATATCTATCTGTTACGCGGATCAATTTTAAAGGAAAGAATATGAAATATATTAAGTTAATAGTCTTAGTCTTCTCTCTAAGCATTTTTGCTAGTGGAGACGATCACCACGATAATCACCACGAGGACCACCATGAAGAACACAATGGTGAACACAAAGGTGAGCATGGAGAACATCATGACGATCATGACGATCATGACGATCATGACGATCATGACGATCATCATGGACACGGAAATGAAAAATCAGGAAAAAATAAGGCCATCACAGAAATTGACGAGCACTTGGGCTTAAAGCTTTCACCTCAAGCAACAGCACGCTTAAAGATTAAAACCATTCCTTTTTCTTATAATTTAAGTGATCTAAATAAGTCATCATATGTGATCATCGGAAAAGAGCGCGCTCTTTATCGTAAAAGAAATGGTTTTTATAAGCTTATTGATGAGCATGATTTTTCCACTGCATTTAAACCCTCAGATGAAATTGTCATTGAAGGAATAGAGCTACTTAGAATAAGCGATATCTTCTCAACTGATAAGTCTGAATACGGCCACGCACATTAGGATTGGGGGGATAAGATGAATTTAATTAATAAGCTTATTGAATTTAGTGTTCACAATCGACTCTTTGTCTTTATAGCAACGGTTATTCTCATTATTGGTGGGATCTATTCATTTGATCGACTAGCAATTGATGCTGTTCCAGATATAACAAATACTCAAGTACAGGTTAATACCGGAGTTAAGGGTCTAACACCCGAAGAAATTGAGCGAATGGTGACTTTTCCAATTGAGTCGGCCTTAACAGGTATGCCTGGAGTAGAACAGACACGCTCAGTTTCAAAGTATGGAATCTCACAAGTTACAGTAATCTTTAGTGAAGAGACTGATATTTACAAGGCCCGTCAGTTAACGTCAGAAAAACTTGTTAACCTGGATCTTCCTCAAGGAATTAAGCCTGAAATGGGCCCGATTTCCACTGGTCTTGGAGAGATTTTTCATTACTCTCTAAAATCTAAGAAAGAATATGTTAACGAATCGGAGGAGCTTCTTACTTTAATGGAGCTTCGCTCAATTCAAGACTGGTTTATTAAACCAAGACTTCTCACTGTAAAGGGAGTAACGGAAGTTAACACAACTGGTGGTTATCAAAAGCAGTACTTCATCCAGCCTAATATCAATCAAATGTCTCGTTTCGGAATTCACTTTGATGATATTGAGGAGGCCATCAAAAGTACGAATCTTAATGTGGGGGGAGGCTATATTCCTCAAACAGGTGAGCAGCTCTTAGTACGTGGTGTTGGTCTTTTAAAATCAATTTCAGATATTGAAAATATTGTGATTAAGAGACTTGGATCGCTTGATATCATTCGTGTTAAGGATGTTGCGGCCGTTAAGTTTGATAAAGAAATTCGTACCGGAGCTGCCACTCATAATGGTGAAGAAATTGTTCTTGGGACGGCCTTTATGCTTCTTGGTGAAAACTCTCGTGCCGTCTCTCTACGCTTAAAAGATAAGATTGATGAGATTAAGAAGAACTTACCAGAATGGGTGGAGTTAGAAGTTGTCTATAATCGTTCTGACATGGTTAATGCTACTTTAAGTACTGTCGAGCATAACTTAATTGTTGGAGCGGGTCTTGTCATGGCCTTTCTCATGCTTCTTGTTGGAAATTTTAGAGCAGCTATCATTGTCGCAGCAACAATTCCAATTTCTCTTCTTATTACTTTTATTCTAATGCACTGGCAAAATGTTTCAGGGAATCTCATGAGCCTTGGTGCTTTAGACTTTGGTATTATTGTTGATGGTGCTGTTATTGTTATTGAAAATTGTGTTCATCGTCTACAAAAGCGAACTAAGGAGTTAGGAAGGTCTTTATCAAGAGATGAGATTAAAAGTCTTGTGATTCAAAGTGCTATCGAAATTCGCTCAGCTGCAGGTTTTGGTGAGCTCATCGTTATCGTCGTTTTCATTCCTCTCTTTGCTTTAACAGGTATTGAAGGAAAGATGTTTGGGCCTATGGCCATGACTTTTATTATGGCCTTAGCAAGTGCCCTTGTTCTCTCATTCACTCTTGTTCCGGCCCTGGCCGCAACGTTCTTAAGTTCAAATACAAAAGATGTGGAACCAAGACTTATGACAATGGCAAAGCGGTCTTTTGCGCCTATTTTAAATCTAGCATTAAGGTTTAAAAAAGTTGTTCTTGGTTTTGGATTAGCAAGTATCGCTCTTGGTGTCTTACTTTTTTCTTCTCTTGGATCAGAATTTATCCCACAACTTGATGAAGGAGACTTTGCTGTCCAATTTATTCGTCCTGCAAATATCAGTATTGAAAACTCAATTAAACTTCAACGCTTAAGTGAAGATGTCATTAAAGAATTCCCTCATGTTAAAAATGCTTTTGGCCGTACTGGTGCAAGTGAAATTAGTACTGATCCTATGGGAGTTAATATCTCAGACACCTATGTCATGCTAAATCCTAAAAGTATGTGGCCTAAAGGAGATATTAAAACGAAGAAGGATTTGATGGAGGAGATTCGCAAGGCCTTGGCCAATAATATTCCGGCCCAAGTGATGATGTTTTCACAACCAGTTGAACTTCGTTTTAATGAGATTCTTGAAGGGACTCGATCTGAAGTTTCAGCTAAGGTCTACGGTGAAGATCTGGCCGTCATAACTGATGTTGCAAATAAGGTTGCGTCCGCAATTAAGAAAGTCGATGGTGCAGGAGAAGTAGAAGTCGAATCAAAGGGAATGTCTCCAATGATTCAATACACTCCTAAACTCGATGAACTTGCAAAACTTGGTGTTAGTAGTAAACCAGTATTAGATGTCATTTCAACGGCCATTGGTGGCGCTCAAGTTGGTAGCATTTATGATGGTGTTAAGAAGTATCCAATTGTCACAAGACTCTCTGGTGAAGAAAGGCGTGATGTTGAAACGATCTCCAATCTACCTGTCGGAATTTCAGATGGGTATACTGTAAAAATAAGTGACGTTGCCCATATTGATTTTTCTGAAACCTATTCTTCTGTAAATCGAGAAAACTCTGTTCGAAGACTTGCTATTCTTATCAATCCAAAAACTCGTGATATTGAAAACTTTGTAAAGAATGCATCTAAGGAAGTTGAGAAGCTTAAGCTTCCTGATGGCTACTATGTTGAATGGGGTGGAAGCTTTAGGAATCTCATTTCTGCTAAGAAGCGCTTAAGTATTCTTGTTCCACTCTCGCTTCTTCTTATTCTTGTGATGCTTTATGGAGCCTTTAAGAATTATGCACAAGTGATTCTCATCTTTTTATGTGCACCGATGGCCTTGATTGGCGGTGTACTCTCTCTTAAGTTTTTAGGCTTACCATTTAGTATTTCAGCTGGAGTGGGCTTTATTGCTCTTTGTGGGATTAGTATCTTAAATGGGGTTGTTCTTGTGACTTACTTTAATCGCCTTCTAAAAGATGGAAAGTCTCCAGATGATGTGGTTCGTGAAGGAACAATGATTAGACTTCGCCCTGTTCTTATGACCGCCCTAACTGATATCTTCGGCTTTTTACCAATGGTTTTTTCAACGGGACTTGGAGCCGAAGTTCAGCGCCCACTTGCAACAGTTGTTGTTGGGGGAATATTGTCGGCAACAATTTTAACATTAATTGTCTTACCATCTCTCTATCGACTCTTTATTCATAAAATGCGTCCACAATAACCTGTAAGGCCTTAAAATTTAAGAGCAATCTTAAGTTTTAAGGCTTTCTTTTATCTGTCACAATATGGTGTTTAATTTTAGTTCACTAGCTTTAAATTTTTCAATTTTAGAATATTTTACTCAATAAATGATAATTTATTCACAAATACCTTATAGGGGAGAAAATGAGGAAAATTTCAATTATTGCATTACTTGCATTTATGAACCTATCTGCTTCGGCCAGTCTTTCAAACATAGAAGGATTATCGAGTTGTCGTTTCTCAAGTAAGTATGAAGCACGAAATTTTGCAAAGGCTCTTGATGGCTCTGTTGTTGCAGCGGCTCGAATTAGCACTGCTGATCTTGCTCAAGTCGATTCGTGTTCGACTGCTATGACGATGGCACTAAAAGAAGGTTATAAATACGAAGATATTATCAATAACGTTGATACTTCTAAGAAGCTATTTGATAACGGTGTCGAAGCAACAATACTTTTAAAAGGTGTTGATGAGTATGTCGTCAATGGTGCGACTTACACTGGTACAAATTCGATCATTGATGGTGACTTTGACATGATGGTTAGTGTTAATGGTAAGCGAAATGAGATTTCTCAAGGTATCCCAACTGATGTGGGAAGCAATTCATTCATAATTAAAGTTCTTTCCGATAAGAAGA
Source organism: Halobacteriovorax sp. DPLXC-1 (assembly GCF_036903125.1). Taxonomy (NCBI): domain Bacteria; kingdom Pseudomonadati; phylum Bdellovibrionota; class Bacteriovoracia; order Bacteriovoracales; family Halobacteriovoraceae; genus Halobacteriovorax; species Halobacteriovorax sp. DPLXC-1. The sequence continues at coordinate 787,987 of NZ_JAYMCO010000003.1, forward strand.
TTAATATTAGTAGCAAAGAAAATGATCTGGATGCCAATGTAAATGCAATTATCACTAAGGATGAAAAAGGTGAGATAAAATCTTTTTCTGTACTTTCTAAAGACTTAGAAGCCTTTTTAAAGCCTGTCCTTGACGAACAAGGAATCTCTTTGGCCAAAGGCCTTAATATGAATACTCAGGATTTAAGTTTTGCCATGGATTATGAAGTGTCGGCCATGGATTGTGGAAAGGAGCTAAAAGGTGTTTTTAAATGCTCCAGCGCATTTATTTTTAAAATGTCAGTTCAATTCAAATAATCACTAAGCCCTTAATATATAAGGGCTTTTTTTGTGTCAATTTTTCTAACAGGCCCTATCTAATTTTCAATTACACCCAAAGTTTAATGTTTAGTTGTTAAATTAATTAAATATAAAATTTAGGGAGAGAAAATATGAAAAAGAAACTTATTATTTCTATGTTGGCACTTCTTAGTGCTCCTACTTTTGCTGCAAACGGTATCCAAGCATCTGTTGAGTTAAATGGAGTTGATACATATAAAGTAGAAAAAAATGTTCTGCAAGGTGATCGATCAAGCATTAATGGACAGGTTGATATGTTAATCGTTGTTGAAGGTCAAAGCCAAGAAGTTTCTCAAGTAGTTCCTGTACAAGTAGATTCTAATAATATGAGAATTGAAGTGGTATCAAAAGATGAAGTTCGTCTAATTGATGATGAATCAGGTATTAACACAATCGTTAAAGCAGACGTTAAAAAGTCTCTATTTGGACGTGTGAAGTCCGTTTATGTAAGTTCTGAAGAATTAGAAGCTGCGCTTAAGCCTGTTTTAGATGCACAAGGATTAGACCTTGCTAAAGGTTTTCATATGAAAACAGATGAGGGCTCTTTCTCTATGGACTATAAAGTTTCAGCTATGGAATGTAATGAAGTAGAGAAGAATGAATTAGAGTGTCGTTCTTCTTTCGTATTTAATATGTCTGTCCAATTCTAATTGGCACTAATTTGACCAACTTAGCTTATTAAGTTGGTCAAGTCTTTGATATCATTATAAATATAAGATAAATATTTAATTTCTGATATAATTACTCCGTTAAGTGTAATGGGAGAATTATATGAGGAAATCATTTATTGCGACATTTACACTAATTTCATTAGTTTCAATACCCGCTCAATCAAAAATGATTGTTGAAAAAGAAGAATATAATGCTCAGGCCATTATCAAAGAGTATGCTCTTGAAAACTTCTATCAACGCTTCCTTGATATTACTAAAACCTATAATGAAAATCGTCTTGATCCTGAGACATTTGCAACTTCTTTCAAAGACGTTAAAGAACAACATAAGTTTTATCGTTGGGCCAAGAAAGTTGGTATAAAGAAATTACCAGAGGCAAAAATTGAAGAAGGAATTGCAACAATTCAAGTAGGTGAACATAGGATTCAATATTCGATTGCAACACTTGTTAAAAATGAAATCCTTGTCAATGGTAGGGCCTATGAATTTGAGAAATTAAGTTTTAATCAAGCATTCAATAAGCTTAAGGATAAGGTTAATACACAAAAGAGGGTGACAATCCTAGACCTTATTGTCAGTCCCGCATTTGCAGATGCAAATACAGGGTTAGAAAATGCGATGTTAGCAACACTACTATACTTAAACTCTGACTTTGCTGAGAGAGAGTGGTGCGTATCTTGCTCAGATGAAAATAAAGAAGTAACTAAGAAGAACTTTGAAAAGCTACTTTCAAAAGTAGATGAAAAAATAGTCGCATGTGAAAATGAATCTGCTGGAATTGAAGACGTCTATAGTAATATTTCATATTTTGAAGGTCGTGATGATGAGGGCGGTTTTAGAATGACTTCAGCTGCCAATCTCAAGAATTACTTTCCTCAAATTGAAAGAGAGTTAAAAGATGTAACATGTGAGTCTCTAGTCTTTGATATTTATAAAGATGAAATCTTTCCAGAAAAAAAGCATCTTATTACTCAATATGCAGAAGGTGATAGTTATCGCCGAGCAAATATGGCCACAACAGTGAAGCAGAAGTACGATAGTAAAGTTAAAGCAAGCTGTGATCGTGTTGCTCAATTAAATGCATGTATGCTTAATAACTCTTATTCAGCTCAAGATGTCTATAATAATTCGCGATCTTCAGGTGAAAAAGAATTCAACTGGCGCTCAAAACCTAGAAAAGATTATAAAGTACGAGGTATTTCACAATAGAATCTTCAGATCTTTTGTGCTAAAAATGACGCTATGGATGAATTATCAGAAGCATTTGAAAATATCTTAGAAAAAATTGAGTTTAAGAAGCATCAGCAATTTGCTGAATTCTTACCTAAGCTTATCCACGTCTCTAATGATTCGTCTAAGAGTACATACGCAATGTACAATAATATGGTTTTTAAACTCGACGAATTCTTTAAAGGAATGCCTAATTTTCAAAATGAATTTGGTAAGGATAAGAAGTATCTTGCAGGAACTCATGTTCTTCGTGCTATTACTGATGAGTTAGGCTTTGAATTAGATGATGAAGAACTTTTCATTATTTATCACTTAAGAGATCTTGGAAAATTTAGAAAGAGAGAAAAAGATCTCCACGATGAACTAAAGAGTCTTTGGACTCAGCCGCAGTACAAGGAGTTTGCTCTTGGTGATCAGGACTTTTCTCACGCTATTAAAAATCTTATGCGTGCAAAATTCATTGATTACCGTCGCGGAAATCTCCACATAAAGCCGTCTCTAATAGTAAGATTTAAGAATCGCTATTAACCGCTTCTAAAAAGATTTTTCCAAATCTCTTTAATTTCTTTGGCCCAACACCATAGATATCTTCTAGGTCGGTGAGGGTTTGTGGACGTTGCGCGGCCATCTCCATTAGTGTCTTATCTGGAAAGATCTTGAAGGCTTGAGTGCGTTTTTGCTTGGCAAGCTTGGAGCGCAGGACTCTTAAGTTCTCATAAAGAGTTTTATCTGTTCCGTCGTTAGGCTTATAAGTTGCTGCAGACTTTTTGCGAGTCGTTTTCTTTTTCGTCGTTTTTTTCTTTGTTGCCTTAGCTGCTTTCTTTGCTGCTTTTACTTTTGCAGCTGGCGCACCTTTTTTAAAATCTGCACGAATAAAGACCTCTTTTCGGCCTTCGATGACTTCAATGGCAGATTGAGTGAGTTTTATCTGAGAGGTTCCATCCATGATCATCTTAAGATGGCCTTGAGCAATGAGTTGGCGACAAAGCGAATAGAGAAAGCCTTCATCTTCATTAGATGCATAAGAAAAACTTGTTATATGGTGGTGCCCATTCTTTTGTATAACTCCCGAGATATTACCTTTAAGAACATCCACAATATAATGAACGTTGTAGCGTTGATCTGTTTCATAAACACAAGTAAGAACTGCCTTAGCTAGTTCTGTTGCATTGATACGCTTATGTTTCGTCTGATCGTTTAAGCAAATATCACAATTTCCACATGGGCCAATGTATGGATCATTAAAATAGTTTAGAAGGACCTCTCTACGACAAGTTGTTGCTTCACTAAAGCCTAGGATTGCATCAAGTTTTTCTTCTGTAACTCTTCTTCTAGCAGCAGAGCTTACGCCTTTAGTGGCAATTCGTTTAAGAAGAACAAGGTCTCTTAGTCCATAGAACATAAGGACTTTTGAAGGAAGGCCATCACGTCCAGCTCGTCCTGTTTCTTGGTAGTATGATTCAAGACATTTTGGCATATCCATATGGGCAACAAAACGAACGTCTGCTTTATCAATTCCCATTCCAAATGCAATGGTTGCTACAACGATGACGTTACTATCGTTAATAAACTTTTCTTGCACTTTTTCTCGGTAAGGAGCACTCATCCCGGCATGATAGGCATAGGCCTTAAAGCCTGCCTTAACAAGTTTATCTGCACATTCTTCAACACCACGGCGAGAGAGGCAGTAAACGATACCAGATTGGCCATCGAGGTTTTCACCAATGAATTCTTCAAGCTTATAAAAGTCTTTTTCTTTTGTGGTTTTCTTATTAACGGCGTAGGTGATATTAGGACGATCAAATGAGCTAATGAAAATACCTGCACCATGAAGGTTTAGACAGCGGATAATTTCTCCGCGAGTTGCCTCTCCCGCAGTTGCAGTTAAGGCCATTCTTGGAACATCTGGGAATTTCTTTGTAATCATTCCAAGTTGCATATACTCAGGTCTGAAATCATGGCCCCATTGAGAAACACAGTGGGCCTCATCAATTGCAAAGAGAGAAATCTCAACTCGCTCTAGGATACGTTGAAAGTATTCATTCATCATACGCTCAGGTGAGACGTAGAGAATTTTAATATTTCCATTTAGAAGATTACCAACAATATCATCTTGTTCACTATGAGATATTGATGAATTAAGATAAGCAGCTTCAACACCTTTTTCGATAAGTGCATCGACTTGATCTTTCATCAAAGCGATAAGAGGAGAGATTACAATGGCCGTCCCAAAGCGGGCCAAGGCAGGAATCTGATAGCATAATGACTTACCGCCACCTGTTGGCATTAGGACCAGTGCGTTGTTTCCAGCGATAACGCTTTCCACAATTTGCTCCTGTTTGCCGCGAAACGCATCATATTTGAATATATTTTGAAGTATTTCAATTCCCTGACTCACTACTATAGTTTAACTGATCAAAAAGGGTCGGCAAAGCTTTAAAAGCTGCAATGTTAAATCTTTGTAAAAAAGCGAAATGAACTTCGCTATTTTTGCTGTGATGCCATAGAATATTTAAAATGGGGTTTTATATGAATAAATTATTATTAGTTCTATTAATCAGCTTTAGTGCATTTGCATCAAATAAAGTGTTATTTCTAGGAGATTCTTTAACTGCTGGTTATGGAATTGACCCGGAAAAAGCCTATCCAAATCTGGTTAGAGATATTCTAAAGAAAGAAGGGATTGAGATCACTGTTATGAATGCTAGTATCAGTGGCTCAACTTCAGCTTCAGCTGTTTCCCGTCTAAAGTGGTCACTACGAGGTAAGCCAGATGTGATGTTATTAGCTCTTGGTGCAAATGACGGTCTAAGAGGAATTAAACTTCACTCGACAAAAGATAATCTTAAAAAGGCCATTAAATTAGCAAAATCAAAAGGTGTAAAAGTGATTCTTGCAGGAATGCAGATCCCACCAAATTATGGGCCTGAGTATACAAAAGAGTTTAAGAAAATGTTTCCTGATTTAAAAAAAGAAGAAGGAGTAACATTACTTCCTTTTCTCTTAAAAGACGTAGCAGGACAAAGAAAACTAAATTTAGATGATGGAATTCATCCAAATGAAGAAGGGCATAAGATCATTGCAAAAACTGTTGCCCCATTTATTAAGGGAGCACTTTAATGACTGAAATTGTTTTAACTTTAGATGAAGTAAAAAAAGACTTTTCTCAAGGGGAAGAAGTATTAAACGTTCTAAAGGGCGTTGACCTAAATGTTAGTGAAGGGGAAACCATTGCCATTCTAGGTAAGTCAGGAAGTGGTAAATCAACTCTGCTTTCACTACTGTGTGGAATTGATGATGCAACTTCCGGCAATATTTCTTATCGTTCTAATTCTCTCAAGAACTTAAATAGTGAAGAGATAACTGATCTTCGAGCAAAACATATTGGTGTTGTATTTCAACAATTTCACCTATTAGAACATCTAAACGCATATGAAAATGTTCTGCTACCTTTAGAGGTCAATGGTAATAGTGATAAAAGTGAGCGAGTGGACTACTTCTTAGAAAAAGTCGGAATGTCTCATCGAAAAAGTCACTTTCCAAACCAACTAAGTGGCGGAGAAAAGCAAAGGATTGCTATTGCCCGAGCTCTCGTTACTCATCCTGGTGTTTTATTGGCCGATGAGCCAAGTGGCTCTCTTGATGAGAATACAGGTGGTGAAGTTATGGATCTTATATTTGATATCGTTCGCGATGAAAGGATGAGTCTTGTTCTTGTGACTCACGATAAGGACTTAGCTAAGAGATGTGAAAAAATATATCATCTTGAGAATGGAGTTCTTAGTCTTGAAGATTAAAATGGTAATGCGAGAGCTAAGAAGCTCTCCTGTATTCTTTCTTATTTTTATTTTAAATTTATCAATTGGAATGGTTGGGCTTTCAACAATTGAAGTATTTAAATCTTCTTTTGATAATGCTTTAAGTGCAAAGTCCAAAACTCTTCTTGGTTCTGATATTTCTATTAGTTCAAGAATTGCCATCACAAAAGACAGTCTTGATACGGCCAAAGAAAATCTCGATTATACTGAGATGACTAAGAATCGCTCTCTTTATTCCATGCTCTTTAACGGTGATAAGTCTCGTTTAGTTAATGTTAGAGGACTTGGTGCAGGCTTTCCATTTTATGGAGATATCATTGTAAAAAGTGGAAAACACTTTAAAAATATAAAAGATAATGAAGTTTTTATTTATCCAGAGCTTGTTGGGCAACTAGGTTTAGAAGTTGGTGATAATGTAAAAATAGGGGAGAAGTCCTTTGTTGTCGCAGGAATTGTAGAAGAGGATGGCGCGGCCGGATTTTCGATGGGTCAGCTTGCCCCGAGATTATATCTTAAAAATGAAGTTTTAAATTCAACCCAGCTCATTAAGCCTGGGAGTACAATTTGGAGAAGTGTTCATTTTAAAATTGCAGGTGAACTCTCAGATAAGAATTTAAGAGAAGTCGAAAAGAATTTAGAAAGTAAAATTGTGGACTCATCCATTCGAGTGAGATCACCACAGTCTAATTCTCAAAGAGTCGGTCGATCGATGGATTATCTGGGAGACTTTCTTGGCCTAGTATCTCTTTGTGGTCTTTTTCTAGCAGGACTTGGCCTAATCTACCTTTTTAGAGGCTTCTTATTAAAACGTAGAAAAGACCTTGCTATCCTAAGTTTCATAGGAATGCGTAAGAAAGATATCTTTAAAATCTATACATTAAAGCTTTTCTTTCTAGCTCTTATTGGTTCTCTATTAGGTATTACAATTGGTTCGGCCTTTAGTCCTGTTATTCAGACTATGGTTAGTAAGAACCTAGGTATTGATATTAAATTGCAATTTGAATTAACAACATTCTTCGTCACAATGGCCGTTGGTGTTGCTTCAACAATTGTCTTAGCTCCAGCTTTAATTATTCCTTATTTAAGACTAGACCAGAAGGCACTATTTGATCACGATACAACGCTTTCACGTAATATTTATGATTATTTATTATATATTCCAATTATTCTTTTTTACTGGGTAATGGCCATTTACTTAAGTGAAAGTATAAAAGTTGGAAGTGCATTTATCGCCGTCTTCCTTGTTATTGTCGGTATATTCTTTCCGTTGGGAAGCTTTATCTTAGATAGGCTTGGTAAACTTAGATTAAATCTTAATCTCTCATCGAGTATGGCCTATAAGTATGTAACTCGACATAAGATTTCCACTTTATTTATTTTTCTGTGCCTATTTATATCGACTTCACTTATGACTCTCATCCCATCGGTGAAAAACATTCTAAGTGCAGAGCTTTCGCTTCCCGCAGAAGAAAGACCTGTGTATTTTCTTTTTGATATCCAACCCGAACAAGTCGATGATTTAAAGTCTTTTATTAAAGAAAATAAATTAGAGCTCTTAAATATCTCTCCAATCGTTCGAGGACGACTTGTTAAAATTAATGGTGAAGGTTATAAACCTAGTGAAGGAGAAGATCTTACAAGGGAAGAACAAAGAGAGAGAAGGAGTCGTAACCGCTCCACGAATCTAAGTTATCGTGATCACCTCGTACGCGGTGAGGAGATTATAGAAGGACGCCTGCCTAAGAAGTTCGACTTTGAAACTGATGAAGTTGCAGAAGTCGGCCTAGAGTATCGATATGCAAATCGACTTGGAGTTGATTTAGGTGATGAGTTAGAATTCAATGTTTTGGGAATGCCAATACTAGCTAAGGTTGTTGCTCTTAGATCAATTCGTTGGACAAGCTTTCTTCCAAACTTCTTTATCTCTTTTGGCCCTGGTGTTCTTGAGGATGCACCAAAAACTTTTATCGCAGCAGTTGGTAAAGGTGAGGGCGTTGTAAATGATGAGCTACAATCAAATTTCGCCGCTAAATTTCAAAACGTATCACTTATCGATATTCAAAGTTCTCTAAAGAGGATCGCAACAATAATGGAGAGTATCACAAAGATTCTAGTCACTATGAGCTTCATTGTTTTCTTAGTTGGGCTCTTAGTGATCTATTCTCTAATCTCACATCAATTAGAGTCACGAAGAGAGGATATCTCTCTTTTAAATATAATTGGAATTCGATTTAGTGAGATCAGAAAGTCTGTTATGAAAGAGATGGCATTGATGGCCATAAGCTCTGTTTTAGTGGGTATTGTCCTTGGCCAACTGGTAACTTTTGCAATTGCTGAATTACAATTTGATCTGCGCTATATCTTTAGTGGAGTTGAAATTATTGGCTTTGGTATGCTGATAATTGTTCTTTCAATTATCATTTCTTTTGCTTCTTTTAATCGCTTTATTAGAAAGTAAAGGCGGCCCGGTATAAAGGCCGCCTTGGAGTAAGTATTGAAATTTACCAGTTATATCTTTCGGCACAGAAATAACGGTAATCGTTTTGGTAGTAATTTAGATCATCTCTAAGGTCAGCACAGATGTCATAACCAACAGAACAAGTATATGAGTAAAATGTTTGCTCAACGTGATCAGTATAGCTATCAACTAACTCGTAATTACATGTATCATATGAACTGTAACGGTGACGGTAACCATTATAAATGAAGTATGGGTAATCTGATCCATACCAATAACCATCACTATATGAAACTCTTACTCTTAGCCAACGGTTGTTATATACGTAAATTGGTCTAATTGTTCTGTGGTAGTCACGAGTCGTGTACCAACGACGATTGTGTCTTACATGATCGCGATATGGCGTGTGGCGATATCGACGATATGCTCTTGTTGGATCTGGTCTTCTTGTACGAGAATCATCGTATCTTCTATCAGTCGTTCTTCTTGTACGAGAATCATCGTATCTTCTATCAGTGGTTCTTCTTGTGCGAGAATCATCGTATCTTCTATCGTCAGTTCTTCTTGTGCGAGAATCGTCGTATCTTCTATCATCTGTTCTTCTCGTACGTGAGTCATCATAGCGACGATCATTACGAGTTCTTGAGTTATCATAACGTCTGTCATCTCTTGTATTTCTTGAACGACTTCTATCTGATTGGTTATTACCACGTGTACGGCTATTGTCGTATTTTCCACTATTTCCACGTGATCGACGATCGCGGTCATCACGTCTACCAGCTGCAAAAGTTGTGGCCGTAAGTGCTGCTAGAACAGCAAAAAGAACTAATTTTCTCATGAAGAATCTCCCTAGAGTTTATTAAAATATTCTTTCTTCTAGCTTGGGAAAAAGGAGATTTGAAATAAAAATTTTATTTGGCCGAATAAATTAACTTTCTTACATTTATTGTTACGATATTATAGGTATTTGGAAGGATTTCTTACATTGCACAAAGTCAAAAGTGAGAACTAAGTAGCAAAAAGGCCTCAGTTAAGAGGCCTTGGTATTTCAAATTATTTAATTTTTGTTTTTAGGTAGTCATCGTAGCTGATGTACTTATCTTCGATCATTTTCCCAGTTTTATGATCTAGGTCGATAATACGGTTTGCAACCGTCTGAATGAACTCGTGGTCATGAGAAGTAAAGATTAGATTACCTTTAAATCTAGTGAAGCCTTCGTTAACTGATGTGATACTTTCTAGGTCTAGGTGATCTGTTGGTCCATCGACTAGAAGAACATTTGCCCCTGAGAGCATAAGCTTAGACATCATACAACGAACTTTTTCTCCCCCTGAAAGAACATTCGTCTTTTTAAGAGCTTCCTCTCCTGAGAAAAGCATCTTACCAAGGAAGCCGCGGATAAATGTCTCGTCCTTATCTTCTGAGTATTGTCTCAGCCAGTTTACGAGATCGTTCTTTCCATCCATGAAGTAGCTTGAGTTATCTTTTGGAAAGTATGACTTCGTTATTGTCACACCCCATTCAACGTCACCTGAATCCGGCTCCATTTCACCCATAAGGATTTTCATAAGAGTTGACTTAGCAACATCGTTCTCACCAAGAAGAACAATCTTGTCATCTTTATTGAGCATAAATGAAATATTATCAAGCAGCTTAACACCATCAATTGTCTTAGAAATATTATTAACTCGTAGGATCTCTTTTCCAGCTTCACGCTTTGGTTCAAAATGAACAAATGGATACTTACGAGTTGATTTTGGAAGATCGTTTAGCTCTAGTCTTTCTAATTGCTTTTGACGAGAAGTCGCCTGAGAAGACTTAGAAGCATTGGCAGAGAATCGTTGAATGAAGGCCTTAAGCTCTTTTGCCTTCTCTTCTGCTTTCTTATTCTGATCGGCACGAAGCTTTGCTGCAATCTCTGAAGACTTTCTCCAGAAGTCATAGTTTCCAGCGTAAGTTGTGATTTTACCAAAGTCGATATCTGCAATGTGTGTACAGACTTTATTTAAGAAGTGACGATCGTGGGATACAACGATCACAGTCTTTTCATAATTTAATAGGAAGTTCTCAAGCCACTGAATGGCCTTGATATCAAGGTTGTTTGTCGGCTCATCCAGAAGAAGAATATCTGGAGATCCAAATAATGCTTGAGCAAGTAAGACCTTTACTTTTTCTGGACCAGTAAGTTCTTTCATCGTCTTATAATGGTATTCAGTTCCGATCCCTAGACCAGAAAGAAGGATACCTGCTTCAGATTCTGCTTCGTAACCATTCATTTCAGCAAATTCACTTTCAAGCTCTGCTGCCTTCATTCCATCTTCATCACTAAAGTCTTCTTTCATGTAGATGGCATCTTTTTCTTTCATAATTGAGTAAAGCTTTTCGTTACCCATAAGAACAGCTTGAAGAACTTGTTCTTCTTCATATGCAAAGTGATCCTGCTTAAGAATTGAGAGGCGCTCACCTGGAGTGATATTAACTGTACCATTATTAGGTTCAATTTCTCCTGAAAGAATTTTTATAAACGTTGATTTTCCAGCACCATTGGCACCAATTAGCCCGTAGCAATTACCTGGAGTAAATTTAATATTAACGTCTTCAAATAGCTTCTTTCCACCAAAGCTTAAACCAACATTGGAAGTTGAAATCATAAATTGTCCTTCATTTTAAATAGATGCTTAACGAGGCATAGCTTAATATATTTAATGCGTTTAGTCTACGGATTTACTTGGTTCTTAAAGCAAAATTATTTTAGGGCCAAAGGCATCTAACTTCATCAAAAGATTTTTTTGATTGTGATAAAATTTGTCTCATCAAAAGGAGTCTGTCATGAAAGCTTGGGCCACAATTGTGGCGTTCCTTCTTATTGCTCTAAATGCTTACGCTGGTCCATCAGACTATTACTCAAAGCATCATCGCTTTAAGGCAATTAAGACAACTCACTATATAAAGATCTCAAAAGATGGCCACCCAAAGGCCCTTCTAGAGCTACCAAGACGATATAAAGAAAGGGAAAAATGGCCACTTGTGGTCAATATACATGGTTATACCGGTAACATCTTTCTCCAGTATATACTAACGAGACTTTCGATTTATAAAGATATTCTTGGGTTTATGATTCTAACTCCTCAAGGGAGAACTGATCGCGACGGTAATACATTTTGGAATGGTGGAAACTTCTGTTGTGATTTCTACGAAACTGGAGTGGATGATACGCTCTATATGAAAAATCTTATCGACTATATAGCTTCACATCCAGACTTTAATCGAGTCGATACCAGAAGAATTTATTACTTTGGCCATTCAAACGGCGGCTTCTTTGCCTATAAGATGGCCTGTGCTTATCCCAATTATGTAACGGCCGTTGGCACCTTGGGAGCATCTCTAGATCTTCGAGATGAAAATGGAGAAATTATCGTTGAGCAGGATCCATGTCCACAGGCCAGTGCGATTCCTATTTTTCATATTCATGGTACCAAGGATAAATCAATTCCATATGCAGGAAAGGATTATATGCCTGAGTATGACTTTGGCCATATTGGAGCAAGGGAAGCTGTTGAGCGATGGCTCTATCATAATCGATGTGACATGCAAGGGGATCAGAAAAGAACAAATGCGAGCTTGTTTATTTGGGGCAAAGAAACAAGAGTTGAAACCTTTAGCAACTGTGAAAACCAAGCAACTGTGAAATTAGCAACCGTTAGAAGAGGAAGACATATCGAGCTGCTGCGGTATCGTTTTTACAAAAAGATGCTCAAGTTCTTTTTGAAGTATCAAAAATCAAGCATTGAATAGATTCATTATTAAGTAGCAATTTAAGTATTCTTGTCTTCAAAAGAATCCATTTGGACATCTATAATGGAAGAAATAGACGAGCAAGGTGGTTCATAATGAGTAATGAATATCAAATTATCTACATTAGTGAGAAGACTAGTGAATTTGAGGCAGATCGCGACTTGAATAAAATTACTTCTGCATCCTTTCGAAATAATAATGCCCGTGATGTCACCGGTGTTCTCATGTACAACGGCGGTTTCTTCTTTCAAGTGATTGAAGGAAAAAAAGAAGACGTTATCTATACCTATAATAAGATTATTCTCGATCCTAGACATCAAAATGTTAATCTCTTATCAGATCGTGAGATTGAGCACAGAAGTTTTGAGAATTGGCCAATGGCACTTATTAAATTAAGTGATGTTGATCTGGATGTCATTGACCATGTGGTTGCTTGGAATGACCTAATTAATGATTCTCGTAAACATGAGCCCATCTCCGAAGATAAGATTGATCGATTAATCGAGGCTTTGAGATATAAAATTGATATGGATACTATTTCCTCAAAAGCTGCATAACTTTCCTGTCACTTGCTAGCATGTTAAAATTTGAACATGTCAAAACAAGTAAAGGTTGCCATCGTTGGAGGAGGCCCGGCCGGCCTCTTCTGCGCATATGAGCTGTTAAAAAATAATATTGAAGTTCACCTCTATGAAAAAACAGGTGGAGTTGGAAAGAAGTTCTTAGTTGCTGGAAATAGCGGCTTAAATCTTACCCACGGTGAAGAGTTATCAAGCTTTGTTAAGCGCTATGGTGTTAATGAAGCGCGATTTAAAAAGTATATTGAAGACTTTACTCCGATGGATCTTGTTAATTGGGCAAAAGAGCTTGGTACAGAAACGTTTATTGGTTCAAGCGGACGTATTTTTCCAAAGAAAATGAAGGCCGCTGATATTCTCTATCAATGGATGAAGGCCCTAAAAGATCATCCTAATTTTCATCTCCATTTAAAACACGAATTAGAATATATTCTTGATGATGGCGATCTTGTCTTTCGTCATGAGCATGCCCAAAAAATAGTTAGAGCTGATTATTATATTTTCGCTCTTGGAGGCGGAAGTTGGAAAAAGACAGGTAGTGATGGTAAGTGGATCGATTATATCGAAAAACTTGGAGTTGAAACCCGTAAGCTAAAGGCCATGAATTGTGGCTTTGAAGTTGAATGGTCATCGCACTTTTTAGAAAAAGTTGACCGAGGCTTTGTAAAGAATGTCATTGTGACTAGTCGAGGAGAGTCTGCTCGAGGTGAGATTATGCTAACTCCATATGGCCTAGAAGGTGGCGCTATCTATGCTATCTCTAACTTTGTTCGTGATGAAATTGATGAAGTAGGTGAAGGAGTCATTAGTATTGACCTAAAGCCTGATCTCACTTTTAAAGAAGTCCTTGAGAAAGTTACTAAGAGGGGAAAAGACTCTCTTACAAATCGATTAAGGAAAGGATTAGGTTTAGATAAAGTGGCACTTGCTCTTTTGTATGAAGTTCTTGATCGCAAGAAGGCACAAGTTGATAAGGAATATCTTGCACATGTTATTAAGGACTGTTTAATTACTGCTCGAAGAACTCGTCCAATGGATGAGGCCATTTCAACATCTGGTGGAGTTTGTTTTTCTTCATTAAACGAAGACCTAAGTATGAAAATTAATGAACGATATTACTTTATAGGTGAGATGTTAGATTTTGAAGCACCTACTGGAGGATATCTCTTACAAGGATGCTTTTCGACAGCTTTTCAAGTTGCGAAGTCGATAAAAGGAAAACTCAATGTTTAGTTTACACCCAACTTTAAAGAAAGACTTAGTAGAGATTTGTGACTTAAAACTTTGTAAGCTCATGCTCCTTCCCGATACTGAAAACCCATGGGCCGTTTTAATTCCACGTCTTGAAGACATAAGAGAAGTGCATGAATTATCACGTCAGGATCAAATACAATTGATGGATGAAATTAACGAGGTTTCATTATTTTTTGATAAGAATTTTGGGCCTGAAAAGATAAATATTGGCGCTCTAGGGAATATGGTTGCGCAATTACATGTTCATATTATCGCTCGTTACTCTAGTGATAGAGCGTGGCCCGGAGCTATTTGGGGCACAAAGTCAAAAAAAGAATCTTTTAAAATCAAAGAGTTAGAAGTGAAACTTAAAGAGGCTTTTTCACGAAACTGACAATGGACAGCAAAATAAATTTTTTTTCCTTTTTTCGTAGGTATTTGGCTACTTGTAGGGTAAAATTATCTTAACAAAAACAATTTTTTTAAGAGGTTTATTAAAATGAGTACAGGTACAGTTAAGTTCTACAATTCAACAAAGGGTTTCGGTTTCATCACAAAAGATGATGGTGGAGATCTTTTCTTTCACATTTCATCAGTTCAAGGTGGAGAGCCTAATGATGGTGACAAAGTAGAATACGAATTAGGTGAAGGTCCAAAAGGTCCATGCGCTATTAATGTTAAAGTAACTAATTAATATATATAATATTGCAAATTCACTTATTAAAAAAGCCTCGCTATTGCGAGGCTTTTCTTTATCTATTATCTTCTACTAATTTTATTCCATTATCATTTATTTCGATAAGCTTGTCTTTATAAAGCATACCAATCGATTTCTTAAATGTTTTCTTACTCATTCCTAGAAAGTTCTTAATATCTTCTGGTGAACTTTTGTCATGTAAGATACTTGAGCCGCCATTGCGTTTTAAAAAGTCTAAAATAACATCTTTTGAATCAACTAAGTTTTTAATTCCTTGTTCTTGCAAGGCCACATCCACAAGTCCGTCTTCACGGATCTTTTTGACGAATGCTTGATATGTATTACCAACTAAAACTCGTTGGAATGTTTCATTCTTATAGATCATTCCAATAAATTTACGATTTACAATTACACGATGACCAAGTTCAGTTTGAGAAGCAATTTGAATATCAACTTGATCTCCTTCACTTATATCAAAGTCTGAGCCTTGAATATATTGGCCAAGTTTTGTTGTACCAAAGATTCTCCCTGTACCGTCCTCTTTACAAACTCGTACAAGGTGAGACTCATATGGACGAACTTTTATTTTTTGTTCATTTCCAGGAACGAGTAGATCTTTACTAATACCAAAATCAAAGAAAGCACCAAACTCTTGAACTTCAACAACTTTTAAAAGAGCATACTCACCAACACATGCAAATGGCATCTCTGTTGTGGCCACTAGCTCTCCCTGAGTATCTGGATAGATGAAGACCTTTAAGTCACCACCGATTGTGATTTTTAAAGGTGCGAAGTCCTCTGGAAGAAAGACTTCCTGAGTTCCTTCTTGGTCAATTAGACGATAACCGTTATGAAGTTTTTTTAGGACCTTTAGAAGGTTTATTTTTCCTATATGAACCATTTGATTTTACCTTTGAGTGTTTCTTTGTTTTTGGAGCCGCTTTATTTGCTGTAGGCTTCTTTGCATTGGCCGCAGCTTTTTCGGCCCTTTCTTCTCTCGTTCCACGGTTCTTAATGATTAAACCATTTAGAAACTTTCTTAGTACTTGATCGCCACATTCCTTATAATTAGGGTGATCATCTTTTCGAAATAGAGCTGAAAGTTCAGTTTTAGTCATTTCAAATTCGACAAGTTTTAAGATTTCGATGATTTCAAAATCTTTTAGAGAAAGAGCAATTCGCAGCTTTTTTAAAATATCATTATTCGTCATTTTAGTGCCTACTTTCTAACGTTATCAAATAATTCTTGTAGGCCACGACGACGGCGACGTTTCTTAGCGACAATAATTTTTTCTTCGCTTATTTCTTTAGCTACTTTTTTCTTATCTTCCACTTCACGCTGCTTTTTTACTTCGTGATTATCAATTGCAAATGAGACCTTAACAGTTCTACCATCAAGTTGAGTGGCATTTAGACTATCTATGGCCTTTTGTGCCTGGTCTTTCTTTTGCATTTTTACAAAAGCAATACCTTTACTTTTTTCAGTTCCTGGAATTTTAAGAAGATTCACATCACTTACTTTACCGTAGCGAGAAAAAATTCCCTTAAGGTTTTGTGCAGAAGTCTTGTAATTGAGATTTCCAATATAAATAGTTTCCATTTGGACCTTGTGTTTAAAATCAATAATAATGGCCCAACCTAACACTTATCACTGAAAAAAGGGAGAAAACCTTTGAAAATAGGTAATTCTTTTAGGTATCTAGAAAGAATCCCAGATAAATCGGGCCACTTCTCCTAGTTGATGGCCTTTTTTGTGTCCGAGACAGAATTTTACAAGTGATTTCTTCTCTAGGGACTTAAGATGAACCAAGCGACCTTTCTTAAGCTCATCTTTAATCATCGTTGAGGGCAGACGTCCCCAGCCAAAACCATTAAGAATTATCTCTTTCTTTGAAGGAGTATCCGTTACTCGCCACTTTAGAGCTTCATCCATTACACCAAGTTTTATTGTGTCATCCGGAATGGTACTTCTTTGGATGATTTGTGGATATTGCACAAGACTAGCGAAACTCTGTTCTTTCTTAGGTAAATCAAGAAAAGGATGATCTTTTGCAATAACTAGGTACATATCAACTTCACCAACAGGCTTGAACTCAAAATTCTTAGTACGAGAAAGATCTTCAAATATTGCTAAATCAACTCGACCTTCCATGAGCATTTTCTCTCCACTTAGTATTTCTTTTTCAAGAATAATTTCTGTGGAAGGGTAAAGTGACATGGCCTTTTTAATAATTGGATAAAGCTTTTCTTGTTCGTAGATTCCTGATACTGAAATGGAAACGCGAGTCTCTACATTAGATGAAATTTGCTTGGTTTTTTCAATAAGATGATCATATTGAGCTGTTAGCTTGGCCGCTTCATTGAGAAAGTCTCTACCTTTATTAGTTATTTGAGGCCGGTAGCTCGTTCGGTCCACAAGAGGGAATCCTACTTGCTCTTCGAGATTGTTAATTGAGTAAATTACCGCAGACTTCGCCTTTGCTAGTGCTGTTGCGGCCTTAGTGAAACTGCCGGCCTCATCAAGGGCCTGAAGGCATTTTATCTGTTCTATCGTTATCCAAATCATGGACTAATTATAGCACAACTTGTCGCCAATAATGATCTTTATTTTCTACTATGTTTTGCTATTATATTTTTAAGAAATTTCATAATTCAATAATCAAATGGAGGAAAATATTATGAAGAAGTTATTAGTTTTTGCTTTTGCTGCGCTAACGGTTTTTACAACAAATGCAGCGACAATCGACACTGCTAAGTCAACGATTTACTGGCAGGGAACAAAAGTAACAGGTCGCCACTTTGGTACAGTTAAAATTAAATCTGGAGATGTTAAAGTTGAAAAAGGTCAGCTTGTATCAGGAACAGTTGTCGTTGATATGAATTCTTTTACAGCAACAGATCTTGAAGGTGAGTGGCTAGATAAATTAAATGGTCACCTTAAAAATGAAGACTTCTTCAACGTAAAGAAATACCCAACTGCTACATTAAAAATTAAAGAAGTAAAAGGTTTTACAGTAATAGCGGACATGACAATTATGGGTAAAACAAAGGAAGTAACTTTCCTTGCTGCTAATAATGGAAAGAAATTTGTTGGAACACTTGAGTTTGATAGAACAGATTTTGGAATTAAGTACGGATCTAAAAGCTTCTTCAAAAGTTTAGGTGATAAGGCAATTGATAATAAAGTTAGCCTAGCATTTAATGTTGTTCTTAAGTAGTTAGGTTAAGACTCTCTCAAATAGTACATAGGGCCTCAAATGAGGCCCTTTTTTATTTCTTCTAAGTTGCTTCTCTTTTATCTAAGTATCTTTGAGTGACGACAGCACCAATGATATCACCTTCCACATTCACGGCCGTTCTAAATGTGTCTAGAGGCCTTTCAATCACAAGGAGGATACCAATTGCTTCAAGAGGAATCCCGGCCGCTAATAATACCATTTGCATTCCCGACATTGAACCTGATGGCATTCCTGGAGCTCCAACAGATGAGAGCATTGCCATAAAGAATATTGAGAACATGGCAACACCAGATAATTCAATCCCGTAGAGATTTGCCAAAAAGATGGCCGCAATACCTTCAAATAATGCTGTACCATCCATATTCATTGTAGCACCGAGAGGAAAAACAAAACCACTGACTCCTTTTGTAACTCCTAACTCTTCTTCACAAGTTTGCATTGTAACAGGAAGAGTTGCTGAACTTGATGCTGTTGACAGGGCAAGAAGAAGGGGACGGGCCGTCTTTTTAAATAGATCAATTGGATTAAGCTTTCCAAAGAACCAAGCTATTGATGGTAAAACCAAAAGGCCGTGAACCATGGTGGCCCCAAAGACTAGTAGGGCAAATGAAAGCAGTTCACTAAAGATATCTCCAGAAACCTTCACCTTAAAATCAAAGACGATGGCAAAGATTCCAATTGGACTGAGGTTAATAATCCAATGAAGTACCTTATTTATGACAATATTGAGGTCCTTTACGATTTGATATAGTGGATTTGAAGTATGATGAACAATTAATAATGACATCCCAAGTAGAAGTGCCGCAGTTACAATTCCTAAAATATTATTATTTGCAAGAGCGTGAAATGGGTTAACAAGAGCTGTCTCAAATACTTTCTTAATAACTACAGGAATCGAGTTTGAGCCTTCTTCAATAAACTGAGCAGGCTTTTGTTGAGTAATTGTATCCTTGGTCTTTATGGTAACACCTGAATTCTTCCATGGATGAATAAAGAAAACAGCAGTAAGGCCAATCATAATTGCGATAATCGTCGTTGAGACATAGTAAGTGA
Source organism: Halobacteriovorax sp. DPLXC-1 (assembly GCF_036903125.1). Classification (NCBI taxonomy): domain Bacteria; kingdom Pseudomonadati; phylum Bdellovibrionota; class Bacteriovoracia; order Bacteriovoracales; family Halobacteriovoraceae; genus Halobacteriovorax; species Halobacteriovorax sp. DPLXC-1. The sequence goes on from NZ_JAYMCO010000003.1 coordinate 807,099, forward strand.
TAGTTACTAGTCCCATTGATTTAAGCTTTGTGATCTCACCAATATTGATAATCCCTCCAATAAGAGAGAAGAAAATCATTGGTGCAATCATCATCTTAAGAGCACTAATAAATACTGACTTAATCATAACGATTATTTGATAGAAGTTTGGTGGCGTCTTCATTGTTGCCCAAGATGGGTCACCAAAAATTGACCCAAATATATACCCTAGAATCCCAGCGATAAGGACCCAGAAGCTAAGATTTTTAACGACTTTTTTCATTTATTTTCCTTCTTTAAAGCACTAGCTTATATTTTAATACTTAACCGTAATTAAAAAAAGAGATATAATTTTTTCTATGAAAGAAAGATGCCCGTGGCTTAAATTATCTAACGATCAATATGTGAAGTACCATGACCGTGAATGGGGAAGACCTGTGCATGATGATCAAGTATTATTTGAATTCCTCATTTTAGAGGGTGCCCAGGCCGGGCTTAGCTGGGAAACAGTTCTCAAGAAGCGTGATAATTATCGTAAGGCCTTTTACCAATTTGATATAAAGAAGGTCTCAAAGATTACTCCTGCTAAAGTTGAAAAACTTATGAATAATCCAGGAATTATTAGAAATCGCCTTAAAATCGAGTCAACTATTTCAAATGCAAAGGCTTTTTTAAAGATTCAAAAAGAGTTTGGTAGCTTTGATAAGTATATCTGGTCTTTTACAGAGGGAAAAACTATATATAACTCATTTAAAAATCTAAAAGAATATCCCTCTAAAACACAATTAAGTGATGATATATCAAAAGATTTGAAAAAAAGAGGTTTTCGTTTTGTCGGAAGTACTATTGTTTATGCATTTCTTCAGGCATGTGGAATCGTTCAAGATCATAGTACTAATTGTTATTTACATGGAAAGAAATTAAGGCGATTAAAAGATTAGTAGAGATTTCCCTTTATATATCCTTGTCCCATTAAATCGTTAATTCCAATTATATTGACCATTGCTTTTTGCACGATTGGTGCTAGCTTTGATGACTTTAGTCCATGAACAAGAAGCTTGGCCTTTTCTTTAACTGAGATATTTGAACGTAATTTATTAAATAGCTTATATACTCTTTGTGCTAATTTTAAGTTTTCAAGTTGTTTAAGTTTCTTCTTTTGATTAGCTGAAAGATGATTTCTCTTACGGACAGAATGTTCGTACACATAATTATCTCTTCTAAAGTCGTTGCGATCTTCTTCACTTATCCATATTAGAGAATCTGTATATTCAAATGCTAATGCAATGGACTCCCAAAGGGTGAAGTCATCGACTTCTATAAGCTCCTCAATTGCCTTTGTTGAAAAGATAAGTGATGAATAAATTTGGACTTTTCCATAGTCTTGGTTTTTATCGAAATCAATTCTCATCCCATTATCAAGGTAGCGCTCATATAAAAAGTCTGCCTCTTTGTTTAACTCTCTTCCTGAACTGTCATCATCAGAATAAGAGTAATTGATAGTTAGGCTAAAAGACTTTGTCGCATTATCATTTGTAGGTACAACGGCCTTTAAGTTATAATTTCTTTTCTCCTTGCCTGAGAATCCTTTATGATCACTGACCTTTGAATAAATAATTTCTTCGTACTTTAGGTTTTCACCATCTTTAAACCTAGTTTCATATTTTCCGTTTTCACTTATATAGCGGGCACCTGTCTTCCATAGAACAAAGTTTAAACCCCAGTTAAATTCAGAATTATTTCTTTGGCCTTCTTTTTTCATAAAAAGTTCGACACTATCATTTCCACTTTCTTCTAGATCTTGAATCTCTGAAAAGTCTTGATCAAGAAAACTCAGGTAAGCTTTAAGTCCTTCTGGTGTACTCAAATCAAGGCGGTAGATTAGTTGATTTATTTCTTGTTTGCTCTTTTTTAGATTAAAGACAATAGGAGAGTAGCCCTGTGATTCATTAATGCCGATTGAAATTGGAAGATCAATAATCTCATCGACAATTAAACTTAAGCCTAGTCCTGCACCTTTAGACATATCATCGAGGTGCTTTATTGTTATTACTGCAATGTCATTTTGTTCTTTCTCAATTGTTACATCTAATGATTTTGAAATTTTCAATTTTGCTTTTGGTGCAAAAGTCGTAACTTCTGGAATCACAACATTTAGAAAATCAAGCCAAAGAAGGTTTACTCTTGAAGCAAAACCAGATGTTAGGACAGTATTTACTTGTTGACCCACTCTCAACGAATTAAATCTCTCACGTGAAGTCGGTAAGTCTATCACTTCCATATGCTTTAGCTCAATAGCTTCTTCATAACTATCTACAGCTGTTGCCTTAGAGAAATGTCTTTCTTCAGTTGGAGTACCTTGAATGAATGGTAAAGAAGATCTAATTAAAAAGTTTGTTCCTAAATAGGCCATTTGCTTAAGAATTGGCACACCCACAGAGATAGAATCAACAACAATGTATTTTCCATCTAAAGATGGCATAATTTGACGTTGAACTTTTGGCCCAAACCAGCCTTTTTGATAAATTGTTCCAAAATATTGGAGTTTAAGCTGAGTATCAACCCAGTCAGAGTTCTCTTGTAATTCTTCTAGGTCACGCCAACGCTTATTTATAGTTTTATTAATATCTAATAAAACATCCTGATTATCAGAAACACTATAATCAATGGCATAAGTACTTGAACTTACGCCAATTGATAGTATTAAAGTGAATATGATAACCAGTACTGTTTTCAAGTATTACTCAGACTCTTTATTATTAAAAACTAGTTGATAATAATCGATAGGCCAAGCTCTAAGGTCTTTTTGCCCATCTACCTTATAAGTTACAGCAGCACCGTTTAGATCTCCAGTTACTGGCGTAAAACTTACTGGGCCGTCTTCTTTTTTATCAAATAAACGATACATAATCTTACCTGATACCCATCCAATTAGGGCCCCTAGAGTAACGTCAGAGAACCAGTGAGCATTCTTGTAGACTCTTGCAAAACTCGTTAAAGCAGCAAGAGAATAGGCTGCAATCGGTACAATTTTTGTGTCTTTAAACTCTGTTGCAAATACAGTCATAACTGACCATGCTCCAGCAGAGTGACCAGAAGAGAAAGAAGTGTTATTTCGTCCAAAGTTTACACCATCGAAGTGATATGGACCTTTTCCTTCACGAGGTCTTGCACGTGAGCTCAATGACTTAAGTAATTGAGTTGCTAATTGTCCAATTAGAACGGCCCCGACACTTCTAACGGCAGCTCTTTTAAATTGATCATTCTTAAAAACAAGTCCGATTGCCATTGAAGCACCAACTACAGGAAGCAGTCCTGCTTTTTCTCCAAAGAGGTTAGTAAAGTCAGTAATTGTTGTCATTGTATCGTTCTTATTATCTTGTACAAAATCCATCAAAGGCTTATCAAAGGCCATCATTACACCAACAACACCAAGTGTTTTTAGCATCATTGATTTTTCAGAATCAGAGAATTCAATAGGCATAAAGATTGAACGATCATTACCTTTTTTACTTTTGATTAATTCTTTTAAGTCATCATTGCTAAGCATTGATTGTTGAAGTTCACTAGCTTCTTGTATTTTATTATTTAAATCTAAAAGACTCGTTGTTTGAGGGACTTTTCCTATTTTTTTAAGCTCTTTACTTACTTTTCTTAGCTCTGATCTTTTTACATCTTCACTTGTTTCAATTAATGATGCTAAATTTGCCATTCTCTCTTTTGCATCTGTTAGACTTTGATTGTCTGCAAATAGCTCAAATAGTTCTAATAGAGCTTGAGATTTTGTGCGTCCGTCATTTGCTTCAACTATCTGATTCATTAGAATTGCAGCTTGATATTCGTAAATATCTTTATCTTCAGACTTTCTATTAAGCCAAACTTCATTTTTAAAGTCGGCCAACCCTTTTTTTAGAGCTACTGTTTTTGAATTAGCTAGATTTTCTTCAACTTCTCTTGAAAATCTTGAATTTGGATAATTGTTTAAGAAGTCTTGGTTAACAAGAATTGACTCATTAACGATATTATTAGCACTACCATCTGCTTTTACAAAATTACCAATTGGCATATTTTTAATGTCTTTAGGTAGGTTCTGATTATAGAGGTTTGCCATTTGAAAATGCATTAGCTCTGACTGTGGATTATCCTTTATTAGTTTTTTTAGAGATAATGAGAAGTTTACATAATCATTAAGGAAGTTCCCTTCATAAAGCTCATTTAGTAATTTGATATCTAGCCCTTGCTCAAGAGCTTTAGATTGATCCTTAACCATTGCTAATTGAAAGCTTCGAGCCGCTTTACAATGCTTATCTGAATTAGCATAGCGCTCGGCCTTATCAAGTGACTCTTCAAATGAAACATCTTTAATATCAAAGTCTTTCTTTAATCTGTCACATACTTTTAAGTTTTGTGCCTGGACACTAACTCCACTTATAATGGTAAGGGCCATTATGAGCTGAGGTAATTGATTCTTCTTCATTACAATCTCCTATAAGTTGTAAGCTGGATCATAATCTCCAATTATAAAATAAAAAGGTTTTGTTATATCATTTTGTCTGCTTATGAGTGGGATAGTGACACCTGCTTCAAATGTTTCTTGTACAAAGCCTGCGTTCATGTGAGCGCGTAGCCCAAGACCACCAACTACTCTAAAGTGATCAAATGCGAAGTCACTACTACCAGGAGCAAATGCATCTAAAAAGAGTACACCGCTAAAGATATCCTTATATATTGGAAGACTATATGTAAGGTTCGCTGAGATCATTGAGTTAGAACCGAGTTGGCCATCCTTATTTATTGATCCATACTCAAACCCACGAATAGTTCCATTTCCTCCACCTTGTAGTCTTTCATAAAAAGGAGTACTTTGAGATGCATATCCTAGGGTTACTCTTCCTGAAATTTGATGTTTACCACCTTCATCATTTTCATAAATATCTCTTGTTACTTGAGCATTAACGACACCTTTAAAGAATAATTCCTGATTATGAAATGAAGGTAGAAGATGTACAGATATTACACCATTAGTTTTTTCTTCTTTATCTTGAATTCGATATGCGAAAGAACCAATGAGGCCACTTACAACATCTTTTGTGTCAGATAAGTCGATATTATCTGAGTACTGTTGTGATAAGCTATCAATGGAAACAAACTCGAGGCGAGTTCCTAGCCCTAGACTTATATTCTTATTTATTTGTTTTTCAAACATTATTCTAAGAGCTGTTTTCTTTTCTTTATAATGGTAACTTCTCTCAAAATCATGATTGGCACTGATATTAAGATCAATTTCAGATCCAAAAATATTCTCGTTATTATAAACAAGCCCAACACGGTTTATTTCTTTTGAGATCATTGTTGATAGGGCAAGTGATGTTCCTGTACCAAAGAGATTATTGTCACTTAAAGAAACTCCAAAACCTGCTCCACCATAGGCTGAACCAAGTGAGAATTGGATTGTTTGAGTACTATTTTCTTGAAGCTGAATGACTACTTTTCCAGCACTTGTTGTCATTGGGAAGAAGTCAATTTTTACATCTTTAAAGAAACCAGTTTTATAAAGGTTCAATATAGACTCATTAATCTTACTTGTATTTGCCATTTCTCCGATGTTAAAACTTAACTTTTCATAAATAACTTCTGGTACTGTTTTTGTATTACCAATTATTTCAATTTTAATAATCTTTTGCGGTTTACCTTCGTTGATAACTAGTGTTGCGCTCTCACTCTTATCGTCATAATTCATCGTGATTTGTGTGAAGATGTAACCATTATTTCCGTATAGTTCTCGCACTCTTTGAATGGCCTCTCTTTGCTTCTTTATTGAAAAGGCCGTGGGTAACTTTGTGTTTAAAACATTAAGAATTTCTTGAGTTTCTAAAAAAGAGTTACCTTCAATTGATAATTTGTTTAATTTTAATTGCTTGTTTTCATTAATTTTAAAGCTGATATCTGCTTCATCTTTTTTAACTTTATAATCTGCTTCTACTTCAATGTTGATGAAACCACTTTCCATATAATGACGTTTAATGATTTCGATATCATTTAAGTATTCTTCTTCAATAAAGAGATTCTTTGAGAAGAAAGAAGACTCTTTAGATTTGATAATTTTATTTAATTCTTTATCAGTGAAATAATTATTACCAGTAATTTTAATGTCATCAATTTTAACTTCAGCTGTATTTAGGAGAACTTTAAAGTCGATGATAATTTCGGACTCACTATTTAGCTCTAGTTTCTTTTTAACTTTAACAAGAGGATATCCTTTTTTCTTATAGAAGTTTTCAATAGAGGAGATATCAAGCATCATATCCTTGGACTTAAAAATCCCTCCTCGTCTTAATTTAAGCTCCTTCCTTAAGTCATTATCAATGTCATTTTTGTCTTTTTCTATACTTTCAATACTTATTAGAATTCTTTTGATAATTCTTTTCTTTTGCATTTCAAATTTGATTGAAATACTACTTGAATCTATCGGCAATACTTCAAGTTCAACATTTTCATATGTTTCATCATTTTTCTTTTTTAAGTTTTCAAGATCATTTGTTACTTTGATGATATCAAGAGTTTCACCTGTCTTACTTTCAAGCTCTTCAATTCCGAATAAAAGATTATTTCCAATATCTTCACCCAAATCATTTTCGATTGTAATGTCATTGATTACTAAGTCCATTTCCATGGAATCTTGAGCATAGACCTGTGCCATACTTAGGTACAAGTAGGTGAGGAGTATAGTGAATATACCTGTTTTCAAAGAGAGCTTTGTCATATGACAAAACTAACATTATTTATTAACTGTTAAGTCTATTTTGAAAATTATGGCCATATGTATAAAATTTGAACAAGTTAAATCAATATGTAACCCCTTGAAAGTATTTGTTTCCAAGGGGCAATATTATAAGAATGCTTCTTCTTGTTGCTCTTCTTTCGTCACAAGAAATCTTGATAAAAGAGAGAAGATTGATGGTGTTAGAAAAAGTGTAATGATTGTGGAAATGGCCAGACCCCATCCCATTGTAAGCATCATTTCTGCTAACATTGAATCATAACCAGCAAACCCATAGGCCGTAGGAAGTACTCCAATAACTGTCGTTAATGTAGTTAAGATAATTGCTCTAAGTCTTGTGGAAGAGATTTGTGCGATCTGCTTATAAAGTTGAGTCTTGTGCGTTGTATACTTTGTCTCTCTAATAAGTTTATCAATGAGGACAATCGAGTCGTTTACAACAACCCCAACCATTCCAAGGGCCCCAATAACTGCGAAGAAGCCGAAGATCTCCATGCCGTGGGCCATGAGAATATAGATAACTCCTGAAATCCCAATAGGTATAATTGTCATAATAATTAGAGGTGCAGACAATGATTTAAATTGAATTGTTAAAATCATATAAATAAGAGCGATAACTAAAAATCCTGCCATCTTAAAATCACCAGTCGATTCTCTTGTTTCTTCAATTTCACCAACAAAGTTTATAATTGCAGATGGATATTCTTTTAAAATCTCTGGGAAAACTTCGTTCTCGTAATATTCAGCAATCTCAAGTGGTGTAGTATTTGCACCTTCTTCTATATCCGAATAAACCATTGTTGTTCGTTTGAAATCAACGCGCTCAATATTTGATGGTTTTACAACCTCTTCAATTGTAATAAATCGTGAAATTGGTACGTAACCACCTTTTCCATTATCAATTCTTAATTGTTTTAGCTTTTCAATATCAACTTTGTAATTCTTTGCGACAGTTAGTCTTACCTCAACCTCTTCATCAGTACTCTTAAGAGTATAGAGAATAGTACCTTGGACAAATGTACGTAGAGAAGTGGTTACATCACTAGGTGTAAGGCCAAAGCGTAGGATCTCATTTTGGTTAATTTTAAAGTTGAATTCTTTTGTATTTATTGGTCTTTCAATTTCAACATTTTTTAACTTCTTATTATTCTTTTGATGATCGGCAATAAGATTGGCAATTTTCTCTCTAACTTCGTCATCATTATCTTGAATTTGCGCCTCAATTGTTGAACCTGAGCCACTTCCCCAGCGTGATTTAAAGAAGCGAATTTCTTTTATATTTGGAAGGTCTTTAGTTCTCTCTTTTAAGATATCAACTATATCATTTGCTGATAATTCTCTTTCATCGGCAGGTAAAATCTCTACAGTGATACTTGCTCGATTATAGTTTACAGCTCCTCCACGACGAGATTGACCTACGTTAGAGCGAAAACCAACAATACTTAATCGTTGTGATTCTTCAAGTAAGATATCTTCAAGAGGTTTTAGGTACTCATTGATTTCAGCTTTAGATGTACCTTTCTCTGTATATACACTTAGGCTAAGCTCTTTACTTTCTTCTCGCGGAAACATGACAAATTTTAATTTTGTCGTAAAAAGATATCCTGATAAAACGGTTGAACAAATAAAGAATAAGATTATTAAAAATCTAAAGTTTAGTGCCTTCTCTAAGAAGTTTGCATAGACTTGTTCGTATTTTCTAAACCAACTTACTTCATGTTTCTTCTTTGGTTTTCTTTGATAAACGTGGGCCGGTAAAACAGAGAATGACTCTATAAGTGAAGCCACTAACATCATTGTAATAATAAATGGAAGTACGGCCACGAACTTTCCAAACCATCCACCGAAGAAAAGAAGGGGAACAAAGGCAACGCATGTTGTGGCGATGGCACTAGTAATTGGCATTAGTAACTTAGTTACTTCTGTTGTAACCTTATCCATTAATTCTTTTAATGTGCCTTTATGATCTTCTGTAATTCGGCCAACATTTTCTGCAACAATAATTGCATCATCAACAACGATTCCCATTACAATAATAATAGCGGCCAGAGTCATATTATTGATTGTGAAATCAAAGATGAGCATACAAATTAGGGTAAAGCATAGAGTAAAAGGAATTCCCATACTTACCCAAATCCCCGATTTGAAATCAAGGAATAGGAAGAGAACGAGAACAATAAGACCAAACCCTAGAAGCCCATTACTTGCTACAATTGATAGGCGGTTTTTTACATCATATGATTCATCATCGAGAGTCACAATCCTTAAATCATCAAGTTGACCCTTCTTATACTTTTCAATAAAGGCAAGTGTTGCTTTATTGGCCGCTAGAATATCAACATTATGACTCTTTTTAAGGTTGAGCATTATCCCTTCGTGGCCATTGATTTTATAAATTGAATTCGTTTTTTCAAAAGACTTTTTAAAACTTGCGATTTGATCGAGGCTGACACCATCACCTTCGTAATTACCTGTTACCATCAAGTCTTTAAAGTCTGATTCATCAACTAATTCATTAATAGAGGTAACCTTTGATTGTTGTGTATCTTCTAATACACCAATCGGTGCTCGAATATGACTTTCTCTTAAACTTCTTACAACGTTGTGAATTGAGATTCTGTTTTGCTTGATTTTATATGGGTCAAGAAGGACATGATTTTCTGGATCAAGGTAACCACTTCGAGTAACAGACGATACTGCAGGTAGCGCTTTAACTTGTGTTTCAAAGTTTCTAACAAGCTGTTGCAGTCTTGCTCGGTCTTCAACTGTTAAGTCTCTCTTTCCCTCTAGGTAAAACCCAACATCGATATAGGCTTTTTCAGATGATTTAAATTGTCTAAATGTTGGAATCTCTGCTTCACTAGGTAGATCGGCCCTAAGTACGGCATCTTGAATGTCGAGGTAGACTTCTCTTGGATTAGGGTAGTTCTCAAGCATAACAACAGTAATTGAACTTGAGCCAGTTGAGGAAACAGATCGCACTTCATCTAGGCCTGCTACATTTTTTAATTCTTCTTCAATGGGTTTTGTAATAAAGAATTCAATATCCTCAGCACTTGCTCCAGGGTAAATTGTGGAAACACGAACATAAGGTGACTCAAACTCTGGCATTTCTTCTTTTGGAATTTTTGTCCAAGCAAAAATGGCAATAACAAATACACTGAAGAAAAGAACGTTTGAGATAAGTAGGTTATCGATAAAGTATTGAATGAGTTTTTTCATAAGACAATTTTAAGTGGCCGTAATCAGGAGGTCAAACCTTTCATTGATAATATTATGTAACAATTAGGCCATCAGCTACGAATACTTATACGAGAACCTGTTATAATAGTTTCATGGAGGTATAAATGAAGATTATTACAGCTGTATACCTATTTATCGGCCTTCTTTTCGCTAATAATATTAATGCTGCCAAGATTACTCTCGGTGGTGGCTGTTTCTGGTGTATGGAAGCTCCATTTGAAAAAATTAAGGGAGTAAAAAGTGTTACCTCTGGTTACATGGCCCCTGATAAGACTAAAGAATTAGTTAAGCCTACTTACCAAATCGTATCATCAGGTAAAAGCGAGTATGTTGAAGTTGTCCAAATTGTTTATGATGATAAGAAAGTTCAACTCGAACAAATCTTAGATATCTATTGGAATAATATAAATCCAACTGACGAAGGAGGACAATTTGCAGATAGGGGAAATCAATATCGTACTGTGATCTTTTATGAAAATGAAAAACAAAAGAATATAGCGCAAAACTCGAAGAATAATCTTGAAGCATGTAAGAAGTATGATTCACCAATAGTTACGGCAATAGAAAAGGGATCGACTTTCTATCCAGCTGAAGAGTATCATCAAGATTATTACAAGAAAAACCCAATTAGATATAAGACTTATAAAGAGCTATCTGGCCGAGGACAATTTATTCGAAACAATTCTTCAAAACCTCTGAAGTGCGAAGAAACAAAAAAGGATAATAAAGTGTATAAGAAACCAAGCGAAAAAGAATTAAAGGAAAAGCTATCTTCATTAGAATATGAAGTAACTCAAAAAGAAGGGACTGAGCGTCCATTTGCTAATAAGTATTGGGATCATAAAGAAGAAGGAATCTATGTTGATATAACAACAGGTGAGCCACTTTTTAGTTCTCTTGATAAATATGATTCTGGTTCAGGATGGCCAGCCTTTACTAAACCAATAGATAAAGACTTAGTTAAAACGAAAGAGGATAATAAACTCTTTATGACTCGAATCGAGGTACGATCGAAGTCTGGAGATGCCCACCTCGGTCACGTTTTTGATGATGGCCCAGGCCCTGAAGGGAAGCGCTATTGTATCAACTCAGCATCTTTGCGCTTTATTCCTAAACAAGATTTAGAGAAAGAAGGTTATGGTGAGTATCAAAAACTGTTTAAATAGCTAAAATTACATATATTCTTTAGCTAAACACTCTAAAGATTAGGCCCAAGTATCCGATATGAGGACGAGGGCCTATGAAAAGACTAAATACTTTAATAATTCTATCTTCAATTATTCACTTTCAGATTTATGCTTCTTGTGGAGGAGCATTTAAATCGTTTCTTGGTATAAAGAAAAACTCGTTCTATGACACTCCTGAATTTGAACTAAAGGAGAAGATTAACAAACTAGAGACCTTAAATCGTCGTCTTCGTAATACTAGTGAACACAAAGAGCCTGCAATGTCTCTTTCTGTATGGAAGAAGATTGAAAAACTCGATAATAACTTATTTACTAAGCATTATTCAGTGAATGTAAGAGACTGGAGAGTATTCTTTAGAGATTTTGAAGTAAACTTTATCTCTTTTAAACGTATGAAAGATATATCTGACTTTCTTTCATCTACTGATGTCACAAAAACAAAGCTTAAAAAATATTTGAAAGAAAAAGAGTACTCGGATGAATTCAATGAGTTTATTTTATCAAAGTTTGATAATTCACCGAATGCCGACTTATTTAAGGTTGAAGTTGATAAGGAAGCAGAAAGAAATATTATTAATATAGGTAATGATTACTATGAATACCGCTTAGTTCGTGAGCATATTAGAGACCTTGAAAATAGTGATCTATGTAATAAGGAATGCCAAGTAGAGCTTAAAAAACTTATGGCAAACCTTGGTGTTGCAAGTGATAGAGAAAAAAGTACTCTTCCAATATTTTTCAAAGGAGAGAGTCGTCCAGAGTTAGATGATATAACTCGAATTGTTCACGAAAATCCAATGGCCTTAATTACAAAACTAAAGAAGGAAAGAAACTCTGAAGTTGTCAATTGGCTATATTCACTATTATTACAACCAGAAATAGTTGATACCTTTATGGGCCTTATTTATAAGTCAAAACATATAGGTAAGTATCGTGCAGTACGCTTATTCCAAGCTTTCTATAATGCTAGAGCAAGAAGACTACACTTTCCAAAGATTAATAATATTGTAAAAAGTTTCAGTAATGACTTAGTAAAGAGTTATTCAAATTTAAAAACAGTAAATACGACAATTCCTAAAGATGAACTTCTCGTGACTTTTGCTCGAATGGTTGATGCACTTGCTGTGAAGAAGTATAAGCTTCTCAAGCAGTATGCAAAAGAAAATGATCCTAAATTTTATGAGAGAATGCTGGCCGCTGAAGAGAAGGCATATGCACGTGGTGATATTAGTATCACTCATCGTCGTTCTGTAATTGGACAACTTGTACAATTTATACCAGCTTCAACTCCTATTTACCTCTATCAAAGATCAAAGCTTGAAGAAAGGGCAACTGTTGAAGAAGTAAATGAAGATGGTGAAGTTATCGAATCAAATGATGATGGAAGTGTTGAGGTTGAAGAAGTTATTGTAGAAATTGAGCACGGCGATGAAATGGATAAAACATTAGAAGAAGTAGCTGAAGTTATTGCACAAGAAACAAGTGATACTACTCGTGATCCTTCATCTGTAAAGGGTAATTGGGTAGAGAAGTTCTTTTATCGTATCAAACAATTTTTCAAGGCCAAAGGATAGGTCGATGTTTAAGATGATAATACTATCTACATTTACAATTTTCTTTACCTTTGATCTCTTTGCAAAAGATTTTCAAATTATGAAAATTTATGAAAAAGATAAATTCAAAGAAGTAAAAATCTATAAAGAAGGCAGCGGTAAAAATACCGTATTTATGAATGATACTTGTAAGAAATCAAAAGACTGTCTTAAGCGAAGGGTAAAGCAAAAGAAAACTCGTGGACTAGCGGGCCACCCTGGCTCAAAAGCATGTAAAGCAATAGGTAATTCTGAATATAAAATTTTAAAAATGGAAAATGGTAATCAAATCGGCTTTTGCCGCTTTTCAGATGGAAGTATGATTAGTGCGTGGAGTTTGCTACGTGATTAAAATATTTATCTTTTCTATTCTTTCATTAACAACCTTTGCAAAGCTTGAAATTACTGAAGAAATGAAGTGGAATGAATATAATCATGCTGCTTATCAACAACTTCCTCCTATGGGGAGTGAAAGAGTGACAAGTCAGCTAGAGGTAAAGAGTAAGCCAATCATTCGTGATCAAGATGGATTTGGTTCATGTTACTTATTTGCTACCACTTCTTTATTAGATCAAGCTTGTATTAAAAGTGGAGCTTGTGATGAGGATAAACAAATTTCCGTTCTAGATGTACTTGGGAAGACTCAATTACAAAATGGTAATTCTAAAGAATTCTTAGGACTAAATGGTGGAAATATTCCTCAAGTTACTAGATCATTAACAAATGGTAAAAAAGTTGATTTATCATTTTCAACTGAAGAATGTGCACCTTATCAACAAATTGAAAACTACAATGGCCAAGCAAATGGGGACTTTGATATCGAAGAGCATCCCCAATTAAAGGCCATGAATGATATTTATTATCAGGTAAAAAAAGAAACTGAGAGTGATGGGTTTTGTAGGCCTTGTAATGAAGAGTTTTTTAAGAAGTACTATCCATTTAGCACGGATATGATTGAAAACTTATCGAGGGCAGCTACTAAAATCGCTTCAATCAACGCTTTTGAAGAGTTTTTAAATGAAGTACTGATACCTAAAAAATGTCGAGATGAAAAAGAGAAGGTTAAGATACCAGGTGTAAAGTTTCATCAAGAACATATTTCTGATAAAGATAAATTTAGAAAGAAAATGATTGAGTTATTTGAGAATGATCAATCAGCTGCGATATCAAGCTGTACTTGGCAACGCTATTGTGAAGGAGAGGATGATATTAGTGATATGTCAATGTGTCCTCAAGCGAAGAGAAAGCGTTCGTGTGGCGGTCATGCCTATCTTTTAAGCGGATTTAGAACTATCTGTGATAGCAATGGTGAATGTCGTAATCAATATAAAGTCCACAATAGTTGGGGGACTCATTTTAATGTATTCAATGATAATGGTTGGGTAGAAGAAGGCCCTCTTTTTGATGCCTATAAAGACTTCAGCAATCAACTTGTCACTTATGTGGAAAGCGAACCTAAGAAAATAGAAAGAAGTGATTTCTCAAGGTCAGGAATATACTATTGTGATGGTGTTAGGGGTGCCGGTGATAATGTTTGGGCAAATAAAATGCAACGAGCAGGACATCGTTGTTACTTGCGATAAGTTTTTGCCTCAATCTTTTTAGTACAGCCATCTTCAAACGTTTCTTGATTAATATAAGTTGTATTCTTGTAACGTTGTAAGTCTCTTTTGGCCCTACGTGTTTTATTATAGAAGAAGACATCATCTTCTATTTTCTTTGCATCGAGATTACATTCAGAAGACCATGTACTTGTAACTTTTATCATTTGCTGTGCAACCTTTACAAGATTTGTAACTGACATATACTCACTTGTTGAAGCTGTTTGTACACTACAGTCGTAACATTCATCTGATTTATTATCTTCTAAATCGATATCTTGAGAGTAATGAGAAAGGTTTATTAGGCCTTCTTTATGAAGTTGATTTAATTTTTCTTTTTTCTGATCTGATAGGGGTGATGAATTCTTAATTTCATCTCTAATTACATTATTAATTAAGATATTAATATATGAATTGTTTTTAAATTGGTCATGGTTATTGCGGATATAGTCTGTCGCATAGTTAAACTTATATGTGTCTGACATCCTATTTAGACTTATTTCGACTTTCTTAGCGTCTCGTTTATTTAAAAGGTTTTGATCATTTACTGTTCTTAAACGATAAAGAGAATCAAATTTAGCTAAGTTTTCTTCATCTAATAATGAAGTTAATACTAACTTCGTTTGTCCCTGATTTTTTGAATCATTCAAAATTTTTGCAATTTTTACGGGAGACTCTTTTATAAGTTGCTGCTTACAATCTGAGTCTTTTAAACATTGATCAATTTCAAATTCAATCCCATTTGAAGCTTGGTATGTAGAAGCATGGGCCATTGATGAAGTTAAAAAGACTAAAAGATAAACGTTTTTAAGCATATTTTCCCGTAAAGTATCGGTGATTAATAAGATAAACTAATTATACCACGGGCAGAGTAAATAAAAAGGCCTGTGAAAAACAGGCCCTTTTTTATTCTATAATATTGTAATTAAATTATTCTACGATATGAGACTCAATTAAGTCCTTGATTTCTTGAGTCGCAAGTTCTGAATTATAACCAGGCATTGTAGAGAACTTATCATCAAGGGCGAAAAGTCTTGACCACATTGGTGCCCCTGTTTTTTTGAAGTCAAAACGAATTGATGGGCGAGAGTAAAGTGTAGCATCCCATACTTTGACTACGTCACGCCAAAATAGTTTATGCTCTTTCCACCAATCACGTGCTGGCTGACATCTCTTATCATCAACTTTTACATAAGTATTGTAGCTCTTTTCCATAGCAAGTTTCAGTTCCATTCCATTTTCAAGCATATTAACTTTTACATTATCTTGATCATGAACGTGCCCGTATGAAGTTTGCTCGTGACGATTTGTTCTCCTAAGTACATTGTAATCTGAACGAATAGAGAATTCTCTTCTTGGTAGAGGTGCGTTGGCCGTACATTCCCAAAATGATTTCTTATCAGTATGAACCCAAGGTGCAGAGCACTCATATCTTGGAGAGTCATCCACTTGATATACTCTTTGTACCCAATTACCTTGTGGGTTCTTTACTGTACGGTTATTCCAGTTTGAAAAGCCTCTATAATCTAGTGCATTTGAAGCTTCCCAATCCCATTGCTGTCGCCAATGCTTTACAATAGCGTGTGGAGTAACAAGAATGTGTTGAATATTAACTGAGTCTTTATCTTCAGAATCAACAAAGATCCACTCAAGAGCTCCAGAAGCGTAGCGGTCATAAAAGTCATAGCCGCTGTTGTAAGCAAAAGTCTCGGCCGACTGAAACTTAATCTCGTAACACCCTGTCATTTTCTTAATTTCTTGGATGTCTTTATTTTTATCGATAGTAATTCCTGCAAATGCTGGAAGTGCAAGTGCGAGAAGTAAAAATACTTTCATTATTTATCTCCCTTAGTAATTTTCATTAGGTTGATTGTTAGAAATAATGTTTGAAGTGTCAAACTAAAATAAAGTAAACAAGTCTAGTTTTATGGGTGTGACGCATAGATCGTGGACGAAGTAGCTGGTTTTATTATAGGATAAGGCGTTTTATAATCACTTCATAACAAATAACACGGGATGTAAAATGTCACAAATTATTTACACTATTACTGATGAAGCGCCAGCTCTTGCTACGCAGTCACTTCTTCCAATTGTAAAAGCTTTTACAAAGCATGCAGGTATCGATGTTACGACTCGTGATATCTCTCTTGCTGGAAGAATCTTAGCTCATTTTCCAGAGTTTTTAACAGATGAGCAAAAGCAATCAGATGACCTTGCTTACTTAGGTGAGTTAGCAAAGAAGGCCGAAGCTAATATTATTAAGCTTCCAAATATCTCAGCATCTATTCCACAATTATCTGCTGCAATTAAAGAGCTTCAAGATCACGGTTTTAAAGTTCCTAATTACCCAGATTCACCTTCAACTGATGAAGAAAAAGATATTCAAGCTCGTTATGCAAAAGTTCTTGGTTCTGCCGTTAACCCTGTTTTACGTGAAGGAAATTCTGATCGTCGTGTTGCTGGTCCTGTAAAGGAATATGCAAAAGCTAATCCACATAGAATGGGTGAGTGGAAGAGTGATTCAAAGTCACATGTTGCACACATGGAAGCAAATGACTTTTATGGTTCTGAAAAATCAGCAATTATGCCAAATGCTACTGATGTAAAAATCACACTTAAGCAAAATGATGGTTCAGAGGTTGTTTTAAAAGAAAAAGTTTCACTTCTTAAAGATGAAATCATTGATGCAGGTGTAATGAGTGCAAAAGCACTTAGAGAATACTTTGCAAAGAATATTCAAGATGCAAAAGAGAAAGACATTCTTTTCTCTGTTCACTTAAAAGCAACAATGATGAAAGTTAGTGATCCAATTATGTTTGGTCACTGTGTAGAAGTATATTTCAAAGATGTTTTCGAAAAATATGCAGCTGAGTTTAAAGAACTTGGTGTTAATTCGGCAAACGGACTAGGTTCAGTTTATGCAAAACTTGCTGGCCTTCCAGCTGAAAAGAAAGCAGAGATCGAAGGTGCATTAGACGCAGCCATTGCAAATGGACCTCGTCTAGCTATGGTTGACTCAGATAAAGGTATCACAAACCTTCACGTACCATCTGATGTTATTATCGATGCATCTATGCCTGCAGCAATTAGAACTTCAGGACAAATGTGGAATAAAGATAATAAAACTGAAGATACTAAATTCTGTATCCCAGATAGAAGTTATGCTCAGATGTACCAAGAAGTTATTACTTTCTGTAAAGAAAATGGTGCCTTTGATCCAAAGACAATGGGAACAGTTCCTAACGTTGGTCTTATGGCAAAGAAAGCTGAAGAATATGGATCACATGATAAAACTTTCAAAATCCCTGCAGCAGGAGAAGTCGTTGTTACTGACTCTGAAGGGAACACTATCTTTACTCACACAGTAGAAGAAGGTGATATTTGGAGAATGTGTCAAACTAAAGACGTTGCAGTTCGTGACTGGGTTAAGCTTGGTGTTACACGTGCTCGTCTAACAAATACTCCGGCCGTATTCTGGCTTGATGAAAACCGTGGCCATGATGCTAACTTAATCAAGAAAGTTAATGAGTACTTAAAAGATCACGATACAGATGGGCTTGAAATTAAGATTCTTGATCCAGTTAAAGCAATTCGTTACTCAATGGAGAGAATCATTAAGGGTGAAGATACAATTTCTGTAACAGGTAACGTATTACGTGATTACCTAACAGATCTTTTCCCAATTTTAGAGCTTGGAACTTCTGCAAAGATGCTTTCAATTGTTCCTCTTCTTGCTGGTGGTGGATTATTTGAAACTGGTGCTGGTGGATCAGCTCCAAAGCATGTTCAACAATTCACAGCTGAAAATCACCTAAGATGGGACTCTCTAGGGGAGTTCTTAGCACTTGGTGTTTCTCTTGAAGATCTTGCAATTAAAACTGGTAACTCAAAAGCTAAGGTTCTTGCTAAAACTCTTGATGAAGCAAATAGTGCATTCCTTAAGAATGATAAGTCTCCATCAAGAAAAGTTGGTGAACTAGATAACCGTGGCTCTCATTACTATCTAGCTCAGTACTGGGCAAAGGCACTTGCTGATCAAAATGACGATGCTGAGCTTAAAGAGATCTTTACTCCAGTTGCTTCAAACCTAGTTGAAAATGAAGCTAAGATCGTTGAAGAATTAAATAGTGCACAAGGTGTTGCCGTTGATATGGGTGGATACTATCATCCTAATTTTGAACTTGTTGCAAAAGCAATGAGACCATCTCAAACACTTAACTCTGTGATTGATTCACTTTAAAAAAATAAAAAGGCCCTCTTAATGAAGAGGGCCTTCTTTTATACGGCACGCATCTGATCTAGTGTCTCCACATTTCGAAGCCAATTCCTTGCCTCGTCGATGGCACCATACTTGAAAATTTGAGCATCGATATCTTCAAGATGTTTAATAACTGTCGGTAATGCTTTTTGAATAAAACGATTATCAGTACATATCGCAACTTTTTCAAAGTGGTATCGATTATCTTTTAAAAATTCAAAATGCCTTAACATACTTCTTAAATCCTCCCATCCTGGGAAGTTTTGAGTGTTAAGGATTACTCCCGAAATAATATCTGTCTCTTTATAAACTTGGTTTAATAGTGTTTGCAAAGTCTCAAAATCTGATATGTTTAATGCTTCAGTAGGAGTAACTGTTAAAATATTGTCATTTGAATCGAAGTGAAATTCAATATCTGTTTCAGGTGTTTCTCCAAGCCACATTTTGGCCTTTGATAATTCTGAAATTTTGAATGACTTAAAATCAATGGGAATAATTGGAGCAAAGAGATTTACAGCACCTGTGATAAGTGGGCTATCTGTTACTACAGCACATCTTTTCATCACATTGAAATACTTTACTCCCATTGCTGTATCTTCAAATACTGCTCCTGGAGTATATCCTTCATAGTTTTCATTTAGGTAGAAAAGCAATGAAACTTTTTCTTCCTTTTCAAGGGCCTCTTCTAGAATGGGTTCGAGAACATCAATATAATCATTCTTTGTGATCTTTCCTGAACCTTCAATTCCTACAATGCTATCAGGCAATCCTTGCATAATTTTAAGCATATAATCTCCTTTCCAATGAGTTAATTACTTAGTTAGTAAACTTCTCATCGGGAAGGAGGTTGTGTATTAAAGTTAAGAATAGTTTATTTTGAGAGAATCTCTTCGGCCAACTCTTTAGTTAGGTAGCCGTCGGGTATTTGCCCAATAGAGACTTGGTAGCGTTGAATTGCTGCTGTTGTTTGTTTTCCAGGGATTCCATCAACTGGACCTGCATCATGGCCAAGTTCATTTAACTTAGCTTGAATTTGTTTTGCCATTTCAAATGACATGAATGACTTTTCATTTAAATTAAACTTTGAAAAATAATCCGCACGATTATTAATTAAGTCAGACAAGACACCAATTCCTAGGGCGTATTTTTCAGAATTATTCCATTTAAAAATAGTGAAGAAGTTTGGATATACAATAAATGCAGGCCCTTTTGCTCCTTGAGGAAGGTAAATTGCAGTCTTTCCATCTGTGTGAGGAAGTTGAGTTCCTCCTTTTAGAGTGATATCGCGATCGATCCAATATTGAAGATCTTCTTTATACTTTAGTCCACTATGAAAGTAATCAAAGTCTTGTGGAAGCTCTATTTCATGGCCCCAGCTCTCATCTCCACGCCAACCTACTTGTGATAGGAAGTTTGCAGAAGAACCAAGGAAGTCATGACGATTTTCCCACATATTAATGTAGCCATCTTGATCATAGTCAATTGCATAGGCCAACATTGTAGATGGCATAAATTGCGTTGACCCCATTGCGCCGGCCCAAGACCCTTGCATGCGCTCAGTAGGGTAAGAGTAGATTCCTTTATCAAGCATTGTTAGTGCATTAATAAGTTCTTTCTTGAAAAATGCAGATCTTCTTCCATCATAAGTTAGTGTGGTTAATGATCGTATAATATCAAGCTTTCCAGTAATACTTGAAAAATTTGTTTCTAGTGCCCAGAATGAAAGAAGGAAGCGGCTTTGAAAGTTATAGTCTTGTCTTATTTGAGTGAAGATATCATCAAGTTGTCTTTGGTATTTTTGTCCCTTCTCAACTCGTTCACTACTAATGACGATATTTAAATAACGGCCCATACTCATGACATGCTCAGGTTGTCTGCGGTCGTATTTTATAACATCAGTATTAAATGTTACTCCGTTAAATGCTTCATCTAGTAGTGCGTACGAAAAGCCATTTTTCTCGTTTAATTCTGTCTTTAGACTTTCTAGCCAGTTGTTGAATTCAGTTGTAGTGGGTGTGGCAAATGTGCTGATTGCCAGTAGTGTTATTGCGATTAGTTTTTTCATGCAGTGACATTACACGTTAGGCAATTGTATTTGAAGACGCGTTGTGACGTAGCCTACGAAATTACGCGAAGTTAGTTGCTTACGAAGCTCTATAGTTAGAAGATGTTAGAGTTGGGATTTAGTGTAACCGAAAGCCGCGACATCGCTTCGCTCGTCTTGCCTGAATACTAGGTCGTATTCAGTAAATGACATCCATCTGTGCTTCAAAACTGCCCTTTGGGGTAATTTTGAAGCACGATGTGGCGCAGCCGGGAGGACTCGAACCCCCGACATTCAGATCCGAAGTCTGACGTTCTATCCAACTGAACTACGGCTGCATATAGTTAAATTGTAAAAGGAGAGTGAGATAAGGTAAAGAATAAAAAAGGCCAGCTAAGCTGGCCTTATCTTTATTTACATTCAGGTGTATTCGGATAATTTAATTCTTTTTCAAATGCAATAAACTTCTCTCCTGTCATATGAAGTTTTAATTTCATTCCACATTTAGTACCTCTCTCAAAAATTTCCTGGAAGACGTACTTACTTGATAATATCTTCTTTCCAACTTTTGCATAATTACTAACGAAGTCTTTATTATCTTTTTTAAAGCTTGTTTTCATTTTAGCTAGATACTTCTTGATAGAAGATAGTGCAGACCTTGCTTTTCTTGACTCATTATCAATACATTCAGTGCGGCGATCATAATTGTAATGTCTTTGTGTACATGCAGTATTGATATCGCCAACAAGATCATATTTTAGTGTGTTGTAGCTTAAGTCCGTATCCATTAAATATTTTGTAAATGCTTCAGAATACTCAAGACTTAGTTCAAGCTTTGTGTAATTAAGCTTCTCTTTCTTCTTTCCAATTTTAACATTTAGAAAGTCAGTTAGGTTAGTGAAGTCTTTAACTTTCGAAAGTGCTCTTCTTAACTTCTTATAAGTTCCATTGTTGGATTCATATAACCATACAAATGTTCCACTAGTATTATTAATGTGTTTTCCTTCTACTGTCGCTTTCGCTGTCGCACCATAAAATACTTTAAGTGAAGTTCTCTCTAATGGCCCAAAGTTTGAAGATACTCCGCTCTTATATACTCCATAATCACGATGAGTGATAACTCCGTTACTATGAATCTCAGTGTCTGATACTCCAACAAAAAGACTCTTGTTAAAGTTCCAAGAAAGAATTTGCACAAAAGGTGTCTTGAATCCAATATTAAACTCTTTTCCTTTCATTTTAAAATCAGCTGTTTCAACTTTAGTCACTCTTAGATCTGGATATGTTTCTCCCATCTCTTGAGCTTCTAAGAATTTACCTTTAAGAACATCTTCATATACCTTTGCTGTATATTCATCTGATAGATCAAAAATATATGATAGCTTTTGACCCTCTTTCTCAACTTTTGAAAGAGAAGCATTCGCATAGTAAATACCTGTTGAAAGTAGCGCAGATTTTAAGTCTGTTCTCGTTATTTCAACATAGACTCTTTTATCCTCTAGTTTTTCAATATAGTAATCATAAGTACCTTTAAAAATACCACCTAACGTAACTGGAATAGAGTTGTAGACAGCAGTGAATGAAAGGAGAACTCCTCCTTCTGCCATATAATTTACACTATCCCCATTGTTCCAAATTTCAAGTTCGCTGGCCTTAAATGGAAGTTTCCCACTAAGTGAATTTGCCTTTGCTTGTGCAAGAGTAGGGTAAGACTTCTTATAGATAACACTTGAATTTTGTAGTGCTGTTAGGCCAATAACAAAAGATGAGTTTACTAGCTCTGGATATTCTTCACCTGCGTACGGGAAATTCCAAACACCAGCAGCTCCAAGACCTAAATCATATTTTCTCTTTGTTGTTACAAGGTATCCACCAGCATTATCTGTATACTGAATTTCTGATGGAGCATCAAAGCCTTCACCTGTAGCTTCAATTCTAGAAGTTGAGTAAATATTACCAAATACAATTGGCTTTATCCCTGCAAACTCCATCTTAAGTTCATCTGTCTTCTTTGCTGTATCTTTTGGTGTTTCATCATTATCTGTATTATCTTGTGACTCATCATCTTGGTCTTCTTCTTGGCCATCGTCACCATTGTCGCCATTGTCACCGTTGTCGTCATTGTCACCGTTGTCACCATTGTCGCCGTTATCGCCGTTATCGCCGTTATCGCCGTTATCGCCATTGTCGCCGTTGTCGCCATTGTCGCCATTGTCGCCATTGTCGCCGTTATCGCCATTGTCGCCATTATCGCCATTGTCGCCGTTATCGCCATTGTCGCCATCATGGCCACCGCCATTTCCATTATCACCGCTATTGCCATTTCCTTGGTTACCCTCAGAGCCGCCATTACCGTTGCCATTATTTCCGTTACCGTGGTTTCCGTTGTCTCCATTATTTCCAGAGTCTCCGTTATCGCCACCAGCGTTTCCATTGTCACCGCTATTGCCATTTCCTTGGTTACCCTCAGAGCCGCCATTACCGTTGCCATTATTTCCGTTACCGTGGTTTCCGTTGTCTCCATTATTTCCAGAGTCACCGTTATCGCCACCAGCGTTTCCATTGTCACCGCTATTGCCATTTCCTTGGTTACCCTCAGAGCCGCCATTACCGTTGCCATTATTTCCGTTACCGTGGTTTCCGTTGTCTCCACTATTTCCAGAGTCTCCGTTGTCTCCACTATTTCCAGAGTCTCCGTTATCGCCACCAGCGTTTCCGTTATCACCGCTATTGCCATTTCCTTGGTTACCCTCAGAGCCGCCATTACCGTTGCCATTATTTCCGTTACCGTGGTTTCCGTTGTCTCCACTATTTCCAGAGTCTCCGTTATCGCCACCAGCGTTTCCGTTATCTCCGCTATTGCCGTTTCCTTGGTTGCCTTCAGAACCGCCTACGCCGTTGCCATTATTTCCATTGCCCTTGTTGCCATTATTATTCGAACTTCCAGTATTCTTACTACTTGAAGTATTTTGATTATTTGGAGATTGACTATTGTCTTTGTTCTTAGCTGCTTGGCCAGCTTGTGAAAATAAAAAAACCAAGATAATGATAAGATGCTTTCTCAACTTTTATTCCTCATAATAATTAGAAGTAAAATTTTTTAAGAATCTATATATACGAATATTTTAAAAAGTAACTTTAATTTTAACTTTTTTTTAGGGTCCGTATACTTTTGATTCAGGTATACAGCTTATAATTTTTAAATCACTCTCAAAGTATGACTAAAGTCATCTTAATGAAAAATTATCTAAGGGAATAAGATGATTATCTTATCTAAGTGAAAATTCTTTAAGTGCGCTAAGAGGGATTACCGCTAGGGTTTCCTCATGGCAAGATTCAAGAATAACAGGACAAGCTTTCCCTGCCTTGTATGCATTTAGCCAGCGGCCAGCGCAAAGACACCACTTGTCTCCTGGTTTTAATCCTGAGAATTGAAATTGAGGCATAGGGGTTGAGAGATCATTGCCGTCAGCTTTTGAAAACTCTAAAAACTCTTCTGTTACAACACAACAAACTGTATGCATTCCTCTGTCTTGCATATCTGTTCGACAAAAACCGTCTCGATAAAAACCTGTCATTGGAGTACAGCCACACATTTGTAAAGGAGTACCTAAAACATTTAAGTGGTCATTTCTTTCTTGTGTCATTTAAACTCCTATTATGGTTTAGTAATCATCATAGAAGTTAGTATATGCAAGTCCATCTATTTCATCAATATTCTCGATAATAATATCGTCGTTTTTAAAATTACTTTCAACAAAGCTTAGATAATCAGAAACTGTAGTCGTTTTATTAGATGATGGAGCTGTATAGTTAATAAAAGCTATTGTAAAAATACATAAAGAGGCGATAGTGAGAGTAATATTCTTAATTCCAAAGAAAATTCTCTTCTTGGTTCTTTTCATTTCAATATGATTATCAAACTTTTGTAAGAAATCTTGTTCCAAGTTTCTTGGAACCTGAATTTGCGTTTTCTCATTTAGAATGTCTTTTAATATGTCTTTTTTCATATCGACTCCATTCTTCCTTCAAGTACTTCCTTAAGTTTCATTTTTGCTCGGTTTATAAGATTTTTAATGGCCTGTTCCGATTTTTCCATAATCTCTGCCATCTCTTTTGTATTATAGTCATCCATCCATAAGAGGATGGCATCTCTTTGTGAATCTGGAAGAAGCTTTAATGCTTCTTTTATTGTTTCAGAGCTTGCTTCTTGTGCAAGTTTTTGAAGTGTTGAGATATCATCATTTGGTAATGAAATTAATATTTCATCATCTATACTGATCTCTTTTTTCTTCTTTTTATAGTCGTATGCTTTGTTTCTACCTATAGTCCAAAGCCATGTTGAAACTTGGTAATCACTTCGATACATCTTCCTCTTATCATAGAGGGTAAGGAAAGCTTCATGAGTGATTTCTTGGGCAACACTCTCATCAAGGACAATATAATAGATAAAGCGATAAAGCTTCTCACTTAAGCGCTCATATAGTTTTCTAAAAGCATGATGATTATTATCTTTGGTAACAAGAAGCATCAACTCTTTGTCTGAGGCCCTTGTAAGTTTTGAATTTGCACCAAATATTGTCTTCATCATACGCATATATATTATACTGTTAATTGAGTATTAAGTTTCACTAGATAAAAAATGCCTTTAATATCAGCAGTTTATGCTTGTGTGAAACTTTTTGATATCGCTTGAGTATAATAGTTAAAGACCAACCTAAGGAGTGAGTCGTGAAGAAATTTAATATTCTTATCTTAACTTTTTTATTAACTTTTTCTGCTCTTGCTGAAAGAGGTGGAGGACGCGGAAAATATCGTGACGGAGAGGGACGACGAGGTCATCGAGATCGTCATGAAAAAGTAGAGGACTTTTCAAAAGATATTGCAAAACTTTCTAAAGAAGATATTGCTAAGCTTGAAGGTGAATTTAATAAATTTCAAAAAGAACAAATGAATAAAAGATTGAAGTTAGAAAATCAAATCTTTGATTTAAGAGAAAAGTTTTTGGAACAGAACCGTAGTATGGTTCTAAAGCATATAAAAGAGATGAATGCTATAAAGTCGAAAATTAAATTTGGTAATAAAGATGCAAATAAAAGCATTCGCAAAGAATTGAAAGAGAAAAGCTCTGAGTTTAGGAAAAAAATGAAAGAACTTAGACATAAAACTCAACGAGATGAGATAAAGAAACTCAAGAAAGAATTTAAGGCACAAATGAAGGCCGAGCGCAAAAAGTTTAGAGAGAAGATTAAATCATATCGAAAATAAGAAAAGGCCTCAAATGAGGCCTTTTTTAATTAAGTAATTGTTCTTTTAAACATTTTATAAAATTTGAGCGATAATTTTCTTTATCAATGACATCTTCTGATACATTCACGAGGGTATTGTAAATATCTCCAGGCAGGCCACATGGAAAAGTTAATTGTAGTGCACGATTCATCTTCTGTGATGGATAGACGTTTAATGCCATCCCATGCATAGAAACAAAGCGCTTAAGTTGGACGCCCATTGATGCTAACTTCTTTTCTCCATGCCATAATCCAAGCAATGGCCTATCAAAGTCTAGATTAGAAATTGTTTTGTCATTATTTTCAATGGCCCTAACTGTACTTTTGAATAGGTTATTAATTAACTCAATTGTCTTTAGTTTCTGCCTACCAATATGGACGATTGGATAGACTATCACTTGACCTGGATGATGAAAGGTTAACCCGCCACCTCTTTTTATATTAACTACAGGAACATCAATTTTATTAATAATGGCCTGGTCAAAATCAACAAGTCCATGTTGCTCGATTTGATTACGTTGTAATCCTCGTCCCATCGTAAAGACTTCTGGATGGGAAGTGATGATATAGACCATTTGTTCAGGGTTATCATAAATAAACTCATTAACCTTCTCTTGAAAGGTAAGAGCTTCTTCATAGTCCCAATTATCTTTATGAAAAATATGAGTTTGGCCTTGAGTCTCAAGGTCAAATTCATTGATATTTAATTCTTTAAGCAATTCGTTAAATGTCATGGCCTTTCGCTCTTAGGTGATCAAGATAATCTGCTGCTTTATAGCTTGAACGTACTAACGGTCCTGAGGCTACGAATTCAAATCCCATTTCATAGGCGACTTTCTTATAGTGTTCAAACTCTTGTGGTTTATAGTAGCGCTCAACTTTTAGGTGTCTCATTGTAGGGCGCATGTATTGACCTAGAGTAACGATATCACATCCTACATTTTTTAGATCTTGCATCGTCTCAAGAATTTCTTCATGAGTTTCTCCTAGTCCAAGCATGATAGAAGATTTCGTTGCTATATGAGGATAGTTTTCTTTGTAATATTTTAAGCAATTAAGAGTTTGTTCATATCCCGCACGTCTGTCGCGTACATCGTGAGTAAGTCTTTTTACTGTTTCAATATTTTGAGCAATGACAAATGGATTACTCTTTGCAAGAGTGTCCATATGCTGGGACTCACCATTAAAATCAGGGATTAGCACTTCTACTAGAGTATCTGGATAGTCTTTATTAATTCGTTTAACGACATTAGCAAAATGGCCAGCACCAAAGTCTGGAAGATCATCACGGTCAACGCTTGTTACAACAAGGTATTTTAGTGACATAGTCTCAACCATTTTTGCGGCATTTTCTATTTCATTAAAATCAACGACACCTTTAGGATTTCCTGTATCAACATGACAGAACTTACATGCTCTTGTACACGTTCCTCCTAGAATCATCATTGTTGCAGTTTTTGCGGACCAACATTCCGACATATTTGGACAACTTGCTTCTTCACATACTGTGAAAAGCTTCTTTTCGCGTAATTCTTTTCTTACTTCTTTAAAGTTATCACCTGTTGGTAGACCAACTCGAAGCCACTCTGGTTTTCTTTCCAGGTTTCTGGCCTCTTTCTCTTTTCCGATATTTAAGCGGGCCTTCTTTTGTTGAATTTTCTGGCGTTGGGCCTCGTATTGATCAGTGTACTCTTGTGTGTTTTGATCTGTTTGATTCGTCATTAAAATACCTCAAAATATGTCTTAGCTTATAGCAGTTTGTAAGCTGTAAGTTAAGACATATGATGAGTTGATATGTAATTTCTATACCTTAGAGTCTATTCTCTTGAACTCTTTAGACTTAATAACGCAGCAGGTAGGACAATTAGGTCTGCAATAAGCGCTAAAGTTAGAATAATTGAACAGTAAACACCAAATTTTTGATTAGGCACAAAGTCTCCTAAGTAGAAGAGACCAAAGGCGATCGTAAGCATTAACGTTGTTAAAGTCAGTGCTTTTCCTGTTTGGTGCATTGTCGATGCTAAAGCGTCGTGCCCGCTCATACCGGCCATCATCTTTAGTTTGTAATTTGAGACAAAGTGGATAGTGTCATCCACTGCAATACCGAGACAAACAGCAAAGACGATTACGTTTCCAATATTTAATTCATCACCAACTAAGTACATAATTCCAGCAGCAACACTTAAAGGTAAGACGTTTGGAATTAATGAAAGTAGTGCAAGTGAGAGATCTTTGAAAACAAAGAGAATAATTAAGAAAATAATTGGAAGTGAAATACTCATTGATGTTAGTAGAGTGTTTACAACAAGGTCATTAACTCGATTGTAGATAGGGGATTGTCCCGCTTCGTAAATATCGATTCCAATTTCCTTTGCCTTTTCCATAATCTTATCAGTTTTTTCAATGGCAGCAGTTGAGTCATTGATATCCCACATAACGAGTACGCGAAACTTCTGATTATCAAGAGATAATTGATTCTTTAGATCAAGTCCCTGAGGAAGTCCTAGAGTGTATAAGAAGAGTTGATCCGCAATGGCCCTTCTTGTATCTGGAATTGCATAATATTCTTCATTGTCTGAGTGGAGCGTCTTATTCATTTTCTTGATGATATCAAGAATTGAGCTTACTCGAATAATCTTCTCATCCTCTAGCATCCATTGAACTAGCTCTTCAGCTTTCTTCATAAAAACTGGATTCTTTACTCCTTCAGGTTCACCTGAGTCAAAAACTAATTCGATGACACGTGATCCACCAAATTCAGATCTTGTTTTATCAAAGGCCTGTTTTACAGGAGTACCTTTATCAAAGTACTCAATAGGATCAGCATTGATATAATTTTGCATTCCTAGGTAAATGGCGCCAATTGCAATAATTGGTGTCATGATATTTATAGAGACTTTATGATCTTCTGCAAATTGGAAGATACCATCAAAGGCACTGAATTTATTCTCGTCTTCATCTTTCTTTCTTTTAAAAGAAATCTTAGTTAGTAAGGCTCCTAGGAAGAAGTAAGTAAAGAACCATGCAATCATTGTTCCAATACCAGAGAGAATACCAAGATTATAAATTGGTTTAATCTCTGTCGTTGTTAGAGAGAAGAAACCGATTGAAGTTGTTAATGTTGTAAGAAGGGTTGGAATGAAGTTCTTTTTTAAAGATGCAATTGCAGCATCGTGATTATTCATTCCTTCAAATAAAGCAAAGTGACGATAGCCAATGAGGATATGGATCGAGTCTGCAATACCAATCGCTATTAGAATGGCCGGAAGTGCAGCAATAATACTTGATAGCTCGATTCCTAAATGTCCCTCAATACCAAAAGTTGTTAAAATCGCAAGACCAACAAGTGAGAAGGGGAGAACAACGCCAAGAAAGCTTTTAAAAAACCATAGAAGAATTATCGAAAGAACCGTCACAACAATAGGGAAAACAACGGCCATATCTCGATCAGATGCTCTTTGTAGGGATTCGTTAATAAATGAAATCCCACCGAGAAAAAACTGGATATTATTATTTTCTTTTTTGTACTTCTCTAACAATTCTTCGGTATCAACAACAACTTGATCATAAGGAGGAGTCGTTTCAAATGTATCAAGAAACGCCCTTATGTAAGTGAATCGTCCAGACTTTGAAAGAGATGAATTGATAAGTTGATTATCATTAATTGCTCTTTCTTTTTTCTTTGCTAGGTTTTCAGCTGATAGTTCAACCTCTTCATCTAAAAATGGAGTGATAAAAATATCATCTTCTTCTGATTCAATTGAATTATAATTTGTTAAGCTTTCAACTCGAACAATATGCTTAATCTGCCACAGATCTCTTGTGATATCTTGAATCGTCTTAACCGTCTTTTCATCGAAAATACCATCTTCCTTATAAAGCATGATATCGATTGTATCTGAACTCCCAAATGTTCCTTCGTGGGCCTTAAGATCAACAAGGCGTTGGTCATCATCCATTAGCCAACCTTTTACTGAGTAATTGGCTTTAATTTTTACGATTCCACTTCCGGCAATAGCAAGTAATAAGAATGAAAGAAAGAGGCATGTTTTAGTATGATCAACAATATACTTAGCAACGCTTTCTGCGATGGAGTGAGCACGTTTCATTACGATTTAATCCTTTTTAAAATTACTCTATAAATATATAAAGTTCTTCTAAGATAATCTATGGAAATATTATTAAGAAATGGATGAGATAGAATATGTAGACGCTCCAGAAACTTAAGCAGTGAAATGTTTAAGCAATTTACTACTGAATGAGTAAAATCTTCTGGAGCGCGTCTTAATTGGCTATTGGATTCCAACGAAGTCCATGCCAAGTTTGTTAATTGCATTATCTTTTTGAAATGGCATTCTTGTATTGATGTTAAAAATGGCACCTTTAAGGTTACAATTAATGAAGACTGTATTTGTAAGGTCTACATTTGAGAAGTCACAACCTGCTAGGTTACAGCTTTTAAAAGTTACACCATTTAGGTTTGCCCAGCGAAAGCTTGTTGCAGCTAGTTCACATTCATCAAAAGAGCTATCTTCAAGGTTGGTACACTCAAGAGTAACGTCTTTAAGATTGATTCTTTTGAATTTATTTCTTGTTAGGTTTGACCAAGTAAAGTCAACACCTTCATAATTTGAATTATTGTGCTTTGCGTACTTCATATTACACTTTCTCAAGTCACTTTCATTAAGGTCTGAGTGTCTAATATTGATTTTATCTAGCATTGAGTTATCGAATGAACTATTCTCTAGTCTTGAAGCACTGATCAGTCGTATATTCTCCATATTTCGAAGGTTTATACGGTTTTCATTTTGCTTTTTAATAGCAGTAAACATCGTGTTTTGCGTAGTCATAAGTCTTCCTCTTTTAAAACTGTTAAGATAGTAGCGATTTTATTTAGCTATATTAAGTCAATTGTTTGTAAATTCGGAATTTCCGATTTATGTTACTTCTATGAATTGGAATCATCTCTATTGTTTTTATGAAGCTGCAAAGCATAAATCTGTAAAGAAGGCCGCATTAAAAATGGGGCTAGCTCCCTCTACAGTGAGTGAACAGGTGAAGAAGCTTGAGCAGCATTACGATGTTCAATTGTTTGAGCGTAAGGTCCGTGAGATTGTTCTAACGCAAAAAGGCGAAGACGTTTATTCCTATGCAAAGAATATCTTTGATAATGGTATGCGCCTTATTGATAGCCTAACTTTTGAAGATGATGGCGGGTATGATGTTTCTTTTTCTATAGAGTCACATTTAGAATCACAGGCCGTCTCGGCTTTCTTGGGAGATTACTTTCAATTATATCGAGACTTTGGCCATACAAAAACAAAGAGATCCAAAAATTTTTCACAGACAATGTACTTCTTAGAAAACGATACTGTTGATATTGCTATTAGTGACAATCCGATAAGTAATGACATGTATAAGAACTTCTTGGTCGCAAATAATCAGCTTCGCTTTTATATAAGTACTTCCATGGCCGCTAAGTTTAGAGATTTGCCTATGGAGCAAGTTGTTAAAAAATTGCCAGTTGGATTCTTATCATCAGATGAGTCTTTAATTCTTAATGCTACGCAATTATTAAAAGAGCAGGGAATTTATTTGAAAGAGAGCTTTTTTAGCGAGCACCTTGAATATCTTGAAACCTTGGCATTGAGAGGTGAGATCATTCTTGCTGCAATAGGTAATGAAACAATCTTTCAGAATCTATATTGCCTTGGCCCAGATAATGAGATTGCAGTTCCAACATATGCCATATTAAAACGCCATAACGAAAATCTTCTTTATGCACGTAAACTAAAGGATCTTCTACATGTTGAAAACGAGGATAATACTGCCAGAGGCCTTATAAATCTTCATTAAATTGTATTTGCCGACTAGTTCAAAAATCGTTAGCATCTAGCGATGAATAAAATCAGACCAATTCACTTTATTATTGCACTCTTATCAGTGTTTAATTTGTCTTCATTTGCCAATAGCGAAGATAATAGTTTTCTTAAAGATGGAAAACTAAAAGACATTATTATTAGAGAGGTTGCAAATTTAAACCTTTCAACTTCTGTTGATATTTTTAATTACGATAAAATTAAAGGTGTCGGACTCGGTTTAAAGTATAATTATGAAATGACTCCTTCGTATCTGAAGGGGAAGTTTGCAAGAGTAGATGAGTGGAGATTTAATCGATCTGTAAACCCTGGCTCTTATATCGATGCGATTACTCCAATAAGCCTTACATTTTCAAAAGATGATCGAGTTACTTTTATTAGACATTTTGAAAGTCAGAAAAAAGCGATACTCGCACTTCCTTATTCATTCCATAAGATTCCATTTGATGCTGAAAGTACATTAGAGCGTTTAAATGTTGGAGACTTTGTTTCCATGCCTGCGAGCATGAATTTAAATATTGGAGCTAGTTACGGTTATGATTATGCCGATATTATTGGTGCTAAAGTAAACGCAAATGTTATCACTAGTGGTAATTATATTATAAATATTTACCGTATGGATGAGTCTAAGGTAAGACTCAAAATAGTTACTCGTACATCTACAGAGGCTAGAGCTGGAGCAAAAGTTGAAAGTGATTTTTTTGTAACTTTAGTAAAAGCAGTTAAAGCTCCTGATTTTGTATCAAAACGCTTTGAGCTTGAAGTCTTTGAGTTCAATTATGGTCGAGGAATCGGTGAACAATATATTTTAGATTACGTGTTTGATTTAAGTAAACCAAAGGCACGCGAAGCTTTCGATCTAATTTTAAAGCCAAAGTTTAAGCTAAACTTTGATAAAATGTTCGGCCAGTATACGGGACGTCAATATATTGAAGAGAAGTTAATCTCAGACTTTAGCTTAGCAAATGAGTTGGCCGCTTTTAATGCTGGGGTGGAATTACTATTTCAAGGATTTAACGAATATAAGTACGAAAGAAGTGGATTGAAGTTTGGAGTATTTATTTCTGAGATCGACTACAATATGACTTATTATAAGAATAATATTTCAATTCTAAATGGAGAAGACCAAGGAGATTATTTCTTTCCTAATAAAGTCTACCGATATAGCGAAGAATTTAATATTCTAATTCATCGACGAAAAGATAAGATGGAAGAGTCCTTCTTTTCATTTATACCTAAAAATAAAGTCCTAAACTCAGCATTAGACTTTGGGACAAATTATCTTCGAAAAGATCGCTACTTCACTAAAGGAGAGTGGAAAAAAACTTATCGTAAGTTAAGAGCACTCGTTCCTTCTTTTATTTTTAGAAAAATTGACTTTGGAGAAGTACCAGGACTTAAGACGAATATTACCACAGAAGTACGCTATCGCTTGATACTTAGAAAAGAGATCTTTGATTATATTGGCGACATTACTCTTGATGATATTATTCATGAAGTTAATAAGATAAAGAAAGATCGTGGCTATCGTATTATTGGAACGAGAAAAAATGGTAAGTACTTTATAAGTCGAGTTTTCTTCTGGCAAAGGGCCCATACAAGGCATGTGGCCAAGCAAATTCTAAAAGTTCTTAAATCTCATCCAGATAATGTGTATTTAAAATTAGAAAAGGTGATCGATAACATCGACAAGAATAATTTTAGGAAGTACTTTTATCGAGTTGTGCAGAGTTTGGTACCAATTAATGACCTACCAAACTTGATGTACTTTAAACTTGATATTCTTGGAAACAGAAGTGCCCCTGTTCATTTTCAGTACGGAGAGCATGAATTCCCAAGTATTTACTATGAAATTCTCGATATCAACCGTGACTTTCACGATTCGAAGCGAGATTTTCAAATAATTATGGAGTAATAATTTGAGCGATTACAAAGACTTTATTGGAGACTTTAAAGAATCACCTGTTGAAATATTTGAAAAATGGTTCCAAGATGCACAAGATAAAGAAGAAAATGCTCCAGCATTTATCTTATCAACAGTGGATGAACACGGTGCTCCAAATGCAAGGACTCTCTTGCTAAAAGAAGTTCACAAAGGAAAGCCTCTCTTTTTTACTAATTATAATTCTGTAAAAGCAAAAGAGATAGATGGTAATAATAATGTTGCAATGACTTTTTATTGGCACCGTCTAGGTAAGCAAGTCCGTATACGTGGGAAAATTAGTAAGTGTGAAAGAGATATTTCAAGAAGCTATTTCCAATCACGAGCTAAGGAAAGCCAAGTTGCAAGTCTTACTTCAAAACAATCAGAATCTGTACCTAGTAGGAAAAATTTAGAAACTGAATACCATGAAAACCTAATACGTTATAATAATGAAAGTGTTCCTTATCCAGAGAATTGGGGAGGGTATTATGTTGAAGTTAATGAGATAACTTTTTTCATTTACGGAGAGCACAGACTTAACGATCGTTTTCAATTTGTTAAAAAAGGTAATAAGTGGGATTCTTTAAGACTTTATCCATAGTAATTGCTATTTTCATATCTATTAATGTAAAGGCCTTGGACTTCTATGTTGGAGGTGGAACTACATTTTCTGGAGTCATCTCTGAGAGCGATTATTATAATGGCGCTACTGCAATTATTCCTTCTGCAAATGTTGGAATTCGATATGACACAATTTCTCTTGAAGGATTCTTTAGGCCAGGAACTTTAAAGAATGATCATCAGGGTTATAAGATCGACCTAGAAACCTTACAATTTGGTTTTATGTTTCGTTTCACGCTCGAAGATATAGTTGATCTCAACCTTGGCTATCATTCAACAGCAGTTGAAGGAAGTTCTTCAGTATATAATGGTACAAAGTTATCAGGTCTCTTAGATCAAACGTTCTCTTCAGTGGTTTTTGGAATGGGTTTTAATTTTCCGATAACAGAAGCTCTAAGAGTGAGGACGGATTTCAATTATTATATTGGAAAAGAGATTTACTCTCTTCTCCAATTTGATATTTCTGTTACGTATAATGTAATTAGCTTTTAGATTACTCGTCACTGGCCGGTAGGCGACCATCGTATCTTTGAGTATATTTTGCAATCTCTGGTGTAATAAGACCTTTCTCATCGAGAACTTCAACAAGCTTTTCACTTCTTATTTTATAGGCCTTGTATTCAGATAATAGGACTTCTTTTTCTTGAAGTACTTTTTCATACTTCTCTTTATATGTTGCCGCTGTTCGCGTAGCAAAATCCGCTTGATCTTTTAAATTAGAAAGTTCAACAGCAGTCTTTGCTTGAGCATTAATGTGTTTATTGAAAACAGACTCATCTTTATTTTTAAAGTCCTGAGTTGCCTTAACTGTAAGTGCAATTAAAATAACTAAATTTGCTGCGATAATTCTTTTCATAATTTGCTCCAATACTTATTAAACATATCGACATTCTGAAAAAAATCATTAATATTTTTTAATTCCTTCCGAAAAAATAGGTACTTAGAGAGATAGGGGAATTATTTATGTTTTTAATTGATGTAAACTTATTTGAAGATGAGTTCTATCTATTGCCTGTTGAACAAAAGAAGGGTGATCAGTACAAGATTGAATGTCAGTCGATTGAGTCCGCTAAACACCTTCAGGAAGAGTTAGGAAAGGTAAAGCACCTTCATCCTACTAAGGATAAGACTCGATTTCAGCTTCTTCGAAAAGAGGATAATTTTGGACTAGAAGTAAAAGTTTTAAAATTTGTTGGATAATAAAAGGGCCTCTAAAATAGAGGCCCTTCTTTTTTGATTTGTTTGTCGCTAATTAAGCAAGGTTCTTGTTTACGAAGTCCCAGTTAACTAGTTTCCAGAAAGCGTCGATATATGAAGGACGAGCATTTCTGTAATCAACGTAGTAAGCATGTTCCCATACGTCGATTGTCATAAGAGCAGTGTGACCATCTGTCATTGGAGTTTGAGCATCGTCAGTGTTAACGATTTCAAGCTCTCCAGCCTTGTTCTTAACAAGCCAAGTCCAACCTGAACCAAAGTTAGTTGCTGCAGAATTAGAGAATTCTTCTTTGAACTTATCAAATGATCCCCATTTTGCATTAATAGCGTCAGCTACTGCACCAGTTGCTTCTCCACCTGCGTTTGGAGCAAGACAGTTCCAGTAAAATGTATGGTTCCATACTTGAGCAGCATTATTGAATAATCCACCCTTTGACTTCATGATGATCTCTTCAAGAGTCATGTTTTCAAATTCAGTTCCTGGAATCGCTGCGTTAAGCTTTGTTACGTATGCATTGTGATGCTTTCCGTAGTGATACTCGATTGTTTCAGCTGAAATATGAGGTGCTAAAGCATCCTTTGCCCATGGTAGTTCTGGAAGTTTATGTTCCATTGTTTTCTCCTTGATTCATAGATTCTTAATATTCTTTCTTTTTTGAACATGCTTATTCTAATGGCTTTGCCTCTTAAGTGCAAAACGCATTAAGTTAAAGGAAGTATTTTGCACTTTCGTTAAAACTGCTAATTATAACTCAAGAATTACCATCAAATGTCGATACTTAAATTAATGTCGATATTGTCTAATTCTACGATATTTATAATGATGACTTACTTGCTTTGCAGCATGGGCAATACTTTTGCACAAAGTTGGGGAGAAAGAGGCGGAACAATTTACTCTGGTACTAAGAAGTACAGTGGGAATTGGAGACGACTTGCTTCAACTGAAGAAAAGAGTATTGAGCAATTAATTAATATAATTAACACCTCTAAACTTGGTGTGAATTTAATTGATAAGGCCAGACTAAGAGCTGCTAAGGATCACAAAAGGCTTGAAGAGGTTATTGAAAGTGGTGAAGTCTCTGTTACAGATACGACACTTGTAAGAAAGTTCAGTCCAAATTCTCCAGAAAGTGTACGCTTTGAAACTCGCTCAAAAGTTTATATCGATAAGTCACATAATACAAAGAACGCTGTTTTAGATTTAATTCACGAACTTACACACTATATTTATAAGAAGCCTTTTAATCCTTATGTTGGAGAGTTTTCTCTATCTTCTTTTCTTGAAGATACTATTCAAGGTATAGGAGGGGAAGTTGATGCATTTATCGTTGAATGTAAGGTGGGACGTGATATTTACGGACTAAAGTCCATATCTGCACAATGTCTTAATATCTTAGATGGGGAAGAGTTCTCAAGAAATCTCGCTATAAAGGAATTTTATAAACTAGGTGAACACTATGATAAGTTTAAAAAGTCTGCTGATGAGCACGGAATTAAACAAGAAGTGATTACACATATTTCACCTGAACAGTCGAGCTTGATCTCATCTGCCTGGTCCAGCCCGTATCCGGTGGCCATCGTAGAAGAGTTTCAAGAAATCATGACAAAGGTCTGTCACAATGACCTTAAACGAATGACCTATCTTTCGGAGTCAAAAACTCGTTCAATTGCTAGTGCTAATGAGAAGGTTACAAAGGCACGTGCCAACTTTAATGCTCGATGTCGAGCATATTTAGATTGAATTTTATTTAGTCCATTGATTTGTTTGATATATAGCTGTTTAGGGATTGTCCCTATGCGCTATCAAAAAACATGCGTTTTTTGTGTGCCTTTAATTGACTAGAAACCTAAGCATTGGTAATTTATAAGCTAAGAATTTCATAATTTTACATATCTAAAAAGGATTGCTGACAATGCAAGATAGTGTTGTTTTATTAAAACTCGATGACTTCCTTAACTGGGGAAGAAAGAATTCTCTATGGCCAATGACATTTGGTCTAGCTTGTTGTGCTATTGAAATGATGGCAACTGGTGGTGCTAAGTATGACTTAGAACGCTTTGGTTGTGGTGCTTTCATGGCGACTCCAAGACGTGCGGACTTAATGATTGTTGCAGGGACAGTAACACTTAAGATGGCACCAAGAATTAAGACTCTTTATGAACAAATGGCCGAGCCGAAATATGTTATTTCAATGGGCTCATGTGCCAACAAAGGTGGCCCTTACTGGCAACATGGTTATCACGTCCTTAAGGGTGTTGATGAAATCATTCCAGTAGACGTTTACGTTCCAGGTTGCCCACCTAGACCAGAAGCTCTTATTGAGGGTCTTATGACACTTCAAAAGAAAGTAGCAAATGAGAGACTTCTTAAAGATAAGTGGGTGAAGCATGCTTAATGAATTAGTAAGTTTTATTAATGATAAAGTTAGTGGCGCAAACGCATCTTTAATTGAAAATGAAGCAGGTGATAAGCCAATCTTAGTTGATGCTTCTAAAATCAAAGACGTTTGTTTTGTTCTTAGAGATAGCTCTGAATATCAATTCAATGTTCTTCAAGTTGTTTCAGGCGTTGACTACGATAATGAAATTGAAGTTAATTATATGCTAGCTTCATTTATTACTAACTCTGATGACGTCATCATTAAAGTTAAGCTTCCAAAAGCTAACAAGGATGATGTTCCTAAGGTTGATTCAGTATGTGACGTTTGGAAGTCTGCAAACTTTCTTGAAAGAGAAGTGTATGACATGAACGGTGTTGAATTTGTTGGACACCCTGACTTAAGAAGAATCCTATGCCCTGAAGACTGGGAAGGCTTTCCACTTCGTAAAGATTATGAAGTTCAAAAAGCTTGGCATGGTCTTGAGATTAATCCTGAACATAAAATCAATAATGCTGATCATGAATTCTTCGCTAAAGCGAGAGTTGATGCTGCTGAACC
Organism: Halobacteriovorax sp. DPLXC-1; assembly: GCF_036903125.1. Classification (NCBI taxonomy): domain Bacteria; kingdom Pseudomonadati; phylum Bdellovibrionota; class Bacteriovoracia; order Bacteriovoracales; family Halobacteriovoraceae; genus Halobacteriovorax; species Halobacteriovorax sp. DPLXC-1. Next base: position 845,653 of record NZ_JAYMCO010000003.1, read on the forward strand.
AAAGAAAGTATCTGGTTCATGGGATGGAAAGATTTCTGCTGATTTAGAGGCTGCTCTAAATAAGAAAATGGATGAAGCAAATAATTAATTTTTAAGGATATTTTTAATGGAAGATACATTAAATAAAACACAAGATGTTAAACAGCAAGAGGCTCTTCATACAGATCTTCTAACTGTTAACATGGGTCCTCAACACCCGGCGACTCACGGGGTTTTACGTGTTGAGATTAAAACAGACTCAGAAATTGTTGTTCAAGCAACTCCATACCTTGGTTACTTACACCGTTGTATGGAAAAGCACAGCGAGAACTTAGACTACCGCGGAATTATTCCTTTCACTGACCGTATGGATTACTTAGGTGCTATGGGAATGGAGTGGGGATACGTTCACGGTGTTGAGAAAATGCTTGGGACAGAAATTCCAGAAAGAGCTGAATACATCAGAATTATCGTAGCAGAGCTACAAAGAATTGCATCACACTTAATGTACTTTGGTACTTATGCAATCGACCTTGGTGCTTTCACTCCTTTCTTATATGCATTCCAAGATAGAGAAGAAATCCTAAGACTCTTTGAAGAGCTTTCTGGTGCCCGTCTTCTTTATAATTATATTTGGGTAGGTGGTGTATGGAACGACATCACTGATGATCAACTTCGTCGTATCGATACTTTCTGTACTAAGATGGAAGAGAATGTGAAAAAGTACCACGATCTTGTTGGTATGAATGCTATCTTCCGTGACAGAACTGCAAATGTTGGTGTTGTAACTCCAGAAATGGCTTACCAATACGGAGCAACAGGTGCTGTTCTTCGTGGTTCAGGTGTTGAGTGGGATCTTCGTAAGAAGAAGCCATACGGTTACTACGAGAAATTTGATTTTGATGTAGTTACAGGTAAAGGTGAAATGGGAACTGTTGGTGACTGTTGGGACCGTTATTATGTACGTGTTTTCGAAATCTTTGAATCAATTAAGATTCTACGCCAAGCACTTGATGGAATTGAGGAAGGTCCAATTATGGGGAAAGTTCCAAAGATCATCAAGTTACCTAAAGGTGAAATCTATACAAAAACAGAGTGTCCACGTGGAGAGCTTGGTTATCACATCGTTTCAGATGGTGGTAAAACTCCTTACAGAGTTAAAGTTAAGTCTTCATGTTTTACACACACTTCAATGCTTCCTGAACTTGGAAAAGGTCAGATGATTGCGGACTTCGTTGCTACAATCGGAAGTATTGATATTGTACTAGGAGAGGTTGACCGATGAGTACACAAGCAACTTACCAAGCAGGTGAGCAATTAACATTAGGAAAATGGTTTAAGAATATTTGGACAGCAGTTAGAACTGTAACAAAAGGTCTAGGTATTACTTTTAAATATGTATACGGTGTAAAGCCTGTAACAATTGAGTATCCAGAAGTAAGAGAAGAGCTTCCTAAAAACTCTCGCTCTCGTCTTTTCAACGATGTTGAAAACTGTATTTCTTGTTACCAGTGTGCAACGGCTTGTCCAGTTGACTGTATTTACATTACAGCAACTAGAAGAGAAAAAGATGCACCAACGATTAAAGCGAAAAATGGTACTCCTATTAAGCTTGATCTTATGCAATTCACAATTGATACAGCGCTTTGCTGTTACTGTGGTCTTTGTACAACTGTTTGTCCAACAGAGTGTCTAACTCACACGACAGACTATGAATTCTCTCAATATACTCTTGATGAGATGAAGTACGACTACCTAGCGCCAGATATTAGAAAATGGCGTGAACGTATTGTAGGTTAAGCACCCGCAAAATTGACTGGCCAAAGCCAGTCTATTGTTTGCGGTGCTAGCTCCCCAACACTTTAGCTAGAAAATTTTATTCAACAAGCCGGGTTCAAGCCCGGCTTTGTTGTTTCAGGAGCAATGGGAAAGTAATCGCAAAGAAAAAGCGACACTTTCACGAAGTGAAAGTTAGCAACCCAGCCCAGCCCAGCCCAGCCCAGCCCAGCCCAGCCCAGCCCAGCCCAGCCCAGCCCAGCCCAGCCCAGCCCAGCCCAGCCCAGCCCAGCCCA
>NZ_JAYMCO010000004.1:0-204162 GCF_036903125.1 Halobacteriovorax sp. DPLXC-1
TGGCATCTGACTGATTGAAGTAACTTCAATGATTCAGTTACGTCAGATCTTTCAAAAACCGTTTAAAACTTTTTTTGGATTTCTTCTCATCTTGATTGCTACCGAAGCAGCAAATCTTTATTACTTTATTTGAATGTTAAAGAGCTGTCCGAGACTACATGTTCATGTTCAACATGTAAAGCCTTTTTTTAACAATGTGAAAAAAAGTTATCAGCGTTGTTTTCCAACGTTTGTTTTTTTTCGTTTGTTGTTTGGAACGAGATGCATATTATGAAACCGTACCTGGTCCGTCAATACTTTTTTTAAGTTTTTTTCATTTTTTTTTATCTTAATTTCAATAACAATATTAATTACTTACGATTATTAGAGTGTACTTAATTTAGATAGTAGCTTAACCTACTGACAAACCTGTAACATACTGAAAATTCGAAAAGTCGAGATATGTAAAAAATGCATAAAAAAAGGCCACTCAGTGAGTGGCCTTTTATAATCGGTAAAAATCTAAAATCTTTAACTATTTTTTTAGTGGAAAACCATTTTTTTCGAGAGTTTCAACGATCTTATTACTTGCTTCAGTAATAAATTCTCCAGATAAAGTGCTATTTGGATCCAAGAACTCACTTCTTAATGTTACTGACTTCATATTATCGTGCTTATAAATGTCTGCAATAGTTGTAGAAGTTAATTCTTTAATCTTAAGCTTAGATAAACTCTTTAAGATATCACCTACAGCGACTTCTTCACTTACTTCAACTGTACAGTCAAAAGTAGAACCAGGGAATTTTGCTAGCGGTTGATACTTTACTTTATCTTTTTGTGGGCGCGATTCAAAAGCACTCATATTAACAAGAGCAATAGAAACATTACCTTTAATCTTAAATTGTTTTAGTACTAGAGGATGTACAGAGAAGATTACACCATCCATCTTTCCTTGAATTCTTAAGTTATAAAACTCGTAAGGATGAATACCATTCCAATCTTCATCAACTGCATTACTTTTAAACTTAGGGTTACGATCATTTAATTGATGATTAATATTAACACTATCAAGTAAGCGAGTTGTATCGTTTAAGAGATCCATGAACGGAGTTGCTTCTTTATCAAAATAAAGTGCTCCATACACACTCTCTTCTTTAACAAAGTCTTTATCATTTGCATGATACGTACGACCAATCTCAAAGAATTTGAATGCACTAGAGTTCTTAGCATTGGCCGCAGCTGCTTCTAAGAAACTTGGGACTAATGACTCTCGCATAAGTGCAGCGTCTTTAGAAAGGGCATTAATGAGCTCTAAACCACCTTTGTGATCATACATTGCTTTCTTTAAAAGTTTTGGTCCAATCATAGGATATGTCATGACTTCAAAAGCACTTGCATGGTTAACCATAAAGTTTTTCATGCTACGATGAAGTTTCTGTGCTGGTGAGAGCTTTACTGGAGAGATATCAAGTTTTGGAGAAGTCGGAGCAATATTATCAAAGCCGATAACACGTCCAATTTCTTCCACAAGACATGATCCTGTTTCAATATCTTTCGTAGCTCGATAACTTGGAATATGTGCAATAAACTTGTCTGCACTTCCCTCAATTTGAATATCTAAGCTTGTAAAGATTCTCTTCATTTCATCAAAAGAAACTTCTTTACCAAGTGCCTTATTAATTTTTGCAGCACTTGATTCAATTGATACTGGTTTAATCTCTGAAAGATTAGGGCCATCATATTGAATATCACCAATAACTTTAGCTTCAGGGTTTTCTTTTAGGATATATTCTAGAGTTCTTAGTAGTGTTCTCTCTAGCATTAAAGAATCAAGAGTTTTTTCATAACGAGATGAAGAGTCTGTACGAAGACCTAAACGCGTTGATGTTTTTCTAACTTCAGCAGCTTTCCAATTAGCAACTTCAATGAAAATCTTAGAAGTATTTTCATCAACTCCACTATTAAGCCCGCCCATAATACCTGCAAGAACAAGAGGCTTATCACTATCACCAATTACAGTATCTCCAGCAACAAGCTTGCGTTTTTCTTCATCAAGAGTTGTAAATTCAGTTTCATCTTTTAGAGAACTGATTACAACAGTATCACCACTAATCTTTTCACGATCAAAGATATGTAGAGGAATCCCTAGCTCAAGCATAACGTAATTAGAGATATCAACGATATTATTAATAGGACGAAGGCCAACAGCTTGAAGGCGTTTCTTCATCCATAGAGGAGACTCTCCTACTTTTACGTTATCGACACTAAGGCCAAAGTAACCAAGACAACTTGTCCCTTCTTCAACTTTAATTTTCATTGGAGCTGCATCACTAGAGAACTTAGACTTCAAGTCCTTTGACCAAGATTCATTAAATGGGTTTTGTAACTCATTTTCAAAAATCGTTGCAAATTCACGAGCAATACCAAAATGTCCCCAAAGATCTGGTCTGTGAGTTAAAGACTTATTATCTACATCTAAAAGAACATCTTTCTTTTCATTATAAAGCTCAAGCATATTCTTACCAAGCTCTGGGTTATCAAAAACTTTATCAAGTTCAATGATCCCTGCAGAGTCTTCAGCGAAACCAAGCTCTTCTTCAGAACAAAGCATTCCTTCAGATAAAACGCCACGAATCTTCTTTGGCTCAAGAGTTAATCCATTTGGTAATGTAATTCCCAATGGAGCATATGCAGTACGCATTCCAACGCGAACGTTTGCAGCACCACAAACAACTTGAAACTTATCCTTTCCATTTGTGAATGTAACAAGATTAAGCTTATCAGCTTCAGGGTGCTTTTCTTTTTCTAATACTTCAACAACAGTAATAGCTTCTAAGTGATCTCCAACAGAGAGAACATCTTCTACTTCTGCTGTGGCCAGAGTAAATTTTGATCCAATTTCATTTGCATCTAAGTCTGGAACTTTTACGAAGTCTTTAATCCAATCGATACTAATTAACATATATATTCCTTAAACCTTTCTAATATTCTTTAAATTGTGAATTAAATCTTAGATCACCTGATTGTAGGTGGCGGATATCATCAATCCCATACTTCATCATTACAAGTCGATCTAAACCAAGACCAAATGCAAATCCATTATATTCTTCAGGATCAATGCCACCTGCTCTTAGAACATTTGGATGAACCATTCCACACGGAAGTAGCTCGACCCAACCAACTTGTTTACAAACAGAGCATCCCTTACCGCTACAAACTTGGCATTTAATATCAAGCTCAAATCCAGGCTCAACAAATGGGAAGTATCCAGGGCGAAGTCTAACTTCGACGTCTTTTTTGAAGATCTCCGTTAGAATTTCTTTCATGAAGTAGATTAGGTTTGAAACAGAAATATCTTTTCCAACCATCATTCCTTCTAATTGTTGGAAGACCATCTCATGAGAAGCATCTGTTCTTTCACAACGAAATACAGTTCCAGGAGCAATAAAGCGGAATGGAGGTTTGCGAGACTGCATCCCTCTGACCTGAATTGTTGACGTGTGAGTTCTAAGAAGGTGCTTATTACCTTCAGGAGATTTCTCATCTTTAAACCAGAAAGTATCTTGCATATCTCGTGCAGGGTGATCTCCTGGGATATTTAGTGCCTCAAAGTTATAGAATTCTGTTTCAATATGTGGGCCATCAAGGACCTCAAAGCCCATTGATAAGAAAATATCTTCTACTTCTTGCTGAACTAGAGTTCTTGGGTGAAATCCACCATGATTATTATTTTTGGCCTTTACAGCATCTGTAAAAGTAATATCGATCTTATTTTTACTAAGTTTTTCATTTATTTGAGCTAATTCAATATCTGAAAGCTTCTTAGCAACTAATTTCTCAATTTCTTGTTTAATTTCATTTGCTTTTGGTCCAATCTCTTTTCTCTCTTCTGGAGTTGCATCCTTTAGTGATTTAAGGATCTCAGAAACGGCACCTTTTTTCCCAAGGTAACTCGACTTAAGAGATAAAACATCTGCTTGTGCACTAAGAGTTTCAATTTCAGCTTGAAACTTTTCATAAGCCTCATTTAGCTTATCAATCATAATTCCCACCTATTCGACTATTTATAAACATTCAATAATAACCTTGGGAGTTTTTCATGCGGTGTGCGAAAAGGCAAGACGTGGGGTGTTTAAAGTGCCAATAAAAATGAGCGAAACCAGTTAAATTGCTGGATGATTTCGGGATGCTGGTAATCAGGATATGTCCACTCTAATTGATGGTAGCTATTTGCTTTAAACTGATAAGTTAGTTCCGCGTAAACGCCGTCTTTTAGATAGATTCGATGAGAGTATGGTTTACCACTACTTAATAGAACTTGATCAAGAGTTATAAGACCAGGATCAAGATTGAACGATCGGCCACTTGTTTGCTGATGGCCTTTTTCAAGCTCATCACAATACACCTTAATGCTGACAAGCTCTTCACGAGAAATAGGCTTAGGATAGAAAATAAAAGAGCGTGAAAGCTCCTCACCCATCTCCTTACTATAATACTCTTTCATTGGAAAAAAATCGTGCTTAAAAATAATAGGTCGTTCATAACCACTTCCCAAAGTGGCAATGATATCTTCTAAATTACACTTCTTATGATTATAGAGAACGCTAATAAATAGCAATGCATCTGTAGCTGGCCTTAAATCACTCAAGAAATACCTATTTCATCTTTTCTTTAAGAACTTCGTAGTAATTTCTTAGCTCATCTTGAGAAACAGTTGCCGTTCCTACTTTTCCAACAACAACACCAGCACCACAATTGGCAACCCATGCTGCTTCCTCAAGACTGCCTCCTGCTTCTAAACAGGCAACAAGAAGTGAGATCGTCGTATCTCCTGCACCAGAAACATCATAAACTTCGTTTGCAACAGTTGGGATCATATGTAGCTTACCATCACCTTTAGTATCAAGCATTGCCATACCACGTGCTCCAAGAGTAATGATGATTTTTTCTAGCTGCAACTTATCGACTAGAATATCTGCAATTTCTTCAACCTGCATATCCTGCGAGTAACCTAATTGATTTACCATTAACTTGGCCTCAACATGATTTGGTTTAAGAAGAGAAACCCCTTTGTAAAATAATGGAGGTGTAGTGCGACTTGGGTCAACAGCGATTAAACTCTTTGACTCTTTAAATTCATTAACAAGTCTTGAAATAAGACTTTCAGTGAGAACACCTTTAGAGTAATCCTCTAAGATAAGGGCACCATGGTTTTCTTTTAATTCGTTAATTCGCCCAATTAGTCTCTTTTCAACATCTTCACTAATTGGCTTCTTTGATTCATAGTCGATACGACATATTTGTTGGTGATCAGTGACAATTCTTTCTTTAAAAACAGTTGGCCTTTCTTCACAACGAACAACTCCCCATGTAGAAAGCCCTGCTTCCTCTAGAAGATCCTCAAGAACATTAGCGTTAAGATCATCACCCATTACTCCACAGAGAGTAGACTCTACTCCCAAGGTCTTTAAGTTTTCTGATACGTTTGCTGAAAGACCAAGCTTTTGCCATTCCTTTTGTACTTCAACTAAAGGAACAGGTGCCTCTGGGGAAATTCGATTAACGACTCCAGATGTATACTTATCGATCCCTACATCTCCAACCACTAAGATCGGTTTGATATTACTAAGGTTAGATACAATTGCATCAAAGCGTTGAGGTGAAATTAATTTTGTCATAGTTATTCCATTATTTATTTAAAACTGATTTTGCTATTTCAATTACTCTATCTTCTTCTAATTTTGCCATACAATCATAATAAGGACACTCTATTCCTAGGCATGTATCAGGCTCGCCACATACAACATTTGGGGTAATATTTTTAATAAAGCCCTTACCTTTTGCTCCCCAGCGTAAAGAAGATTGGCTCTTGATGGGAGAAAAAATTGCAATTAACGCCACTTCAAGAGCTGCGGCCATCTGAATTGCTCCAGAGCTTGGCCCGATAAATAGTTTAGCGTGTTTTAAGATATTTAGAAAGTTAACAATTCCACCTTTCTTTCCATCAAAGTAAAATATGTTTTTTTCTTCATGATCCACCAGCTCATTCTTTATTGGCGCCACATACTTCATATCTGAAGGTATATGAGAAATAATGAAATTAAATCGGTTAGGATAGATGTTGTTAATTCTTTTGATAAAAGTTGCAAAATTCTTCGCAGGCCAACTTAAAATCCCCTCAGATGCACCCGGATGTATGAAGATAAGCTCTTTACTAGAATCAAGTCCTTTTGCCTCTAATTCTTTATTAAAGTCACTTATATCTGAATCACTTTCTTTAAAATTAAAAAATGGCAGATATTCTTTATCTTGAACTTTTGAATAATTTTCAAGCTCACCAAGTAAGGCCAGATTATAGAAAACTTCATGTCCTTCAACCTCAGAGCGTACTTGTCTAATCGCTCGATTTAAAGTGAAGTTTGATTGCCATCTCTTTAAATGACCTCCGCGAAAAGGTATCTTTTTGAGCCAGGCAACAAAGTTTGGCGTTTGAGAGCCTCCTGTATACAGATAGACATCTGGCTTATATTCATTAAATATTTGCAGAGACTTTTTTACTTTCTTTGGATAGGAGCTTGCTCGATCTAAAATAAAAACCTTATCAACATAAGGATGGTTCTTAAAAAGCACAGCAGAAGTTTTTGACGTTATAAAGGCAACAGTCGCATTTGGGTCCATTTCTTTTATGGCCTGTGCCATTGGCATTGTAAGTATATTTGATCCAATGGCGTCAGTACGACTGATGAGATATTTCACAGATCTATTCCAACCTCTTTTGCACGAGCATGAACGTCTTGTTTTAGAGTTGAGATAACTTTTGAGATATCCATCTCGCTAGTATCAACAAGTGTTGCATCATCTGCTTTAACAAGAGGAGCAACTTCTCGACCCATATCTTTTTCATCTCGTTTTTTTACATCTTTTATAAGTTGTTCTAGATCGATATCGCTTTGACCTTTCTCTATTAGTTGGTCGTATCTTCTTTGTGCTCTAATATCTATTGAAGCTGTAACAAAGAACTTAATAAAAGCATCTGGAAAAACAATTGTACCGATATCTCGGCCTTCCATGACACACACTTTTTCCTTAGCTATTGATCTTTGGAAATCAAGAAGCATAGTTCTTACGACAGGAATTTGTGAAATAATAGAGGCAAGCTTTGATACGTGGTGCTCACGTATTCTTTGACTTAAGTCCTTACCATCGACTTTTACAAGAGCATCAGCTTGTCCGTACTCGAGTTTGATTTCTTTTAAGAATTTTTCTACTGCTTGGTGATCATGAAGATCAACATCGGCATCATGGGCAGCTAAGCCTAACGCTCTAAACATCGCTCCAGTGTCGATATAGAGAATCCCCAATTCCTTGGCCAATAGTTTTGCAACAGTTGATTTACCACTTCCACTTGGGCCATCAATGGCAATAACTGATGAATATGTCATACAACTTCCTTATCCTGTGAATTATAAGGAATGAATATAACAATTTTTGAAAACTATTTGAAGTTGAAAAGATGACTCAATGCAGTCGTTAATTTTTCGCAAGGCGTGAGTTTTTCATATCTTTACTAGCTAGCTTTAGCTCTTCCTTAGTTGGAACAATATCAAGACCTAAATAGTAATTAATGTCAAAAGTATGATTTTTAACGTGAATTATACTCTCGTGACCATATTCACGTGATTTTTCTCTTAGCGAGTCAACAGCTGCTAACAATTTCTTGTAATTCTTCTTTACCTTGTCGTAATAGACATTCTTGATTCCTACTGGACGATTATAACGAAGACTACGACGAACAAAGCCTGGTCCCATATTATATGCAACAGTTGCATAACGATAAAGACCAAATCTCTTATATAGACGACTTAAATAATATACGCCTAGCTCCATATTCACATGAGGAACTCGTAAGATTTGAATAATATCTTCTTTATTTAGTGATCTTTTAAGAAGCTTATGAAGAAATACTCCTGTCTTTGGCATAATCTGCATTAAACCTTGTGCCTTTACATAACTTTGGGCCTTCGGATTAAAATGACTTTCTGTCCATGCAATTGAAATTACCCAAAGAGGATCAAGTTGTCTTTGTTCAGCAAAGTGTAGAAGTGAAGAAATATACTTCTTAGCTCTTTTATCTATTGGATGTTCCATATGATCGATAAGAGCGTCTTCAAGAGTCTTTTTATCGATTGAAGAAAGGTATCCTAAATGAAGTCTTTTAAAGAATGGGTTTGTATCCTTAAAATTATAAGTATTATAAGGAGTGAAGGCTTTCCCCTCAGAAGAGATTCCTGCAAGTAGACCTAGATCACGAAAATTTTTCGTTGCTGGCGTCCAAAAGAAGTCAAAAGAAATCACGGCCGTCACTGCACACAGACCTAAAATAAACAAAGATCTTACGTTCATGCAGTAAGCACTAAAATGTTCAAGATGTGAGTTATATCGCTCACTCGAAGCTTTCATAACGGGCTTTTTACCCCCGTTGAACGCTCTCGTCTAGTTAAAATAAACTTATAACGCACTACTATAGTAGTATTTACAAAAAATATTCATTTAATTACAGGATATTAAGAGGTTATCCTTTAAATTTCATATATTTCACGCATAATAGATATATAAATTTTTAGGAGTTGAAATGACAGATATTGGATTTAATCGATTAAAGGATGAAGAATCAACATATTTAAAACAGCATAAGGACAACCCAGTCCACTGGTATGCCTGGGGACCAGAGGCCCTAACAAAAGCAAAGGAAGATAATAAACCAATCTTTCTATCAATTGGTTATAGCTCATGTCATTGGTGTCATGTCATGGCAGAAGAGTCATTTTGTGATGAGGAAACAGCAAAGTATCTAAATGAGCATTTCATCAATATCAAAGTTGATCGTGAAGAGCATCCAGATATCGACAATTATTATCAACAAGCATGTCAATTGTTTACAAACGGTGGTGGCTGGCCATTAAGCGCGTTTCTTATGCCTAACTTAAGGCCATACTTTGTTGGAACGTACTTTCCTAAAGAAGCAAAAGGAAAATCAACTGCATTTAAAGATGTTCTAAAAGAACTTGTTAGGGCCTATAACGAAGAGGTTGAAACAGTTACTGAGAATTCGAATAAAGCTTTTGAGGCAATTGAAAAAGGCTTCATCTCTCCAGAGAAGGTAGACTTCCAGGGACACTTCCCTCACCCAAATTCAGTAATGGATGTTCTTAAGCAATTTAAAGATAATGAAAACGGCGGTTTTGGAGAGGCTCCAAAATTTCCACAACTAGCTTTCTATGAATGGGCCATTGAGCAAATGCTTGAAGGTGTTGTTAAGAAAGAACATGGTGAGCATATAATAAAATCCATTGAAAGAATGCTTATGGGTGGTATCTACGACCAAGTTCGAGGTGGAATGCATCGCTATAGTACAGATAATAACTGGACTGTACCTCACTTTGAAAAGATGCTCTATGACCAAGCTGGTCTTTTAAAGCTTCTTGCAAAAACAAGTATGCTCTACCCATCACCTTTAATCTTTGATGGTATCTTTAATACGCTTGAGTACTTAAAAGCAGAAATGCTTAATGAAGAAGAAAACTTCTTCTTCTCTGCTCAAGATGCTGACAGTGAAGGAGTCGAAGGACTATATTTCACATATACTCAACAAGAGTTTGAAGATGCACTTGGACGATTCGATACAGAAGATGAAGCCCTTACTAAGAATATGGATAAATTAAAGGAATGGTTTGGCGTAACAGAAAAAGGAAACTTTGATTCTGGCTTAAATGTTTTAACTATTAATAACGAAAAGGCCCAAGAGATTTTCACACCTGAGTCTTGGGACTTAATTAGAAATGCTAAAAAAGCATTATTAAATGAAAGAAAGCTACGTATTCCTCCTATGACAGATAATAAAGGGATCGCAAGTTGGAACTTTCATATGATCTCTGCACTTTCAGATGTAATGCAATTTACTCAAATTCCAGCAATAAGAAGTGCAGCAAGTACTCTATTTAATCGTATCGTTGAAGGAACATATAAGAAGTTCCTTGAAACAACACCAAAGGGAATGCGACTAAGACATACAACAACACGTCCAGTTGGAGTTTCACTACTAGAAGACTACGTATTCTTTGCTGAAGCACAATTAAGAATCTATGAGCTTAGTGGTAATCCTGTATTTAAAGAGAACCTAAAAGATACTCTAGGTTTTATTATAAAAGACTTCTTAGTAGATGGACGTCTTAAGTCACGAGCAATAAGAGATCAAGATGCGGAACTTTATCCAAATCAAGACTTCACAAGTTTTGATCAATCATTCCGCTCACCTGTTAGCACGCTTATTCAACTTGTAAGAAGATCAAGTGTACTATTTGGTGAAGTCGATATGCTTGAAGATATCAAAGAGCTTATGGAAAATGTAACTCACGATGTACTAAAAAACCCAGCGGGTTCAGGAGAAGGTCTAAGAGCACTTTCATATCCAGCAAATGCTTATAAAGTAATTAAATGTCCAAAAGCATGGCTCACAAATCAAGAGTTTGCAGGTTTTATCTGCTACTTCCTCCCACGTTTTGTTTTCGACTTCCACGAAGACAAAGGTGAAAGATGGGAAATTTGTGGAACAAATGAATGTGAGATGACTGGTGAAGGACTAGATCACTTCATTGAAACTTTAAAGCCAAACCAACCACAGGCAACAAATGAGTAGTACACACGAAAGGCCATTGGCCGGAAAAACGATTATAGACTTTTCACATCGCCTACCAGGGCCACTTGCAGGGAAATTACTTGCAGGCCTTGGAGCTGATGTAATCAAGATAGAAGATGCAAAGTTTAAGGACCCATTTATCTATGGCCTATTTGCAGAAATGGATAATTCTTTTCCTAAGTGGTACGAAGAATTGAATGCAAATAAAACGATTCTAAGACTAGACTTCAATAATGAGGCTGCACAAGAGCAAATTAGAGAAACAATCTTTAAGGCCGATGCCATAATTATGGGGATTCCAAAAAAGATTCAACAAAAACTTGGTATCACAATTGAAGACATACAAAAGAATGTAAAACAAAGTTTTGCAGCAGTGATTCCACTTGCCTCAAAAGAGGCCATGAGCCACATGCATGACCTTAATGCACTGGCCATGACTGGCCTACTAAGTCTTCATCTGCGAAATATTAATTCTGTTGAAGATGTAGCTCCACCGTTTTTACCTCTTGCAGGTATTAACTTTGGACAAAAAATGGCATTTGATCTTCTTGGAGCAATGTATAAGTCTAAAGAATCAAATAAAGTTGAAACAATAAACTCATATCTTTATGAATCAACTCAAGAAGTATTTGATGCATTTTGGCCGAAAGATATTAGAGATACAGATCACAAGTTTCTCCATAATGGACTCTACCCTTGTTACAATATCTACCAAACAAAAGATTCACACTTTGTCGTTATGGCATGTGTAGAAGATAAATTTTGGCAATCATTTAGAGAAGCATTTTCATTTGAAGCAAGTGATGAAGATCGTTTTAAGACTGATGGCTCAATTCATAAAAGGCTTAAAGACCTTTTCGGTGAGATGACTTCCCAACAAGTCAAAGAAAAGCTGGGAAGCCTTGATATCTGTATTAACCTAATAAAGTAATACTTATAGCAAATAATGCCACGATAATGACGCCGGTACCAAACATTCGATAGATTGTTGAGCCGGCCGACTTTCTAAGTCCAATAAAATGTGAAATTCTCGATAATACCAGACCACCTAAAAGAAAGTGAATCGCCATCAGATTAATTGCATTCTTTTGGATAGCAAAATAAGTAAGCATAAGAATAAATGGAACATATTCATTATAATTTCCATGAATTCGAACTGCTTTGGTCATATGCTCATTCTTACCATGCCCAAGACCTACACGATGCTTCCATCTCATTCGAATGACGTAGAAAGTTAGTAATAAGTAAATAAGACCGAGTACACCGCAGTAGCGGTAAAAAATTTGTAATTCCATATCAACTCCCTCTAATAAATATATGACGACTAAGACGATGTAGAAGAAATCAGTGAGTCTTCCAAACTCTCATCTCTTAGGCCTTGATAAAAGCGTTTTGTAATATCGGTCGTGAAATCTTTTTCGTATTTTGTTTCTAAAACATAGGCCTTAACAGTAATTTTTAAGCCTACTATTTCTTCAAATTTTTCACTCGATGTAATAATCTTAACAGGCTTATTTAGATAAGCAAAACGACTAGTTCTCGTTACTTCATCTAAAATTGGTAAAACCTGATTCAAATCAACATTGTTTTTAAAGTAATAATCACTACAGACCATCATATCTCTTTCACCAGAGTTAGCAGAAGAGACATTTTCACTTAGAAATAAATTATTTGGGATTGTAACAACAGAGTCTTCTAGTGTTCGAATTCTTACAGATCTGAGACCAATCCTAATAATATCGCCATAATTATCTCGAAAGCTAATACGATCCCCCACCTGAAACGGGCGATCAAAAATGAGAATAATCCCTGCAATAATTGAAGAAACTAAGTCCTTTAGAGAGAAACCTATCGCAACTGCTCCAGAGCCCATAATGGCATAAACCATTTCTTTAGAAGGGTTAATAGCAACATAGAGAATCCATAAGCTTCCTACGATATAAGTGATATGAGTCGCAATTGTATTAAATTGAAGAATCGATAAGCGATAAGAAGGTATCTTTATAGCTAAGTATTCAAGTGCCCAGTTTAAGGTCTTTGCAAATAAATAAAGAAATAAAAACCCAAAGAAAATACTCAATATGACTTCAGAACTAATCGAACTAAATAAGCTTGCTACTTTCTCACTAGATTGAATTGTATCCTTAAGCGCTTTATTCATAGATAAAGTTCCTTTTCTTTAAAATCTTCTTTAAATCGTATAACCAATCCTTCCTGATAAGATAGCTATTATCTTCTTTATCCTTATCAATAATGCCTTTATTAAGACCATTTTTTAGAACAAAGTTAACAACCTTTTCACTAAGATCAGTTGTTGCTGATATCTGATCGATATTTAGTCTTTCATGCGAAAGTATTGTAGAAAGAACAAAGAGAGACTCATCTGTTAAACTCTCTATCTCATGTATTGGTTTCTTACTTGGAAGGTGTAATTCGATACTCTTATCATCGATACTCAATATTGATTTCAACCACGTATTAATCGCGGCCTGAGGATTACCACCAGTTTGTTTTCCTAAAATTCTAAAGTATATATCAAGTGCATTTTCAATGCTTCGATCAGCACCAAAATGGCACATAACTTCAAATAATTCCGGCTGAAAACGTATCTCTAATTCGCTTTTTTCATGACGTTTAATAATGAGATTTTTAAGCTCTTCTTTATCCCATGGTCTAATGAAAACGGAGTCTGCAGAAAGTTCATATTTATTATAAATATGCTTGATAAGATTTAAAGAATTAGCATTCCAAATCGTAAGCCAAAATACATTCTTTGAACTACTATTTATAATATTAAAAAGCGCATCAAAGGCCTTAAACCCATTAAGCTTTGACAAGAAGAGATTATGAGCGGAGTTTACAATAACAAATTTCTTCTCATCCTCATCCCCATTACCTACAAATTGTTCGAGTCTTTTATGTAGAATACTCCCTTCAGTAATCTTTTCATGAATATTTATTTTAAAAGAATTCACTGAAGAGTAACGTTTTAGAATCTTATTTAAGATATGATTCTTACCACTTCCCGCACCACCAGAGAAGGCCAGATGGTAAGAAGGATTAACACCATTTAACCATTCATCAATGCGATCATAGGCCATTGCGGCAGGATCGGGTTTACGAACGATTTGAACATCTTCTTCATTTTCAAAACAAGCTTTATAATCTTCAGGAATATCAATTTCATTAAAGCTATCTTGTCTAAAGTTTTCAAGGTGCTGCTCGAGGAGTCCTGATAATATATTACGACTCCAATCTCTAGTGTTATTAGCAAGTAAAATAACGAGGTAAAGAGAATATAAAAGCGTATAAATATAAAAGACTAGAGGCAGTACATAATGAATTACAAACTTCGGAATATGCTTTGCTCCAATTGATATGGAAGAAGGGATAATCTTTGCAAGTATGATGTCTGCATACTTTTCATAGTCCAGTAAAATTTTTGTATAAATAATAAAGAAAATTATACTTATAATATTATGCCCAAGAAAAGTTGAGAATAAATTGTACAATACGATATATATTAGTGTTGTAAGTGTGATTATATATCTTAATTTCTTACTATCTTTTACAAAGTCTTTATTACTTCTTTTAAAATAGACTCTAAAGTTTAAATTTAGAAAACTATGTAGGTAGCCAATATTTATATAGAGAATGTAGACGAGTAGAAAATTTCCAAAAATATGCATGGCCAGAAGATAATCAGCACGATTAAATTTCTCTAAATAGCCATTGAAAATATCAAGACATAAAAAGATAATAATGTAATACGAATTGAAATCAATAAATCGATATAAGCTAGAACGTGCTCGATCCAATTCGTCTAATTCTCTAAGTCGATACTTTCGATATCCTAAAGTGATAATCCTAAGACCAATTATTCCACATACGAAGATAATAAAGGCCTTTAAGGGCGTTGATATAATAAAATGATCAACACGACTGATTATTAATTGCGACTCCTCCTTAAACATAAGAAAGAGTTTCTCTAAAAATTGTTGAACTTGTTTGATGCTAAATGACATGTGTTTATTATAACCAAGCACCTAATTCCTTAATATATGGGTATAATTGCCTATAATATGTAAAATACCGACTATCATAACAACTTAACTTGTTCTTAATTAGGTCTTTATTGTGACATAACCTCAAATATCTGTTATAAAGACAGACTATGATAGTAAAAAGAATCCATTTAAAAGATACTTACGGGATTAGGAAGAAGGTTCTTGGAATTGAGAACGTTGAATCTAGTTATCTATTTGAAGGTGATACTGAGTCGGGAACTTTCCACTTAGGAGCTTTTATAGAAAATAATCTCGTATCTGTAGCCTCTTTTTACTTTAATAGAAACAGTAAGTTTAATATCGATAATCAATATCAACTTCAGGGAATGGCAACACTTGAAGACTTCAGAAAACAAGGCCTCTCACGAGAGCTTTTAAATGTCGCGTTTCCAATAATAAAACAGAACTTTTGTAATCTTGTATGGTGTAATGCAAGAGTTGAAGCTGCTCCTTTCTACCAGAAGCTTGGTTTTGAAATAAGTGGAGACGAATTTGATGTTGAGAATATAGGAAAACATATTCTCATGTATCGTGAGATCAATTAATCCACAGAGTCACAAAAATTATCAATTCTTGATTTTAACATAACTTCATATTGCTCACTAAAACATTGTTTTTGGTTTTGAAACTTCTTGATTATAAGACAACTCATTTGAGGTCTTTGAGCACAATTTCTAATAGTGTCATTATTAACACATGCGAAATGGCGACGAGAACACAAGTAAATGAGATGAGGGCCCTTATTTAGTCCATTACCAATTGAAGACTCTGTTTGAAAACGACGAAATTCATCCGCTTCGCGCTGTTCTTTGAGTTTTTGACGAGTGAAGTCCTCAAGCGGAGTAAGTGTCTCCTGTGCTTTAACATCACTAGAAATAGTAAAGAGCATAGTCATTATGATCGAAAAAATAAGGAAAATAGGCTTTATTTTGTTATCCATTGATTTATTATCCGCTTCTACTTAAAGCTTTTAAGGCCAACTTTTAAAAAATTTACTATAATAATATAATACGATAATATCATAAATATAATAAATAGCGATAAAGTACGATTGGTGAAATGCAAATGGAAACGAATACAATTTTAACAAAACTTACAGATATTCTTGAATCTTCAATTAAATTAGCCTACCCAGATGCGCAATTTAATAGAAAAGATATTTACGATTCAATAGGCCAAGCTCCTAATATTGAGATGGCCCATTACGCATTCCCAACATTTCGTTTTGCAAAGGCCCTTAAACAAGGACCACCACAAATAGCAGGTGCAATCTTAGATAAAATCCAAGAACAAGAGACATCAAAGCTAATAAAAGATGTTAAAGCACAAGGCCCATACCTAAACTTCACTCTTAGTGCAGATGCATATTTTGAAAACTTAATTAGTGAAGTTAGAAGTGGAAACTTTTTCACAAAGAAGCTTACGTCTAATGAGCCTAAGACTATGATTGAGTACTCTCAGCCAAATACTCATAAAGAGCTCCATGTGGGACATATGAGAAACCTATGTTTAGGTAATGCCTTGGTTAGAATTAAAGAATACTGTGATGTGGATGTTCACCCTGTGACTTATCCAGGAGACTCTGGAACTCACGTTGCAAAATGTCTATGGTACTTAAAATACCACAATCAAGACACGATCCCAGAAACTAATAAGGGAGAATGGCTAGGAAGAATCTATACACTTGCAAATACAAAGCTAGAAGACGAGCTTGGAAGTGATAAAGAAGATGATAATAGAGCTAAGCTTACAGAGATCTTAAAGCAGCTTCATAGTGAAAGCGGTGAATTCTATGATCTTTGGCAAGAGACACGACAGTGGTCTATTGATCTAATGAAAAAAACTTATGAATGGGCAGACGTTGAGTTTGAACGCTGGTTTTTTGAATCAGAGATGGATGCTCCATCACTTAAGATTTGTGAAGACTATTACAAAGATGGAACATTTATTAAAGATGATGGCGCTATTGGAATGGATCTAAGTGACGATAAATTAGGATTTTGTATTCTGATTAAATCAGATGGAACAGGCCTTTATTCTACAAAAGACGTGGCCCTAGCTATTAAGAAGTTTGAAGAATTTGGTGTGGAAAAAAATATCTACATTGTCGACTCACGTCAGGCATTTCACTTTAAACAAGTATTTAAAGTTTTAGAAAAGATTGGTTTTGAGCAAGCTAAAGATTGCTATCACCTACCATATGAGATGGTTGAACTTACAGATGGAGCAATGAGCTCACGTAAGGGTAATATCGTTCCTCTAACTGATCTTATTAATAAAATGGAAGCTAAGATCAAAGAGGACTACTTAAATAAATATCAAGGCGAATGGGATCAAACAGAGATTGATGAGACAGCAACTAAAATTGCAAATGGTGCCATCAAGTACGGGATGATCAAAATTGATAATAATCGTAAGATTGTTTTTGATATGAATGAATGGCTTAAACTTGATGGAGATACAGGTCCATACCTTCAGTATGTTTATGCTCGTATCAACTCATTACTTGCAAAACAAGGCTTTGATAAATCTAAAGAATTTAACCTTGCCAATGCTGCAAGCCTAGAAAATATTAAAGAATATGAGCTAATGCAAAAGATTTCATTATTTAATGATGTTGCAATTAAGGCCCATGAGCAAAACAAAACAAGTCTTTTAACAACTTACCTATTTGAGCTTGGAAAGTTATTTAATAGCTTCTATGCAGCCTGTCCTATCGCTTCAAGTGAAGAGAGTCTTAAACAAGCAAGACTTGAACTTGCTTATGCAACAAGTGAAATCATTAAGCATGGACTTGCTATCTTAGGAATCAAAGTACCTGGCCGAATGTAATTAAATTACTTAGAAAAAATCAATAATTGATTATTTGCAGGCATCTTAATATCTTCTTTTAGAAAGACTCCTTTCTTTAAGAAGTTATTACAGATGTCTTCGAAATTTCTTATTCCACTTTGTGGGTCTCGCTCTTTGAGATGCTTATCAAATTGCTCATTAGACTCCGAAGTGAACTTTCCATGATACTTAAATGGGCCATAAATAAATAGGACAGAATCCTCATCCATGGCGGCCGCTAGATCCTTAATGAAGGTCTTAGCTTCCTTCCAAGACATAATATGCATTGTATTTGCCGTATAATATGCACCATATCCTTTAGGAATTTTATTAAAGCCAGCCTCGTAGACCTCTGGGCCATTTAAGTTCTTAAAGCTTTGCTTATAATAACTTAGGCACTTCTTAAGTGTTTCTTGATTGGCCCTAATTTCAGAAGTTATAAAGTCCACATCACTAAACTTTTCTGCAAAGTAAGCACTGTGCTGACAAGTCAGAGAGCCAACTTCAAAGAACTTAGGCTTTTTGATGCGTTGATTACTACCCTTTTCCAAATAAGGGGCAATAATATTAAAAATTGGTTCTTTATTTCTTTCACATGCTTCAGAAATTGGTAAATCAGTCATGTTAAACATGATACAATAGATTTCGTGAAAAAAAGACTTAAAATTCGATTATCTGAAAATGATATTATATTTGAAGATGATAACTATATAGCCTTAAATAAAAAGGCCGGCTGGCCTGTACACAAAACTCTCGATCCAATGCGAGATAATTGTACAGACGCCCTTAAAAGCTATCTCAAATTCAGAGAGGATGGAAAGTCACCTTATCTCGTCTTAGTACATAGGCTTGATGTTGAAACAGCAGGTATTCTTCTCTTTGCAAAATCAAAAGAAGCAAATAAGTATCTACAAGAGCTATTTAGCTCTCACCAAGCAGATAAGATTGATAAGAGGTATCTTGCAATTTGCAGTGGTAGGCCAGAAGCTGATGAGGGCACAATAGAGAATTTTATCAAAGGCCAAAGAGAAGGCCGTAAAGAGAAGATGGTGGTTGTTTCCTCTGGAGGAAAGAAGGCCATTACAAATTACTGGGTAAAGGACTTTAAAAACGACTACTCACTTATTGAATTTCAGATTCTAACAGGAAGAAAGCATCAAATTAGACTTCATGCAAAGTCTATTGGTCATCCTATCTTTGGTGATCCAATTTATTCAAATTCAAAAGAACAAGATGGACAAAGGTTATGTGCTTATAAGTTGAGCTTCTTTGATAAGTTCTCAAATCAGATGATTAATTTAGAAATTAAGCCAGCGTTTGATCTTGATAATTTTAGAACAAAAATTAGTGATGAATTTAAGTATATTATTTTTAATAAGCCTTATAATGTCCTTTGCCAATTTGGAAAGGATCATAAAGATCAACTAAGCCTTATTGATTACAATCTTCCAAAAGAGCTCTACCCTGTTGGACGACTTGATAAAGACAGCGAAGGACTTTTAATTTTAACTAATGATGGAAAATATAAAGACCGTATGGCAAATGCTAAGAGCAAAGTTGAAAAAACATACTTGATACAAGTTGATGGTGATATTACGAATGAGGCAATTGAAGAGCTTAAAAAAGGCGTTGTGATTAAAGATAATTACAAGACAAAGCCAGCAAAAGTTAAAAAAATTGAATCAAATCTTGTGAAAGTAGAACAAAGAGATCCCCCTGTGCGCTATCGAAAAAATATTCCAACAAGCTGGATTGAAGTGAGAATTTCAGAAGGAAAGAATCGTCAAGTACGCCGAATGTGTGCGGCAGTTGGCTTTCCGACACTTAGGCTTATTCGTACCGCAATTGGAAATATTAAACTTGGTGAACTTAAGCTTGGTCAGTTTGAGTTTTTTGACGGTCAATAAGAGCAAAAATAATTCCTAAAATAGCACCACTTACTAATCCACCACCATGGGCCCAATTGGCCATCTTAAAATTAAAGACATCAAAAAAGCCAAGAAAGAGCCATCCAGTCATCAAAACGATATCTGTCGTTGGCAGCTTAAATTTGAAATTGGGATTTAATCGCGAATAAGGCCAAAGAAACCCAAGTAAACCGTATACAACTCCAGAGAGGCCTCCAAAGAATCCAGGGCTCATTGCAGCTTGGAGAAAATTAGAAATAATCCCTGTAAATAAAAGAAGGAGAATAAGAAAGAAGCTTCCTTTTGTGAATTCAATTAACTTTCCTAATTCCTTCCACCATAAAAGATTAAAGAATACGTGCATGAATCCAAAATGAATAAAGGCCGGGGTAATGATTCGCCAATACTCCCCAGCATTTAAATTATGATACGGGTCTAGCTTAGAAGTTGAAAATGCGAAGAGATAATAGAGATTTTCATTCTTTAGAATCCAACCAAATATGAAAACAATTGCACACAAGGCGAGAATTATAATAGTAGCTGGTCCCATTCTTAGGCTTTGTACATATTGCCAGTCTTTATTAACTTCCATGGGTTTTGCTCCCCCAATATAGACACGATAAACTTCACGTGCTTGAGAGAGATCTTTTAACTCAACGACAAAGAGATGAAAGAAGTCGTTTTCGAATTCTTTTCTTATATGAATACCTTCATTTAGTAATTGCTTCTCTATTACACTTACAATCTGTTCATCTCTTAGAGAGCCAATATAGTGTAGTCTTTTCAGGTCGTTATCTTGGTTTGCGTCATTTTCTTGATTTGTCATGACCATATTCTGCTACAGGCCTCTATAAAAGTCGAGCAACCAACAAAATATATCGAAGAAGAGATAGGTTTAACTATAGAATTTTGATAAGATAGACCTAAATAAGTTGTTTTTTGACTTATTTTACGTTAAGTATGAATCATAACGTAAATTATTAATAAATGGGAATACCTAAGGGGTATTTAACTACGAGTATGTATAAAGTAAGTAAGAAAACACAATACGCACTTACAGCTCTTAAGCATATGCAAGAGTATGGACACACGTGCGAAGAAAATCTTACTTCGGCCAGAGAAATTTGTGACAAATACGATATGCCATTTGATCCAGTTTCTAAGGTCATGCAGAAGTTAAATAACTCGGGAATTCTCTCTTCCATTAAAGGTATCAAAGGAGGCTACTTCCTAAGTCGTCCCCTAAGTAATCTTAATCTTTTTGAAGTAAGTAATATTATCGAAGGAAAGGTTAAAGAGACAGCATGTGATGCTCTTAAAGGAAAATGTGACAAATACTTAGCTTGCGAATTAATTTCACCAATAGAAAAAATTAACTCTCATGTGAATCACCATTTGATTTCGGTTTCACTTGAGGAGTTACTAATGAATAAAACAGGGGTCACACATGAGTGATACACAGTTAACAAAGTCAGAATATAAATATGGCTTTTTTACAGACATTGAAACACAAGAATTTCCAAAGGGATTAAACGAAGACATCGTTCGTATGATCTCGGCAAAAAAGAAAGAGCCAGAATGGTTACTAGAATACCGTCTTAAAGCATTTCGTCTATGGAAGAAAATGCCAATGCCAAATTGGGCAAAGCTAGAAATTCCAGAGATCGACTTTGAAGACTTATATTACTATGCAGCTCCAAAGTCGACAGAGAGTGCTCCAAAAAGCTTAGATGATCTTGATCCTGAGCTTTTAGCAACTTTTGAAAAGTTAGGGATTCCCCTATCTGAACAAAAGAGGATTTCAGGTGTAGCTGTTGATGCTGTCTTTGACTCCGTTTCAGTTGGAACGACTTACAAAGAAGAGCTTGAAAAAGTTGGTGTTATCTTCTGCTCTATTTCAGAAGCTGTACAAGACTATCCAGAGCTTGTGAAAAAATACTTAGGAACAGTAGTTCCTCCAGCAGATAATTTCTATGCAGCACTTAATGCAGCAGTATTCTCTGATGGTTCATTCGTCTACATCCCAGAGGGTGTAACTTGTCCAATGGATTTATCGACATACTTTAGAATAAACGCTAAGGAGACAGGTCAGTTTGAGAGAACACTTGTTGTTGCTGATAAAGGAAGTTACGTAAACTACCTTGAAGGTTGTACAGCACCTCAACGAGATGAAAATCAATTACACGCGGCCATTGTTGAACTTATTGCACTAGATGATGCAGAGATTAAGTACTCAACTGTTCAAAACTGGTATGCAGGAGATGAGCAAGGAAAAGGTGGAATTTACAACTTCGTTACAAAGCGTGGTAACTGCCTAGGAAAGAACTCTAAGATTTCTTGGACACAAGTAGAAGCAGGTTCTGCAATTACTTGGAAGTACCCTTCTTGTAATCTTATCGGTGATAATTCACAAGGCGCCTTCTACTCTGTAGCTCTGACAAATAACAAAATGCAGGCCGATACTGGAACAAAAATGATCCACATTGGTAAGAATACAAAATCGACTATTATCTCAAAAGGTATCTCTGCAGAGCAATCAGAAAATAACTACCGTGGACTCGTAAAGGTTATGCCTTCTGCAGTCGGTGCAAAGAATTACTCACAATGTGATTCGATGCTAGTTGGTGATAAATGTTCCGCTAATACATTTCCATATATTGATGTGAAAAATAACAGCGCAACAGTAGAGCACGAAGCTTCAACTTCTAAGATCTCAGAAGACCAACTCTTCTACCTACAACAACGTGGGATGGATATGGAGAAATGTATCTCAATGGTTGTAAACGGTTTCTGTAGTGAAGTTTTCAAAGAGCTTCCACTTGAGTTCTCTGTTGAGGCAGTAAAGTTAATTGAGATGAAATTAGAAAATTCAATCGGATAATTTTAAATTATATAAAGGATAAATATGAGCTTACTTACAGTTAAAGATGTTCACGCAAGAGTTGAAGAAAAAGAAATCCTAAAAGGAATTTCTATTGAGGTTAAACCTGGTGAAGTACACGCTATTATGGGGCCAAATGGTTCAGGTAAAAGTACTCTATCAAAGGTAATTGCTGGTCACCCATCATTTGAAGTAACAGATGGTACAATTGATTACAATATCAATGGTAAACAAACAGACCTTCTTGAATTAGAGCCAGATGAAAGAGCAAAGAATGGGATCTTTCTTGGTTTTCAATACCCTATTGAAGTACCTGGAGTTTCAAATATAGATTTCTTACTAGAGTCATTTAATGAAGTTTCAAAGGCACAAGGTGCTGCTGAAATGAAAAAAGAAGAGTTTAGAGAATTCCTAAGACCAAAGCTAGAACTACTAGAGATGAGAGAAGAATTCCTCGATCGCCCAGTAAACACTGGTTTCTCTGGTGGTGAAAAAAAGAAGAACGAAATTCTTCAAATGGCCGTACTTAATCCAAAACTTGCTCTACTAGATGAAACAGATTCTGGCCTAGATATCGATGCACTTAAGATTGTTGCAAAAGGTGTTAATGCTATTAAATCAAAATATAATGGAATTGTTCTTGTAACTCACTACCAAAGACTTCTTGATTATATTGTTCCTGACTATGTTCATGTACTTAGTGGTGGAAAAATTATCAAGTCAGGTGGAAAAGAACTTGCACTAGAGCTAGAAGAGAAAGGTTACGACTGGCTAGTTAAGTAATACTAATAAGAAAGCGAAAGGTATCGTTATGAATATCCAAGAACTGACAGATCAATATATTAGTGACTTAGGAAATTATACTAAATCACAATCAAATAAAGAGGCCTTTGATAATTTCAAGGCCCGTGGTCTTCCACATACGAAAATGGAAGATTGGCTTTACACAAAGCTTACTGATGTTCTCCCTGAAAGCTTCAAAGTGACAACACAAGAAGCGATGTTAAAGAACGTAAAAGTAGCTGGTAAGTACCAAGCAGTATTTCTAAATGGTAAATACTCAAAAGCTGACTCATTTCTACCTGAAGAAATCACTTTAGAAGAAGTCGATCTAGTAGCAGAAGATGCAAATTGTGACGAACAAGATATCTTTGCAATGCTAAACGCTTCAGCAGTTGAAAAAGTTATCAATATCACAGTTCCAAAAAACTATGTTGCTGATGATATTATTTCAATTGTTCACCTATCTGATTTTGAAGGAGAATTTTCACTTCCAAGAATTCATGTAAATGCGGATAAATTCTCAAAAGCAGAATTTGTAGAGATCTTCACTGGAAGTGAAACTAAAGCATATAATATTAGCTCTGTTACAAATTTCAAAATTGCAGATAGTGCGAATATCTCTCATATCAAGGTACAAAGAGAAGGCCTAAACGCCTTTCATGCTGGAAGTGTAAACGCAGACATTGCAAGAGATGCAAACTTCAATTCATTTACTTTTACAACAGGTGCAAAGAAGTCGCGTAATGAGATTCGTGTTCGCATGAATGAAGTTGGAGCTACTTGTAGTGTTGATGGACTCTATGCCATCAATGGTGAGCAACACACTGATAACTTCTCATTGATTTCACATATAAAAGAAAGAACTGAAAGTTCACAATTATTTAAAGGTGTACTTGATGACAAGGCCCGCGGTGTATTCACAGGAAAAGTACTTGTTTGTCGTGATGCTCAGTTAGTTAACTCTGAACAACTTAATAAAAACCTTCTTCTATCGAAGAAGGCCCACGTTGATACACGTCCACAACTTGAGGTTTACGCCGATGATGTTAAATGTGCACACGGTGCAACTGTTGGTCAAATGAGTGATGAGGAAGCTTTCTATCTACAATCACGTGGACTTTCAAAAGAGCGCGTACAAAAGCTTCTTATTCATGCATTTTGTTCAGATGCAATAATGAAAATTGAAAACCAAAAGCTACAGGACTTCTTAAGTGAAATCCTATTTGATTCGTTTGAGAAAGAGGCATTTGATCACCTAGATCAAAGCGAGGCTAAATAATGGCATTAGAAATTGATAATATTAGAAACCAATTTCCACAACTTGAAAGAAAAGTTCATGATAGGCCTCTAATCTACTTAGATAACGCAGCCTCAACTTTAAAGCACATCAGTGTTATTGAAGCTTTGAATAATCATTACACTAATGATGTTGCTAATATTCACAGAGGTGTTCACTACCTTAGTGAGCATGGGACGATTCAATATGAACAAACTCGTGACTCTATTCAAGATCTTTTAAATGCTGAGTCTCGTTGTGAAATCATTTTCACAAAAGGTACAACAGATAGCTTAAACCTAGTGGCTGCTTCCTTTGTTCCACATTATGTAAAAAAAGATGATGTTATTTTAATCTCAACAATGGAGCATCATTCAAATATTGTTCCATGGCAGATTCAAGCAGAAAAGATTGAAGCAAAGGTAAAAGAGATTCCTATTACAGATGATGGGGATATTGATGAAGAAGCCTATGTCGAGCTTTTAAAAGAAGGTAACGTTAAACTTGTTTCAATGGCACATATTTCAAATAGTCTTGGAACAATAAATGACATAAAGAAATATATTTCTTTGGCCCATGATCATGGTGCCTATTTCTGTGTTGATGCTGCACAATCAATTGCTCATGAGAAAGTCGATGTACAAGACTTAAATTGTGATTTCCTAGCTTTTTCTTCTCATAAGATGTTTGGGCCAACAGGCTTTGGCGTACTATATGGAAAAGAGAAGTTACTAGAAAGCATGCCTCCTTATCAAGGTGGTGGCGATATGATTGATGTCGTAACTATTGAAAAAACAACATATAACGAATTACCACACAAGTTTGAAGCTGGTACACCACATATTGCTGGTGGTATTGGCCTTAAGCCTGCTATTGATTTCTTAATAGATACAGACTTGAATGTGATTAAGAAATACGAGAAAGAACTACTTGATTATGCAACTCAAAAAATTACTGAGATTGAAAAGGTTCAAGTAATAGGGACAGCAAAACAAAAGGCATCAGTACTTTCATTTGTTGTGGATGGAGCTCACCCACATGATCTGGGGACTCTCCTTGACCGCCAAGGTGTTGCAATTAGAACTGGCCATCACTGCACACAGCCTTTAATGAAAAGGTTCAACGTAAGTGCTACTGCACGCGCCTCATTCTCGTTGTATAATACAAAAGAAGAAATTGATATTTTTATCAAAGCATTAAATAAGGCATTAAACTTTCTTTAAAGAAGTAATACACAGGATAATTATATGAGTGAAGTAAATATTGATATTCAACCAACTCCAAACCCAAATGCATTGAAGTTCATTTTAAATATGGACGTAAAAAAGAATGGATCTTCTACTTTTAGAACTCCTATGGAGTGTGGAGAGGTAAACTTAGGTATTAACCTCTTTACAATTAGAGGTATTGATCAAATCCATTTTTTTGAAAATGTGATTACGATTACAAAGTTTAATTATGAAGACTGGGAAGATATCGAAGAAAAAGTAGTAGAAACAATCAAGCATGATCTTCCAAATCACAATCCAGAGTTTGAAGAGTTTGACCCAGAAAAAGAAAGGCGTGAAAACCTTCCTAAAGAACTTAAAGATATCGAAGAAGTTCTCGATAGAACTGTACGTCAATACCTTCAGGCAGATGGTGGAGATATCCAAACTGTATCATATGAAGATAATATTCTACTTGTGAGATACCAAGGTGCTTGTGGAACATGTCCATCTTCAACAACGGGAACGCTTGAGGCAATTAAATCAACTTTGAGAGCAGAATATAATCCAGAGATTGATGTTTATATTGCTCCTGATTGGTAAGCGCACGCGGCATTGATTGGCCAAAGCCAATCAATAGGACGCGGCGCTAGGCCCCCATGCAAAAGAAATTAAAATAATTCAACAAGCCGGGTTCAAGCCCGGCTTTGTTGTTCCTAGGCCAAAGAGAAAGGTCACGCAAAGGAAAAGCGATATTTTAGCGCAGCTAAAATAAGCAACCCCTCTTAGCACAAGCGAAACAAAAAGAGCATGGCACCAATAAAAAAGGACACCCACATGGGTGCCCTAAATAAAACAAACAAGAAGATTTTATGAATTGATATTGCTATCACTCATTTTCTATCTCTATATTATTAAATTCACAGAATATATAAATCCTCAAATCCTGACATTCTGACGTTTACGATGTCAGATTAACCTACAATAGAATAAATGATGATGAAGTGTAGAACTGCTGCCACACAAACAAAGAGGTGAAAGATCTCATGATAACCAAACCATTTAGCATTTCGGCCAGGCATTTTTAATCCATAGAATAACGCTCCAATTGTATAGAGCACACCACCAGTAATTAAGAGAACAATATTTGAAACGCCAAGCTTTGGCATAAGCTCTGAGACATAAGGCAATACCATATAGCCTGGAATTAGATAAATAAGAGCACTTACCTTTTCAGGTAAATTTGGAAAGAAGATTGATTTTAAAATACCAATTGCAGCAACTGTCCAAATACTTATTAGAAGGGTTGATCCAGATTCACCGTTTAATACAAGCAATGTAATTGGTGTACACGTTCCAGCAATCATAACGTAGATAGCACTATGATCAAGTCGACCTAAAAGGTCTCTTTTACGAGGCTCCCAATGAATGCGGTGATAAAAAGCACTCACCCCAAGCATCATTAGTAGTCCAATTGAATAAACAATCGTCGATATATATTGAGTTGTATTTGCACTCTTTGCGATAAGTAGAGAGCAGGCACCAAGGGAAACAAAGAACATTACCTGGTGTGACCAACCTCTTAATATGGGTTTTTGCTTTTCCATGTTGAAAGCATACGCGGATACAATGTTCAATTAAAGCGATTAGCAAAGCTTTTACATTTATATTACAAACATTGAACAAGTGATTAGAACGGCCTTATTATTTAACTAAACTTGGCCTGAATTAGTTTCTTTTTAACAACACCAAGAAGCTCACGACACTCACCTTCTTCAAGCCCATAAAGTTTATGCGAAGGTTGAAGCTCTTTTGGTTCTTTATATTCATTTGAGAAACTTTGTAGTCGATTATTTAAATTATTTCTCAATGTTCTCATTTGTTTTGGTGAAAAGTTCTCAAGATCAGCTAGTAGCTCTTGTAGTTTTTTTGACATTGGTACCTCGTGATTAAGCTATGCTTACGTAAAAGTCAGCTGGAACCATACATGGAAGTATTTAAAATTACTAGTTAAATACAAAAAAATGAAAAGAGTTAAGTTTTTTCCTCTAGACGCCGATTGTTTGATATGTCAAACTTATATTTAAGAGATCTAACAAAGGGGCCAAGGATATGATGATTAACAATTGCTACCGCCTACTATGCGAAATTACAAAGCTTGAGCAAAAAATTGAAGAAGTTCAATCATTGGCCAAAACACATGGCCTTGAGATTGATACAGATAAGTTACTTCAAGAATTAATCAATAAACAAGCAAGCTAACTAGGCCCAGTCTTTAGGGAAGTAATACTCCATCATTTTCTTATGCTCCGGCTTTTTGGGCTCATAGCGATAAGTAAACTTCACTCTTTTTGGTAGTGAAATTAGGATTGAGTCTGTTCTTCCATTAGATTTTAAACCGAAGTGAGTTCCTCGATCATGAAGTAAGTTAAATTCAACATATCGTCCACGACGGTGTAATTGGAAGTCTACATCTTCATCATCAAATTCCTCATCCATTCTTTTTTCAACGATTGGAAAGTATGACTTAATGAAATTTGAGGAAACCTCTTTAAACATGGCCAAGTCTTTTACAGGATCGCCAGAAAAGAAGTGATCATAAAAGAAGCCACCAATTCCGCGCATCTCGTCGGCACGGTGCTTATTAACGAAGTAATTATCACACTTTTCTTTCCACTCATCCCAATGGCCATATGGTTCACAAGCATCTTTCCAAACCTTGTGAAAGTACTCAAAATCATCTTCATGAGGATAAAATGGAGTTAGATCAGCTCCACCGCCAAACCAGACTTTTGAGCCCGCTTGAATCATACGGAAGTTTGCATGAGTTGTTGGAACTCTTGGGTTTGTTGGATGAATGATAAGAGAAATACCTGTTGCCCACATTTGATTATTATCACCGCCAATATTAGCAGCAAATTTTGGGTCAACTTCTCCAAAAACAAGGGATGTATTAACTCCTGCATTTTCAAATATTTCACCTTCAAAAGCACGAGTGATCCCGCCACCTCCAGGGTTTCCAGCGAAGTCCTTGCGTTCCCATATATCTTCATTCAAGTTAATTTTTGTATCGATTCTCTTAAGTTCCTCACTAATTTGATTTTGTAAATCTTGAACGTGAGCGGCAAATTCGTTTTTTATATTTTCAATATCGAAAGACATAGCTAAAATCCTATATAGGTTATTTAAATTACTGAATTTAACATACCAAAATTTTATAAAAATGATAATTAATCAGGAGTAGAATTAATGCTTTATTACCACAACCCACGTTGTTCTAAAAGTCGTAAAGGACTTGAGTATCTTGAGTCAAAAGGAATCCAAGAAGGAGTTGGCTTTCGCGTGAAAGAATACTTAAAAGACGGTGTCGAGGAAAAAGAATTCCTTGATCTAATCAAGTACACAGGACTTGCACCACTTGATGGACTAATCAGAACAAAAGAGGCCCTATTTAAGGACCTAGGTCTTGCTGGTAAAGAATTAAGTGATATGGAATGGGCAAAACTAGTTCATGAAAATCCAAAACTTTTAGAGCGCCCTATTCTTGTCAATGATGATAAGAAAGCGGCCATTGGTAGGCCGGATGCCCATAGTTTTGATCCAATTATATAAATAGCTGAAAACTCATACTGTGGTGGCCCTCACCGCCACAGTTTCTTGTCATATCAAATATATAAGAAATCCCTAAGTCCCTTTATTTCTCAATATTTACGTATATTTAAGCTTAAGAAATAACTTTGAATTACGATAAGTATAAATGAGTTTAATTTGTTGGGGACGACGTCATGAAGCTATTAAAACAATTCATCATTTTTCAAATTGCACTAGTATTGAACTTTTCGATACTCAATGCGGCCGGTGACAAAGGTGTTGCTAAGGTTATGAAAAAAAGAGGGAAAGTTTTTATTACTCAGACAAAGAAAAAACTTAAGAAGGGAGACTGGGTTCCAGAAGGGGCCAGTATTACAACAAAGAGTCGAAGCTTTGTTAAATTGCTCTTCATTGATAAATCAAACCTAACACTTGGGGCCAACTCACAAATGGAAATTAAGCAATTTCCTAAAAAGAAGGCCGGAATTATTAATCTCGTAAACGGACAACTAAGATCAAAGGTTTCTAAGAACTATCTACAAATAGATAAGAAGAAATCAAAGCTTTTTATTAAAACGAAAACAGCGGCCATGGGTGTAAGAGGAACTGACTTTCAAGTTAACTACAACTCGAAAAACCAGAATACAACACTTATTACATTTGAAGGTGCTGTTGCAATGGGATCTCTTTCAAAGTTTAAAGTATCTGACTTTAGACAAGATCGCCTAGAAAAAGTTGTTTCTTCACCTACTTCCGTAATGGTTAAAAGAGGTCAGTTATCAGGAGTTATGCCTGCAATCGACTCAAAACCAATTGCTCCAGTTAAAATTAATAAAAAACAACTTAAGGCCCTTGAAAATAACGATGGCTCAAAAATGACAAATGCTAAGGATAAGAAGAATAAGAAAGCAAAGCCAATGGCAAGAAATATTATCCCTCCAGGAGTTGATAGCAAGAGCTTTAGTGCTTCAACTAATACAGAAGTAGCTGATCAGATGGCAAAAGTTGACAGCAGCATTAGAGGCCCTGCTAGTGAAGCAAAGAAAAAGAAGAAAGTTCAAATTTCACAAGATACTCCTAAAGGTTCCTTAAAAGATGGTGGATATGTTGATACAGAGAACGCACTTTATATTCCACCGCCAAAGAATGCAGCGATGGACCCAATGACAAATGAAGTAATCGTTCCTGTTCAAATGGGGAGTTTTGATAAAGAAACAGGTATGTACACAAATGACTACTATGAAGTTGATGAAAGCGGTAACTTTATCGAAAAAGAAGATGATTCATTAACGAGACTACCAGCTTCAACCTCTACTATGGATACAACAAATTCAGACATGAAAGAAGTAACCAATGTATACGATGTCATGGACGAGCAAATGGACGATACAATGAAGATGGACGATACAACAATATCTCTTACTGATCCAAATCGAACGACAGCTTCAACAGAAGAAGATAAAATGATGGAAGATACGATGAGTGATCGTGACGATATGATTGAATCGACAAAGGACCCACTATCTTCAACAAATCGAGCTGTTATCCGAGTTATCTTAGAAAAGCAGCCATAAACCAACTAGAAAAATCAACTATAGGTCGCATTAAGTCTAATGCGGCCAAATTCCCTCTGTTCAACTGCCCTAATTATCAGTAAAATTAATTGGCAAGCACCTAAAATTATAATTAAAGTTAAAGGAATGACTTTGAAGAAATTATTACTTCTATCACTATTGAGCTGCTCTCTATTTGCTCAAGGCCTACAATCTATATATCAAGAGTTTGAAAATGCTAATTACGAAGATGTAATAGAAAAGCTTAATGAAGAGCAATATAAGAAAAGACAAGATCAGAAATACTTAGGAGTAAGAAGTTATCTTTTAGGAGTCTCTCACGCTAGACTTCAAGACTTTGAGTTGGCCATAAAATACTTTAAGGATGCATTAAAAAATAAGAATGACGCTAAAGAAATCTATTATGAATTAGGGCAGGCCCAATACGCAATTAATCAACTTGATGATTCCATTAATAACTTTAAAAACTCGATAAAAATAAAGTACAAAGTTGAACAATCAACCTATTACATTGCATATATCAATCAGCTTAAAGAGGATCTTCCACAAGCAAAGAAATACTACAAATTACTTTTAAAGAATAAAGATACTTCAATAGAGATGAAGCAAATTGCTTATTATCAAGTTGCCCTTATAAACTTAGATATTGCAAGAGGTACCAATAGAGCATCTGAAATTGTTGAAAAATACATCCTTCCAGATCTTTACCGTGCTATTAATATACTTCCAAATAGCTCAACTGCTGATGATATTGATAAGAGAATTTCGGATATAAGAAAAGAGTTCTATTTAGAAGAAGACAAACTTGTTAATGGCGCTCCCCTACCAAGTCAAAGACTAAACCTAGGTGTAAGTGAAAAGATTGCTTATGATAATAACGTGACGAGATCTGATGACCTTCCATCTTCAACTGGTACAAATAAAGATTCATTCTATTCTCAAACACGCTTTAATATTAGTAAGGCCTATAATTTTAAAAGAAGATATACGCTAACGCCTCGATTTGAACTTACAAGTACGACTTACTCAGACCGAAATGATACTGCTATTTTTTCAAATGATAGTTATAATATCACTCCAGAAGTAGACTTTTCTTTTGCCTATAAATATAAGAAGAAACCTGCTCGTTTTTTTCTAAACTACACATATGATTATCAGGCCAGAGATATTAATAGTGAAAAAGATAGACAATATACTTATCGATCAAATCAATTCAGCTTAGGTACAGAACTACCACATTTTGAAATTGGCAATACATCAATCTCTATTAAGTCTCAAAGTTTTACTTACTACAACGACAGCTTAAACCGTTCATCAACAATTTTCTCAATCGATCAAATTATTAAAAAGAATTATGGTATCTTTATTCTTCTCTACCAATACGATATGAGTGATTACGAAAATAATGAGACACTTAGTACAAACTCACACTTATTTAGACTTGATTATCTCTATCCTGGAATATTTCCTAATACGACTTTAAATATTGGCCTTGCAGATATGCTTATAAATTATGATGACGTGTCACAAGATGCGGCAAGAGGTCTTGAGAGTAATATTAGTTTCAATACAAAGTTCATTCGAGTCATTAATAGAAATCTATCTTTTAGTGTTGAATACCTCTACACAAATAATATATCAGATGAAGATGCCAGTAATTATACGGCCCATCAAACATCATTTGAATTAAATTACGATTACTAAAATAGGTTTTTATGAAGAATATTGTTAAGAATATTGGGCTTTTTATAATTATTATCTTTTCATGTGTCAGTGTGTTCTTCTCACTTTACAGTAAAGACTATGAAGCAAAATGGCGTGATCTAACTTCATATGCATCATTTTTTGAAAACCGTTTCTATGATTTTAGAATGCTTCAAACAATGCATAAGAGAAAGCCACACCCAAAAATCATCCTAGCAGATATCGATGACGACTCGATTAAAAAATTAAACTCATGGCCAATCCCTCGAACAAAATGGGCAGAAATGCTTAAGAAGTTACGTGGTTATGGAGCAAAAATTGTTGCATTTGATGTTTTCTTCTCGGAAGACTCAATGACATGTAATGGGCAAAACCCTGATGATGATCTCGTTGCAGCTATCGAGTATTTTCAAGAAGTACCAAATAATAGAGTTATTCTTCCATACAATCTACAAGTCGGAGGAACTGAACATTACACATCAATTCCAGATGATCTTTATATTTTTGCTCTAACGACAAAAGTTGGAGGGGCAAATTATGAGATGTATCCAACATTTATCTCAGACTCAGTCTATCCTCTACAAAAGCTTATTGATGCAGAAACCTCACTTGGTTTTATTGAAGCAACAGCAGATACAGATGGTGTTATTAGACATTATAAAGCACTCGCCTTCCCTTACGGTGAAGTTCATGTTCCATCATATGGACTAACTGCCTATATGCACTGGATTGGGGAATTTGACGAATACGATGATCCATCAAAAATGGATAAAATCTTTAAAACCCAACTTGATCTTAGTACCGCCGGTGGGAAGCCCATTTTAAAAACAAAGAAAGGCGATATTGAATTAAATCTCAAAGGTGAAACAAAGGTACGATGGACAGGTGGAGAAGAAACCTACAAGCGTATTCCAATTTATGACATTATCACAAAGGATCCAAATGATGAGGAGCTAAAAAACTTATTTGAAGATGCTCTCGTCTTTGTGGGTGCAACTGCTTATGGTGCACACGATTTAAGAAATACGCCAGTTCACCCAATGCTTCCAGGAGTAATGGTTCATATGAACTTTGCTCAGATGCTTATTGATGGTTATTATTTTAAACCATTTAAAGAGTCGGCTAAACTATCTTGGCTGCTACTTATTATTTCAGTTATTATTCTTCTATTAGTTCAATTAAAAGAAAATCCAATTTATGACTTGGCCATCTTAGTTGTACTCGTAACGGTATTATTTTATGCAGATACTTATTACTTTGTTGAACAAGGATATGAGACAAAATTATTTTGGTGCTTCTTTGCGCTAACAATGTGCTATGGATGGAACACCATTGTAAATTTCTACATGGCCAATCAAGACAAGGCCTTTCTAAAGAATGCATTTGGGAACTATATTTCTCCAGAGTTAATCGATGAAATGTATGAATCAGGTCACGCACCGACTCTTGGTGGTACATCTGGAATTAGAACCGCCTACTTCACAGATATTCAGGGCTTCTCAAGCTTTTCTGAAAAGTTAAGCGCAACTCAATTGGTTGAATTACTAAATGAATACTTAACAGCAATGACTGATATTCTCTTAGAAGAAAAGGGAACTCTCGATAAGTATGAAGGAGATGCTATTATCGCTTTCTTTGGTGCTCCAATGGAATTACCTGATCATGCCCAAAGATCATGTATGGTGGCTCATCGTATGCAAGAGAAGCTACTAGAGCTTCGAAAGAAATGGGTCTCTGAAGGAGATAAATGGCCAAAGATTGTTCATGATATGCGTATGAGAATCGGTATTAACTCTGGTGATATTGTGACAGGAAATATGGGATCCGCTTCACGTATGAATTACACAATGATGGGAGACTCTGTAAACCTTGCAGCGAGATTAGAAGAGTCAGCAAAGCAGTATGGTATCTTTACTCAAGTTGCCAAAGAAACAGTTGAGATGGCCGGTGATAAATTCCTATGGAGAGAACTTGATACAATTAAGGTTGTAGGAAAATCAATTCCTGTAACGACATATGATCTCCTTGGGCTTAAAGAGACTGCTCCTGACTACCTTAAAGAACTATCAGAGAAATTCTCTGCTGCAATTTTATTATATAAAGCACAAAAGTGGGATGAGGCCATTGAGTTATTCAAGGTAACTCTTGAATTAGAATATATGCGTTTTCCTGATCTAAAAGGCGTAAAGACAAATCCTAGTGAGATTTATATTAAGCGTTGTGAGGATTATAAGAAACTTCCACCGCCACCAGAATGGGATGGGGTTTTCACATTAACTAGTAAATAAAAAAGGCCCATTTAATGGGCCTTTCATTATACTAATTCTTTTTCATATAATCATAGTCAATTTTAATACTAACTTCTTTTAAGTCTATTTGTGTCTTAGGATACGATTTATTGATAAACTTAATTTTATACTCTCCTAAAAGTGAAGGTCTTGCATAGAATTGAGATGCCTCATTTTCAGATAAATCTTCACCAATTAATCTTTCAAGAAAAGAATAATTTAACTTTGATGGCTCAAGGACACTGTGATGTCCTGAAACAGTATCAACACTAACTCCCCATTCATAAGTTCTTTCTTGTCCGAGCTTATATGTAATTCCGTTTTTTTCTATAATATGATCATTGCCATGTTCTATAGTTAAGAGAAACTTAGAAATGGATTGATCGCTATAAGAATCATTGAAGTCTGTATCAATTTTTACATCACGAATCTTTAAATTTTCTTGCCCTGAGAAATGGTCTTTTATTGAATACAGATTAAGAAAGATCTCATTACCTTTGTTTAATTCTCTAATCTGAGCTTCATTGAGATGGATAGTAGTTGAATCATTAATTAACTCTTCGCTTCGTAATGAATTAATTGATTTGAAAAATATTTTTGAGAGATTATCCTGATTTAACCTATAGTAGGTCATTAAATCAGAACTCTCATTGCCATCATTCATCAATATATCATTTTCCATTTTTTCAATGATAGAACTCAGAGACTCGTAAAAGCCAACTTCTTCATTATTGAATAAACGATATTGATACGAACTATACAGATTGTAGTTATAAAAAAGGATTCGATATTTAGCATCATCAATAATACTTTCAAAGTCCTGACCTAGTAAAAAAGTATTTCGCTCCAATAAGAGAAACTTTTCATTGGAAATGTTAGCAATTTTATTAAAGCCTTCATTAATATCTGACATTATTTTAGATACTCTTGAATTTATTTGGCGTACTTTTTGAGCTGCACTTTTTCTATTTTCGAGAATATTATTTAATAATAGAGTTAACTCATTAAACATCGGATCAGTTTGCTGAAGACGTAAGATTTCCTTTTCTACTTCATCTTTTGGATAAGAAATTTTTCGATATGAATTAATTTCTGCAAGAGTATTTTCAACGATAGGATAAGCGAACTTAGTAATATCTTTCATATACGTTTTTAATATCTTATTTCTTTCCTCTCTCTTATTTTCTTCATCTAATTTATCACGAAGTACGCTATATCTAATTTTTTGAAATCCATTGTTCCAATCTTCTTTAGACTTAGCAATTGTTGGTTCGATCTTTTTTACAGCTTTATAAAGGCCACTTACATTTTCAATAGTATCGCTGAGACTATTAGAATCAATCCCTTTATCAATAAAACTCGTCAACGCCTCTACTGAGGCTCCCAATGCTGGTTTTCCAACAGGGATAACTGAAGCTACCGTTGCAATTGATTTTAAAACTTTAGACAACTTTGCTTTTCTTCTTCTATCTATTATATTATCTCTCGCTCTTTGTTCAATAATAGCTTGAACTCTGAGCAGTTCAGCAGTAAAGATTTTTTCGTCTCTTCTTAACTCATCAATCAACGTATTAACATCTGGTATTTGCCACAGAAGTTTTGGAATTTGATTATTACTCTTTTCAAGTTCCTTATATATTGAATCCTGTAAGTTTGATAAGATTCGTACCTTATCTTTGGTGTCAAGTTTCTTACTCTTACTTAAAGTCGCAAAATAAATAACCTCTAAAGCATTTAATAACTCATTTTTATAGATAGAGGTTGATGTCTCTAGGCTAATTAGAGGTACATTATTTAAAGAATTACCAAAATAGTTATTACCAAGATTGAGGTTTTGAAGATTTGATAAAATCGAAAGACAATGATTAGCTCGTACCACGTCCTCTGATGAAATATCAGTGCAAAACTGTGATAGTTTTAAGAAGTAAGAGTGTGCTTCAACAACATGATTTCCAAGAAATAAATCCTTACCATACTTTATTGCATTAGCAAGATATCCATTTGTTAGCCAGTGATCATCTAAGGTGGTTTCTAATAATTTATAACGGCCATCATTTCCAAACTCTCTTTTGGCTTTTGGTGAATCAATATCTTTTCCTGGCCTAAACTCTTTAATCTCACGCTGTCTAAGTTTACCACTCACCCAGTATTCATGAATTGCAGGATTAGGAAGTCCAGCAGCTCCTCCTTTATAGTCAGGAGCTCGCTTACCTGATTTCCCACCAACACTTGTAAAATACTTTGATTTAATTGAGATACGGCTTAATAGATTCCCTCCATCTCCACCGATACCAGGTCTTCCACCTGATACAGCATCTCCACCATCTTGTGGCCATTGCTTTTTACCAATTTCTTTATCCACTCTTACACTTACAGGTATCGTAAAAAATCGATTTGGATTTCGAGGATTAATATCTTCAACGATCTGAGTTGCGTATTGCTTATAAACAACACCATCTCCTAAATCGTTAAGACCAGGGATTGATCCATTTCTCCCATCTTTACCAGGGCCAGCATCTTGGCCTTTTCCACCAACTAAATTAAAGATAACTCTTTCATGTCCCCTAATATCGAGCTCAGAAATATTTAAATTGATATCACCTGCTTTTAATCCCTTTCTACCATCTTCAAAGCTGTTAGCATTATCTGGGAGAAAGGTTGGTGTTGTTGAAAGAGAACCAAGAGGGCCTATGATAAGTTTTTTTGCATTAATTGTAACATTTGTCGAAGGAAGCCAAATTTTAGAATTAATGACAACTTCTTCAGCATTAATTTCAAGAATTTTAATATCAAGATTATTGGCCAAATAAGTATAAAGTCTATTACCTTCATTAATGACAAGTTTTATACCATTAAGCTTTGCGTATCTTGGACCTTCTTTAAATTCAATATTATTAAGTTGACTTGTATCAGAGACTCTTTGATAACTAAAATCGACGTATTTCAAGTCTGAAGTATTTTTAATACTAAATCTCTTACCAATAAAAGGTATTGCAGAAGGAGCTAAGACTGACGTACTAAGCTGGACATCATCTTGAGATGAACGATTATTATCTTCACTACTTTGTGTATTCTCATTATCATTTGAGATAGTTGAAACTTCATTAACTTGATAAGTATTCTTATCTCCGCAAGAAATTAATAACAAAATAGCAATGATAGATATAATCTTCAAAGTAGCCTCAAAAATATTTGTATATATGAAAATGTACATTAATGAGGAACCCGTATCCAATAAATTCTATATAATTGAAAGTTTTACATCAAATTGTACAAAAATCTTACGTGATATCTGATACTTACCTATAAAAAAGGCCTACATAATGTAGGCCTTTGCAATATCTAAATTTTGCGAATGCTTAGTAATTTAATACTTTTAGGGCCGTTTCTACAACACGATCAGTGTTTGGAAGGATTGCTTTTTCAAGGATTCTATTGAAACCAACTGGAGTGAAAGTTGAACCAACACGTTGAACTGGAGCATCAAGAAGCTCAAATCCTTTATCGTTAATCATGGCCGCAACTTCACCACCAAATCCACCAAAGACCTTATCTTCGTGAACAACAAGTGCTCTATTTGTTTTCTTAATTGAAGCAAGAATTCCCTCTTCATCTAGTGGAGCAATTGATCTAAGGTCTACAACTTCTACGCTGTAACCTTGTTCAGATAATTTCTCAGCTGCTTCAAGACAGTGATGAACAGTATTTCCATATGTAATTAGTGAAAGATCTGTCCCCTCACGTCTTACACGACACTTACCAAAAGGAACTTCAAAGTCCTCTGGTACAACAGTCATAGCTTGTTTTGCGTTATATAGAGCTTTTGGCTCTAGATATAGCGTTGGCCCCTCACTTCTCATTGCAGTTCTTAAAAGACCAGCAGCATCGTCAGCAAATGCTGGGCATACGATACGTACACCAGGGATACCTGCAAGGTTACCTTCTAAGTTTTGAGAGTGGTAAAGACCACCACCGATATATCCACCAGAAGCTAATCTGATGAGAATATTTGGAGCAAAGGCACCGTTTGATCTCCAGTAGTCATGAGAACACTCTACGTATTGCTCCATTGCTGGCCAGAAATAATCAGCGAACTCTGCACCTTCAACAACAACGCGGATATCTTTATTATAGCGAGAAAAACCGTTTGCCGTTCCTAGGATATAGTCTTCAGCGATTGGGCCATTAAATACACGCTCTTTACCGAATTCTTGTTGCATTCCTTTAGAAACATTGAAGATACCACCCTTGTCTTTGTTGGCCATATCTTGTCCCCAAATATAAGTGTCAGGGTTGTTTCTAAATTCTTTCTTTAGTTGTCCATTAATTGCATCAATGAACTTCATCTCTTCACCTGACTCGTTATGAGTTCCATCAACATACTTCGTTGGAACGTGTGGTTCAGGAAGTACGAAATCATAAATTGACTCTGGAGTTGGATTTGGAGCTTTCATTGCTTTCTTGTGTGCTTCAAGAAGTTCAGCTTTTGCAACTGCATCCATTTCATCAAGCTCTGCTTCAGTAAAGATCTTCTTTGCAATAAGCTCTTTTCTAAATGCAACTAGCGGATCTTGTGCTGCTGCTTCTGCTCTTTCTTCTTCTGAACGATATAGCTCGTGCTTATCAGAGTTAGAGTGAGAGTGAATACGAACACAACGAGCGTGAACAATTACAGGCTCTTGTTGAGTAGCTGCAATTTCTCTAGCTGTTGCCATTGCATTCATTGAATCAAAAATATCTTTCCCATCACAATGGATGATTGAAAGGTTTAGGAAACCTGTGAAGTTATCTGCAACGTATTCGTTAGCTGTTTGATCACATTTTGGAACTGAAATACCGTATCCATTATCTTGGAATACGAATACGACAGGAAGCTTCTCGCGAGATGCACCGTTGATCGCTTCATAACAATAACCTTCAGAAACTGAAGACTCACCTTGTGAAGAATAAACAACACCATCGTGCTTATAACGATTAAATGCTCTTGCAGTACCTACAGCGTGAAGTGTGTGGTTACCTGTACATGAAGAAACATTATGAATATTCCACTCAGGCTTTGCAAAGTGATTAGACATGTGACGTCCACCAGAAGCAAGGTCAGTTGCTTTTGAAATACCATTTAAAAGAATTTCTTCAGTCGTTAGACCAGCTGAAAATGCTGTCATCATATCACGGTAGTATGGGTATAAATGATCCTTACCAAGCTCAAATGTTTGACCGATAGCTAGTTGAATTCCATCATGTCCAGCATATGGTGCGTGGTAAGACCAACCAATTGCTTGTTTAAGATAGTTTGGTGCACGGTTATCTAACATGCGTCCAAGTGTCAGTAGTTCATACCACTGCTTTAGTGTGGCCTTATCTGTATTTTTCCAAGTGTACTTCTTCTTAGGCTTAAGAACATTTGCCATTTCAAACCTCGTATTTTCATTTAGTTATAAATCTTGAGTGAGACGGAATTTAACCATAATTTACTAAATTTGGGAAGCAAATATGGGACAGGTATAACAAGGTAAAACGCAATGCATAAAGCGTGAATAAAGAGCTACTTACAGAACTTTTTATGACCTGCCGCACAGGCATATTCGAGATACTTTTTAGCAAATTCTGGTGAGGTGTCTTCAATGAGTGGAGCAAGCTTTCCACAGGCCAGCATAATCCCTCCAGCACCATTTCGACAGGCCTTTTCTAAGAGTACTTGGTAATCAGCGCTTGTTATTTTTGAAAAATTTTTGCTCGCATACTCATAACACGATCGAGGGTCATCAAGGTCACACAAACGTTTTAGATATGTTTGATGAAGCTCATCGTCATTGTCTTTTTGAGCATAGAAACTTCCATCACGACAAGCTTGTAATTGACGTCCTTGGGGAAAATCGTCACGAAAACATATAGTTTTTGCATCAGAGCGAAGCTTATTTGCCTCAACTTGAACTACCCGCTTTTCTAAAAGGGCCATGATAGGATCAAGAAATATGACGGTAATACCAACAATAATTGTTAGGAATAACCAACCAGGAATATAATCTAATAACTTTTTAATCTTCACATTTAAGATCGATGAACTCAAACTTCGTTACATCAACTAATCCCATATCTGTTATTTTTAAAGTTGGAATTACAGGTAGTGCAAGGAAGGCCATTTGAATAAATGGTTCATTTACTGCTACTTCAATTTCCTTACAGGCTTCTTTTAATTGGATAATTCCTTCATTAATTGTTTCAGCTGACTCTAAACTAAGAAGTCCAGCAATAGGTAGAGATAGAGATGCTGTTACTCTCCCC
Source organism: Halobacteriovorax sp. DPLXC-1 (assembly GCF_036903125.1). Taxonomy (NCBI): domain Bacteria; kingdom Pseudomonadati; phylum Bdellovibrionota; class Bacteriovoracia; order Bacteriovoracales; family Halobacteriovoraceae; genus Halobacteriovorax; species Halobacteriovorax sp. DPLXC-1. The sequence continues at coordinate 41,072 of NZ_JAYMCO010000004.1, forward strand.
TTATCAACGACACAGAAACCACCGGCATTTTCGATAATTTCGTTTGCCGCTGTTGCAATATCCTGTGGAGTCTTTCCGATGACGACAATATTGTGAGAGTCATGAGCAACACTTGAAGCGATGGCCCCTCTCGTAAGCCCCATCCCCTTTACTAAACCAAGGCTTGGTTTTCTTTTTTGACCGTATCTCTCAATCACAGTGATATATGAAATATCATCTTCAGCAAATTCTTCACCATCATACTTAACTTTTAAGTGATTAGTGATGATTTCATCTTTTACAATTTCCATCACATTATAAGTTCCAGCACTTAAATCATAATTAAAATCTGTAGGTGCTAAGAAGCTTCGTTTGATTGTATTCTCTTTTGGAGGTTCAGACTTATTAAGTTTATCCATAACTTTAGATGGAAGATCTAACTCACTTACAAGCTCACCTTTTTTGAAAACTTCTTTCACATCGACATCTTCAAGTTTTCCAACAAGAACAATATCTGCTTGTTTGCCAGGAGCAATTAAGCCTAGCTTCTTTAATCCAAAATGTTTTGCTGCTGAAAAGCTTGATAGCCTATAAGCAATATGAGCAGGTGTACCAAGCTCATTAATCATCTTCTTAATCATATAATTGATATGACCTTCATTGAATATTTCATATGGATTGCGATCATCAGTACAAAGAAGGCACTGACAAGAGTTGAACTCATTTACAACAGGAGCAAGAGTTTTTAAATTCTTTGCAACAGAGCCTTCACGAATGATTAGTCCCATCCCCTTTTGAAGCTTCTCTTTTGCTTCATCTGCAAAAATAGTCTCGTGACAATTTTGAATCCCTGCTGCGATATAGGCATTAAGCTGTTTTCCACGAAGCATTGGTGAGTGCCCATCAAGATTTAACTCTGCAAATTCTTCGACTTTTTCAAGCACACCTTCTACACCATTAATGACCCCAGGAAAATTCATCATTTCAGCAAGGCCAAGAACACGAGGATGCTCCTTGTATTTTTTCATATCAATAATATCAAATTGCCCGCCATTTGTTTCAAACCCAGGTAGTGCAGGAATACACGAACTCACCTGAACAAATAGATTTTGATCCATTAATTCACTACATCTTAAAAACCAAGAAAACCCACGATCTCCCATTACATTTGTAATTTCATGTGGATCACAAATGGCCGTTGTTGTTCCAAGAGGCAGCGTTAGTCTTTCAAATTCAAATGGATGCATCATTGAAGATTCAACATGAAGGTGTCCGTCAATAAAGCCAGGAACCGCTGTCGCCCCCTGGGCATCATAAATACGTTTTGCTGGTTGATCGTCGTATTCCTTACCAATTCCAGCAATCGTTTTACCAGAGATAGCAATTGAGCTCTCAACCACTTCACCATTGACGAGATCAAGGATTTTTACATTTTTAATAAGTAAATCAATTTCACCATCGCCGCGAGCAGTCTTTAAGACCTCTCTTAACTCTTTAGGTGATAATTTTTGTGTTTCCTTATTTGCAAGTGACATCTTTGACCTCTATAATGTTTTTGAACTCACTTACTATAACTAAAAGGAGCACTGGATGCCAATAGCTACTTACGAACAATATTGCGATATGTTAGATAGCGCAAAAAAAGGCGGATACGCATATCCGGCCATTAACGTCACTTCAACGTCAACTGCAAATGCAGCAATCAAGGCCTTTGCCGATATGAAATCAGATGGAATCATTCAAGTCTCAACTGGCGGAGGAAAGTTTGCATCTGGGCAAGGTCTAAATGATGAAGTCCTTGGCGCCATCTCTCTTGCGCAACACGTTCACCTTGTTGCAGCTAAATACGATGTGCTCATTGCTCTTCACACTGACCACTGTCATCCAGAAAAAGTTGATAGCTTCCTAATTCCACTAATTGAAGAAACAGAAAAGAGAAGAGCTCAAGGCCAGCCTAATCTATTCCATTCTCATATGTTTGATGGATCAGTCCTACCAACAAATGAAAATATCGAAATGAGTAAGAAGCTTTTAGAGAGATGTGCTAAGAGTGAAATCATTCTCGAGATTGAAACAGGTGTTGTAGGTGGTGAAGAAGATGGTGTTAATAACGAAGATGCACCAGCTGATAAATTATACACAACTCCAGAAGAGATGGTTGAGGTAACAAAAGCACTTCGCCCTCTTGGTAAATTTATGTATGCTGCCACTTTTGGAAACGTACACGGAGTTTATAAGCCAGGAAATGTTAAGCTTCGTCCAGAAGTATTAAAAGAAGGACAAGCAGCAGTTGCAAAAGAATTAGGTGCAGATGCTGAAAACTGGCTTGTTTTCCACGGTGGTTCAGGAAGTGAACTTTCTGAGATTCACGAGACACTTGGATATGGAGTTATTAAAATGAATATCGATACCGATACTCAATATGCCTACTCTCGTCCAGTTGTGGATCACATGTTCAAGAATTACGATGAAATGCTTAAGATCGAAGGTGAAGTTGGAAACAAGAAGAAGTACGATCCTCGCGCTTGGATGAAGAAAGCAGAAAATGCAATGACTGAACGTATTTCACAAGCTTGTCGTGACCTTAAGTCCGATGGAAAATCAATCATTCTATAATTAAAATGTTCATAAATGAGTAGGTACAATTAAATCCTAGTGCCTACTCATAGTTTCTCGACAAAATTATCACATTCTCTTTCTATACTGACGCCATGAAAGTATTAATAACAGGTGGTACAGGCTTTATTGGCTCATTTCTAACAAACTCATTCTTAGAGCATGGTTATGATGAGGTACGTATTTTAACTCGCAACCTAGAAGGAAAAACAAGCACTCCTAAAGTGAAATACTTTGAGTGGGATGTTGAAAAAGGTCAAATGGATATGGCCGCACTCATGGGTGTTAATGCAATTATTAATTTGGCCGGTGAAAATATTGCAGATGGTAGGTGGACGACAGAGAAGAAGGATCGCATTTATAATTCAAGAATTAATGCGACAAACCTTCTTTATGAAAAATTAAAGCAGCTGCAATCCAGAGGTCTTCCTCTTCCCAATAAACTAATTAGTACTTCGGCCATTGGAATATATGGTGACCGAGCAGATGAGGAACTTAAAACAGATAGTGATGCAAGTGATGACTTCTTGGGACAAGTTTGTCGTGACTGGGAAGCGGCCGCAAAAAAAGTTTCAAAGCTTGGTATTAGTGTGAAAATTATTCGAGTTGGTGTCGTCCTCTCAAGTGAAGGAGGTGCACTAGCAAAGATGCTTCCTGCTTTTAAGATGGGAGTTGCTGGAAGAATTGGTGACGGCCATCAGTATATGAGCTGGATTCATATTAGGGATCTCGCAGACCTATATCGATTCTTGGTTGAACATGAAACGGAAAAAGATATTATTCACGGTGTTGCACCAAATCCAATAGAGAATATTGACTTCACGGAAACTCTTGGACGTGTTCTTCATCGGCCAACTTTCATTCCATTACCGGAGATTGCTGCGAAAACAATATTTGGTGAAATGTCACATGTCTTACTAGATAGCCAAAAGGTTTCATGTGAAGAAACAAAGGACTGTGGCTTTGAATACTCATTTAATTTTCTTGAGGCGGCATTAAGAGATACTCTTCGCAATCGTATCTAAAATAAGGCATAATGCCTTAATGGAAGATATCTCTCTAATTCAAGGAATTGGAATATTTATATTTATACTCTTTGCAGGCTTCATTGATTCCATGGCCGGAGGTGGTGGGCTTATAACAATACCGACATACCTTGCAGCAGGAGTTCCCGCACCTTTTATTCTTGGAACTAATAAATGTGTTTCATGTTGTTCAAAGTCCTTATCAATTTTTCGCTATATAAAGAATAAGAAAATCGACTTTAAGTTTATTCTTCCCCCTACGATAGCAGCATTCATTGCTTCCTTAATAGGTGCACGACTAAGTTCTATTCTAGATTCAAAGCATATGGTCTACATATTAATCCTCGTTATACCTTTTATTTTCATCATGAAGTATTTGAAAGGAAGACGTGGACTTGTGGACCCAAGTAAACTTGAAAAAACTCAAGTAATCATCAGATCATCGATAATCGGCTTAATGATTGGTGGCTACGATGGCTTCTTTGGCCCTGGAACAGGAACGTTTCTCATTATCTCCATGATGTTCTTTCTTCATTTTGATATTTTAAAAGCTTCACCACATGCTGCGTTTATTAATTACACAAGTAATGTTGCGGCCTTTATAACCTTTCTTATAAAAGGAGTAATCATGTGGAAAGTTGTGGCCATTGCACTTCCGGCCGGTTTAATTGGAAACTACCTTGGATCAAACCAGGTACTTAAAGAAAATAGGACAACGGTAACAACAGCATTTAATGTCGTCCTCGTTGGCCTATTAGTAAAATCCATTTATGACATTAGTATGATGTAGGACAAGTAACTTTCTTTAAAATAAAAGAGAATCCGCGGTCAATATTTCTGATATGAGAAATCAACTCAACGCTCCCCTCGTAGAAATCACCTCTTTTTTCTATAAAAAAGCTCATACGATGATCCACTTTCTTATAAGCATAAGTTCTTGAATCTCTCATATAGATATCTTCATCAATTTCATAAGAAAGACTTGCCTCACCTGATTCATACTTTCCTAAGTTCTTAAAAAATACCATTGGTGAGTAGGAATAATAGACTTCATCTCTAACACCTTGAAAGAAAGTGAAAACATTAATCTGCTCTGCACGATTAGACTGAATATTACGGTAAGTATAAGAAGTCCCAAAGTCCTCGAAGGTTGATAAATTACGTTCGTAATCTGGCCCATACGAGATAGATGAATCATTAATTTTAATTGTTTCAAAACACCCCATTAGATCATTTGGAGTTAATGCAAAAATATTAATAGAAATTAATAAGCATAATAAGTACTTCATAAGAAAATCCTTTTTCTATAATTGAATTACTATTTTAATAAAGATCTGTGTAAGAAACAAACAACCAATTCTTACATTAGTGCTTCTTAATGAACTCTTCCTTAGGGAATCGAAATTGTGGCCCATATACCCCATTTTCAGATCTCTTCCCAACGCCCAAGATCATCGTAATATGATCATGACATCCTAGACCTAGTAACTTCTTTGCTCTCTTAGCATCAAAGCCTTCCATCGGAAGAGTGTCATATCCCTGAGCTCTTACAGAGAGCATAATATTTTCACAAGCTAATGCTGTTGTTTTATGGGCCCAAGTTTTAAGCTCGGATGGAAACATTGGCTCGCGAAAGATCACTTGGAAAAGACCAATTGTATTGAAGAAGAGCCATTTAAAAGGAGATAAGATTCCAAAAGGTCCCATATAACCATAGGCCATCGGAGTGACCTTACTATAGTAGGCCTTTACTGCCTTTGGCACTTCCAACCCTTTCTTTTTATTTACCTCTTCTAACGAAGAAATCATTCGTTTTGAATTCTTTCTCCAAGTATCAGTCTTTGCCACACAGACAATTAAGTGTTTGGCCGTCTTAGCTCCATTTTGTCCAAAACAAAACTTTGCTAAACGACTTCTCGTATCGTCACTTTTAACCCAATGGAATTCCCATGGTTGTAAGTTTGATGAGTTTGGTGCCAGCAGTCCATGTTCGATTGCCTTTTGAACAACTTCATCAGGAACTTCTTCATCACCAAAAACACGGACACTTCGACGTGAAGTGATAACCTTTTCAAATTCCTCAAAGTTGATCTCAGGAGCAACCTCTGTGTAATTCAACTCAAGTTTCTCTGTAAAAATGTCATCACTCACGTCTAATATCCTTTATGAATTTAATGTTTTAGATAATTTTTCGTAAACATTCTTAGATGTTTTATCACTTTCAACAATAGCAGTAAGTTCGGCCTTTGCTATCTCTTTAAGATCAGCAGGCATCTTACGGTAATCATTAAATGCACCAGCAAGTCTTGAAGCAGATTGTGGGTTAATTGCATCAACCTTTCTAATCATTTCAGCAATAAATTTCATCCCTCGTCCACTTTCATGGTTAAATTGAACTTTATTACGTGCAAATGAACCAATTAGAGCTGAAACAAGATTTGGAACATTCATATCAAAGACTTCGTCTTTCATTAGCTCTTGAACCTTATCAAAAGTAGTATCATCGCAAGATGAAGCTTGCACACTTAGCCACTTTTGCATAACAAGAGTTTGGTCTTTGAACTTATCATAGAACTCTTTTAATGATTCCTGACAACCTGGTAAGTTTTCATTAACCATAACACTTAATGAGTTCATCATATCTGTCATATTCGTTGCGTACTTGAAGCATTCACGAGCAAGCTCTTTATGCTCTTCAACTGTTGAAAGACACGCTAGAGCAAATCCTCTTAGCTTTCTCTCTCCCATCGCCTTAGCATCAACCTTAAATGGTCTCTCTGTACTAAGGTCATTATAAATTGAAGCTAATTCTAATTTGTAAGTATTAGCAAGAAGCTTAAATAGCTTATCTTTTGCTTCATGGATTGCACGGTAATTTGGAATATCAATTGTTGCAGCAACATCAATCATCGATGGAAGAGAAAGACAAACTGCCTTAAATTCTTCATCAATATTATTATCATTTAGAATCGATCCCCATGCTTTAATGAATAGTTCATCAACTTGATGATTTTCATCTTTTAGCATGGCGTGAATATTCTTTAAGGCAAGAGCTTGTCCAGCTTCATAACGGTTAAAGTCATCATTATCATTTGCCATTAAGAAAACGAAGTCCTCATCAGTTAAGTCAGAGCGAAGAACAACTGGCGCACTAAAATTTCTATTTAGTGAAGCAACTGGTCTTTCATTAACATTGGCAAATACAAATGTCTCAGTATCCGCTTTTATATGAAGGAGTCCACGATCGAGATCATTTTGATCATCACGGTTCTTTAAAGCTAATGTCATATCATTTCCAGCACTATCAAGAAGCCCTAGTAAGAAAGGCATATGAAAAGGCTCTTTCGTTGGCTGCCCAGGAGTTGCAGGAGTCGATTGATTAACTGTTAAAGTAAATTCTTTAGCTGCTTCATCATATTTAGTTGTTATATCTAAAACAGGTGTTCCCGCTTGGTCATACCATCTTCTAAATTGTGAGAAGTCATAATTATCATTGGCAACACTCATAGCATGAGTGAAGTCTGCCGTTGTTACGGCCTGTCCATCATAAAGCTCAAAGTACTTATCCATCCCTCTTTGGAAGCCTTCTTCTCCTAGAAGTGTATGGTACATACGAATTACTTCAGCACCTTTTTCATAAATCGTCATTGTATAGAAGTTATTCATTTCGATATATGACTTTGGCTGAATTGGGTGTGATTGAGGACCTGCATCTTCAGGAAATTGAGCGGCCTTTAGGTTTCTCACATCATTAATACGACATACTGATCTTGAATTTAGATCGGCAGAGAATTCTTGATCTCTAAACACTGTTAGACCTTCTTTAAGTGTTAGCTGGAACCAGTCACGACAAGTTACACGGTTTCCTGTCCAATTGTGAAAATACTCATGACCAACAACTGACTCAATACCAAAGAAGTTTCTATCTTCAGCAGTTTCTTTTGAAGCAAGTACATAAGCTGAATTAAAAATATTAAGGCCTTTATTTTCCATCGCCCCCATATTGAATGAATCAACAGCGACGATCATATAAATATCAAGGTCGTATTCGAGTCTAAATCTTTCTTCATCCCACTTCATCGACTTCTTAAGTGATTCCATTGCATGATGTGACTTTTCTTCATTACCTTTATCAACGAAAACCTGAAGCTTAACGTCACGTCCAGACTTCGTTTTGAATGTATCTTCAATAACAGCAAGATCTCCTGCCACAAGAGCATATAGATAAGCAGGCTTTGCAAATGGATCATTCCATACAGCAAAATGCTTTCCATCTTCAAGATCTCCACTTTCAATTAAGTTTCCATTTGAAAGAAGAAATGGATAGTCTTTCTTATCTGCAATGATCTTTGTCGTAAAAACACTTAAGTTATCTGGACGATCGATAAAGTAAGTTATTCTTCTAAAGCCTTCTGGTTCATTTTGTGAACAAAACATCCCACCTGACTTATAAAGGCCATCAAGAGCAGTGTTTGCTTTAGGGTTAATTTCATTATGAATCTCTAAAGTGAAAGCTTCGCTAGGAAGACCAGTAAGAGTTAGAATCTCGTTTTCTTCCTTATAATTTGAAAACTCTTCTCCATTAACTTTTACGCTTTTAAGCTTTAACTCTTCACCATTTAATTCAAGAGTATTTCCATTAACTGGTGTGATTTTCATTTTTGAAAAAACTTGAGTTTGTGTATCATCGAGATGAAATTCAAGGTCCACTGTTTCAATTTTATGAGTTGGGGCCTTGTAGTCGGCCAAATACTTGACTACTGGAGTTTCTGTTTTCATACGTACGTCCTTTTTAACTATCTATAAGTATCTAAAATAACGATTTTGCTCATTATAAGGCATTTATTTCTAGAATTTGCCACAATTTGAACTGAATGAAAACTTTGATTAAAATATATTTAATATTAAATAGTTAACGCAATAATTCAATAATTTAAAGTGAGCTAGTAAGATGGATGCTAATAAGAAATTTTATTTCTCTGAAATCCCCAAGGATGAGAGGTTAAGTTTTTTAAGAAGGGCCGTAAGTGACGGACTTAGCGTAGAGGTTTGGCAAAAAGGTCAAGACAAAGACAAAGTCGAAAAATTTAAAATAAAATCTCTCGATGAAGACAACCTTGAACTTTCAGTAGATTTTGACGCAAGCATCATTGCGAAACTTGCTGGTTCAAAGAATAAAGAAAGTGAAGTTCTAATTAAAATCACTTTTAAGTCTGTATACCTATTCTCTAGCTCGTTTCTAAGTTTCAATTCAGCAAGTGAATTATATAGTCTTAAAGCTGATCGACCTTTCTATAAAAGTCAGCAACGTACTAACTATCGACTACACGCAAACTCATATATCCCTATTCAAATTAAAATTGAAGAAGATGTATTTGACTGCAATGATATTTCTGCTGGTGGAATAAGCTTTAATTGCTCTTCTGAATTCAAAGAGAAGTTTGCAAAAGAGACCATCTTTGCCAAGGCCACTGTAAGACTTGCTTCTAAGCGCTTTGAGATTCCTCAACTTAAGATTGCAGCAACTTGGCCAAATGATTCTGACTCAGAAAAGCCTTTAGGTATTGGTGCCGCTTTTCAAAATATGGATAAAGATGTTGAGGAAGACCTCGTTCTTTCAATTAACTCTGAGGCCCGTGGAGAAGAGCTTAGAAAGCAGGCGGCGATGAAGAAAGGCACTTAGACTCCTTATTGCTCTTAAGCTTTAAAGACGAAAAATACTTATCAAGTTCTTCTTGATTAAGAGTCTCTTCTAATACCTTCTTATTTTTATGATCTATCAAATCTTTAAAAGACAATATCGTTGATATTTGAGGACAACCAATAGGCATAGAATTAATAAAGGCGTTTATTGCAACTTTATTATCACTAGCTAGAAACTTCTTATAATAAATATCATGCCATCCATTTTGATAACGAGCTAAGTAAACAGCGACACCATCAAGATTCTCATCTATTTTAAAAAACCTCTTAGCAATAAAGGTTTTCAGTCCCTGATGATTTGGGATTGCACTTATAAGTGGCCCTAGTTCTTCATATTTTAGGACTTTAGCATCTATTAACTCTAAGTATTTCTTTAAATAGCCGGCCTTATCATACCAAGGAAGCGGTAACTTAACTGCCATAAGATAATATGATTTAAGTGAGAGCTGTGAATCAAAAGAGTTGGCCAATTTTAAAAGCTGGGCCTTATTTTGTTGAAAGTAGTCATGACATAGACGGTGATGGCAACTTGCAAGACCTTTCATATACAATTCAAAAGATACTTTAGAGGCCTTATCAATTTGTATTTCACGACATCCTCCGACACTAATTAAGCTTGCGCAGACATAGAATAAGTCGTTTCCATACATATCAAAGAATTGATTAAAGTTATTATCAATCTTCTCTTTTAGAGTTTTTCTAAATTCAATTGGGCCATTAAGTGAGCTAATAAGTTGTTTTTTCGTACACAAAGTACTTAAATCACAAGGTATTTTCCAGTCTTGCACTTCAGAACTTACAGTCTGAGAGAGCTCTTTATCTCCCCCAATACACGATGCACAAATCGTTAAGATGATGAAGTGAATCATGGCACTTAAAAAAGAAGAAAAGTTGAATAATTTAAACATGATAAGTACTACCTTAACGCATATATCTAAGTTGACTTGTCAACAATATATGGATAAATTCACTGCTACCTCTATTTATTAATACAATTCTAATGAGATGTGAAATATGTCGTTGAAATTTTCAAGTGCAGCTGACCGTTTAATGGACAAAGCAAATATGCTTAAGTCTAAAGATCTTTATCCATTCTTTCGTCAAATTGGTGACTCAGAAGGAACGGTTGTAAAAATTGATGGCCGTGATCAAATCATGATCGGCTCAAATAACTACCTTGGTCTAACTCACCACCCACATGTGAAAGAAGCGGCCATAAAGGCCATTGAAAAATACGGTACAGGTTGTACTGGTTCAAGATTTCTTAATGGAAATTTAACGATACACGAAGAACTTGAAGAAAAGCTAGCTACATACCTTGGGCATGAAAAGGCCCTTATCTTTTCAACAGGTATGCAAACGAACCTTGGTGCTCTATCTGCTATTTGTGGGCCAAGAGATTGTATGCTCTTTGATTCTGAAAATCATGCTTCAATCATTGATGCTTCACGTTTAGCAATGGGAACAACTTTTAAATATCGTCACAACGATATGGAGTCTCTTGAAGAGCAACTTGAAGCTAATATCGATCGCTTCCAAAAAGTTATCATCGTAGCTGACGGTGTTTTCTCAATGACTGGTGATATTGCAAACCTTCCAGAAATGGTAAGACTTGCAGAAAAATATGGTGCCTATATCTACGTTGACGATGCTCATGGTATCGGTGTGATGGGAGAAAAAGGTGCAGGAACGATGAACCACTTTGGTGTAACTGATAAAGTACACTTAAATATGGGAACGTTTTCTAAATCATTTGCTTCTATTGGTGGTGTACTTTCAGGTGATGCTGAAACTATCAACTACGTAAAGCACTTAGCGAGATCATTTATGTTCTCTGCTTCAATGGCCCCTTCAGCAGTTGCGACAGTATCTGCATGTATCGACGTTATCAATGAAGACGACACTCTTCATGAGAAACTATGGGATAACGTACAATTTATGAGAAATGGATTCCAAGAAATTGGGTTCTATACATATAATTCGCAAACACCAATTATTCCAATCTTCATCGGTGACGATGTGAAGTCGATGCTTGTAACAAAATTCCTAAGTGATCACGGAGTTTTTGCAACTCCAGTTGTTCCACCAGCAGTACCTAAGGGAGAGGCCCTTATTAGAACAAGTTATATGGCAACTCATAGTAAGAGTGAGCTAACAAAAGTTCTTGAGGTATTTGCAAAGGCCAAGAAGGAATTTGATCTTCCTTCAACAATGGGACACTAGAAAGAAAGGAGCTTAGATGGCCATCTATATTGAGAAAGTAGACGTTTTAAACGATAAAAAGGCCCGTAAACGATTCATTGATATTCAATTTGAAATATATAAAGATGATAAGTTTTGGGTTCCTCAATTAAGAATGGAGCTAAATAAGTTATTCAAGTCAGGCCACCCTTTCTACAATACGGCCCAATGTGCTTTCTATATCGCCATTAAAGATGGAAAAGATGTTGGAAGAATCATGGCCATCAATAATCATAACTATAATAAATTTCATAATTCAAAAGAAGGACATTGGGGATTCCTCGATGCCATCGACGATATAAAAGTTTTTGAAAGCTTATTTAATGCAGCGGCAGAATGGTGTTCATCACTAGGCATGGAAAAGTTTATTGGCCCATTTAATCCTTCAACAAATTATGAATGTGGAACACTAATCAAGGGATATGGAGAGATTCCTGTTCTTATGATGATGTATAACTACGAATACTATCAGCAACATATTGAGTCTCTTGGCTTCACAAAAGCAATGGATCTACTTGCTTATCATATGAAAACTGAAACTCAGATGCCTGAAGTTATTAAAAAGATTGCAGAGCGTGCAGAAAAGAAAGAGTCCATTACTTATCGTTGTGTTTCTAAAAAGAGATGGCAAGAAGAAATAAAACTCATGTATGAGATTTACAACGATGCTTGGGAAGAGAATTGGGGATTTGTCCCAATGACCAAGGATGAGTTCTTTGCCATGGCCGCAGACCTAAAAACAGTAGCAGATGAAAAGCTTATTTTATTCGCTCTTGTAAACGGTGTTGAAGCTGGCTTTATTGTATGCCTACCCGACTTTAATCAAGTTCTACATAAAATCCCAAATGGAAAGCTATTACCAACAGGTATATTTCAAGTCCTAAGGGCACCTAAATTAATCGACGGTGTTCGAGTTATTACAATGGGTGTGAAGAAGAAATACAGGCTTTATGGACTAGAATCAATTCTCTATTTCCGAGCTCACGAAAATATTGCAAGCTATAAGAAGTATAAGAATATTGAAATGAGTTGGATTTTAGAAGACAACTTAAATATGAATAAACCACTTCTAAAAATGAATGCGGTTCCATATAGAAAGTATCGTATTTTTCAAAAAGAGCTCGTATGAAAGTTTTAATTACTGGAGCGACTGGCTTTGTTGGCTCCCACCTATGTGATAAATTATCAGAACAAGGACATGAAGTTTACGCTTTAGTAAGAAATGAACAAAAAGCACTAAACTTAGAGCTGCCTGGAAAATATATTACAGGAAACCTCGATGAAGAATCAATTTCATCATGGGTAAAGAAACTTCCCTCAGATCTCGACTGTGTTATTCACACAGCTGGTGTTGTCTCTGCTAAGCATTCATTAACATTTGCAAAAACAAATCAGCTAGCAACACAAGATTTAATAAATGAATTAAGTAAGCGTTTTGAGAAATTACATTTTCTTTTAATCTCATCACAAGCAGCTGCTGGCCCATCTCAATCACCTATTGATGAGGCCCATGAATGTAATCCAGTGTCAGCATATGGTCATTCAAAACTAGCAGCTGAGCAGGCGCTAAAAGAGCTAGCTCCTGAAAGTTGGAATAGTACAATCATTAGGCCTCCAATGGTAATTGGACCAAGAGATAGTGCCGTACTTGATGTCTTTAAGATGGTAAAATCGAGATTTGTCACTGGCCCTGGCCTTGGATTTAGATCAAAGCGCTACAGTGTTGTAAATGTCTTTGATCTTGTTGATGCAATTATCTTATGTGCAAAACAACAAAGTCCAAAGAATGAAGTTTACTATGTCACATCTGTTGATGAAGTAACTTTTGAGGAATTAATCAATACAATCTCAAGTACTCTTGGTGTGAAGAAAGTATTCTTTATGTCTATCCCAATTTGGATACTAAGAATTGTAGCAGGTGCACTTTATACGCTGCCTATTCACCTTCCATTAACGAGAGATAAGATTAATGAGCTTGAGGCACATGCGTGGCTTTGTAAAAGTGAAAAGATCAAGGCCTTAGGACATATACCTCAACACGATCTAAGATCGACTATTGAGATGACAGCAAAAGATTATCAAGGGCGCAACTGGCTCTAATAACCTTCTTCTTTTTCTCCAGTAACCGTACGAAATACATAGTCCCAAAGTGGTGAACTTACACCATACTTTGCCTTTTCATGACGAAAGTGATGTTGAAGATGAAACTTCTTTAAGTAGCGCCCTACTCGACCAGTCATTTTAAAGTGGTGAGTTGCATAGTGTATATAGTCGTAACAAAGATAGCCTACTGTAAAGAATGCCATAAAACCCGAAAGATAATACGCTGGAATAAATAGTGAAAAGAATCCCCATATCAATGCCATAATTAAAATGGCCGGAACAGGTGGCATCACAAGTCTTGTTGGATCATTTGGATCATCGTGATGGAGTCCGTGAAATAGGAATACAAATCGTTTTGTCAGTGGCCCAATAGGTTTTAAATGAAAAACAAAGCGGTGAAGTAAGTACTCTGTCAGAGTCCAAATAAGAAGTCCGCTAATGGCACAAATAATCATTTCAAAATGTGTATAACCTAAAGCAAAGTAAGAGCGATAGATAAGAAAAATGACAAAGGGCGTCCAAAGTAGTAATGGTATTATTGGGTGTACGTGAGTCATAGACTCAAGAACAGGGTTCTTAAATATTCTAATTGATTCGTATTTTTTCACTTTTTATATCCTATAAGTAGAAAAACCTATAAACACTAGTATTCATAACAAATAAGAAAAGAATAGTCAGCTTTTAGCTTCTTTTAAACTAATTTAAACCTATTTTTTATTGATGTCAGAAATCAAGAAAACATATTTTATAGAGCATGTAAATGCCTATACAGTAACGTATTAGAATAATGGACTAAGTTAATTTCTCATGCGAGTTACTGTAAGAAAAAATCCCTTGTTCTTTCTGTAAAATCGAATAAACTTATTAATAAGCAGAGACGAAATAAAGACACTTCGGCGTTTCGGGAAAGGACTTTTTAGGAACGTCGTCTTTTATTTCATTCAAAAAAACAATCCCAAATCATTTAAATTTTAACTAGTTCGAAGCTCTTCGATATATGGCTTCCATTGTCCCATCCATTGATTCATCGATGCATTTATTAGAGAAGAACTCTCCTGATGAACATTAACGCTACAATAAGTTAGGCTAAGAGTATCCTGATGTTTTCCAGCATCAATTGAAGGGATATTATTCCAAGTTCCAGTATTGAAATAGTATCGTCCTTCCGGAAAACGACGCCACTCCTGAAGATGAGTATGCCCCATAACAACCGTATGAATGGACGAATTGCGATCAAGAATCCTTCTGGCCATCCTTTCGTACTTTGGATAGATGGTAATCTGTTGAAGAATTTTTATCGTCGTTTTAAAGTTTGTATTTTGACGTGTGTAATAATTTGAATAAGTCTTAATAACGTAATTTACACAAGTAAACATGAGTCGCCAAAAGAAGCGTGTATCATTGAATAGACACCATTTCACATAAGACGACATAGGCCTAACTTTATCAATATAAGGGCGCTCCTTCTTTAAACGAGGAAGAACATTGATACAAAATAAAGATCCCCAAGGAAAGTTTAGAATCTCTTTTCCAGCTGGACCTTTAATGAATTGCTTTGTTTTTGGAACTGTATTAATTGCTTCAAAACGATGTCCATGTTCAACATGTAACCCATTTTCTATAAATGTTTCAGTAAAGATAATTTCATTGCCACAGATTTCTTTGAATCTTTGTTGAGCTCCTTCAAAGAGCATTCCTGCATCGTGATTGCCAACAACATAAACAACACGCTTATGTGGTGCGCGCAAAAACTTCTTAAGGCCAGCAAAGAAGCGCGGGTGTCCTTTTGCAATATCGTCAATCTGTCTTACAGTCATGTGCTCATCGACAACATGAGTAAAAACCCCATCAGTATCAATTTGAATAAGATTTAGTATGTCACCATTTAAGACAATGGTTACAGGCTTTGAATAATACTCATTTGTGGAAAAATAATCGCAAAACTCATAGAAGCGATCATCCTCGAAGAAATCTTCAAGAATATTGAATTCTCCGTTTTGCAGATAGCTGCCTTTTCCAATGTGAAGATCAGATAAAATTAGGTACTTCATATTTATGAGTCTGCAACACAGACTTTACCACGTCCAGACTTTTTTGCTTCATACATCATTTTATCGGCCATACCGATAATTTCATTTCGACTCGAAGCATTTACAGGGTAATTAGCGACACCAATAGAAACACTTAACTGTACGTCCTCATCCTCTTTAGAATTGATTTCAAGGTCAGCTTCAATCTTATATATTGTCGACTTTACTCTCTTTAGAATTCGCTCTCCAATATGCTTGGCATCTTCCAATGTTGAATATGGGGCCAAGACAACAAATTCATCTCCACCATAGCGATAACATAAGTCATCTTCTCTTACTGTTGAGCGAATTGTTTCAGCTACTTGTTTTAATAAACTTGTCCCAATTAAATGGCCATGACCATCATTGATACTTTTAAAGTAATCGATATCGATAAAAATAAGTGAAAATGATCTCTCTAGAGTTTCATATTCTCTAATTGATGCTTCAATATCACTTTTAAACTTTCTTTGATTATACAGTCCAGTTACATCATCAACATGAGCAAGAGATTGTAGTCGCTTAAGCTCTTTTATATGTAACAGACTTCTAAATTTAGATTGAATATAATTTTCCAACTGTGAAAATACTTGCGTAGAGAATTCACCATTAACAACGATAAAAAGATTTTGGCTTCCATTAAAGCCGACATCAATAAATCGGTACTTATCCCCTTCAATATCCACATGTAGGTGCTGAGTTTTAAGCGCCCCCATTAATTCCTGATAAACCTTATCTGGGTACTCCCCAGATATTTTATTATTATAGAAGTCTCGGATAATAGGATTACCATCATCAGTTTGGATGGTCGCAAATACCAGAGGAGTCTTTGAGTTAAACTCATTTTTGATAAAATCACGAAAAGATTTAAGAACAATATTGAAGTTCTCTTCTTCCACATTCTGGCAGATATAATTTAATAGTGCTTCGTATTGTTTTTCCAACATAATCGTTTTTAGTTTTCCATTTCAATATCGCTCAAATCCAAATCAATTGTATCTGAAACAATACTTAAAGATCCTCTTAAGTTATTAATTAATCTTTCAAGTTTCTGTTGAGCGAGCATGCGCTCTTTCTTGGCCTGTTTTTCATTGATGGCCATATTTTCCATATTAAACTCTAATGTATCAATCTTTCTCTTAAGTTCTAAGATTTTCTCATCGCGAGCTTTTATTTTATTATCACTATCAATTGCCATAAGCTCTAGCTGACTCTCAAGTTCTTGCTCACGAGCACGAACGCTTGCGTGATCTAATCTCATGCGACTGCCGATTTCATTCATTTCTTCTTTCATCGCTTTATTTTTAGCTTCACTTAATTCAAGCCCATGCTTGTAATTATCCAACTGAGACTTTGTCTCTTCTATTTCAAAAGCATGTCGCTTTTTAGCAATAGTTAATTCAATTGATTTCTCATCTGCTTCAGTTCTTAAATTAAGATTTTCTCTTTTTAAAATCTCAACCATAGATTGAAGTTCATTTATCTCATTTAATAAATTAGTACGATCCGTTTTTAACTCATTTACAGTAACTCGTAGATCCATTAACTGCTCTTCACTCATAGACGAAAGAATATGCCCAGGGTGAATCGTAGCTGCAGGAGACTGTGCAACGCCACTAGAATCATGAACAAATGAATCATGTTGTTGTGATTTACTATCTTGACCAACACCGATATTATAACTTGCTGTTTGCTCATTTGAATTCATCGGAGCATGCACTGTTTTTGTTTCTTCAGCTTCATTTGAAGCAACCGCAGTAACAGTGGCCTCCTCTTCTTGTGGCCTAGGTGTTTCATTTACCATACCATCCAGTTGGGCCAGAGTATCTTCTTCTTGTTCTTGCCCTTGAACTAAGTCTTCATCATGATCATCTCCACTAAGTCCTAGCTCCACTTCTGCTGTATCTTCAACCTCAGAATCAAGAGAGTCCAGGTCCTCGTCAAGCTCATCATCAAGACTACTATCAAGATCAATATCCAGATCATCATCCAAATCAGCACTCGCCTCTAAGTCATCGAGTTCACCTAGATCGTCTAAATCACCTAAGTCGTCTAGGTCACCAAGATCATCCAAGTCGTCTAATTCACCAAGATCATCTAATTCATTATCAATATCACTTGAAGCTTCTAACTCTTGAGTATCTTCTTCAGATGGGAGCTCTTGATCTTCTTGTGTAACTGCTTCGACCTTTTTTTCTACTATGATCGGATTATTATCTAAGTCTAAGTCATCTTCTCTTGCTGCCTCTGCTGGTGCATTGGGAATATCTTCACCTTTGGCAGTTAAATCGATAGAAAGGCTTCCAGAAATATCCAGATCCATATCAGTTGGGGAACTTGCATCTGCTGGGGCATTTTCTACTTCATCACCATCCCCACAAAGAGACATATCTAAGTCATCATCGAAATTTAATTCAATTCCACCCTCATCTGCCTCTTCATTTGAAGAGTTAAATTGAGACAGATCCATATCTGTTTCCACAAGTGTTAATGAAGTCTTATCTTCTTGATCGGCCATTTGAGCTGAATTATCAGAGTCTGAACCTAGAACATCGTCTACAGCGCTCTGAATCTTGTCACTTTCTTCCGTCAATTCTTCTTGTGCTTTCTTGTGTGCTGACATATTTTTCCCCAATAAAGTGCACTAAATTTGTTTAAATCTAAGTTTTCTTGCTTTCCTACACTCTCCTTTTCGCCTTTTTTTGAAAAAAGTTAAGTATTTACGTCGCATAAAGTCATTCTGTTTAAGAATATTCAAAATAGATGAGGTTTCCACTTGAGAACTAGTGAGGAAATGTTCTACAATATTAAGCAGTTATCAAGATAAAGGCTATCCATGATTAAGAAACTACTAATTTTATCCAGTATTTTAACAACGACATTAATTTCGCTAAGAGCGAATGCTCAAGACTTTCTACCATCAAATCTACTTTTGATGAATGATTACTTTGCTCACCATGTGATTGTTGCAGAGAAATCTACTCATACATTATATCTCTATGAAAATGATGAGGGGAAACCAAGACTAATAAAAACCTTCCAAATGGCCACAGGTCAAAAAGTTGGAAATAAAGAATATCAAGGAGACAAGCGAACTCCTGAAGGTGTTTACTTCTTTAACCAATTCCTGGATCACAATGACTTAATCAAACGTCATGGTGAACTTGGAGCACAATACGGAGTTGGTGCCTTCGTTCTTGACTACCCTAATCCTATTGATAAAGCACAAGGGAAAACAGGTGGCGGAATTTGGCTACACTCAACAGATAATGAACCAAGAATTGATAAAGGTCTTGATTCTAAGGGATGTCTTGTTGCCCACAATGTTAACCTAATTGATATCGCTAGATATATTGAAATCAATAAAACGAATATCGTTGTTGTCCATAATTTAAAATTCTTCAGTGAAGAAACATGGAAAAGAGAAAAGAACGAAGTCATTGATACTTTTAATGGTTGGCTAGATGCTTGGTCTAAGGAAGATACTGATAAGTACCTTTCTCACTACTCTCGTACAGACTTTGAGGACCCATTTAGAGGTCGCTACAATACATTCGCTCAATATAAGAGAGCAGTCTTTTCTAACCCAGGAAAGCCAGAGATTAAAATCTCAAACCTTACAGTATTAAAAGCTGATGACTATGTTGTTGTTACATTTAAGCAAGACTATAAGAGTAACACTGTAAACGATATAGGAAAGAAGACTCTCTATCTAAAGCGTGATCCATATTATAAGTGGAAAATCGTCGCTGAGAGATGGCAGAGAATTCCAATGGATATTACAAATGAGAGGGAGCACTTAAGTTTTGAGCCGTCACAAAGGTTCTTTACTTCACAAGACCCAAAACAAATTTTCACATTGAACCTAACTCTAACTAGGCCATATAGCGAAAATTAAAAGGGAAACGGATGTCTTCAAATACCAAGGAAGCGGCAAAGAATAATCTTTCATTTATTCTTTATGAAAATAATAAGGTGCCAAGATACCTTCAATTAACACCTCGAGAATATAAGGCCATTCTTTATGTGCCTGTTGTCTTAACAGTATTTTCAATCTTTGCTTTGGCCGGTTCATACTTTTACACAAAGAATATCGAAAACCTAATTAAGGCAAAAGAGCCGTTAATTATCAAAAATCTTCGCGACGAGAATTCTGGACTTACTCAAAAGAACTCAGAACTTACAACACTAAACCTTGATCTAACAAACCGACTTGCCAATGAAACGATTAGTGGAGCTTCTGCAAGTTCACTTAATATCATTGCCCCAGTAAAGGGACAAAAAGACTTAACAAGTCCTGCAAGTATCAAGATTGAAGATATTAAGGTTAACAAAGGAAATGAGAAGGTTGAGTTAAGCTTTAATCTTATCAATATTACACAAGATAATAATCGCGTTTCTGGCTATATTCACATCTTCTTATTTGATGGGAATAATTACTTTCACTACCCTGAAGGTGGAGATTCAATCAGAAACTTCTCTCTTAATTACACAAAGGGTGAGTCATTTGCCACTTCACGCTTTCGTCCTGTAACAGCTAAGTTTGATCTTCCAAAGACCAGTACAGCAATGTTTAAGGTTTTTATCTTTAATCGTCTTGGTGATATTGTTCATCAACAATTATTCAGAGAAGAGATCAAATAATGGACTTAAGAGATCAAAACTTCACATTTGTAGGAATTGGATCCGTTATAAAGGGCGATATTGTTCTTAAAGGGCCATCACATATTTGCTCAACGATTGAAGGCGATATTCAAATTGATGAGAGCTTTACTCTCACAATTGAGCCACAAGGAATTGTGGAAGGTCGAATTCGCTGCGGAGACCTTAATATCTATGGAGAAGTCTCAGGAGATATCACGGCCCAAGGTAAGGTAAAGGTTTTCCCTACAGGTGTGGTCAAAGGTCAGATCGTTGCTAAGAATATTAATATTGCTCCAGGGGCAACTGTTAATATGCAAGGGCATACTCTCGAATCACAATCATAAATTTAATATCTTAAATATTTAGAAAAATATTAAGGGTAGGAAGCGAAGTCCTACCCTTTTTTATTTATAGAAAGTTTTTGTAGTTATAGACTTTAACCTTACCAATCTTACGTAAGGCCTTCTTCATTGACTTGTCACCAAGAACAACAATCTTAACTTTATCATATGGGAAAGCTGCATATACTGTTTTTGCGACATCTTCTTGAGAGATTTTATCAACAAAGCTTGTGTATTCAAGAAAGCGCTTAATATCGACATTTGCATTATCAAGGTTAACTAATTGTCTCATAAAGCTTGATGGCTTTTGAAATTGAAAAGCAAAACCACCCTTTACGGCCTTTCTTACTTTTTCAATTTCACTCATTGCTATATTCTTTGCTTCAGAATTATCTTTAAGAATCTTTATTACTTCTTGAACCATCTGCCCTACTGTTTCTTCTTTTGTAAAAGTAGAAAGAACTGAGCGTCCATAATCTTTTTGCATGCCAGCAGTTGCCCAAGCAGAATAAGTTAAGCCTCTTTTTGTTCTAAGCTCTTTAACAAGAATAGAAGTGAATCCACCACCAAGATATTGGGACATAAATTCAAGGTTCTCAAATCCTGGATCTTTATCTTTTGCCATAAAGATTCCGGCCCTAACTTGTGCTTGATTTGCCTTAGGTACTTCAACAAAATGGATAACAGGCTTTTGTGGGTCAAATGGCCTTAGCTCCTTAACTTTTGAATCAAGAGTTCTTGTGAAGCTTGCTTTTGAATTAAATCCACATTCATTTGTAATAATATTTTTAATATTTAAAACTGTTCTTGGCCCAGTTATATAGACTTTCTTTTTCACATCTTCTCTAAAGTACTTTAGGCGATCTAGAAGGTAGCTTCTTCTCATGCGCTTAAGATCACTAAGTCTTCCTTTTACATCAGAGACGTAAGGAGTTCCTCTTAAGCTAATATCACGAAAAGCCGTTGAGGCAAGGGCCCCAGGATTTGAAACTAAGTTTTGTCTTTGAGCACGTAATAGCTTCTTTGCCTTTGCAAGTTCCTTTTTTGGATAAACAGCATCCCTAAAAATATGACAGATCTTCTTTGTTGTAGGAATGATATCTTTAGATAGGCCATTATACGAATAGCTTGAATACTCATGAGTAACATTTGAAGATGTTGAAACACCATAGAATTCGAGATTATCTGCGATCTCATTTAAGCTAAATCGATTAGTACCACTCTCCAAAAGGTCAAACATCATATTTGTTACACCTTTTGTGCGGCCATCTTTCATTGCTCCATCTGCAAAGAAAATTGTTACATTATAAGTTGGAAACTTATCATCTTGAATATAAGTGACATCGATATTTTCCCACTTCATTTTCTCAATGCGATCAACTAACTCATTTGCATAGAGTTGGCCTGCCCCCAAAAGAAGAGATGTGATTAGAACTTTATTTAAAATATTTTTCATATAAATTACCTTTTATTACGATCCCAAATTGATAAGAAGGCATAGTTATTACCCGAGATATAACGCTTACATACGTCTCTCACCTTCTCCACAGTCATTTCATCATAGCTCTTCAGTTGTTTCTTATACTCACGATAATCACCAAAGTAGAATTCAGTTGAGCCTAAGAAGCTTGCAAGGCCATCATTTGTAGAAATTGCTTGGAAGTATTGCTTTAATAGTAAGTTCTTAGTCTTTTGTACTGAACGAGGTGTAATGGCCTTTGAGCATGAACGACGTAAACTTTTTAAAAGCTTATTACGACTTGTGCGAATACTAAACTTTGGAAGAATCTCTCCTCCAATAACAAAAACACCACCATTCTTTAGGCCGTAATTGAAAGCATAAACGCTTGAAAGACGAGGTCTTTTGGAAACGACAAAGTTTTTAACAAGATAAGAGCTTGTACCAGTTCCTAAAATATCAGCTAAGAAGTCCAGGGCAAGTGCATCTTCATGAGTTATTGAAACAGCAGGAAATGCTAAACGAAACATTGGATTCTTTGCCTGTCCATTAAGGCCTTTAATATAAGGAAGCTTCGAAGTGCGCTTATAATTATCAACGTTATCAAGCTTCTCTTTTTTCTTATCAAGGTCACTATTTGTTTTAATCTTTCCAATTGTATCCTTAACTTTATCTAGTACCGAAGAAGGATCGATATCACCAACAATGATCATCGTCGCATTATTTGGTGCGTAGAAGTTATGATAAAACTCCATCATCTGATCTCTTTTAAGTGCCTTTACGTCTTTTGCATCGCCAATAACAGAGCCTCCATATGGAGTTCCTTTAAAGATCGCCTTCATCATTGCAAGATGAATTTTTCCATTTGGCTTATTTTCATAACGCATTTTTCTTTCTTCAAGAACGACTTGTCTTTCTTTTTCAAAAGGAACTTCTTCAAGAACAAGATTTTGCATTCTCTCCGCTTCAAGCTCAATCATCTTCTCAACAGTAGAGGCCGCAATATTTTCATAATAAACAGTGTTATCAAATGTCGTATATGCGTTTGAATCACCACCGTAAGTTTCAATATAATCTGAGAAATACTCCGCTGGATAATTCTTCGTCTTCTTAAACATCATATGCTCTAGAAAGTGAGTCGCACCAGTCGTGCCTACTTTCTCATATCTTCCACCTACATCGTAGAATGTATAAATTGATGCAATAGGAAGCTTAGAGTCCCGTACTAGAAGTAACTTCAATCCATTATCTAACGTATGTTTTTGAATATCGATATTTAACTCTAAGTCACCAAGTCCAATATCTTTATGATTTGTGCCCTGATCCTGCGTCGATGAACACGAGACAAGAAATAAAAATACCAGGCAGGCAAAGTACTTTGTCGTTTTAAACATTAAATCTCCAATAAAAGTTAACATAAGTAGTTTAAAAGCTTATAATTTTCATGGCAATATATACTTATGAATTTATCAATCACATTTCTAGGAACAGGAACAAGTACAGGCATCCCAATGTTAGGATGTAATTGCAATGTATGTACAAGTTCAAATCCATTTAATAAGCGTCTTCGCACTTCTTTTCTCTTGCAAACGAAAAAGACGACTATCGTCTTTGACACTGGTCCCGACCTAAGGACTCAACTATTAAGAGAAAACGTCCAAGATGTTAATGGTGTTATTATATCTCACCCTCATGCTGATCATCTCAACGGGATTGATGATATAAGGCCATTCACATTCAATCATCCAATCAACCTCTACACATCAAGTGATTGTGCAAGAGTTATCCATGAACGATTTGGCTATATCTTTGGAAGTAATAAGGGGCATATCGGCTCAAGTCCCAGACTCTTAATGAATGAGATCAATATTAATGAAAAGATGAAAATTTGTGAGCTAGAATGTGAGTTCCTTCAGCTTCCCCACGGAAATGGAACTTCATTAGGTTTATTAACGGATAAGCTTGCCATAATTTCAGATTGTCATGAGATTGCGGACCAGACACTTTTGAAGCTTAAAAATTCAAACCTTGATGCGCTTATTATAGATTGTGTTCGAGAAGAGCCTCACCGCAGCCACCTAAACGTGGACAAGTGCTTCTCATATATCAAAGAAATTGGCGCAATGCAGAGTTTTCTTACACATATGGGCCACGAATTGGAACATGACTCGTTGCAATCTAAGTGCAATGAGCACTTTCCTGCTAAAAATGTCAAAGTCGCTTACGACGGCATGAAATTCGATGTTTAAATTATTGTAATTGCACGTTAAAAACATTATATATTCTTAACAATTTTAAGATATTTTATTACGCCTTTAGCTTTGATGGAGTTTAGTATGATTATTGGTGTTCCAAAGGAAATTAAAAATAATGAAAATCGCGTTGGTCTAGTTCCAGGCGGTGTTAGACAACTAGTTCACGACGGTCACGAAGTGTACGTAGAAACAAATGCTGGTTATGGAATTGGTATTAGCGATGAAGACTTCATCCAAGCAGGTGCTAAGATTCTTGGCTCACTTGAAGAAGTTTTTGAAAAGTCGACAATGATCATCAAAGTAAAAGAGCCACAAGCTAGAGAGATTGCTCTTTTAAAGCCACACCATATTCTTTATACATACCTTCACCTTGCAGCAGATGAGCCGCAAACAACTGGTTTAATGGAGTCTGGATCAACTTCTATTGCATACGAGACAATCCAACCAGCAGATGGTTCACTACCTCTTCTAACTCCTATGTCAGAAGTTGCAGGAAGAATGGCAACTCAAATTGGTGCTTCTTACCTACAAATTGACCACGGTGGAAAAGGTGTTCTTCTAGGTGGTGTACCAGGAACAAGAAGAGCAAAAGTAACAGTTATTGGTTGTGGTGTTGCAGGTACTAACGCAATTAAAATGGCCATGGGTATGGGTGCTGACGTAACAGCAATTGACCTATCGACTAAGCGTCTTGCTGAGCTTGATGACCTATTTGATAACAGAATCACGACTCTATTTTCAAATATTGAAAATATCGAAAAGTCTGTTCAAGAATCAGATCTTGTTATTGGTGCGGTACTTGTACCA
Organism: Halobacteriovorax sp. DPLXC-1; assembly: GCF_036903125.1. Lineage (NCBI taxonomy): Bacteria > Pseudomonadati > Bdellovibrionota > Bacteriovoracia > Bacteriovoracales > Halobacteriovoraceae > Halobacteriovorax > Halobacteriovorax sp. DPLXC-1. The sequence continues at coordinate 66,314 of NZ_JAYMCO010000004.1, forward strand.
GGTGCAAAAGCTCCAAAGCTTGTAACAAGAGAGATGATTTCTAAAATGGAAAAGGGATCTGTCGTAGTTGATATCGCAGTTGACCAAGGTGGTTGTATTGAAACATGTAAGCCAACAACTCACCAAAATCCTACTTTCCTAGTAGATGGTGTTGTTCACTACTGTGTTGCTAATATGCCAGGTGCTGTTGCTCAAACTTCAACTTTTGCACTTACTAACGTAACTCTTAAGTATGCTCGTATGATTGCAAAATATGGTGTTGAAGAAGCAGCGAGAATGGATGCAGCATTCAAAAAAGGTATCAATATCTACAAAGGTAAACTCGTTTACAAGCAAGTAGCTGATGACCTTAACCTTGAATACACTCCACTAAATATTGATTAATATAAGAAAAGGGCCTACAAAGGCCCTTTTTATTATTTTCTAGATAAGTTTGAACAAGAGTTCTGACCTAAAATAATAAAGTGATCACCAAAGAAAAGTCTCTCTCCAAGGCTAATTGTCAGATCAGATAATTGACCATCGTTATTTAATTGAAAATTAACAATATGATTATAACCAGGAAAAAGTCCTTTCTTGGCCACGATATTAAACTCGTAATCGCTTAGCTTCTTAATCTTATCAAAGCGATCCTTTTTAATTTTAGTCTTAGATGATGCCTTACCATTAGCATCTATAATCTTTAAAATAAGAACATTTGAATCCTTTTGTGATTCAACGAGCTCAACTCCACAAGTGTAATTACCTTGATTTCCTTGATAACTACCTGAAATTTTATTTAAATTAATTGCATGAGACGAGATCCACACGAGAATCATCGCAAGTGTGATTAGTTTTTTCATATTTCCCCCTAAATATAATGTCTTAATCTAACTCACCCCGTCATCTCTCTCAAGATAACCTATCAAATTTACAACTGGGGTCATTTTCTAACCAAAATGCTCAACTTTCTCGATAATTCACTGATTTAAAGTGTTAGTTTTCTCAAAATATCTTACATTTAGGGAGTTAACATAAATTAACTTCAATATATTTTTCATTTTTACCTCAATCTCGCTAAAAGTTATTCATTAATTCTTTTAAGGGGGAGAAATGTCTAAGTTTATTAAGAGCATAATGCTTGTTCTAATCACTCTCACTGCTTTTGCCAGTGATAACCAATTAAACTTCTCATTCAATGGTGGACAAAATGATGTTCAAATTCTTGCCAAAGAAATTGAGGTAACAAAGTACAAACAAGAAGAATACGAAGGTACTTGTTACAATCAAATTCCATACCAAGACGAAGAATGTGGATACGAAACGAAGTATCGTCAATCTTGTCGCTACCGCTCAGGAAGAAATGTTTGCCACACAGACTACGAACGTCAGTGTCGCTATGAAACAAAATATCGTGAAAGATGTACAACTGGCCCATCAAGACAAGTTTGTCGAAATGTACCAGGGCAAAGAATATGTCGTGATGTTAATGGACGTCGCGAATGTAAGCAAAGACCAGGTCGTCGTGTTTGTGAAACAAAGCCAGGTCGTCGTACATGTAGCCGTGAACCATACCAAGACCGTGTTTGTCGCTCACGCCCAGTTCAACGTTGTCACTGGGAGCCAGGAAGAAATATTTGTACAGATGAGCCATACCAAGACTACGTTTGTCGTACAGTAACAAAGTATCGTTCAGAGCCATACGCTTGTACAAAGACACGTACAGTACCTTACAAAGATACTGAAAAAGTAACTCACAAAGTAAAAGTTGAATATATTGGTGCAATCGAGAAAGCCGATGCAAACTTCACGCTAAACTTTGCAAACGAAATGAAGAGTTTCCAAACTGAAGTTGAAAACTTAAATGAAGAATCAACTCAGATTAACTTCCAAGTTGCAGACTTTAACGAGGTTCAAGATTATAACTATGAATCGACTCTAAAAGTTGAATTCTTTGACCTAGATAAAGCACGTGCTCCTATTCAAGTAACTCCTGCTAAAGTTGATATTAGCAAGCGAGGAAAGTTTGAATTAGAAGTATCTAATCTAGAAGGTGTTGAAGCGCTAAAGACAGAAATCGTAATCTACGATCGTGAAAAGAAGAGACTTCACTTTAAGAAGACTATTGATCTTTTAACTTTCAACAAAACTCTTCTTGATAATGGAAACGTTCTTCTTACAGGAGAACTAAAAGAGCACGGTTTTGAAAAAATCAAAAAAGGCTTCTTTGGTCCATTTGAAAAAGAGCGTAAGCTTAAAGTTACTCTTACTTTCTTTCCACTGGATTCAACTGTTCCAGGGCAAGAGCTAAAGCCAGTAACACATACGCTAAAAGCAGAAGCTGAACTTTAGAAAAAAGACCTTAAGCACACACTTAAGGTCTTCATTCAATTTTAGGGAATTGTTTGAAGGCCATGAAAATATAAATTGAACAAGAAGGCCTCTGTTTAGTTACAGGGGCCTTCTTTTCTCACTTCATTTCTACCTTTATCAATTGTGGTCATCACAATCTCTAGTACTTGAATAGTTAAGAAATTAAAGATTAAGCAATGTAATGCGCAGTGTTGTTTACGTTATAGCAAATGCTACGTACCATTTTATAAATAAAAAATAAATAAATCATTAAGGGAGCTTAGTAATGATTAAAAACCTAATGGCCATTTTAATGGTGGCCCTACTCGTTGTGTCTTGTTCAGGAAAGAACGGAGCAAACAAGAGTACTTTTGTATACTGTTCAGAAGGTTCACCTTCAGGATTTAATCCTCAATTTCTAACTGATGGCCCATCTCACAATGCGGCAGCTTACCCACTCTTTAATCGACTTGTAAGTTTTGAAACTGGAAGCACTAATATCATTCCTTCCATTGCTGAGAGTTGGACTGTATCTCAAGATCAACTAACTTATACATTTAATATAAGAAAAGGTGTTAAATTTCATACGACAAAATATTTCAAACCAACAAGACAGCTTGATGCAAGTGATGTTGTGTGGTCTCTAAACCGTATGTTTAAAAAGGACCATCCATATAATAAAGTAAGCGGTGGTATCTATGAATATTGGGATGGAATGGGAATGTCTAATATTATCAAAGATATTAAACAAACTGATAAGTACCAAGTTCAAATTGAACTTCATCACCCAGAAGCTCCCCTACTTGCAAACTTTGCAATGGCCTTCACAAGTATCCTTTCGCGTGAGTATGGTGAAAAAATGCTAGCGGCCAAAACACCTGAAGATTTCGATCGTAAACCAGTTGGAACAGGCCCATTTATTTTTGGATCATATCAGAAAGATACAATGATCCGTTATACTGCTAATAAAGACTATTTTAAAGGTGCTCCAAAAATTAAGAGAATGGTTTTTTCTATTATTCCTGATCCTTCAGTTAGAACGCAGAAACTTGTTGCAGGAGAATGCCACCTTGCGACTCAGCCTGCACCAACAGATATTGCAGCACTAAAAGCAAATAAAGATATAACAGTATTAGATGGTGCCGGTCTCAATGTTGCATACCTTGCTATGAACACTGAAAAGAAGCCTTTTGATAATATCCATGTAAGACGAGCAATAAACTATGCCCTAAATCGTGACTCTTATATTGATCCTATCTATCTTGGGTTTGCAAATGTTGCAAAGAACCCAATGCCACCAACAATCTGGGGTTATAACGACAATATCACTCCATATGAATACAATATTCAAAAGGCAAAAGAAGAATTAAAAAAAGCAGGTCTTCCAAATGGTTTTGAAACAACAATTTGGACTCTTCCGGTATCTCGTCCATATAATCCAAATGGAAAGAAAATGGGTGAATTAATGCAGGAAGATCTTGCAAAAATAGGTATCAAGGTTGAGCTTGTGACATATGATTGGCCTACATACTTAAAGAAGGCACACGCTGGTGAACATTCAATGATTCAAATGGGATGGACTGGTGACAATGGAGACCCTGATAACTTCTTATATATGTTATTAAGCTGTGAAGGAGCTAAGGCCGGCTCTAATTATGCAAATTGGTGTAATAAGGATTATGACCGTCAGGTTATAATGGCAAAGAGGCTAAACGATCCAAAGAAAAGAGCTAACTACTATCTTGAGGCCCAAGAAGTATTTAAAAAAGAGGTTCCATGGATAACACTCTTTCACTCAACAGTTCACCGTGCCATGAGAAATAATGTAAAGGGATTCAAAATTCATCCTCTTGGAAATGACATCTTTACTGATATCTCTATCGAATAAGTAATTAAATTATATGAAAAACTTCTTAAAACAACGTTTTCTTCAGCTAATCCCAACAGTAATTGGGATTAGCTTATTTTCCTTTATCATTGTTCGCTTAGTTCCAGGTGACCCCGTTCTTCTTCTTTTAGGTGAACGTGGTGCTGATCCTAAAGTCTATGCGGCCATGCAAAAAACACTAGGACTCGATCGTCCAATTCTAGAGCAGTACTTTCTCTACATACAAAATATCTTCTCAGGAGATTTTGGCCAATCCATTGTGACGAAGCAAACAGTAGTTAATGAGTTCTTCTCTCGCTTTCCGGCCACTTTAGAGCTTGGAGTATGTGCGATGGTATTTGCCATCCTAATAGGAATCCCTGCTGGAGTCTATGCAGCTTTAAAGCGTAATTCTTTTATAGACTATCTATTAATGGGTACATCACTAGTGGGATATTCAATGCCAATATTTTGGTGGGGATTAATTCTCATTATTGTCTTTTCAGTTAATATGGGAATCACACCTGTTTCAGGAAGGTTAGATGTCTTCTATGAAGTACCAAGTATTACAGGTTTCATGCTACTTGATACGCTTAATCCTGAGGTCATTGAATTTGATGGTTTAGCACCATTTTTCTCGGCCCTAAAACACCTTATCCTGCCAACAATTGCTATGGGGACAATTCCACTTGCTGTTATTTCTCGAATGACAAGATCAAGTGTACTTGAGGTCTTAAAAGCACCATATATCCAAACAGCTAAAGCAAAAGGCCAAAGTTATCAAAAGATTGTATGGAAACACGCTGTAAGGAATGCACTTATACCAATCGTAACTGTTATTGGACTTCTTTTTGGAAGTATCATTACAGGAGCAATTCTTACAGAGACCATCTTCTCGTGGCCAGGTATCGGCCGTTGGCTAGTGGCAAGTATTCACGCTAGAGACTACCCTGTAATACAAGGAGGTATTCTCTTCATTGCTCTGATGGTTATCTTCATCAATACATGCGTGGATATAATCTACTCGATTGTTAACCCTAAAATTTCAGGTTCAAAATAATGAGTGACCAAGTAATTAAACAAGATTCAAACATAACAAATATTCAGTTATTAAAAGACTTTTGGGATCATTTTAGTGATAACAAAGGTGCAGTCTTTGGACTGGCCTTAGTTATAGGATTTATTCTTATAGCACTACTCGCTCCTATCATTGCTCCTCATGGGCAAAGTGAAATCTTTGAAGGACAACTTCGTATTCCACCAATTTGGGCAGAAGGTGGAAATATTTCTTTCTTACTAGGAACAGATGATCTTGGACGTGATGTTTTAAGCCGACTTATTTACGGTGCTCAAGTCTCACTCTTTGTTGGGATATCAATTGTATGTATATCAGCTGTAATTGGAACTATTCTTGGACTTCTTGCAGGCTACTTTGGTGGAAAGACAGATGCTGTGATTATGCGATTTATTGACATTCTCATGGCCTACCCAAGTATTCTTCTCGCTATTATAGTTGTCTCTGTAATTGGCCCAGGACTTATGAATGCGGTCTTTGCCGTTTCACTTGTAAGTGTTCCATCTTTTACACGTTTAATTCGTGCCAATGTTATGGAAATCAAAGACCTACAATTCGTTCAAGCTGCTAAAACTTTTGGGGCCTCTCCTATTCGCATCATGCTAAAGGAAATTCTTCCAAATTGTATGGCAACATTAATTGTTCAAATTACTCTAGGACTATCAGAAGGGATTCTCTCCACTGCGGCCCTTGGCTTCTTAGGACTAGGTGTTCAAGCTCCAACTCCTGAATGGGGAATTATGCTAAGTGATGCTAGGCCTTATATACAAAGTGCTCCATGGCTTGTCACGCTACCAGGACTTTGCATTCTAGCAGTCGTACTTGGCCTAAACTTATTTGGTGATGGGCTTAGAGATGCACTTGATCCAAAACTTAAGAGATAAGAAAAGAGAAATATTGCTATGAATTTATTAAAAGTTAAAAATTTAAATATCCACTTCAAGACAAAAAAAGGTCTTGTTCACGCGGTTAGAAATGTTTCCTTTGACGTTGAAAAAAGTGAGACTTTAGGAATTGTTGGAGAATCCGGATGTGGTAAGAGTATTACAAGTATGGCCATTATGGGACTCCTCGATGACAACGCCGTAGTCACTGCTGATGAATTAAGCTTTGATGGAGTTGATCTTCAAGGCCTTAACGAAAAATCATGGCAAAAGATTCGCGGTGGTGAGATTAGTATGATCTTCCAAGATGCCATGAGTAGCTTAAATCCTTGCTACACAGTAGAAAATCAGATTGAAGAAGTTTTAAAAATTCATAATCCAACAATGGCTAAGCCCGATAGAAAGAATCGAGTCGAAAAGCTTTTAACACTCGTTGGTATTCCGGCTCCAAAAGAGAGAATGAAATCATATCCTCACGAACTTTCTGGAGGAATGGCACAAAGAGTGATGATTGCCATGGCCATTGCATCAGATCCTAAGCTTCTAATTGCAGATGAGCCAACAACAGCACTTGATGTAACTGTTCAACAACAGATTCTGGACCTTTTAATCGAGATCCAGAAAGAGACAGGTATGGCCGTAATTTTCATCTCTCACGATCTTGCTGTTGTAAAAGACTTTACGAGAACATTACAAGTTATGTACGCAGGTGAAGTAATTGAAAAAGGACCAACAGATGATGTCATTGCACACCCAAGGCATCCTTATACATTTGGACTTCTACAATCAATACCATCATTTGCAAACGATATAGACGCTCCCCTTTATTCAATCAAAGGAATGGTACCAGACCTTGCAGGTAGGCCCACAGGCTGCCAATTCAAGGAGCGCTGTGAATACTCTAGTAATGAATGTAATCATCTACCAAAACTAATCATTCATGATGATCGCTCTCTAAGATGTATTCACCCTTTAAACAACTAATCTAACGGATAATAAAATAATGATTGATACAATAAAAGTTACAAATTTAAAGAAGCATTACCCAGTGGGAGATAAAACTGTAAAGGCCGTTGATGGCCTGAGTTTTAATTTACAAGAAAGATCGACCCTAGGAATTGTAGGTGAATCAGGTTGCGGAAAATCCACTCTTGCAAAATGCCTCATGGGACTTGAATCTTTATCGGGTGGAAGTATCACAATAGCTGGAAAAGACTTTTCTCAAATGAGCTCTAAGGAGTTATATCACAATATTCAAATGGTTTTTCAAAACCCACTGGAATCCCTTAATCCTAGAAAAAAGGCCTGGGAGATTATTGCAGACCCACTCTTAATAAATGAGAAAGTGACAAAGAAAGAAGCTTTTAAAAGGGCCTGTGATCTAATGGAAACAGTTGGACTAAGACGCGAGCACGCCCATAAGTACCCACATATGTTTAGTGGTGGCCAGCGCCAGCGAATTGGTATTGCACGTGCCCTGATCTTAAAGCCAAAGGTTCTTATTTTGGATGAGCCTGTTTCAGCATTAGACGTCTCTGTTCAAGCACAAGTTCTAAATCTTTTAAGAGATCTTCAAAAAGAATTTAATCTAACATATATCTTTATCTCTCACGATCTCTCTGTTGTACGCTATATCGCAGACAAAGTTCTTGTCATGTATCTTGGAAAGGTATGTGAATATGGAAAGAGTGATGTGATATTTGAGACGCCTCACCATCCATATACAAAGACACTTTTAAAAAGTGCGCACGCTGTGGAAAATGAAGTGATAAAAGCCTTCCCTCCTCTTAAGGATGTGGAACTACCATCACCTCTTGATCCTCCATCAGGATGTAACTTTCATACTCGTTGTCCGCTTGCTGTAGAATCCTGTAAGAGCGAAATTCCTGAATGTCGTGATATCGACCAAAGAAGTGTTTTCTGCCACGAAGTAATTGCCAATTAAAAAAGCCTCGCTCAGCGAGGCCTATATTCTATTTTAATACATTTTTTAAATGCTTTACCAAGCGCTCCTTAGAAGGAACCTTGATTGCAACCTTACGACGACGATGACGTGGCCCATGTCCAGTTACTCGGCTAAAAACTGAGCCATCACAAAGGGCACCAGACTCATTCAAATAATTTAATTCACTTCTTACTGCACTGATATCAATTGTCATCCCAGGCTCATATAATGCATTAAGAAGTTCATTCATTTGTTCAGAACCATTATCACCTTCAAGTAAATCGATATAGAAATGCAGTTTATCTTGATGCGCTTTAATCACCCTTAAGAAAATAGGATAGGCTAGAAATGCAGGAAAAACATGTAAACCAAATATTGCATTTAATGCATAAGTTGAAACGTAGTGAACTCCATTATGTGCATGAGTCGACATCTTAACCAATCTACTATCATTAAACTTTGCAACATCTTGCTTATATTGTTTGGAACATGTCTGTGAGTAAACATTAGATGATATTGCTAAGGCCATGGAAATGACCAAGATTACTTTTTTCATTCTTCCCCCCCAGGATATGTGAAATATTTATATGAGAGAAAATAACAATAAGTAGCTTTAGTCTCTACTCAATTGTAAAAATTGACGATGGTGTCTAGTATTGTTACATAAACCCCAAGTACGACACTATTTTATGTATTCTTAACAAGGGGCCCCCTATGAAATCACTTCTACTTGCTTTAATACTAACAATTTCTACTTCAACACATGCTTGGATTGAAAACGAAGATCAATTTTCGTCTCACCCATACTATGAGCAAATGGTTGAGTTTATGTGTTTTAATTGTGGACCAAATGAAGGTGGATATCGAATTAACGATATTTATGCGATTGAAGAAACACAAGCAGAAGTATGCTACATCATGGATTATACAGTAACTTATGATGATGACTACGGTCCAGTTAACTACGATGAGTTTCAAGAATTCTGCTTTGAACCAGAAATAAAATAGCTAATAAAAAAGGCCCACTAAAAAGTGGGCCTTTTTTATATCTGAATTTAAATAATTAATTACTTAATTTCTTTGTGTACAGTGTGCTTTCTTAAGAAAGGGTTGTACTTTTTGATTTCTAATCTTTCTGGATTAGTCTTCTTGTTCTTAGTTGTTGTGTAACGAGATGGAGTTTGTCCATTCTTTCTCGCTTCTGTACACTCAAGTGTAATAATAACTCTTGGCCCCTTTGCCATAACTGCCTCCTAAAAATATATAAACCTAAAATTTCTCTTATAACTTAGTAATCGTAGGTAAGAAACTTACTAGAAATACATTGTCATGGCAAGGGCCAACTGTTAAAAATACTGCATGGAAATACAAAACTTAGTCAATTTGAAGAATTGGAACTTCGCCCACTACAATAGTGAGCATTTTAAGGCCTTTATTGGCATGACTGGCGATGTAGAAGAGACAAACGGAGCAATAAGAGAGGTCATCCTCTACTCTGTAACAGTAGTCGATGGTGAGGATAAAGAAGTATTTCAACGTGATTTCAAGTCGTTAAAGTCAGCAATTTCATTAATAAATGAAAACTATGGACATTGGCAATTTAACGACCCGACAGATAAGTCTGGCGGAGGTTGTAGTTCTTGCAGTGCTCACTAGCCGCAAGGAGTAAAACTCTTGACAATTTCTGCTATATAAGCGAAATTGCTCAAATCTCAAACTTAAATGTTAGAACACTTAAACGTAGAAAATAGCATTGTAACAAGCAATGCGAGAAAAAGAGGTTTAAAATGAAAAAAGGTATCCACCCAGAGTACAGAGACGTTCTATTCCACGATATCTCTGCTGACTTAAAATTTATCACTAGATCAACAATCAAAGCAGATGCTGAGCTTGAGTTTGAAGGGAAAACTTACCCATACGTAAAACTTGATATCTCTAGTGCATCTCACCCATTCTATACTGGTAAGCAAAAAGTACTTGATACTGAAGGTCGTATCGACAAATTCAGAAAGAAATTTGGTACTTCTTACGCTTCACTTGGGAAGAAAAAGTCTTAATTTACTTTTTAAATTTAAGATATATAAAGGCCTCGCATCGCGAGGCTTTTTTGTTTATAATTAAGAAATGAAATTCTTAATCCTAATCCTTATTACTCAAGTAGCATTTGCTAAGCTTGAAAATAAAATTAACTATATTGCTGATATCTTACTTAAAGAACAGTATTTAATTAATGACTCAAAAGAGCGTGCCGATTTCGTTAAAAGACAGCTTATTGAAAAGTCCGCTAAAAGTCTTGATAATAAAAAACTTGAAAAGATTATTGACGAGAATACAGAGTTCATCGACCTGAAGAAAGAGATAGTCAAACGTATTAAAGACAAATACTCCGAAGAAGAAATAAATAAGCTCATGGCAATCCTTGAGACAAAGGAAATGAGAAAGCTTGCTAAAGATGTCTTATCCCCTATTCTATTGATGCCCCACTTTAAAATGAATAAAGAAAAAATCATTTATGAAGTAAAAGAATTAAAGAAGTCTCAGTAATATTAGAAAAAAATCCTATCCCAACATATATTTTTAAGCTTAGATATTCTAAGTACTTGAGAGTTATACTTATAGACCGCCTAAAGAAAAGCCTGTGATTTCAACAACTTAGAAAAGATTTCTTTAAAGAACTTATCAAAATTTACCGAAGTTATTATATCAAAAATAAGATTTTCTTTTCTAAGGGGGACGTGTGATCAAGAAATCAATTTCAAGAACAATAGCTATAGTTTCATTGGCCTTACTTGTTACAAGTTGTGCAAATATGAATTCACAACAAAAAAGAGAGTTAGCAGAATGGGAAGCTGAAGGTATTGCAGTAAAAGAAAAAGATGAAGTAACTGCCGCAGTATTAAATGTACTTCCTGGTGTTGGTGACTTTTATAATGGCAATGTAGGTCATGGAATTACAAACCTATTATTTTGGCCGGCCTCAGTCCTTTGGGCCCCTTTCGGAGGTGTTGCTGGAGCACAGGAAAAAAATTATTATGCAACAAAGAATTATGTAAGCTCTTTAGAAAATAATCGCAGAAGACTATTAGATGATCTTGATACGGCATTTATGACTCAAGAGATTTCAAAGAAAACTTATTATTACGGAAAGAATAAAATCAAAAAAATGAAAGTCACTGAGTTTAAAAATGAAATAGAACTTAGAGATATTATTCCAGTAAAACTACAAAGACTTCCAGCAAGTAATTAAAAAATAAAAGGCCTGTGAAAAACAGGCCTTTTTTATTTGTTAATTTTCATCATTAGATACTTATCTTAATCAATTTCAACTTCAATCTCTTTAACTCTAAAAGTAGAATTTTCAAGCTTCTTATCGATCGTATAAGAAAGCTTTATCCCAGAAGAGATAGCATCTAATTGTTTAAGCATTTTCTTTTTAAAGAGTTTTTTTGGAACTTCTAAGCTCACAATCTTATTCTCTATTGTACAAACTTCCCAAAGATAAGCATGTTTCACAATTCTCTTTAGACGTATTAAGCGCGCCTCATTCTCAACGACGGGCTTATTTTCATCACTTAAACTATAGAGATGAATTGTTGCAGGCATAACCTTACGATCAAGCTTTGCCACTTGTGATAAAGACTCAAGTTCATAGTCTAGACTTACTTTAATAGACTGATGGCACCAATCATCAGTTTCTTGAAGAGGACAACTTCCCTGCCCCATGCATGGATAATTAACTTTATACTCAAGGTTTAATAGTTTTCTTCTAAGCTCTAAAACTTCTTTAAAGACCTCTTTGGTTCCCGGCTCAATACAGATGATGAACTTAGGCTTGAGGTTCTTTATTAGCTTAAAAGCTACCTTCATTCCCATTTCATTTAAAGAGTTACCAAAGATTAGCGTTGAGTTTTCAATTTGAGGGACACGGTTTTTAAAGAAAACCCTATCTTCTTTAAAATATTCATCGTTAAGCTTCTTGGCCTGTTTAAGCATTAACTCACTTTCATCAACACCAATGAACTCTTTTACATTAGGCAAGAGATTGGCAGCAGCATAAGTATAAGTTCCAGGGCCACAACCAATATCAATAATCGTCGTTTCTGAGATTGCAGACAAACTCTCCTCACTTAATTGAGAAAAGAGAAAGTCTAATTTATATGCATTTGTTGGGAAATAGAATGCTGTATATGCACTTATCAAATCCTCATTTGAGTAGTTCTCCTTTAAGTTTTTACGCTCACTTGTAAATTGTTGCGACTGAATCTGAACAAGCTTGCCAAGTTGTTGCTTATTTAACTTTGGATTTAATAGAGAGTTTAAAATTGCATCATAATCAAACATTTTCTTTCCTAATTAGAGGCTAAGTAAAGGCCAAAAGAAAGGGCCTCATATCGAGGCCCTAAATATCGTCATAATTTTATCTTAAAATTATCTTTTGATTACTGGCGTGTAATCTCTTTCATTCTCACCCATGTAAACCTGACGTGGACGTGAAATACGTACACCATCTTCTCTAAGCTCTTTCCACTGAGATAGCCAACCTGGAAGACGTCCTAATACGAACATTGCTGTAAACATATTAGTTGGAATACCAAGTGCCTTGTAGATGATACCTGAGTAGAAGTCTACGTTTGGATATAGGTTACGTTTAACAAAGTACTCATCTTTAAGAGCAACTTCTTCAAGACCTTTTGCAATGTCAAGAAGAGGGTCTTGAATATCAAGCTTTTCAAGAATTGTATCACATGCTTTTTTAATGATTTTTGCACGTGGATCAAAATTCTTGTAAACACGGTGACCAAATCCCATAAGACGGAATGGATCTTCCTTGTCTTTCGCTTTTTCGATGAATTTTTGGTAATCACCACCATCTTTTCTAATTTCTTCAAGCATCTCAAGTACAGCTTGGTTTGCTCCACCGTGTAATTGTCCCCAAAGAGCTGTAACACCAGCTGCAATTGAAGCAAATACGTTAGCATGAGATGAACCAACAACTCTTACAGTTGATGCTGAACAGTTTTGTTCGTGGTCTGCGTGTAGAATTAATAAAGTATCAAGAGCATCTGCTACATCTTTATCAACTTCACCATCAAACATTAAGTTTAAGAAGTCTGATGAGTAATCAAGCTTAGCGTTTGAAGCTAGAGGGCTTTTCCCCATCGTCTTGCGATAGAATTGCGCCATCATAACTTTAACTTGTCCCATCATTTGAGTAATTGCCTTATTCTTAATTTCCTCAGTTGCCTCAGGGTTTAGGAATTCAGGATAAAACCCACTTAATGATGAAATAGCAGCAGCTAAAACACCCATTGGGTGTGCTGAACCAGGGAATTGATCAATGATCTTCTCGACTCCACCAGGAAGCTTACTTGAAGCAGCAATATCTTTGTTGAATGCTTCTAATTGAGCAGCTGTTGGAAGCTCCCCGTTGTATAGAAGATAAGATACTTCAGCAAAGTTTGAAGATTCAGCAAGTTGTTCAATTGGGTAACCACGGTATCTTAGGATCCCCTTTTCTCCGTCAAGAAAAGTGATCTTTGACGTACATGATCCAGTGTTTACAAAACCGATATCTAGAGTAATTGCTCCAGTTTGTGCTCTAAGCTTTGAGATATCTAAAGCGAGCTCATTTTCAGTTCCTTTAAGAGTTGGAACTTCGATCGTTTGACCATTGATTTCTATTTTTGCACTTTCGGCCATTTGTTTCCTCCAAAATTTAAGTTGGAATAACTTAAAAACATATAGATGTTAAGGTAATACGAATAATATTAGTATGATACATATATTCTTTTGCAAGATATGTCGACACGTCTTGCGTCTAAAACATGCGTCGCACAATTTAGACCTGCCAATTATCAGGGTCTTGCTGCCATCTCATCAGTAATTGATGGCCTTCTTTATTAATAATATCTTCAGACAAACAGATATCGGCTAATTGATTTAAATTTATTAGTGAAAAGATATCAATCTCCAACTCTTTTGCCACCTTCTTCGCATTAGGTGTCTGGTAGTCCACCAAACACAAAACAGAGTCTACCACATGGCCTTGATCGCGAATAAGCCTTATGACTTTTTCAATACTTGAGCCTTGATTTACCAGGTCTTCAACTAAAAGTAGTTTACTGTTTTCGCCAACTTTTCCTTCCACTATCTTACCTGTCCCGTGAGACTTAGGTTTAGAGCGAACATAATTCATTGGTTCTTTTCGAGCATATGCCAATGCGGCCGCATGTGAAATTCCAGCAGTGGCGACACCAGTTATAAAGTCATATTTAAGATTTTTATTATTTATCGTCTCACTTAAGAGCTCTATTGCTAAGGCCCACATTTTTGGATCTGAAGACATGAGACGATTATCACAATAAATCGGCCCTTCTTTACCAGAAGCATATTTAAATGGATTTTGTGGTGAAATTTTAATTAAGCCAAATTTTATCATCTCTTTTACAAGATCTTGAATTTTAGAATGCATGCTAACCCCTTTAAATTAGTTTAATCAAAATTATCCATCTTAAAAAGAAGAATCATTGTATAATAATCAACTGATTTACAAATATTTAACTAACTAAATTTTATTATTTCAATAACTTACCGATGAGTGGGCATAAGAAATACATAATTAAGATGAAATAATGAATTAAGGGGTTATTTTGAAGGCATTGTATATTTGTGATGAGAAAGATGAATGGGGATATATAAGAGACTCATTTTCTAACTGCTTTCCTGATATTCAACTACACTGTGCAATCAGTGGTGACGATGCAATCGATTTACTAAGCTTCGAAGGTCCATTTGCTATGATCCTAATCGAAGTCTCATTAAAGAATGAGGACCCTTCTCAACTTGCTGGAAAAATTCTATCCATTACTGGTCAAAGACCTTTTATCTTCCTTGGTATGGAGGCAATGGTAAAAGAAAGGATTCCTGATGCGCTATATGCAAGAAGTGAATCTTCTTCGGCCCTTTTTAGACCTATCGAAGAAGAAGACTTTGTAACGGCGGTCAATAAAGCACTCGCTTGGGTAAAAAGTGAAGACTTTGGTTCAAGTATTGAAGAATTTGAAGAAGATGACCTTCTACCTATGAAGATTAGAGGTTTCTATCTTTTTGAAACATTGGCCTATGATGTTTATCTAGAACTAACTCAAACAAAATATACAAAAATCATTTCTGCAAATAAGAAATACTCTCATTCAACGATTCATTCTTATGCAAGAAAGAATATTAAGGTACTTTATTTAAAAAAGAATGATTACTTAAAGTTTTTAGAGGAAGGAATTGAGAACTTATTAAAAGTCTTTGAGAGCAAGAAGAAGTTAAAGCAAGAAGAGGTTATCGAAAACCAAATTAAGGCCGTACTTCTTATACATCAATATGTGAAGACTGTTGGTGTATCAGAGAATGTGATTAATCTATGCGACAAGGTTATTCTTTGTAGTCGCGATATTGTTCTTGAGAATAAGAAGTATCGTAACGTACTCTCTTTATTTCCAAAGAGTGGGCCATTTGATATTGCCACTCAAGCAATTATGACTCTTTATTTATCGCACTTTATCTTACAAGCGCTTGGCTGGGCGTCTGAGACATCTAAGAAAAAACTTGGTCTTGCCTCTCTTTTATATGATTCAATGCTTGAGAATGAAGACCTTATTAGTATTCAATCATTAGAAGATCCACAGCTGAAAATGTTTAAAGAAGAAGAACAGGAAAATTATCGTATCCACCCTATTAAGGCAGCAGAAATAGCACAGTATTTTACAGGCTATCCTGAAGCAGACTTTGTTATCGCGCAACACCACGAAAAACCTAAAGGTGACGGTTTTCCTAATAACCTAAGTACCAATAAACTTACAGCACATTCATGTGCATTTATCTTAGCAAATAATTTCATCCTAAGACTTTGTACAAGTACTGGTGGAAAGAAGAATCTTCTCAATATCTTTAGAGAGATGAAAGAAGTTTACAACCAAGGAAACTTCAAAGACCCACTAAATGCATTACAAAGAACGATTGTGTAAGTAAAAAAAATCTTAATTTTCATTATGATTTCTCATCTAAAAAACTTCCGTTCTTTAGTTTACATTTATTGGCCCTGAGATAAACTCTATTTATTGTAAATCATACATTCAATATTAAGGAGTTTATTGATGAAAAAATTATTATGCGCAGCTCTTTTTACAGTACTTACATCAACTGCATTTGCGGCCCATGGCCCAGCAGGTTGTGGTCTTGGTGCCGTAATCTTTGAAGGAAAGTCAGGTTTAGCTCTTAATGCTTTAGCTGGTATTACAAACGGAATCTTTAGTAACCAGACATTTGCAATGTCTACAGGAACTTTAAAATGTGAAGATGCTAAAACAGCAAGAGTTGCTGCAGTTTCATTTGTTGAAAACAATATGATTGCACTCTCTTCTGATATTGCAAAAGGTGAAGGTGAAAGTCTAGATGCTTACCTTGCCCTTATTAATGCAACTAACGCAGATAAGAACATTTTAAAAAGTAATTTTGATCTAATCTTTGCAGATAATGCAACTGCACAGATGGTTCATGAAAATATTAAGTCTGTTTTATTAATATAAAAAAAAAGAGGGAGATGCCTCCCTCTTTCTTATTTTAAAGAAATACAATGTTAAAACAAGTTATCATAATAATATCTCTTTTAATCTTAGGGCCATATACCTATGGCCAACAAAGTAATATCGAGTTTTCTTCACAATTCTTATCATTAATGCGTTATCAAAAAACACTCTTTGGTGGTTATCAGTCTGCTGTTAAATCAAAAAAATACTTTTTGGCAAAAGATGGAATGACAAACCCAACAAGTGAGCTGAATGCATCAATAAAAGAAATCACTTCAGCCCCTATTAAAGACATGAATAAGCACCCTAAATGTCTTTTTCCAGCACGAGTGAAATTTCTAAAAAAGTATAAAAAGATACCTTCATCAATTAATTTAAAAGACTGTGAAGTCTATCAGGCCTTTGTAAAAAAACTCAGTGTCGATTCTGTTTCCCTAATTTTTTCGTCTTATTTTATAGAAAAACCTGCCTCAACATTCGGTCATACATTTTTAAGGCTAAGATCAAAAACTTCTATTAAACAAAATAATGATCTCCTTGATTATGGAGTTGATTTCTCTGCCCAAGTAGACACTGTAAATCCTATTGTCTACGGATATAAAGGAATTACAGGTGGCTTTAAAGGCGAATTTACCCTTATGCCCTATTACGTGAAGGTCAAAGAATACAATGATATGGAATCTCGAGATTTATGGGATTATGAATTAAATTTATCTGATAATGAAGTCGATTATTTTCAGGCCCATCTCTATGAAATGAATAGGGCCTATTTTGATTATTACTACCTTAGTGAAAATTGCTCTTATCATATTCTAGCATTCTTAGACGCGATAAAACCTGAATGGAAGCTTCTTGAAGAGTTGGGTATAGCGGTACCTCCTGTTGATACAGTTTATGCTCTTTATAAGAATGACGAGATTATAAGAAACGTAAAATTTAGACCGGCTTCTTATACCAAAATAAATTTAAATATCAAGAATATGGATAAGTATCAAAGTAGCCTTTTTCAAAATCTCATAAATAAGAGGTATCAATTAAGCGAAATTAAAAATAATGAAAGTGATATATTTGTCCTAGACACATATAATCTCTATGTTGATTTTGAAAATGCAGAAGTCGATACGACGACAACTTTGGCCAATAAAGAAAAACTTGAATACCGAAAGCAGAAATTTCAAATCAATAAGGCAAGATCTAAATTAACCGCAAGGCCAAAGCAAATTAGCTATCAGGAAGTTTATGATAAAGCTCCCCATAAAGGACACCTAACGGGACGATTTGATATTAGAAATAATGTTGATACTAATGGAGATTATTTACAAATTGGCTGGCGTGGAGCTTTACACGATAAACTTGATACTCCAAACGGCTTTCTGCCAATGAGTACGACAGAACTCTTTAGTCTAGAATTTACATATAATAAATATCAAGATCAACAATTTCGTCTAAGTGAAGTGAGGCTTGCCAATATTGAAGCATATCGACCAGTAAGAAGCTTTGCTAATAATATTAGTTTCCAACTCGAGGTTGGATACAAAGAAAGAGAAATGTTTAGTAATCGTAACTTGAGTCCATACTTAGATCTAAATATTGGACAAGTATATGGTAATGATAGCTTTATATTTGGACTTTTAGCAGCTACTCAGAATGCTTATATATATAATTCAAATTTAGATTATATGTTAAGCTACGGCCCAAAGCTATTCTTCGTTTATAGTCACGATAAATACTCTATTCATAGCTCCTACCAATACCTATTTCGTAATCAGTCGAAATTTAATAAGACACAAGAAGTTGAATTTGAAAGTCGTTATCACTTAAATAAGAAAATGAGTTTTAAAATTGGATACGAATATTTAGATAAGTTTTACCAACAAGGTTATGCAGGACTAAATCTATTCTACTAGCCTCATATCTTATATTTTAATATTTGCCAGTGTATTGATAATTTTCTTATAAGTGTGCTTTGTGAAGCGCTCTTTTAGTTTTTCCATTATCTCTTCAACATTTACAGGAACTTTATTTTCAATTTTTTGATAGATCTCTTCCGTAAAGGCTTCAGCGATAATAAGAACTTTTGCGAGTGGTGAAATATCATCTTTATAGCTTGTGGCAAAACCTTGACCATTAGGAGTACCATGATGTTGCATAATAATAACATCTGCACCTAGAGGACAACCTGGATAGCGTCTAATAGCATCTGCTGCCTCACTTGCGTGATTGATAATGATTTCTTTTTCATCTTCAGTGATATTTGGATCAAAGATAAGCTTATCCTCATACATTAGATCAGGATGTTTCTTGTAGATTTGAACTAGGTACATATCATGAAAATAAAGAACAAACTTTAACTTCTCTTTGTGCGCATCACCGCCCCATTCAACATTATCGAGAATATGAGTAGAAACGTAACCTGCAATAATTGAGTGACTATAGAGAAATCCAGACTTTAGTGCCGCAAGGTCTTTAAGCAGAGATTTAAGATCAGGAACATCCTCAATAACCTCTTCCATTGTATCCATACACATCTGAGATAATTGAATGACTTCTTTTGTAACTTCTTGATCTTCAAATAATTGTTCAGCAACAGCATCAATACTTTGTTCAACAAAGTCTAAAGATTCCTGTTGTGGAGTCTCTGGAGTTATTTGCTCCATACTTTCTATAAGTAGTTGAGTAACTTTTTTTGTGAAAGCAAAACGCTCTTTAGCTGGTATGAGTAAATTTGATACACCTTGATCAAGGAATTCTCTTACCTTTGGCCACACATCACTTTCTTTATCAAAGATTTTAGTTGGAGCAGATTGGCCATTATTTTCTAGCATATAATATGTGTCACAGAATGCTTTCTTAAATGGGAAGAAAAGTCGGATTGGCATCTCATATAAGTCTTCAGTAATAACTGCTAAGACCTCTTTTGGATTCATTCCAAGTGATTTGAAAATATTTTGAATAATTCCAGGAATATCAAATTGGTTTTTAACGATATGATTCTCATCTGGGATCAAGTCACCTTCACCAATTACAATAGAAGGAATATCTCGGTCGTTCTCAATGCAGTTATGATATGCCAATAATGCAGTATCCTCTCCATCAATACTTGCCATCGTAACTAATACATCAATTGCCACATCTGGATCTTCAATATGAATCAACGCCTTGTCTAAGTTCGATTCAAAAATAAGGTTCAACTCTGTATAGGTTTTCAAATTAACGCTATAAATTGAATTTAAGACCTCATTATCGCAGATAATTAATGCAGTTTTCACAAATTCCTCTTTAAATGATATTCTACAGATATTGTAGCATATACAATTACAGATAGTTAGCATTACAAACCAAAAGGAAAAAAATGCATTTGAATAAGAAAGATTTAGTAACAGGAAAAATTGTTGAGCGCTACAAGCGCTTCCTACTCGATTTTAAACTAACTAAGAAATTCAAGGATTACGATAAGAATGAAATTCATACAGCTCACTTGGCCAATACAGGGAGCATGAAAAGCTGCTGGGAGCCTAATTGGAAGGTTTTAATGACCCATAGTGATGACCCAAAGAGAAAACTTAAGTTCTCTGCTCAGATGATCTCAAATGGAGAATCATGGATCATGGTCAATACTGGATTAACAAATAAACTTGTTCAAGAAGCATTAGAAAATGGCGCTATAAAGGAGCTTTCAAAATATTCTCACTTTAAAAGCGAAGTAAAAATTGGAAAAAGTCGTATCGACTTTCTACTTAGCAATAAAGAGATTGATAAGAAAAACCTTGAGTTAGATAACTCACAAGTAAAGTACAACTTTATGGAAGTAAAAAATGTTACTCTAAAAGTTGATGATCAAGCACAATTTCCAGATGCTGTATCCACAAGAGGACAAAAGCATTTAGAAGAGTTAATGCAATTAAAGGAACAAGGCCATGAAGCAACCATGCTCTACGTTGTTTCAAGGGAAGATATTAAAAGCTTTAATGTAAGCGATGTGGACAAAAGATATAAAGAGCTTCTCCATGAGGCCAAGAAAAAAGGAGTTAAAATCCTTGCTTATCAGCTAAGTATGAATGAAGAAGAAATAAAATTAGCAAAGAAAATTCCAATCAAATTATAAGTTTGTTGATTCAATCTTTTCAATTTGACCAATAATACTTGAGTAGACCTTACTCTCAGTTGGAATCTTTGTTAGTAGTTCTCCAAACTTAAGATAATTCTCTTTAGTAATAAAACGAGACATCTGAGTTGCAAGAATAGAGTCACTTGAAGCAGGAGAAGCTTGTATTTCACTAATTATCTGATCACTTACCTTATGCTTAAAGCTTTCGGACTTAGAATAACGATCTAGCTCATGAATTAGTAAATTAGTAAGCTCTCGATTTTGAGATTTCTTTGCAAGCTTAACGATAGCATTGAGAGATCTAATATCACTCTTTTGAGTACTTAATAATAAAACTGAATTCTTCTTTAGTTCATCATGTGGAATATCAATTAGATCAAGGGCCGTTGTAACAATAGAATGTGACCTAAAACCTCTTTTAAGTGTGAAATTATAAAGCTTATTAACCTTATCACTAATCTTTGAAGCAACTAATTGCTCATAACGATCATAGTTTTCAGAAACTTCATCACTTTTAAAATATTCATCACAGATAGTGCGCAAGCATGATTTTAACTGAGAAAGAGATTCTTCATATGACTTATAAATATGCATATCTTCAACTCTTCTCTTCTTTAATGCTCGTGTGTTAACATCATCAGAAATCGAAGCAATTGTTCTTTTAACGAAATCAGGTGAGCGATCCACATGCTTATACGGATTCGTTCCTTGACCAATTTCTTGCATAATTGTTGTTTCGATATCACTGCTTGTTAGAAAAACCGCCCCACATATAGAAGCGAGAACGACAGTGTTGATAAAGCTCTTTATCATTGCTTTCCTTTAATATTAACCAACCTAATCACTTGTCGGTCAAGATCAAGAAAATATTAAGCAATACTTTATCTCTCGCTCTAATAATCAGGTACTTAGAGCGCTTTTCTTTGATAATAATTTATGAGTTCATCAATAGACTTTAACTCAAGACGGGCCAAATCACTTTGAATTGATTCATTTATAGAAGAAAGTAATTTAGGTCCTTGAAAAATGAAAGCTGAATAAACTTGTAGTGCTCGCCCCCCAGCTCTCCAATACTCAACCACATCATTGTAGCTAGCAAAACCACCAACACCGATAAATTCAAGTGAAGGATAGTTTTTAATCTTTTCTAAACAGGCCTTACGAATATTATGTGCTTTCTTATAAAGAAGCTTTCCGGAAATGCCACCAACTCCCCTTTCTGGCATAATCGTTGTATTCGTAGCGATAATACCTGTTAGATGAAACTTAGCAGCTGTTTCTAGAATTGCATCGATCTCATCCATTTCAATATCTGGTGCTATTTTTAGATACAGATCCACCTCTTCTTCTTTCCTATCTAAGGCCTTAAATAATTTCTCTAACGCATCTTTTGTTTGGTGAGAACGAAGGCCAGGAGTATTAGGAGAAGATACATTGATAACAATATAATCCGCTATATCCTTAAACTTTTGATAAAGAAGTCCATAATCCTTAGGAGCTTCTTCATCAGGTGTTGTTTTATTTTTGCCAATATTGACGCCTAGAGGAATACTTAGGCCTTTTGATTTTAGCTTTAATACTTGCTGATACATAAAGTCTGAGCCCAGATTATTAAAGCCCATACAATTTCTAATAGACTCTTCTTCTATGTAGCGAAAAAGCCTTGGCCTTTCATTTCCGATTTGTGGACGAGGTGTAACAGTTCCAACTTCAATAGCGCCAAAGCCAACTTGAGATAAGAATTCATAGGCCCTTGCATTCTTATCAAGCCCAGCAGCAAGTCCAACGGGAGACTTCCACGTTAGGTTCCCAACTTTTAAACATGTTTTGGGATCAATATGAGTATTAAATAAAGATGCAAAAAGAGGAAAGCTCTCCATTAACTTTATCGTTAAATCATGAGCATCCTCGGCATCGAGTTTAAAAAGAAGAGATTTTAAAGCTGAATAAACCATTAGTATAACTTTACAAAGTCACCTTCGTGAACAGAGCCCCCAGAATGGAGAATACCAATTGAAGCATCAGGTCCAACATAGTCAATGATCTCAATAGTTCCCTTCACTTCACCTTTAGAAACACCAATTAGAGCTCCAGTTTCAGGATCGTAAATATCAACACCTTCTGTTACAACTTTTAAGACGTCACCAATATTAAGTCCTGAATCTCTTCCAGCATTAACATAGATATTATTTCCTATAATCTTTGCAACACGTCCAACCCATTCAAGCTTTGCGGCGGTATCTAGGATTCGAGGAATAGACCTTCTAACTGCAACCTTAACGACATACCTTAGAAGGTCTTGTCTATATTTTGATTTAGATTGTTGATCTGATTTAAAGAATCGATAACTCTTATCATCAGCATAACCATTTAAGGTGTCAGTATAGATTTCTTTATTTGAATTTACATCAAAGATGCGAATTTCGACTTTTGCCTCACTATAACTCTTTGTACTTCTAACAAAGCCAACCTCATCTGACTTTTCTCTGACTCGGGCCTCAATGATACGCCCAAAAATCACGAAGTTAATTCCTTCACCTTTGGCCTTTCTTGTCATCTGTACAAGCTTAGATCCACCTTGTGAGTAAACCTGTTTTGAGGAACCAAAAAGTCTTGCAGACATTGGATCAACAATAAATTGACCTGTTCGATTTATTTCACGTCTAAGCTCTTCTGTTGCCACAACACCAAGGTCCTGACCTCCAAACGGCGACTCATTGAAAAAAGTTAAAAGGGCAACTTTCTTCTTAACACCTGTAAAGTGTGTCCTCTCCATTGGTCTCGCTTGACGTCCACGATTATCTCTTCTTTGAGGTGGAGCAAGCAGTGAACAAGAAGTTGCTAAGATTAATAAAATTGGTAAAAAATATTTCCTCATAACTCTTATGCCTTATTACTGTCTCTTTGATTCAACTTTTTTTGTTAATGGACTTTCATTATTATGAATAACATTAAAAACAAATGGAAGAGTATCATCTCTTTTTACGATGGCCTCATCACCAAGTTTAACTGTTTTAAACTTTTCTAAGACTTCCATTGCCTTATCTTTATCACCAGAAAAAGTGATTGTTATATTAACAACATTACGAAGAGTTGCAGAAATTTGTGGATCAAAGAAATAAACAACACCTTCTTCTTTTAGCATTCCTGCAAAATCAAAAGCTTCATTAATATTTTTCGTATTTTTTAATACGATCTCAAATGAGTTCTTGATAGAGACTTTTTCTTTAACAGTTCTCTTTAATGACTTCATTTCACTAATTGGAAGCTGATAAACAAAACTTGCGATCTCAGAGCTTTGCTTATGTGGGTCTTTTGTCGAATACTCCTGAGAAGCTGGAGCAAAATCAGTAAAAGTAACCACAGCACCATCACGTAAGTCAGTTAGAACAAAACCACCAAAGGTTTTGATATTAATGATCTGCTGCTTTTCGTCCTTGTACTCTTTAGATAATGTAATATCTAAGTTCATCATAAGAGAGTTTCTAAGTTCATTTTGGCGTGAGCCAAAAATAGCAGTGTCATTGCCCTCTCTTAGTTGAGCAAGGGGCTGTTTTAAATGCTCATAGATTTCTTGTCGAGTTGACGGGTTTACAACTTCAATACCATCTAGGAAAACACCACCAACGCTGGCAGAAAGCTCTTGCAACCAATGTTCTTCAACAACATCAGTAAATTTTGATTTTGAACTTACACCTACTTCTTCCCAAGTCAGATCATTTAACTTGTAATTGATATTCAAATATAGTCTTGAGAATGTACGGTTCTTACCTGTACCAATAAATCGATAGTAGATCTCTGAAACAAGTTTACGATTAACTTTAGCGTTAATTGTAATGTAGTGAGTATCAGCTCGAGATAGAGACTTCGACATCTTCTTAATCGCATATGAAGTGATAATAGAATTGAACTTTCCATAAGAAGCTTGTGAAGTAAGTTTCTTATATCGAAGTCCTCGATCGTATCGATCTTTTTGGGCAGCACTTAATTGAACAGGATTCCCCTCTTCATCTACTGCACCAAATTTTTGATCATAATTTTCTTTTATAGGAGCAAAGTGCTCTTCAAACTTTGTTTCGTAATTTTGCCAAAATGTTTTTCGATCAAGGCCAAGTTTTTGAAGTTCTGAATCTAATACATTACGAACTGTATTGGCATAAAGTTGCTTTTTTATGAAAGAGAGGGTGTCACCTGGCTTTGATGTGAATTGACCCTTCGCTGTTACACTGGCCGCAAAAGTCGCACTTGTGCCTAAAAAAGCGAGTAAAATTATCAGTTTTCTCATATCCATCCCTAGATTTATTCTAATCTTTAATAACTTACGTATTTATTTTACCTTACATCACTGATTTTTCCATCAATAATAAACTTCACCGCGTCTGCATCAAAAATCTCATTAATTTTCGCGGCCATCTGTGGCGTTGGGTTAACAAGATAATCACTTCCAAGTGGCATACGGGCCTTACCATTTTCATGTTCAAAAATAATATGCAGTGGAACAGTCCCTCTATGACCTAATATTGTTTGCTTAAGACGGTTTAGACGGCCTTCATTTAGTGAACCTGTATCAACATTTAGTCTAACTGATGACACTCGCTCCTCGGCCTGTTCTTTAAGTTTTTGTATCTTAGATGGGAAGAATTTTCGCGGTTCTTCTGCCAGGTTCACTTGTCCAGTCATAATGAGAGGATCATCTGTTGCCAGAATTTCTTCATACTGAACAAAGGTCTTTGGGAAAATGATACATTCAATCTTACCCGACAAATCTTCTAGGGTAGCAAAACACATGCGGTCCCCTTTCTTTGTCATGATATTCTTACGTTCAACAATCATCCCCGCAAGAACCATATCCCTTTTTGACTGCCCATCAATGTCTTGAATCTTCCCAATTGGCATCGATGCCATTTGTTCAATAACACCTTGGTAACGATCAAGCGGGTGACCTGAAACGTAGACTCCGATTAGCTCTGCTTCTTGAAGGAGTTTATCTCGATCATCCCAGTCGCTAACATAATCAATATCTAATTTATTTGCACCTGTATCTTCTGCACCTTCTCCAAGATCAAAGAGATTCGTTTGTCCCATCTCTTTTTCTTTTTGACGCTTCTGAGCAAAGGCAACAACCATCTCCATATTCTCAACCATCGTTCGACGATTAAGTTCTTTTTCACAACCATCAAATCCACCAACGCGAATTAATGCTTCAATAGTTCTCTTATTAACTTGACGTAAATTTACACGCTCACAGAAGTCAACAAAGCCAACGAATGGCCCATTTTCTGTACGCTCTCGAATAATTTCTTCGACAGCACCTTCACCAACACCCTTAATGGCACCCATACCAAAACGAAGGTTTCCATCAACAACGTTAAAGAGCCAAAGGGACTCATTAACACAAGGAGCAAGCACTTCAATATCATGCTTTCTAGCATCGTTAATAATTGTCGTGATCTTATCTGTATTAGAAAGTTCTGTACTTAGAAGTCCTGCATAGAACTCTGGTGGATAATAAGTTTTTAAGAATGCTGTTTGATAAGCAATATAAGAATAAGCAACGGCATGTGATTTGTTAAAACCATATTCCGCAAACTTTGCCATTTGATCATAAAGAGTTTCTGCAATCTTTAGATCGTAATTTCTTTCTTTTGCACCATCTAAGAAGATTTGCTTATGGCGCTCCATCTCCTTAAGTTTCTTTTTCCCCATGGCCTTACGAAGCATATCCGCTTGTCCAAGAGAGTAACCAGCAACCTTACGAGCAATATTCATAACCTGCTCTTGGTAGATGATGATTCCGTAAGTATCGTTTAGAATTGGCTTAAGATCTTCAAATGGATAAGTCTCTTCTTTTCGGCCGTGTTTGATCTCAACGAATTCATCGTGCATTCCCGAGCCCATCGGACCTGGACGATAAAGAGCATTAATGGCCGTAATATCATCGAGAGTATCTGGTGAAATACGACGACATAAATCCTGCATCCCTGAAGATTCCAGTTGGAAAACACCAATTGTATCCCCTTCAGAAATCAAGTCATAAACTTTCTTATCTTCGTAGTCGATTGCCTCGATATCAAAGTCAGGCATATAGTCACGCTTAATAAAGTCAGAAGCGTAGTCAATAACGGTTAGAGTTTTAAGCCCAAGGAAGTCAAATTTAACAAGTCCAATTAACTCAGAGAAGTCCTTATCAAATTGAACAACCTTCTCACCCTTTGCCCCTTTAAATAATGGACAGTAATTCACAAGAGGCTCAGATGTAATGATAACACCGGCCGCGTGAATACCAGCGTGGCGATAGAGTCCTTCAAGTCTTTTTGAGATGGTAAAGATTTGGCGAATCTTAGGATCAGTTTCAATTAACTCCTGAAGTTTTGGCTCCATCTCAATTGCTTTATCAAGTGTAATTCCAATCTCATCAGGAATAAGTTTTGAAATCATATTGGCTTCAGCAAATGTTAAGTCATATACACGAGCAACGTCTTTTACAACGGCCTTTGCTTGAAGCTTACCAAAGGTAATGATTTGTCCTACTTTATCTTCACCATATTTTTGCGTTACATATTCAATTACACGCTGGCGTCCCGCTTGACAGAAATCGACGTCAAAGTCAGGCATGGAAATACGCTCAGGGTTAATGAAACGCTCAAATAGTAAATTATATGGAAGTGGATTAATATTGGTAATCGTTAAGGCATAAGCAACGAGAGAACCTGCTCCGGAACCACGTCCAGGGCCTACAGGAATTCCATTATCTTTTGACCATTGAATGAAGTCTGCAACGATAAGGAAGTATCCAACGAATCCCATTTGCATAATGAGATCCATCTCATACTGGAGACGCTCATAATACTTTGGTTTCTGCTCTTCCCAATCCGGTTGGTTAACAATATTTCTAAATTGCGGGCCATCAAAACGAGCTTGAAGTCCTTCTCTTACCTCTCTTATGAAATACTCATCAAGAGTTTCACCTGTATCAATTTCAAAATCAGGTAGATGATAAATTTGATTTCCATCATCATCATGCCAAGAAAGTTCAACATTACACTTATCTGCAATTTCCAGAGTATTGTCACAGGCCTCTGGGCAATAATGAAAAGCGGCACGCATCTCTTCTGGTGATTTGTAATAAAATGCATTTGAAGTCATGCGCATTCTATTCTCATCGGCGTAAGTCTTACCTGTTTGAATACAAAGTAGAACTTCTTGTGCAGTTGCATCCTCTGGCGTCATATAGTGAGAGTCATTAGTTGCAACTAATTTGATATTATTTTTCTTAGCAAAGTCGATAACCTTTTCGTTAACAATTTTTTGCTCAGGAATACCGTTTTCTTGAATTTCTAAATAGAAGTCTTCCGGTCCAAAGATATCGCTTAGTTTCTCAATTGCACGTATGGCCTTTTCATCTTGACCAGTAAAGAAGTTATAACCAACCTCACCTTTTAAACAAGCAGTCGTACAAATGAGACCTTCTGAATATTCACGAAGTAATTCTACATCCGCTCGAGGCTTATAGTAGAAACCTTCAAGGTAGGCTTTTGATAGAAGCTTACATAGGTTTTGGTAACCAGTATTATTTTTAGCAAGAAGAATTAAGTGGTGAATTTGTCTTGAAGACTCTTCAGCATCTTGAGAGCTAATATTAGCAGACTTCTTGGCAGCACGACGATCAAAACGAGAACCAGGAGTAAAATAAATTTCAGAACCAAGAATTGGTTTTATACCTGCATCTTTACAACGAGTGTAGAAATCAATAGCACCAAACATATTTCCGTGATCCGTTTGTGCGATTGCAGGAACACCAAGCTTTTGAGCTTCAGGTATTAAATCCTTTAAACGGATCGCTCCATCCAGTAGTGAATACTGTGTATGAAGGTGTAAATGTACAAAACTATCAGGGTGTGTTTCTTTTAATGATTTCTGAATTTCGTTGGCTTCGGTAGTGTCATTCGATTCGATGTTACTATCTTGTTCCATGGATTCCTCAAAATGTCTTATTTTATTAGTGTGTTGTGCATTTAATTATCCCATTTTCCAGGTGTTTTGTCATATTCTTATAATTCATTTGCTAACCAAATAACAAAGACATAACGCAACGCTTTACCGATGAACATCATGATAAAAGTAGGCGCGACGCGACATCGAAAGTATCCTAGTGCCACGGCCATGGGATCACCAATTATTGGCATCCATGTAAGTGAAGCAAGTAAGGCCCCAAAGCGTTGAATGTGGTGTTGAAAATTAAGAACTTTCTCTTTACTAATTTTAAAGAATTTTTCACACCAACTTAATTCCCCCAGATGGCCAAGGTAATAACAACTCACTCCACCGAGAAAATTACCAAAGCTTGCGGCCAAGAAAATTGAAGTCTTGGGAAGTCCTAGTTTTACAGCGCTAAAGAGAAATACTTCAGAACTAAAAGGCAGGATCGTCGCTGCTGCAAATGAGATTAAGAAGAGGCCAAAAACCCCATATTCTTGAATAAGGTCCATTGTTCATCATTATGATTATTTTCAAACAATTAAGCAAAATCTTTTAACAATTCCCCAATAAAATCAGCATAAAGCCAAATACAAATTTAATTCAAGGAATGATCACCATGGTAAATTATACTCCACCAATTGAAAGGGATAAGGCCCCAAGACAACGAGAAAAGGATGAGCACTTTACATCAAGCTACAATATTATAAACCGAGTTATTAAAGAATCGCTTCCACTTCATGCAGATATGGATATTCAGCAAGCTGGAGAATTCTTTATTAAGCATCAAATAACAGGACTTCCCGTTGTTGATGAACATGAGCGTCTTGTAGGATTTCTTTCTCAAAAAGACTGTCTCAAATACAGCCTTGATGCCAAGTACTATAATCATGCATCATCTAAGGTCGAACATTATATGAGCGAAAATGTTGTGACGATTCCAAAAGAATCAACTCTAACATTCATCGTGGAATTATTTCTTCACTACCCCTACCACACCTTTCCCGTTATTGAGAATGGCCAAGTCATTGGAATCGTTGAAAGGACAACCGTCTTTGAAGTGATTCACAACATGAAGGGAACCAACTGGTAAATCTCTATAAACACGTAACATTTACAAGAAATCAGGCAAGCTGTTTACAAATTTGATACAGATTGTATACATTCGCATTTTAATTCTTCGTCGCACTGGATAAAAAGCCTCAACGAAATAATGTTGGAGGTTTGTTATGAAGAATTTATTAGTTTTGGTTTGTACATTTTTAGCGTTAACGGCAAATGCTGAAGTTAGTAAATGGTGTAAAGATACGAGTTTTATTTTAGAGAATGCAATCGTAAGTGGTTTTGACACAACTACATATGAAGAAGAACTAGAAATTCTTCTCGATGCATCACACTATGTACTTGAAAGTACTCCTAAGAAAAACTTCTTCTACTTTTACACAACTCTTGCAAGTGCAGTAGATGGAACTCAAGTATATGAGTCAACTGAGCATCAAGTACTCTTCCTTAGAAGACACTTAAGGGATGCCATTAGTGATCTTGATAAATTCCACTACCGACTAACAAGAAAACTTTGTCTTTGGTGTTACGGAAATCACAAAGAATATGTACAAGACGTTCTCTCACGTGGACTAACTGAAGGTGAAAGAGCAAAAAATGATGAGACAGAACTTGCTGTTCTTGATCGAGTATCAACACTGGCAATTGATCTTATCGAAGATAGTACATTCTCAAGAAAATATGAGTGTGCAAAAAAGAGTTTAACTTTTGCACTTCAAACTAGAGATGTCATGAGTAAGAGAAGAAACGTACTGAGTGCATATCGACTAATGAGAAATAACGGCTGTAACTAAGAAAAAAGAGTTAATTGGAGAGAGTATGAAAAAGTTAATTGCAACGATTTTATGTGTATCAGTTATGAGTACCAGCTCAATGGCCTTCTTTGGCAAGGAAAAGGGAATCTCTGGTAGATACAAAGGTAAAGAAAGGATATCTCTAAACTATAATGGAATTAGATTACTTGGTGACTGTAATGGTGATTCGCGATTTGGTTTTAATGTTGCCTCTGTTGCAGCTGCAGGCTTAGCGACACTACTTTCTCCTGCTGCATCCGTAGCAACTTTTGCCCTTATGCAAGGCTGGAAACAAGCAGCCTGTGTCGATAAGAGCGTTGGCCGCACGAATATCTTCAAAGTAAAACTTGAGGCAAAAGTAGTTGAAACAAACTCAGAAAGAATTACGTTAATGATCTCTTCAAAAGATAAGAAGAAGTGTGCAGGTTTTTCTATTAAGTTAATCGGTGAACCAGATGGTTTTGGCGCATATGACCTTTATAAGAATAAGGATTCATATTTAAAGAATGAAGTCTTTGGTACTGCGACTTATGCTGACAAAGAACTTGATATCGCTGTTACTGAGGCACTAGAACTTTATACAAAAGGTCGCAATGGACACAATTGTCTTTGGGATCTTAGGCACGGTCTAAATATTAGTCTAAAAAAATAATTTATTAGTGGGGGAAAAAATGAAAAAGTTAATAACGATTTTCACATTACTAACGCTTGCAAGCTTTAACACAAATGCTTTCTTTGGAAAGAAAGAAATCAGTGGAGAATATAAAGGTAAAGAAAGAATCGCTCTTGAATATCTAGGTGCTTCATTTTTAAAAGGCTGCTCAAGTTATAAATTAGGTGACTATGAACTCCTAGCACTACTAGGAACTGGAATTGCTTATGCCGTTAGTCCAATCACAGGATTAATAACACTAGCAGCTTCCCAAGGAACGATTGGTGTTCTTTGTTTTGATCAATCAGTTACTAAAACGAAAAACTACAATATTAGACTTAAAGCATCTGTTACAAAGACAAGTTCTGATCGAATTTCAATGGTTGTCACATCACAAGATAAGAAAAAGTGTGCTGGATTCACTCTTAAACTAATCGGTGAAGGTGATGGTTTTGGAGGTTATGATCTCTACAAGAATAAAGATTCGTATCTTAAAAACGAAGTCTTTGGTAATGCAACTTTTCACGGCGGAAAGTTTGACTTATCAATCTCAGAAGATATGAGCATGTTTACAAAAGGTCGCAAAGGTTACAACTGTAAATGGGATCTAGAGCACGGACTAAACGTTAGGTTTAAATAGACTTGAACTTAGAAACAAATTCCCCAAATTCAAATAATATGCATCACGTAGATATATTCAACTACGTGAATGCATCTTTATACCTACGAGATACTTGGCTAAAGAAGAAAGAAAATAACCCCAACTTTTCAATAAGATCTTGGGCCAACAATCTCGGTATCAAATCACATACTCAGCTACACCAGGTTTTAAATGGAAAGAGAAATCTTCCAAGCAAGTATATTATAAGCATTGCAAAGAATTTGAAACTAACGACAAGTGAAGCTGATTATTTTGAAAAACTCGTTAAACTTCAAGCGGCAAAATCGGAAGAAGAAAGACTATTTTATCTTCAATCGATACAAAAAAATAATGAATCAGTTGAGGTATATGAAGTCGATAGCTACGAATTAATAAGAAGTCCTCTAAACTTCTTTATCTTAGAGCTATTTTGCCTTATTGATGGGCAACTAACACCATTAAAGATTCAAAAGAGTTTAATCCATCACTACCCTTTAAATGAGATTAGAAAGAGTGTTGAATTATTAACAAAACTCAAAATGCTAATCGTTAAAGATGGTTCCTACCGAAAGGCACATGGAACTGTTTTTACGGCCAATGATATTCCTAACCTAGCAAAGCAGGAATATCATAAAAATATCGCAGAACTTGCAAAAGAAGCAGTTTCTAAGCAGGCACCACTTGAAAGAGAGTTTTCTGGATTTACTTTCGGTATTAAAACAGAAAACCTTCCTCAGGCCAAAGAAGAACTAAGAAAATTCAGAGAAGAGTTTTCACAAAAATTTATAGAAAAGGATTTTGAAGGTAATCAATTATATCATTTAGCAATTAACTTTTTTGCTATTTCCAATAAGGTTGAATAATGAAAGTACTTTTAATTTTAGCACTATCGATTTTAACAATTTCTAATGCTGTATTTGCAAAACCAAGAGTTCGCTCTGGTGGATCAGGTGTGGGAAATGGTGGAGACACAGTTAGACTAAGATTTATTAGTACTGGCCAAGGAATAATTGAATATTATAAAGATGGTTTTAAATCAATAGATGATGTCCTCATCTCACCTATTCTACTTAAAAGACATCTAAATATTCAAACAATTAGAACATCTAAAGATTTATTAATTGATAATCTTGGAAACCCTGTTAGTGCAATTGGAGAGCCAGGAAGTATTACTCTTTATGTGGGAGATGAGATACCTGAGCTACATTGGGATAATATATTTAAGAACTCGCGCCTAGCTAATATAATGGTTTTACATGAACTACTTAGGGCGCAAGGGATTAATGATGATAATTATGTGTACTCAAGCATTGTTCTTAAGAAACAAGATATTCTAGACATTGGTAACTTCAGAATGAAGTGGGCCAAGCAATCTTTTGATATTGTGAAAACGACTCAACTTCGCTCATTTCATTCAAAGTCAATTGAAGAGGAATTAAACTACTTTGAACAAGCAAATAAGAAGTTAAAAAACTATAATACAATTGAACTAGCAAAACTGATAAAGCTTAATATTGAATTTTCAAAAGCTATAAAAAAGGATGCCGGTGAGCTTTCATTATTAAAAACAATGAGAGCAGACTACAAATTATTAAGAGATGTTATACCTATGGTTGATAAGCTTTCATACCAAACGATTATGGGTGAAAATAACTATAAAATACTAAACTCTTTAACACTGCTTCTATTAAAGGACTTCTATTTTAAGGTAAGAATGGCCAACCTTGAAGTGAATCAAGAGAGTCTTTCTATGCTTAAGAATTATACATCTGAGTTCATCAGTGCCGTAAGTATTGCATCTGAAAATTGGCTTATCTGCACAGGGATTGAGCAAAGCCTCAATTCACTATCGAGTGAGTCATATGTAGTGGATAAGAGCGATATAAATATGATTATCTCTTCTCTACTAGGTGTTTTAAGAGACGAGCGTTGTATATAACTTAAGATTTCAACACCTTAGCATCTGTAAAAAATGCGCACTCCCCTCTCTTTTGTTGAACACGACCATCTATTCTGCGATTATGCAGCGATAAAGATAATAATGAGAGAGGGAAATGGTTTTTACCAGAAGACGCCATCGACATAAAGTCCCAAAGAATAAGGAACAGCTTGAGCTAAGTTTCGATTTGCCACGTGAGCAAGATCGTAACTTTCACTTAGGTGGAAAGTCTTTTTACTTCTTTGACTTTGACGATAATGTTGTCTTCCTTTCAACACCTATTATTATCTTTCATAATGAAACTGGCGAAGAGAAGCTTCTTTCTTCTCACGAATTCGCTGCTCACAACAAAATTATAGGTAAAGAAGGTTTATATAAAGATTATCATATGGACTTCGATGATGAGACGGGAACTTTCCGTAACTTTAGAGATTCAGATCTTTCGCTTACTCAACGACTAACCGGAAGAAAGCAGTCACTAATCACCGATATCCAGAATGCACTTGAAAGAAGTGATTCTACTTGGAAAGCTCCAAGCTGGAATCACTTCTATCATGCAACTTATAACAAAAGACCTGTTTCTATTATTACAGCTCGCGGCCACCGAGAAGATACCATCAAGCAAGGAATTGAGGTTATCTACAATGAGGGCCATCTTCCGAATATGCCGAATTTTCACACTGTCTACGCCGTTTCAAATCCTGAAACACGAGTACGTCTTGGTGGTGAAAGTGAAAACTACAATGTGCCAGAATTAAAGTACAAGGCCATTATTGAATCAGTTGAACTCGCTATAAAGCAATACGGATACTCTGATTATCACCGCTTTGGGATGAGTGATGACGATGCTGGAAATATTGATCTCATTACAGATGCGATGAAAGAGCTTAAAGCAAAATTTCCACGTATGTCATTCTTTGTCATCCAAACTTATGATAACGGTTTCGAAAAACGTGAAGTTCTTGAACACTCAGTTGAAACAATCTTTTCTAAGAGCGAATCTCGCCTTGATCAGCTTAACCTTTTTGCTCAGTAACTAAGTAAAATTCTGAACACTGCCTAGGCAATTATTAAAAAAGTATTTTCTATTGTTAAAATTTAGTAAGATTTCTTTCATGGAAAAGAAATTTATCAAACAAGTATTGGCCACATTCTTTATATTCTTATTCTCAGCTCTAATGTCACGTGCTTTTAGTGGAGAACTCGTAAAACTTATCCAGTAAGTTCAAAATCCACTAAAACCGAGAAAAATCTTACACTTTCTAACTAGGCTTAGATTATCTTTGCTTAATAACCGTTCATTTCTTAGAATTTGAAGTCCCCAAATAAAAAGGAATTTCAAATGAAGAAAATGACACAAATCACACTCGCACTAATTCTTGCTTCTAGCACTTTTGCTATGGAATGCGTTGGATCAAAAACATTTCGAGATAATCTTGGGAATTCACAACGTAAAGAAGTGATGCTTGAGAAGGCATTTGATTACTCAGATGATAAGATTCATGCAGATATTGAAGAAGCATACTTTGTCTTCACTAGATACGATCAAGAAAAATACGTCGCTAAAATCACATTTGGACCAGATTATACAAAAGGTATTGCTTCAACAGCAACTTTTGACATGAATAATCGCTTTGAATTGGCCAGTGTAAATGGTGGTACTGTTTATAAGCTAGTCTGTCGAAAATAATCAAAAAGAATTTTTAATGAGTAAATACTGGGCCAGGGGTTAAAGTATTCGCTAAATTAATCACTTTGCTTAATTAATCACTTCGCTTAATTAATCACTTCGTGATTAACTGGCGCTGGTTGGGTGGTACTACAATTCGTAGACCTTCCCATTGCGCCTAAGGCAACAAAGCCTGCTTAAAAGCAGGCTTGTTGGATAAGTATTAAAATTCAAGCATGGGGCGCTATAGCCGCGTTTTTTGCGAAGTATTTCCCATACCGCCAGAAACAACACGACCGACATAAACGTCGGTCGGTTGAAGTATTGTTTCATTTTAAGCCACGGGCGGTAGCACCGCATCCCATTTTGCGTATGCAAAATGATGCGGGTGCTATTCCCATTCAATGGTGCCAGGAGGTTTAGACGTAATATCATAAACCACTCGTGTGATTCCCTTAACCTCATTAGTGATACGAGATGAGACACGAGATAAGAATGCATGAGGCATATCTGTCCAAGTAGCAGTCATTCCATCACTAGAATTAACCATACGAAGACAAATAACTTCTTCATAAGCACGGCCATCACCTTTTACACCAACTGTTTTAACTGGAAGTAAAACTGTTAAGGCCTGCCATGTTGATTGGTATAAATTATTTGCGTGTAATTCTTCAAATAAAATTTGATCACTTTGTTGAACTTGTGCAATACGAGTCTCTGTGAGCTCTCCTAAAACACGTATCCCAATTCCAGGACCAGGAAATGGGTGGCGATGAACCCAGCCGTGCTCAAGACCTAATTCCTCACCCATTTTTCTTACTTCATCTTTGAAGAGGTAACGAAGAGGCTCAAGAAGCTTTAAGTTCATTCTTTCAGGAAGTCCACCAACGTTGTGGTGAGACTTAATTGTTACTGACTTTCCATCTTCTTCATGTGGAGAAATTGACTCAATAACATCTGGATATAAAGTTCCTTGAAGAAGGTATTCAAAGTTAATATCGTGTGAATCCTGATATTCTTTTACTTTCTTTTCAAAGACATCAATAAAAGTTTTACCAATGGCCTTACGCTTATCTTCTGGATCTGACTTCCCTTTTAGATTGGCCATAAACTCATCCTTAACATCGATAACTTCAATATTAAGATTTGTTTTTTCTTTTAATATTTCGATATGATTATAATCTTGTGGACGAAGAAGTCCGTGATCAACAAAGAAACAATAGAGATTATCTCCAATAACTTCATGTGAGAGTTGAGCTGCAACTAGTGAGTCAACTCCACCAGAAAATGCACAAAGAACCTTTGATTTTTCAATTCCGCGTACAAGATCTTTTGCTTCTTCAAGCATCTCTGTAGCATCCCAGTCTTTTTCAAGCTTTGCTACATCTTTAAAGAAATGATTTAAAATATCTTTTCCATGTTCACTATGTTCAACTTCAGGATGAAATTGAAGCCCCATCATTGGACGCTCTTTATGTTCAATAGCTGAAACAAGACCGTTTGCAGACTCCATGACCAAATCAAAGTCTTTTGGTAGCTTCGAGATATGATCGGAGTGTGACATCCAAACATTGACTTCATCAGGAACACCATCCATTTTAAATTCATTTAAAAGATGAATCTTAGCATGGCCATATTCACCGATTGTTCCCTTTTCAACAACGCCACCAAAGTACTTCCCCATAAGTTGCATACCGTAGCAGACACCTAAAATTGGAAGGTCCTTATTATCAAAGACAAAGTCATAATTGGTATCATCTTCGAAAACAGATTGTGGCCCACCAGAAAGAACTAAAGCATTAGGTCTTTTGCCTTCTTTAAAGAATTCACGGGCCTTCTTTACTGTGATAATCTCACTTGAATAACCAAGTTCACGAGACTTTCTTGTAATTAATTGTGTGTATTGTGAACCAAAGTCCACGATCCATATTTGTCTTGCACTCATCTTTTTAAAACCTTTTATTTCTCAATTTGATAATTTGGTGCTTCTTTTGTAATCATGACATCATGTGGGTGACTTTCTTTTAAAGACGCCGCTGTGATTTTTACAAATTGTGCTTTTTCTTGCATTTGAACAATTGTTTCTGCGCCGATATAGCCCATCCCACTTCTGATACCACCATTTAATTGATAGATATTTGAAGCAAGGCTTCCACGATAAGGAACTTGTCCTTCAATTCCTTCTGGAACGAGTTTTTGATCATCAACATCACCTTGACCATAACGATCTTTAGAACCAAGTTTCATGGCACCAAGAGATCCCATTCCGCGGTAAACTTTATAAGTTCGTCCTTGATATAAAACCATTTCACCTGGAGTTTCATCACAGCCAGCAAACATTGAACCTAGCATGACACAACTTGCTCCAGCAGCAAGGGCCTTAACAATATCTCCAGAGTACTTGATTCCACCATCTGCGATAAATGGAATAGCTGCCTTATGACAAACTGTTGCACAGTCCATAATGGCCGAAAGTTGAGGAACCCCAATACCGGCAACAACACGAGTTGTACAAATAGATCCTGGACCAATTCCTACCTTTACTCCGTCTACTCCGGCATCAATTAGGGCCTGACAAGCTTCAGGTGTTGCAATATTTCCGGCGATAATATCAACATTTTGATCTTTTTTAATTAATGAGCGTACTGTTTTAACCATCTCAATGACACCTTTAGAATGTCCATGAGCAGTATCAATAATAATGCAATCAACATCTGCATTAATTAAGTGTTGAGCACGCATAACTTCTTTATCTCCCACTCCAATTGCAGCAGCAACACGAAGTCTTCCGAGACTATCTTTATTAGAATTTGGGAAATTAATTCTCTTTAAAATATCCTTAATCGTAATCAGCCCTTTAAGCTTACCTTCCTTACAAACGATAGGAAGCTTTTCAATGCGATTCTTATGAAGGATCTTTTGTGCTTCATCTAATTCAATTCCTTCAACAGCAGTAACAAGCTTATCTTTTGGCGTCATGATATCTTTAACTTTCTGATTGAGGTTTTGCTCAAATCTAATATCTCGACTTGTTAGGATTCCGATTAGATAGTCCTTATCATCAACAACTAGAACACCTGTAATTTTATTCTTACTTGTTAATCGGATGACATCCTCAAGATGCATATCTTCTTTAACTGTAATTGGATTTAAAACAACACCTGATTCAAATTTCTTAACTTTTTCCACTTCCCAGGCTTGGTCTTCAGGTCTCATATTCTTATGAATAACCCCTATTCCACCTTGTTGGGCCATAACAATTGCAGTTTTTGATTCTGTAACTGTATCCATTGCCGCAGATACAATTGGAATATTCAAATGAATATTTCGAGAAAATTTTGTGTTTAGATTTACATCCCCTGGTAGGACTTCAGAATAGCCTGGCTTAAGTAAGACATCATCATAAGTTAAGGCCTGTTCAATTGGTGTGTTTGACATTTTTTAATCCCAGCTAAATAGTTAAAATATAAGCAAAATAATTGCTTATATTTTAACTGAGATCATTTTTTTATAATAGCTGGATTTTTTTTTAGTACGCTTGCTTATAATCCTGACTATAACTCTCAAGATCATTAATTAAGCTATTGATAGCATCGTTATGCTTCTTTTGATTGATATATTCACGACGCAAAGAACTCTCAAAGATATCGTTCTTTAGATCATCCCTAACAGGACTTGGAACAGATGCCGGATTACGAGATGAGCTCTTCTTTATTGGAATTGGAGCCGCCTGTGGCGCAGGCTTCGCTGGACGAAACTTTCTTACTGGTGCCGGCTTTTCCGGAGCGATCTCAGGGGCCATTTGTGGCAGATCTGGAGTTGAAGAATCATCAGAGGCCGGAACTCGCAAGTTCGAACGATGAATATTTACTTCTACATCAGATTTCTTTGTATAACTTGGCTTAAACTTCTTTTTTACAGGCTTTTTCGCAGGTGCCTGTGAAGCAAGTTTTCTCATTTTTTCTCTATAAATTCTCTCAAGTTTTTCACTTCTGCTGTTTTCTTCTACTGGAACAGAAGCAATATTACGTCTTGTTTGATCATAAGTTGAACGACGTACAACAATTTCACCAGGCTTATTAGATACTCTCATCTCCTCTCTTAAATGAACTGAGGCCGTAGAGCGCTTTGCCTTCTTTGAATAAAGCTCTTGTTTGATTTTATTATCTTTGTGTGTTGGTGCCTTTGCAGCAATTCGTCTCTCATCCATTGGCTTAACTGCTGGGAATAAAGATGTGACTGCCTGATATGCACTTGAAGAAATAGGCGTTGGAACTCTTGGTGCACCATTTTCATAATCTTCTTTTATAAATGAAAATCGTCCTGGCCCAACTTTTTCTTTCATAAATTCATAAACATTATTATTAAAAGTATGTGTTCCTTTAATACTTAGAATTTGAGTTTTTCCATTATCTGGATCATAAGAAGCAATGAACTCTCCATTATTGTAATTTATTGTTGAGTTTACTGTTTGTAATTGAAATGAATCATCAGTCTCTTCCATTGACTTAACCCAGATATATCCAGACTTAAGTTCAACAATCTTATTTAGAACTGAAATATAACTTGAACCAGAAACATGGTATTCGTGATCGAAGTAATCTCTAAAAACAAGCTCTGCTCCGACTTCTGTAAAGATATCATCGAAATCATAAAGATAACTTCCAGCATCGACCTTCTTTGTCTTATCGCCATTAGTAACAAAGACATTCCCTTGAACCTTGGCAACAACGGCACGAGGAGTTCTCTCAACTGAGGACTCAGGTGCGGCCATAACAAAAGAGCTTATTAATGTTAGAACGAGTAAACTAGTTCTTTTTATACTTCTGTACGATTTTCTCATAGTGCCCACTTAAAATATTCCATTCAGGAGTGTTTCTATATTTCTTTCTGAATTCTTCAACGACAGCAAAGAATTCATCTCTTCTATTTTGCTTTAGGTAACTCATTCCAAGCCAAAGCTTAGCACCTAAGTAATACTTTGAAGTTGGATACTTTTTTGTAAGATATGTGAAGTACTTCTCACTCCAATCATAATGCTTACCTGACTCGTAACTTGCGACACCAGCTTGAAAGAGGAAATCAGCATCGACATCTTTTGAGTTAGGAAAATTCTTTGTGTATGAGTTAAAGAACTGTGCACTCTTTTCATAATTTTTCGCATCAAATTCTTTTTGAGCAATAGAGATCATCTCTTTTGCATCCCACTTATACACGTCATACTTAACAAGGTCGTTACTATTTACCTTTGCAACACTTGCAATCTCACGTTGCTTATAAGTCTCTTTCTTTGGCGCTTTATCCTTCAATTGTGTTTCAAGATAGAAATTGCGACTTTCAAGAGTCTTAACCTTATAATTGGCCTGCATCAGCTTGTTCTTTAGATCCTGATTCTCTTTAGATAAAAGAAGAATTCGATCCTCTAGTCCGTTAATAACTTGAGCACGTTTTTCAAAATGCTCAACATAACTACAAGATGTTAGCGAAACCACGGCCATTGCAAAAAATAATTTATTCAAGGTTTTCACGTTTTTTTCCTCGTTTATTAGTACCTCTTCTATTATCTCTTCGGATATCAGACTAAAATATTTAGTAAAAATTAGACCAACGTAATTTCAAGCACTTAATAAATTTAAGCTTTTAAATGTCTTTTCTCGGTTTTTAACGTCAAATCTTTGTCAAATCATGGATTTAGCGTGAATTTTTAGCGTATAATTACCGCTAAGGCTTTATCAGTTATTAAGAATCATTAAGGATAAAAGATGAATAAATTAAGACTTGTGCTCTCTATAGTATTTACGGGAGTACTCCTAAGCAGTTTTACAGCTCATGCTCAAAAAGAAGACTACTCTGATCTCCTAAAGACACAAGTAACCTCAACTAAAATTAATGACTCCAACTTTCTCGTCATCAACCTACGTAATAAAGAAGGATGGCACACCTATTGGGAAAATCCTGGTGATTCTGGACTTGCCACAGAGTTTGAGTTTAAAGACCAAGGAGATAAGATAATCCTTGAGATGGTTGAATGGCCTACTCCTCATAAGTTCATTGAAAAAGGAGATATTCAAACATTTGGTCATAAGAACGACTACTCGTACTTCTTCTATTTAAATAACCAATTTAAAAATAGTGATAACTTTCAAGTTCATCTTAAATATTTAATCTGTCGTGATATTTGTATCCCACAAGAAAAAATCATTAAAGGTACATTTAGCGATGGAAAATTTTCATCAAGCCAAAATGATATTACGGTCTCTGAGAGTGAAATTGTAGAGCGATTCAATAATCTTCCAAGAAAGAGAACTCTACCAACATATTTAAATATCACACTAACTCAACATGGTGATGATATGGCCCTTTTCTACAATATTACTGGAGAAGGACAAAAGCTTAAGAGAGCTCAAAATATTCTGACACCATATACAACGAGTCCATTCACTTTTAAGAGAGAAAAGATTTATCAAGATAAAAAGGGAAATCATTACGGCTCTTTCATGATGGACTGGGATGGTGCATATCTTGAGCCAGAATATCCCCTACCAGAAGATGGTAACTTTAAAGAGCCTATTACGTTCAAATTTGTCTTTAATGATCCAGTGACTAATGAAAGTTATAGAGTTGATTACGAAGTGGCATCTTTTGGAAAAAATGGTGAATCATTTTCTAGTTTCTATAAAACCTTAACACCAGTAGATAACACTCAAAAGAAAGTTGATTCAAAAGTAATGAATAACCAGTCAGGTTCTTCACTACCTTACTTTCTACTCATGGCTTTTATTGGTGGTTTAATATTAAATATCATGCCGTGTGTATTACCGGTAATTTCACTAAAGCTCTTTGGATTAATTAAACACTCAAAAGAAAGTCGTGGGCGAATCTTTAAGCACAATCTCTTCTACTCTCTTGGTGTTATGGCCACATTTATAGCATTAGCAGCTGCGATTGTTGGATTAAAGGCATCAGGTGAACAAGTTGGTTGGGGCTTCCAATTACAATCTCCACTCTTTGTTTCTTTAATGGTCTTTGTCATCTTCATTATGGCACTTAACTTATTTGGACTATTTGAATTCAAAACTCCAGGAGGTTCAACCTTAGGAAATGTTGAAATTAGGAATACGTACTCAGGTGATTTTATTAGCGGTGTTCTTGCAACGATTCTCTCAACACCATGTTCGGCTCCTTTTTTAGGAACCGCACTAACTTTTGCATTTTCTGAGTCGACGTTAAATATCTTTTTAATCTTTTTATTTATCGGTCTAGGACTAAGTGCTCCATTTATATTAACAGGATTCTTTCCTGCTCTTATCCGTTTCTTACCTAAGCCAGGTATGTGGATGGAGCACGTTAAAAAGCTACTTGGCCTAACACTTATCCTTACAGTAGTTTGGCTAC
The DNA here is from genome assembly GCF_036903125.1 of Halobacteriovorax sp. DPLXC-1. Taxonomy (NCBI): domain Bacteria; kingdom Pseudomonadati; phylum Bdellovibrionota; class Bacteriovoracia; order Bacteriovoracales; family Halobacteriovoraceae; genus Halobacteriovorax; species Halobacteriovorax sp. DPLXC-1. The sequence goes on from NZ_JAYMCO010000004.1 coordinate 109,231, forward strand.
TAGACGTTTACTCAGCTCTTGTTGGTTCTGCTGTTGCCATGATGTATATAAAATCAGCGCTGGTATTTACTTTCTTCTTCTTTTACATGAGAAAGAAAATGACCAAGAAAGTCTATGCGACAATTCTCGTTCTAATCCCTACTTTATACTTAGGCTATACTTCTGTTACAACTCCACTTAATACTAGTGGAAGTGGGAACTCTCTTATTGAAGACAAAAAGCGTGAAGGCCTAGAGTGGGTTAAGTGGACAGAAGATGCTATGAACCAGCGAATTAATGAAAAGAAATTAACTTTTATCGATTTCACAGCACGTTGGTGTATCACATGTAAAGTTAATGAGAAGCTCGTTATAAATACAGATTCATTTAAAGAGATGGTTGATGAGAATAATGTCGACTTACTACTTGGAGACTGGACAAAGAAAGATGAGCATATCGGAAGATGGCTTAAGTCACAAGGAATGGTAGGAGTTCCGGCCTACTTTGTCATTGATGACAAAGGTAATCTTATTAAACTTGGTGAGACAATTTCATTAAGTGAAGTTAAAAAGGCACTTGGTGTAAACTAATCAAGTAATTTAGCAACTGCTGAAGGCCCAACATTTGCTTGTGCTAAAAAGGCAGTTGCTGACTCCATCTTTATTGACTCCAAGGCCTTTTTAGCAGCAGACTCTCCAAAGTCAGTATCTTCAATCTTTGATCTCGCAGACTCTGAGTTTTCATAATTAATTTGTAAGTTTGTTGTCGTACTCTCGATGCGCTTCATTGTTGAGCCAACCTTTGAGCGAGAGTGTGAAATCTTCTCTATCATATCATCGGCCGCTTGCATGGCATTTCTAGCACTCTCCTTGGTATTAACAGAGTGTGCACTAAGGTGGCGATTTGATGTCATAATTTCACTAATATTGTAGCGAACTCGATCATTCTTAGCATCATTTCGAATCCCCACCTGCATCTCAAGGTCTCGACCTGTGCCATCGAGAAGTCTTGTTCCATTGTATTGAGCATTTTCTTGGACTCGAATCATCTCACTAGTAAGCTGCTGAAATTCTCTATCAGCATTTCTTCTCTCACTTGGCGCGTATGTGTCGGAGGCCATTTGGATTGAAAGTTCTTTTAGACGTATTGCAATATCATGCATCGTCCCCATCGTTGCATCAGCAATTTCTAGCATTGAGTAGCTATCGTTTGAATTTCTTTGGGCCTGGAGATTAGAGCGGTTCTGGGCCGTCATTTTAAGCGCAATAGCAGAACCTGCAGGATCTACTGCAGCTTCATAGATACGCTTAGCGCCTGATAGTTTGCGAGTCTCGCTCATATGGCGATCATTCACATTACCTAACATTCGCTTCGCTAATTGCGATGTGACGTTAGTACCTACTCTCATCCTTGATATTACCTAGTTAGTACTTGTTAAATTCACTCTAACCTTGAGTGAAACTGAATGTTATTGAATTTATCGGAAATTTTTGCCCAGAGCTTAAGAAAATTCCTTGAGCTCTGGGCGGTGTTTGGAAGTTAAAATGAAAAGATTATCTAATACCTAGTAATCTCAACTAACTGGCAGCTTTTTGATCTCGATACCAGTTTTTAAAGGCCACTAGAACATCTGCTGCGGCTTGGTAAACGTTGTCTCCTTTAGCTTTTTTATGGAATTGATGCTTATGACCATTAACATTTGCAGAGAACATATATTCTGGACCTTTTTTGTCGGCCACGAATTGGATATGCCCCACATTTCTATGATCGTGTGAGATACCTTTTAATTTCTTTGCAACATAGTCTTCAAAAGCATCTGAGTGATCGACATTGTGAAAGCTTAAATTGTATTTCATAGGACCTCCGTTTGTTTTTTCCTATTTATCTCTACAAATACATAATAGCACTCTCATCTTTTTTGAAATCTGTTTTATGTTAGGTTTTTGTCAAAAAGATTTAAAGTAATAAATTGTTTGAAAGGTGTATGAAATAGATCATATTTTAGTGTTCTCATGACACCATATTTATCATAAAATTAGATAGTTACATTTATTAAATTAGAAGGAGTTTTAATGCGCTTATACGAATATATCCAGCAAGGTGGATTGATTATGTACATTCTACTATTCATCAATATTGTTGGATGGGCAATTATGTTATCTAAGGCATACTTTCTCTCTGTGGAGATGAAGATGACTTCTCAAACATCAAGTGACATTCAAAAAAGAATTACTGATGTTGGAGAAAAGGATGCAACGTCAAAAATCGAAATTGCAAAGCAGTATCTAGCAGGTCACGTTATGGGTGCAGAAAAGGGTCTAAATACAGTTAAGATTATTGCAACAATCTCTCCACTACTTGGACTACTTGGTACCGTTGTTGGTGTATTAAAGGCCTTCCACGTAATGTCTCAAACAGGATTATCGAATCCAGCATCATTTGCACAAGGTATCTCAATGGCCCTTATTACAACAGTTGGTGGGATGATTGTCGCAATTCCTCACTTTGTTGGTCACAACTACCTACTAGGAAGTGTGGATAAATTAGAATCAAAATTAGAACAAGAAATTATGGAAAAAATTCTATGAGTTCCAGAAGTAAAAAAAGAACAAGACAAGAAGCAAGCGCGGATATCACCCCCTTAATTGATGTTGTCTTCCTCCTTCTTATTTTCTTTATGACTTCAACTGTCTTTAAAAAGTCAGAATTAGCGCTACTGTTAAATCTACCTAAGACAGAGTCTGGAGAGAAAGCTTCCCAAGACTCTAAAGTTTTAACAATAGAATTATCAAAAGAAGAAGTGGCCATTGCTGGAAAGAAATTTACAGTGGATGAGCTTGACGAAAAACTAGCAGCAATTAAGGATAAGAATAAGCCTATTGATCTTCGAGTAGATAAAGAAGTTCAGTATGCAAGACTTGTAAAGATTCTTGATGTCTTAAAGAAGTACAGTCTTACAAATCTTTCACTTATTACTGAAAAGTAGATAATAAAGAATTATAGAGAATTATAAAGATCAACTAAGTTCTGGGCCGTTTGACGACGATGAAATTTTTCAACAAAGTTACGGCCCATTTCAACCATCTCAAAAGCAAGATCATGATTAGTTAACACATTGCTAATCTGCTCACTTAACTCTTGTTTGTTATTTGGATCAACATAAATCGTATTTGGGCCACCAGCTTCTGGAAAGACAGATCCTTTAGACGTAATAACTGGTGTCTTTGAAAATAATGCTTCAATAATTGGAATTCCAAATCCTTCAAAGAAAGATGGAAAACAAAAAAGATCACTACGTTGATAGAAGGCAGGAAGATCATCATTGGTCACATTTGAAAGGATAATAACTCTATCTTCAAGTCCCTTTGAATGAATATAGCTTTCAACCTGCTTCTTATACTTACCGCCATTTCCAACAATAACGAGTTTGTGATTAATTGATTTCTTAAGATCAGCGTAGGCCTTAACCAACGTCATGGTATTTTTATTTGGCTCAATTGCACCAACATAGAGAATGAATTTATCGTGGATTCCGTAACGCTCTACTGTTGCCACTTGTTTTTCAACAGGTATTGGCGAATAAAAACGTGGATTACAAGTTTGGTAAACGACACGAATTTTTTCGGCCGAACAACCGAGATAATTAATTAAGTCAGTTTTAGTTTGTTCACAAATTGCAATTACCACATCTGCAACTTCTGTAGCATACTTAATTTTTTTAAAATAAACCTGGCGATCAAGCCATTTAAAGTTTTGAGGAAAACGTAAGAATAATAGATCATGTATTGTTACTACTGTCTTGATCCCTGTTTTCTCTATACCTTGTGGGAGTTCGTGACTTAAGCCGTGAAAGATATCTAATTCTAAATCCTTGGCCTCTTGGGCAACTTTAAATGAACGCCATGAAGCTGGAAACTTACGTGAAACAAAATCTTTAGGCCTAACAACATTAAGGTTATTGTATTGATCGAGCCAATGAATGGCCCTATCGTCATTAAAGTCTGGCGTAAATAAGTAATATGAATGTTCTGTGTGATAGCGACTTAAACTTGCAATTAAATCTCTAGAATAATTCCCTAGTCCACGAAAGTTATGAAATGCTCTTTTAGCATCGAATCCAATTTTCATCTTTACAGTATAAGGCCCGGCTTAAGGGAAGACAAGCTATTTGCCTAACCCTCACTTGGTACTTTAATAACCTGACCAGCATATAAAGCACTTCCTCTAATACTATTAACTTTCTTGATCTTTCTTATAGAAGTTTTAAATTTACGAGCAATTGCAGTTAGATTATCACCGCGTCTAACACGATACTTTTTAAGAGCAACTCTTTTTGCATTATTAGAAGCGATCTTAAGCTTTTGACCAATAAAGATCTTACTTGAACGAAGGCCATTTAGAGACTTAATACTTCTAACTGAAACACCGTAGCGTCTAGCGATCTCGATTAAGTTATCACCTCTTCTTACACGGTGAGTAACCATTTCACCACGAGTTGAATACTTAAGCCTTTGTCCAACAAGAATCTTAGATCCTCTAATTCCATTGATTCTCTTTAAATCAGAAACTCTAACTCCTAGACGGCTTGCAATCGTACTTAGGTTATCACCTCTTCTTACTCGGTAAACACCAGCTGTTTTAGATGAGCTTGATGCTGATCCCTTTAAATACTTACGAGTCTCATATTCAGCAAGTGACTTATAGTCTGTGAAGTTACTTGAAGGTAAGAAGATATCTTGAGCACGTCTACGATTTACTTTAATCCACTTTCTCTTAAGATCAGGATTTAATACTTTTAATGTTTTGGCAGAAATCCCGCGAGCTTTTGCAAATTTATAAAGGTTAAATGAACTCGATACACGATGGGCCTTTACTTTTTCAAACGGACTATCTTTCGACTCAGTAATCTTGATTCCGTATTTTTCAGGATTATTATAAATTTCTCTTACGGCAGCAACTTTTGGAACATAATAAATTGTTTCAGTTGGAATTAACTTTCTTGAAACTAATTTCATATAATCACGAGTCTTTCCCTTTCTGATAGAGCGAATAATCCCGTACTCACCTTTATTATAAGCAACTAAGGCAAGTTCCCATGAACCAAAAATATTATAAAGGTCTTTAAAGTATTGGGCAGCAGCTTCTGTTGATTTAATGATATGAGTTCTTTCGTCAACATAGCTATCAACTCTTAGCTTATATCTTTTACCAGTGGCCTTAATAAATTGCCAAGGACCCACAGCAGCTGCTTTTGATTTGATAAAAGTATTATAACCTGATTCAATAAGTCCTACGAAGAATAAGTCTTCCGGTAGTCCATGTGAGCGCATAATCTTTTCGATAACATTTCTATACTTAGCTCCGTTATTTACATAACGAATAAAAAGATCTCTTTGTTTTTCAGTAAAATATTTTACCCAAAAGTCAAAGTGCTTCTTATGATAGTGTAGCTCTAGCCTATCCATATTATTGATGGTGTAAGACTTAAGGCTTTCTAATTCTTTTTCTTTATATTTTACAACTTCTTTATAAACAACACTCGGTTGTTCTACTTTTTCGTGGTCAATACCTTTAGTGTATTTAGGTTTAACGTTCGCGCAAGATACAAGAATAATTAGTGGTAGTAAGATATTGATTTTTTTCATGGGCCCTCAAATTTCGTGCTCAAAAATGTGTTATAAAATAATAAAACAACTTGTCCTATTATTTTAAATGAACACCCTAATTTTTCGAGGGGGAATTTAATTCATATTAGACAAAAAGACTTTTCCATTTTCCCAAATTACCTGAGGATCTGACTCATCTTTAATTTTAGTGAAACCATCAAAATCATAGTAATCAAAACCATAGGCAATATTGAATAACGATGAAATTCCAACAGTTGACTCTACCATACAGCCAAGCATCGTTTTAAGCTCTAGCTTCTTTGCTTGTTGCAGCTGAGAAAAGCACTTCATAAGGCTATTTGCCTTTGAAACCTTTAAGACAACACCGTGACATAGGTCCTTAAATGAATCGAGATAGCGATGATCTTCAATTCCTTCATCTAAGAAGATATCAATTGGAGATTCCTCTTTTAGCTTACGATAGCCAGCAAATTCAGAGCGATACAGCGGTTGTTCAATAAAGAGGACATTATCCCCTTTAATTAAAGCAAGATGTTCTAAAACAAGCTCTGCATCAGCTTCATAAGATTCATTTGCATCAAGAACAAAAGTTCTAGCAGACGTATTTATTAACTCGACTTGCGTAGGAAAAGTTTCTTTAGTTATTTTAAGTTTTAATACACCATCTGTTTGTGCTTCTTTTACAAGCTTCTCGCCTTCTTCAAGAGTTGAAAAAACAGGTAATGACTCAAGTGAGCTAACACTTTTTACAGTATTTGTTCCTAGGATCTTCCAAGGAGATAAGTCAGTGGCCCTAACAAGATAATCAAGGAAGGCCGTTTCAATTCCTAGTCTAAGTCTAGGCGTTTGAAAGTCGTACTGATCTAAATATAGGTTTAATTCATTAAATTGAACAACACTGTGATTTTCATAATCACGAGCAAATTCATCAAGTTCTGATCTTAATGAATCCACATCTATGTCTTCTTTAGATCCATAGCTAACTTCACCTCGACCAATGTATTGCCCATTTTTCAATGTGACATAAATAATTTGTTTTGCATTAACTTCTGCCCCTGAAATCTTCCAAGGTTTTGTTAGTGTTACGAGTTGAGTATCTATTGCCCATTCCATATTGTGACCTAAAGCTTTAAAATAATAAGTATATTGATAACTAATAAGACAAAAGTATGTTACCAAAAATAATTTCAAATATCACACTAGCATTTATTGCCATTGTTGTCCTATATACCCTGGCCCCACTTTTTAAAGATATTCTTGATAGTATCTTTAATTCAAATAGACCAAAAAAGAAGTCACATTCAAAAGAAGAATTTGATGAAATGGTTAAAAGAAAGATCGAAAGAATGTCCATGTCAGGTGGAGCACAAGGAGTTAAAGGACAATCAGGACAAGGCCCAAAGGAGAGATCATTCCTTTCATATTTTAAAGAAAAAGACTTATTTTCTTCACCAGAAGATGAGCAGTTCTTTGAGGGAATGAATTCTTCAATGCAATGGGGTGATTTTCAAGAAGCAAAGAAAATACTAAATCAAATTGAAAATGACTTTGAAATAATTGATAAAAGCGCAAGCGAAGGAATAAATCAATTTATCAAATCAATATATAATAAAGAAACTCTACTATCATTGAAAAAGTTAAATGGTGGAAAAATAGACAAACAAAGCTTTCTAAGCCTAGCATCAACTTTATTTATTTTCAGGCATATTAATCAAATAAAGAGTAAGCGCTTTGCTGATCAAAACCAATTGCTTCTTATATTAAATTTAGCTGCAATCAAAGACACAAAGGCCAAGATCAAGTTAATAGAGAGTTATATCAACGCTGAAGCAATCGATTCCATAAAAGAGTCCCCTATTTTGTACAGGGATTTGATTAGTGGCCTAAATAAAACGTTTGATCAATTATATCCACTACTTCCTCTAAAAACTGAGAAATTAGAAAAGGAATTTAATAATCTTAGTGAGAGTGACCGAAAAAAGAAATATAAGAAATTAGTGCAGATCTATCATCCAGATAAATGGCATGGAGATTTAAAATCACAGGCCATCGACGATAGGCTTAGAGAAAATTTTAATTTAATTCAAAAGCTTTATAAGTAATAAAAGAGAAGATTATGCAAAAGAAAAAAGAACAGATTATTAGCAGTATTGAAAAAGAGCTCATCAAGATTATCAGTGAGACAAATGGAATCTCATTAAGTGATACTCTTGAGCTATTGGCTCACTCTCCAAGTATTCGCGATAATCAGTTACTGGAAAAACCAGTTTTGGAATTCATGAAGCTTCTTTCTTCTTTTCAAATTGACGAAGTTGATATTGAAACAGTTTTGAATCATCCAGTATCTGATGCTGTCTTTAACTTCTTTAAAAAATTTCCACTGCCATATTATGAAGAACATATCCACTTAACAGGATCACTCAACGCAGAATTCATATATCCTCGATTAAAAAAACTATTAAACGGTAAAAATAAGGCCATTTATGAAAAGAGGATTAAGGCCGTTTATGGAAAAGATGCTATCCCAATTGAGAGTGTTGAAGACGTTGATAATCTCATACGCCTAAAAGAAGGCGAGCAATTTGCGACATATTTAAGAATCCTATTTCTTGCAAAACTCATTCTAACAAATAAGAAGGCACATAAAGATGCTGCCTATCACATGGCAAAAGAACTTTATGAAAATTATAATGTGGGAAGTATTCGACTTAAATTCACGCTTTCTCGTGCCTCAAAAATGGACTCAGAACAAATTCCAGGCATTAAAGAAGTAACAGAAGAGGATGTTGTTCTAGGACTTTATGAGGGCTTTAAGAAATTTCAACAAGAGGTTCCAAGCTTTAAATTTATCCTCTCACCTTCATTTAGAAAGGAATTAAATTTCTTTGATAATGATAATTTTAAAACAAAGAAAGATCACTTTGAGCATCAAGTTGACGCCCTACTGGAGCTTTTAGAAAAGTATCCATACTTAAAAGAAAACTTGGTTGAAATTGATACCGTTGGTGATGAGAAGGCCCTTTATAGAAAGGCCCATTTCAAAGAGCTTAAAAGCGGTTTAAGAAAGCTACAATATCGTGGACTAAAGATTCGTTCTCACCATGGGGAGACATGGCTAACTCTTAAAAAAGGTATCCAGTCCGTTGATAATGCGATGAATATTTGGCATATCGATACACTTGAGCATGGACTAAGTCTTGGGATCAATCCTAATTACTACTATCATAGACTCTTTCAACGAATCATAGAGGTTAATAGCAAGCATCAGCCAATTGATGCGAAATCAATTCAAGGATTAGAACTTGAAGAGATGGAATGGGAACAAGATGCGGCCCATGTAAAAGAGAAGCTTTTAAAAGGAGAGCTTTTAAGTGAAGAAGATATCACGCTATTTTTAAAAACTAAATTTCATAACGCTCGTGAAGTTGAGCACTATCAACATGATATTCTAAACCGAATTATTCAAAAACGAGTCTCTCTCGTTGCACTTCCCTCTTCAAACTTAAAGCTTACTGGAGCTTTTCCAGATTTTAAGGACCACCCATTTTCATGGTGGGAGAAGAAAGGTGTAAACTTAGGTGTTGGAACAGATAATTACATAACCTTATCCACTGACTTCATTAGAGAGATGCTTATTCTTCTCTACTCTGATGCAAATAACCTAAAAATCACCAAGCTTCTGATGCTCACAACAAAAGAGACCAGAAGGCCTTATATTAGTAACCTCCTGTGGGAGATGAGAAAAAGGTACGCTAGCTAAATCCACGCTAAACTACTGAAATGTTAAATAATACTAAACTTTTCTACGCGGTTTTCCGACAAGTGTTTAGACAGATTATTTAGACTTTAGGAAGAAAGCGATGGGTTTTGAATTCTCTCATTTTAAATCACTAGTAAATGTGGCAATTGATAATAATGCCAGTGATATTCATATCCGTGCTGAAGAGACGCCCTGTTTTCGAATTAATGGCGATATGGTTTCAGTAAAGTCCAATAAGACTTTAACAACAGAAAGTGTACTCGACATTCTAAGACTACTTACAAAAGATAATAAACAAATTGGAAATCTTGAAGACATAAAAGATCTTGATGGTGCAGTGGACTTTGAAGACATATGTCGATTACGCTTTAATTACTTTCGCTACAATAATAAAAATGGAATCGTTTTAAGAGTTGTAAAAAAAGAAATTCCATCATTTAAAGAACTAGGACTTAGTGATTCTTTAAAACAAATTATAAGAGCCAAGCGTGGCCTAATTTTAGTAACTGGTGCAACAGGCTCCGGTAAGTCAACAACCCTGGCCAGTATGATTGATTATATTAATTCAAAAAGGGCCAAACATATCATCACTATTGAAGACCCAATTGAATTTATCCATACTCAAAAAAAATCTCGTATTACTCAAAGAGAAGTTGGAATCGACACAGAAAACTTTGAAGACGGTTTAAAGTTTGCGCTCAGACAAGATCCAGATATTATCTTACTTGGTGAGCTCAGGGATCAAAAGTCAGTTGAGATTGCTCTTAAGGCAGCTGAAACTGGACATCTCGTTCTAGCAACTGTTCACACGACAGATGCCATCTCAACAATAAGTCGTATTATTTCAATGTTCTCATCAGATGAGCAAACAGAGGCAAGAAAGCGCCTATCTGACGCTCTTTATTCAACGATCTCACAGAGAATGATTAAATCAAAAAAATCACCAAATGGTGTCCGTGTTGCTCAAGAAATTATGGTAACAGGACCAGGTGTAAAAGAATGTATTCGAGGCGATGAACCAATTGACCGAATTCTATCAATTATTGAAAATGGTGGAACAAACTCTGGTGACATTCCTTGTGAAAGTTTTGATCAAGCAATCTTCACTCTTTTGGAGCGTGGATATATCACTGAAGAAGATGCATCTAAAGAGGTTCGAAGCGCCGGTGACTTTATGAGAAAACTTATGCTTACAAAATAAGAAAGGCCCCGGTGGGGGCCAGGGCCAATCCGTCTAACAAAATTAGACTAACTTGATGTGAGGATAGTAAGAAAAGACTTACATGGTACTTATTATTCGTTACTTTTCGTTTTTTTTTAAGTGCGCAAAATTAGTGCTAATAAAAACTAAAAGGCCAAGTTACGAGAACTTGGCCTTAGTTAATTATAAATATATTTTTTTATTGAAAGTTTTACTTCATTTAACCTGAAATAGTTATTTCTGATATGAAAATATTTCTTTTACGACTTCTTCTACGGCCTTTTTAGCGTCATCACACTGGGCCTTCCAATGTCCGTGATCAAGTTTTGGATCCTGATTCATGATCAACTCCCCTAACTCCTTGGTACGATCATTAAACTTTTTTAGAAGCTCAACTGAAAGTTGCTCATCTTCCATATTCTCGAGCACTTCCATTACCTTATTCATATCTTGATTATCTATTAAGTCCTTTAAGTTCATTTTTCTTCCTTAATCGATTCTTACTTCTTTAGCTGATCGATCATATCACGCATGATATGGATCGCCTCTTCAAGTCCAGCATCCTTACGAAGAGATGATACCCACTCTTCCTTACGTTGCTTAAAGTCGTCCTTCCACTGCTTCTCTTCACCTTTCTTAACAGTTTCATGAGACTTTAATGACTCTTCAAAGTGAGTGATAGTAAGCTTCGTATTTTCTTCATCTAATTTTAATTCTTCAAGCTTCTTCTTATTCGCTTCTTCTTCTTTCATCCACGAATCGATGTTTAGCTTAAGCTTTGTATCTTTACGTCTTTTTCTTAAATAATCAACACTTTCTTGTACTTTTTGTAAGCGATCATTCTTAGCAACACGCTTTTTAGAATTAGAAATTAGTTTCTTAAGATCATACTGATGCTTCGTCCACTTCTGAAACTTCTTAGGCTTAATTTGATCCCACTTAAGTGAATAAGTTAGATCTTGCTCACGATTTTCAGCGTAGGCCATTGGATCTGGTATTACTATATCAGGAGTTACACCCTTATATTGAGTTGAACCACCTGTTATACGATAGAACTTTTGGATTGTAAGCTTTAGAGCACCAAACTTCTCACCAAGCATTTTATCAAGGCCTTGATCAAGGTTGTAAACAACTTGTACTGTACCTTTACCGTGAGTAACTTCACCACCAACTACGACAGCTCTTTTATAATCTTGCATTGCTGCTGCTAGAATTTCAGATGCCGAAGCAGAGTAACGGTTAACCATAACAATTAATGGCCCATCATATTCAACCTCAGGATCTGTATCAGCAAGTGTTTCTACTTGGTGCATATAGTTCTTCGTTTGAACAATTGGACCCTTCTTAATAAATAGCCCAGACATTAATTGTGCATCAGTTAAAGCTCCACCACCATTATTTCTAAGATCAAGAATAATTCCATTAACCTTCTGTTTCTTAAGTCTCTTAATTTCGGCCCTAACATCGTCTGTACAATTAATTGTTCCATTGAATTCACGATAGAATTTTGGAACATTGATATAACCATACTTACCTTTAACACCATCAAGTTCAAGAACAGAAGACTTAGCAAATGAAGCTCCGATCTTTACAACATCACGAGTAATACCAATTGTCTTTCTTGTTCCGTCTGCTTTTTTAACGTGTAGGCGAATAACAGTTCCTTTCTTACCTCTAATATAGCGAACAGCATCGTCAACTCTCATCCCTACGAGATCAACAGGCTCTTCTTTTGAATCACCTTCACTTACAGCAAGAATAAGATCATCAACTTCAAGTTCTTTTTGACGCCAAGCTGCTCCACCAGGAACGATCTCAACAACTTTGATATATCCTTCATCTTCAGATAAAACGGCACCAATCCCTTCAAGTTGACCTGACATATCAATATCAAAATCTTCTTTCTTCTTTGGAGCGAGGTAGGCCGTATGTGGATCAAATACAGCACCAATTGAGTTATAAAAAATTTCCATATAATCTTCACGTCTCTCTTTTAATAGTCTTTCAAAATAGAGACGGTATTTTTTATCAATTGCTTCATGTGCTTTAGCTAGAATTTCTTTTTCCGTTAAGATTTTTTCAGACTCTAGCTTCTTTTTTGATTTCTTTTCTTTTTTATCTTTATCTTTCTTATTTTTTCCATTTTTAAGATCTTCTTGATCTTCTTTGATAGAAATATAACGTGCCATTACCGATTGCTTGAAAGTTAAGCGCCAGTTCTTTTCAAACTCACTCTTATCCTTTGCAAAGTGTCTTTTTTCAGGGTCAAGTTCAATAACTTCATTTCCTCTGAAGTTAAACTTATTTTCCTTAAAAAGCTTCTTACGTAACTCGTCTGCTTGGTTGATTCGATCAACCTTAATTTTCATGGCATCCAGAACTAACTTATAATTTCCAGAACGCATTTCATCGTCCATAAGAAGTTCGTATTTTTCAAGTTTTTTGACATCAGACTTGTATAGGAATTGCTTAGAGAAATCCATTTTCTTAATGAATTCTTGAAAAGCATTTTTTGATAAGTCGTTATTAACTTTCAACTTTTTATAATGAAGTTGCTCAAGGACTTCGATTAAACGATTTCCTAAGACTTGATCTTTATTGATACTAAAAAGGCCATTTTCTGCATGAAGCGCAAGTGGCGTTGACAACAAGGCAAGACCTAATACTAGGCCAAAAGTAGTTCTTAATTTCTTGTGCATTGAAGCTCCGATTCTAATAAAATTAGGTAGTTCCTAACCTCTATTTTAAAGCTTCTTATTAGTTTATGAAAGGACAATATATCGGGAATAAATTACTCGCCCATTAGCGAATGTCATTTTTGTGTAAAGTTCCCTTCAATGTCATAGCGATACACTTCAGCATTATTGACACAATCTCTAATCAGTTGATGCATATCGTGTTCTTCCATAAATTCCATAAAGTATTTTATATCTGCTTTAATAACTGGGTGCTTTGGCGCAAACATAGAACACGCATCATCATGTGGAATAATCGATGTCTCGAAAGTTCCAATTTCTTTTGCATAAGAGATAATATCAATTTTATTCATACCTACTAAAGGCCTAAGTGTTAACATCGGACAAGAACGATCAAGTACACTCATATTATGAATTGTTTGACTCGAAACTTGAGCAAGCGCATCTCCCATAACGAGAGCATTTGCCTTTACTCTCCTTGCTAGATAGGCCGATGCATCCATCATTAACTTTCTAAAAAATAATGTGCGGTAATCTTCTTTACAATGTTTTGCAAGATAGTTTTGAATATCACCAAAAGGAAGGACATAGAGCTTGATTCCATCATTTTGAAAACGAGATAGACTCTTACCAAGTTCAATAATCTTATCTTTTACTTCTTCACCCACATAAGGATAGGCCCAGAAAAATGCGAAAGTTTGTCTCATTCCACGTCGTGCCATCATATATGAAGCAACAGGAGAATCGATCCCACCAGAAAGAAGTGTCACGCCGTGACCACTTGTTCCAACAGGAAGTCCACCAACACAAGGAATCTTCTCCCATGAGAGATAGATTTCTTCATTCATGATTTTTATATCAACCATGATATCTGGATTGCGAACATCAACTTTAAGATCAGTATTTTTTAATAAGGCCGTGGCCATGTAGCGATTAATTTCATCACTATTTTTAGGAAATTGTTTTAATGCTCTTTTAGTATGAACTTTAAATGTTTTTACATTTTCAAGGGCACCAATTTCTTTAACGGCCAGCTCACAAACATAATCAAGATCAAGTGGACAGCTTCTCATTGGAGTAACAGAACTTAACCCTGGAACCCAACGAAGACGATCAATTAGCTCATCGCTAAATGGTTCCTCACTTTCTACAACAAGTCTTTGTTGATTATTCTTTAATTTCCAACTCGTGTGATGAAACTTACTAAAGATTGGTGAAAGATTTGATTGCAGCTTACGATAGTAATTCTTGCGATTCTTTCCCTTTAGCCATAATTCATCAACAGTTAAAATTAAACTCTTATACATATTTAGTCCTACTTAATTAAAAAACCAATTTCATCTATCACTTGCTTAAATCCATCTAACATTGCATCCACCTCTTCTTTCGTCGTGGACTTACCTAATGAGATACGAAGGATATTCTTATGATATTTCTCATCAATACCAAGGCCTACAAATAAAGGATTCTTTCCCTTTATCTTTGCCGAACATGCAGTTGAAGAAGAGATCATAATTTGCTTCATTTCTAAATGGCGCATTAGAACGTCACTTGCAATACCTGCAAATTGAACACACAAAATATAAGGAGAAGTCTTACGCTCTTCAAATGGATAACTGATATTATTGTGAAAAGAAGCTAGCTTCGTTTTTATTTCTTCTTTTAGCTCACTAACTCGGGCCATATTCTTATCTAAGTCAGCAAAGGAAAGCTCGCATGCTTTAGCAAGCGCTAAGATAAGTGAAGTCGCTGGAGTTGAAGCTCGTAGCCCCTTTTCGTGTCCGCCACCTCGTAAGTAGCGCTTTAGTTTTTCACTTAGACTTGAGCGATAAATTAGCCCAGCGATACCGCGAGGACCTCCCATTTTATGGGCCCCGAAGGATACAAAATCAATTTGTGAATTCTTAAGAGTGAATGGAACTTTACCAAAGCCTTGAGTGGCATCAACATGAACAAGACAACTCTTATTCTTCTCTTTTATTTTTTGGGTAATTGACTCTACATCAAATAATTGTCCAGACTGAGAATTGACAAGGCTTATGCAAACGAGCTTTGTCGTGTCATTAACGGCATCAACAATTTCATCTATTGATCTTAGGCCTTCACCACCATCAATAACCTTAGTAACAGATGGATGATCTCCAGCAAGGTAGACAATCCCATCCTCAATACTTCTAATAACCTGGTTATTTGACTCCGTAGCAGAAGAAGTAAAAATGATTTCAAATTGTCCCTCTCCAGAAAGTCCTAAACCTTTTAAGATTTCTTGGCGGGCATTTTCGATTTTTTTAGCGCAGGCCTTTCCAGCTGCGTGCTTGGCCGCAGGATTTGGGTAATCTAATTCAAAACTCTTAGATAGCACTTCCACAACTTCTGGATAAAGCTTTGTGGAGGCCGCGTGATCGAAATAATACATAAGATGCCTTATAACACGAAATAAAAACTAAGTACCCTAAATAACGATATTTTTAGACACTGTCCATAAAATAAACGGCCTAAGGCCCTGAAACCCCGTCTCATCACCCCTGTGAAATTGGCATCGTCGTTGCATCTTATTTAGTATGAAAATACGTTACTTCTTACTCATATTAATTGGAGTCTACCACTTTAGTTCAAATGCTTCACAAGCGGCACTGGCAAGTCGTTATCTCTACAATACGCAAGCAAATCTTGAGGAGTTCTCAAGGCTTACTTCACGCGGAATGGGAACATTAGCAAAGAGAAGTCTCTCAAATGGAGAGCAGTATTTAGAGCAGCTTAACCTCATGAAGAATGAGTTAAATCGAGACCAATTAAAGCTATTAAAAGAGCTAGAAAGTGAATTATTAGAAAAGAAGAAACTTACCACAGAAACAATTAGTACCTGTGATTACCGAAATATTGAGCACTTTAAAGAATTAGAAAGATTAAAGGAGCTTAAGGCCCGCGGCGAGATTCTAAGCTTTAACGGACATAAAAAACTCTATATTTTAAAGACCCTAGAGGTGCGAAATTGTAAGCAATTTGCCACTTGGATGGAAAACTTTAACGAAATCTCTGTATAATGTTCAAAAATTAGCTGTGCGTCATGATTTTGAGGATTTAATTTCCTAACATCAAATCATGAAGAAACTTATTCAAAATTCGATACTTACACTTCTTATTTCCACTTTCTCAACTGCAGGGCTTGCAGCTGAGACAATCCTAATTTCTGATATCGACGATACAATTAAAATTGGTCATATCAGAGATAAGATCGATACCGTAAAGAATGCATTCAAGGTCAATAATATCTTTCTAGGAATGGCAGATCTTTATCATATTATTAAGGATCGAACTGGAGCAGAAGTTTACTATCTTACAAATGCTCCAGAAGAATTAATGAAGTGGTCTCATTCAACTCTTTTATATCTTGGTGACTTTCCACAAGGAAGTCTTGAGATTAGGCCAATTAAGGTATCAACTAAAGTATTTAAAGCACAAAGGCTAAGAGAATTAATTGAAAGAGAAGATCCGAAAAATGTAATTCTAGTTGGTGATAACGGAGAGCATGACAATACTTTCTATCACGATATTGCTCAAGAGTATCCAGAAGTTAAATTCTATACGTATATTAGAGCTGCATACCACTTTGACGAGAGCAATGCTCTTTATCCAGACCAAAGAAGTTTTGTGACACCATTTGAAATTGCAGACAATCTGTATCAAAGAGATGTCATTGAAAAAAGAGACTCTCAGGAACTCCTTGATCTCCACCTAAAAGACTTTATGAGAGAAACAAATGTAGATGATGATGGACCAATGTACATACCAGCATGGCTTCGTTGTCGTGGACACAAAAGAAGTTTCTGGTCGATCTTTAGAAGTACTCTACCGAGTAAGCTAACAAAGAAAATTAATTATATCTGTAATAAATATTAGTCCTGTGAGCAGGGACTAAAATAGTGATTCGAAGCTTTTTATCCATTTCCTTATAAAAAGCTTCGAATCTCATTTCGATTAACTCTTGAAAAGTGTCTCGTATCAACAGGAACTTCTCCAAAACGAATCTCAACATTTCCTAAGTTCCACTTGGCAATAAATACACCTACAGCGTCTTTTAAGCTCTCCTGTCCCTCGACAAGACATAAGACCTTTGTATCAACTTGAACAAATGCAACACGAGAGATTCCATCAACTTTGGCCAATTCATTTTCAAGGTGAAATGTAGGAATTAATTTTCCATCTATCTTCAGGCAATCTTTTAATCTTCCTAAGAGATAAATTTTATTATCTTTAAGATAACCCACATCCCCAGTTAAATGCCAAAGAGTCCCGTTCTCATCTCTATGCTTTGTGGTTTTATTTGCTGGATGATTATCAATATATTCTTTAATTACATGGGGCCCACTTAAACATATCTCACCCCACTGCACATCTTGATTAAAATCAAAGGCATTATCAACTTCTTTAATTTCTACATCTAAAACATCGATGACTTGACCGAGTCTAAGCCCCACTCCATCATTGTTAATATACTCATCAATAGGAGTGAAACTTATAGGCTCCACTTCAGTTGAGCCATAAATGATATGGATTTCAACTTGTGAAGAAGCTGACTTAAAGGCATTTAAGACAATACTTGCATCCTTTGTCGTTATCTCTGCCCCACCGATGATAATACTTCTAAGGCTTGGAATTTTTATCTCATTTTCACTTATGTACTTGGCAAGTTTTTTAATGATCATAGGAGTGGCACTAAAGCGCGTAACACCATATTGATTCATTTGTTTTACAACTCTTTCAGGTTCAAACTCTCTAATTTTTCTAAAGTCCATATCAGGAAAGATTGTGGTTATTCCAAGTCCTAAATTCTGCAGAACAAGAGTTGGAAAAAATGGCATATCCACTTCATCGTCTTTGTGAAGCCAAAAATATTCAGATACTATTTTTTGGGATAAAAAGATATCAAGACTTCGATTTGCGGCCTTAGGCCTTCCTGTTGAGCCACTTGTAAAAGAAATAAGAACCGGAGCATCTGATTGGAGAGGAACTTGTTTAAACTCCAATGTTGGATCTTCTTTTATCTTAGTTAATTGAGTTGAAAAAAGACAACTTTGATCAAAAGTAAAACGCTTCATCTTCCAAAGAGCTGGTAGAAAAGGTGTCCACTTGAGAAGCTCTTTTACTGAAATGATTGCCTGTGCATTAGCATCCACGAGGGCCTGCTTTAACTTCTCTTTAGGCATTGTAGAATCAACAGACACCACAACTAGTCCCAAATAAAAAATAGCACACATGAGTTGATAGAGCTCCAGTCGAAGAGGCATAATAACAATTATGCGATCCCCTTTCTTTAGGCCTTGAGACTCAAGTGTCTTGATCCATGCTCCAACTTCTTTCATAAAGTCTTCATAATTAAGATCTTGGCCTTGATAAACAAGACAGCGCTTATTTAACTGAGAGCGAAAATGCTCGTCTAAATAATGGCAACCATTTATTGGTATCCCCGAGTACCCCAGAGTTTTCCTTATATCCTCAATTTTTTTCATATGATAATATTAAATGAAATCTATTAAAAAGTAATGTTGGGTAGGAAATGTATCTATTAACGAAATCGCAAGCATTGCTTGCAACAACGAATGACATTGGTGGAAAGGCTTTTAATTTAGCTAAACTTGAGAAGTGTAAAGTACAGACCCCTGATTGGTTTTGTCTCTCAACTCATTATTTTCAAACATTGATTGACAAAAATGATAAGCTAAAGAATCTTATTGATGATTATACAAGATTAGAAAATCTCGACTCACTAAAGCAATTGATCGCGGCCATTCATAGTGAAATTGATAAATGTGAAATTGATATAATTGAAGATGTCATGGCCCATGTTAATGGAGAGCTCCACTACGCTATAAGAAGTTCTGCAGCAGATGAAGATGGAAGTCATTTCTCATTTGCAGGACAACTGGAGTCATTCCTCTACGTCCAAGGTAAAGATAGAATCGCTCAGGCCATTCGAAACTGCTTTAAAAGTAACTTTTCACTAACTGCACTTACATATCGATTTAAGAATAATATTCATCATACAACACCCAAGATGGCCGTTATCATTCAAGAAATGATTGATCCTCAAAAGTCGGGAGTTCTCTTTACTGCAAACCCTATAAATGGGCACAGAGATGAAATGCTAATTTCAGCAAACTTCGGTCAAGGTGAAGGTGTTGTAAGTGGTGAATGTAATACTGATGAATTCACTATTGATGATCGCGACGTGATTAAAAGTGAAATTAGAGAAAAAGATTTCAAGATCATCGCTGACTTCGAAAATAAGACCACAAAGAAAATCGATGTAGAAAAAGATGAAGTTAAATCACCGGTCTTATCTCATGATGAAATAAGAGCAATTAGAGAACTTGCCTTTTCTATCCTTAAAATTAAAAAGAAGCCTCAAGATATAGAGTTTTGCATTCAAGATGGTGAAATCTACATAGTACAAACAAGAGATATTACCTCTTTACCTATGGATAAAAGACATGAATTTATGAATGTCTTTGATAACTCAAATATTCAAGAATCTTTTAATGGTGTTACAACTCCCCTTACTTTCTCATATGCATCTAAAATGTACTTCAAGGTTTATCATCAACTTCTAGGTCTAACGGGGCTAAGCGAGAAAGAACTAAAGAAACACGAAAAACGACATAAGAATATGATTGCGCTTATCAATGGGCGCGTCTTCTATAATATTCAATCATGGTACAAAGGTCTTTTGCTACTTCCATCTTTTAAACAATCAAAAGGAGATATGGAAAAGATGATGGGAATTACAGATCCAGTCGACTTTATCGAAGATAAGGACCTTTCATTTTCCCAGCGCATGGCCATGATACCAAATATGATTAAATCTTTTGGTAGCCTACTGTGGTATTTTTCTAAAATAGATAAGGTCGTTGCTGATTTTATGGATGGCTTCTACGAAGTATATAATAAAATCGACTTTTCAAAGCTTAATCGTCTTAACCTTACACAGCTCTACGACTTAACTGAAGAGCTGGATCAGAAAATCACTGAAAAATGGCATGCCCCTCTCATCAATGACTTCTACGTTATGATGATGAATGGGAAGATGTATCGTTGGATGGATAAATTAGGCTATGAAAATCCAGATCTTGTTCTAGGGAATCTCCTCTCTGGTGAGTCTGATATTGCTTCAACACAGCCAACTAAGGAATTACTAAAAATAAGTGATGAGATAAAAAAGTGGGACAATACTCTTATTGATGAATTTCTTAAAGTTGAAAATAAGAATGTCTTAGACTTTATCTATTTAAATGATAAGAAAGTATATCAAATGTGCTTAGATTATATTGAGGCCTTTGGTGATCGTACAATTGGAGAATTAAAACTTGAAAGTCTTTCTCTACGTGAAGATCCAAGTTTCTTAATAAATATTTTAAAAAATTATGTCGTTAAAAAGAGCTTAGGATATGAAACCTTCATTGCTGGCGAAGTCGAATTAAGAGAAAGTGAAGAAAAGAAAGTTGCTCCTGTTGTAAAAAAGAAATTATCATTCTTTGCAAGAAAGCGCTTCTATAAGGACCTTGCAAAGCTACGTAAGGCGATTCGCTACCGCGAAAACACAAGGCTACTTCGTACAAAATCATTTGGTATTTCCCGTCAAATTTATCGAGAAATGGGAAATCAAATGGCCTCTTTTGAGCTTATTAATTCACCAGAAGATATTTTCTTTTTAACTTTAAGTGAAATTGAAGAATTAAAAGATGCAAGGATTGTGCAAACACGATTAAAAGACTTAATTGAACTTAGAAAGGCCGAGTACGAGTCATATGAAAATGATGAGCCGGGCCATCACTTTAAAACTTTTGGTTTCGTACATGCTGGTAATGACTTTATCTATGAAGGACACACAGAAATCGATCCAGATGGTGCCCTAAAAGGTATTGGTTGCTATCCTGGACAGATCAATGGTGAAGTCGCCCTACTTTTTAAGCCTGATGAAGGAATTGATGTAAATGATAAAATTCTTTGTACAGTTAGAACAGATCCAGGATGGGCCCCGCTCTTTCCTTCGATCAAGGGCCTATTAGTTGAGAAAGGCTCAACTTTATCTCACTCAGCAGTCATTGCAAGAGAGTTAAAGATACCAACAATTGTAGGTATACCAGGCATCACTAAAATTATTGAAAATGGTGATGAAATTGAAATGGATTGTGAAAGAGGAATTGTAAAGATAGTAAAATAAAAAGGACCTACTAGGTCCTTTTTTTATTATGCGATTCTGCGATAAAGTTTAATATTATAAACACCAACCTTCTCATTTTTAATCTCTGAAGAAAATTGATCTGTAATATCCTCAAAGCCTGCAAGATCAGGCTCAAATACTCTTAGATAGTAGCGAACACAAATTACTCCACCAACTTTAATTGAAGGCTTGGCCTTTTGAATAAAGTTATTTCCAAGCTCATCATCAAAATAGCTTGGAACATCAGAATATGAAAAATAATCATATTGTTTTTCGCCATTTGATAAAGTAGAGACGATATCACCTATTTGATAATGTATTTCAGATTCTTTTACACTTGTTTGAAGGCCATTGAAGCTTCGACACCTAAGAGGTGTATTCGTCAACGTTACTTCACCAAACAGACATAGACTTAGGAAGAAATTATCCTTTATCAAAGTTGTAGAAAAAAGTCGGGCAAAGCGTGAACGATAGAATTTCACATAACTTTCTTTCAAGTTCTTTTTAATAAAATCCCCACTATAAAGTAAAGAATTCATCATGGCCTTATTACCAACAATGGCCAAAACCACCGTCCAGCGCACGCTAAACGAAGTTGAAGTGATGATATATTTCTGCTCTTCTATACTTTGGCAATTCTTTAACTGGCGAATAAGTTTGTGGCCAAGAATCTTTCTGGCAAGTTTAGAAAACTTAAGAAAAGTTTTCTCCCAACTTCCAGCCAGGGCAGCAATTTCATTACTATCGAGAATATCGTGAAGCTCAATATTTATTCCAATACTCTTTAAAATCGATGAATCATCGTGATAAGCACGAAGAAAGCTTACTTCATCTAGCTCACAAATGGCCTTCTCATAGGCCCTCGCCCATTCAATCTGAATCTCTGAGACATCGAATAAATCTAGCTGACAGCCAGTTTGAGGTAATAAGTAGAGACCGCGAGGTCCTGCTCCACAAATAGAACCAATGCTCTTGGGCTTCAACTTTTTACAAATATTGGCCTCTAGCTCAATGTCTTCGTTAGCTAATGAATAATTAAGTTTATCAGTAAAATATTTCGCCATAGTCCAATTATAAATGTTTTCATTATATAATGATATTAAGAAAATAAATTCAAATGAGGGTGTATGAGTAAAGACATTAGTCACATTACAATGGAAGATTCATTTTTAAAGAGATACTTCGCTTGGTCACAGGAAAGATTTCCGATCGATAATGTTATCTCAGGTATCATTACATATTTCGTAATGTCTCGTATCGCACTCTTTCTAACTGATCAAAGTCTAGATTTTGTCTTAATGGATCTTCTTGGAGCCGTTGCTGTAATTGGACACTATTATATTTTAAGAGTCTTTGATGAGCACAAGGACTTTGAAATTGATTGTATCAATCATCCAGAAAGAGCACTTCAAAGAGGACTTATAAAGCTCTGGCATCTCGATATCATGGCGGCCATCTTCACTGTCATCTGTGTGAGCTTTTCATTATTAATCTCTAATAATTATTTAAGTCTTATTTGCTACGGGATCGTCTATATTTGGTCCGTTCTTATGGCAAAGGAATTCTTTGTTGGAAGTTGGCTTGAAAAAAGACTAACTCTTTATTCTTTCTCTCACATGCTGGTCTCTCCTCTTATCATAATTTGGATCTTTTCAACAAAGTGGCAGGTTCCTCAATTTGAAACTTATTCTATTATTGTTCTCGTCATGGCCTTAACTTCAGGCTTCTCTTACGAAATTACAAGAAAGACAAGAGGCCCAGAAGAAGAAAGCGAAACTCTTGATTCTTATACAAAGATCTACGGCATTGGTGGAAGTGTGCTCATTATCTCAATTATGAATATTATTACACTTGCCTGTTTTCTATATTTCACAACACTTATCCCTAACCTTCGTGGTGTTACTGTAGGAATGGGAATAGCTGGCTTTGCAGCAGCACAGTCAACTCTTTTAAAGTTTTTAAAGAAACCTAGCCTAGATGGAAGAAAGAAGAATGAAAAATCATTTGGACTCTTTGCTCTTCTTCTCTACGTTGCACTACTAGTAGGTATGTATGGAAATTAATTTAGAAGGCCTATCAATTCAACATAAACAGGAATTTGAACTCTTTAAAGACAATGATTCCATCTCAAGCATTGAGCAGTTTAGTGATGATGACTCAAGCGCTGTCTTTTTCCTCATTGATAACAAGGCCTATTTTGGATTCTGCCAAGGTAAGCTTAATAATGATTTCATTGATGCTGCCAGGGAATATAAGACCAAGCATCAAAGTGAGAAGATTGTAGGGCCATTAAACTTTTCAACTTATAATACATATCGCTTAAAAGAAAATGAAGACCTTCCCCATCACTTAATGGAGCCGCCATATGAGCCTGAGCTTTATCAATTACTAAAGTCACATGGTGAAATCTTTGAAAGTTATCTAACGTATGAAATTAATGACTTTGAAAAACTCTTAGACTGGTCAAAGCAATTTGATGAAATCGATGATAGTGTCATGAAAGATCAATACACTCTCCAAGTCATTGATACAAAGTACTGGATGGATAATATCGAACGCTTTTATAAAAGTGCAGATCAAGTCTTTGGAGAAAATCTAGCTTATTCAACCCTTTCATTTGAGACTTTTAAAGCAAAGTATGGAGAACAAGCAGCGGGACTTATCTGTCCATTTACTTCTCGCTGTCTCGTTTCAAAAGACAACCAACAAATAGTGGGAATAATTTTAAACTTCATTGATATCACGGCCGCTGACCGAAAGAGACTTCTTATAAAAACGATGGGAGTTCATCCAGATCATCGCCATATGGGGCTAAGCTTTATCTACTTACTTAAAGAAATAATTCCTCAAGTACGTCAAAACTACGACCAGGCATTTCTCTGTCTTATGCGAGAGGGAAATCTACCATCACTTTTTGCTAAGGATATTTCACAAAAGGATCGCCATTATCACTTATTTAGTCTTTGATTAGTCTTTAACTTCAACAAGTTTTTTTGGCCAGAGCCTATAAAGAAAGAATATTAGAAGGCCAACAATTGCCACAAGAAAGCTAATTTTACTTGATACACTTTGTATCGATAGTAAGAACACCCCCACGAGAATACTGATCATAGCAAGACAAAAGCAGAATCGATTCTTGCTTTCAGGAATAACACCGACAAATCGTCTTGCGCAATTTCCACAAGTCTGAGGCTTCTTTATTGCATGCATCCAAGAGATTGTGCGCTTCCCGCAACTTGGACAAGGACGAATATTGAAATCCTTAAGTGCGGGCTCTGTCATTTTCAAATCACCATCTAAAGTCATCTCAATATCCATACTCTTCTCTTTTGCTCTCTCATCAATAAACTTTTTTAAACAGTAAGTTATTAACTTCAACCAGATCAACGCAGCTATGGTGACAATGAGAAGTAGTAATACTTTCTCTGTATAGCTTCCTACAGGAATGAACCCTTTCAGTTGCGTCATTAAGTAGTTATAAAATTCAATAATCATAAATATTTTGATGTAGCCTAAGTAATTCGTATAAGTCGTATCTCTTTTAAAATCTGACTAATTTTCGAAATACACATCTAGTAATATACGACACTTTATCGTTTGATAGTCAAAAAACATGAGCAATATCAGTAACTTAAGAAAGATCATAGTTACAAACGATAAACTACTGTAATCATAGAAGTTACAAACATCAAAATTTTAAGAAAATCCTAAACGATAATTCTTCAACAATAACAAGGGTTTATAAACAAAGCCTTATTCAAGAAAATTTATGTTCGATTATTTATGGCCGGAGGTTTCTATGACAAAATTTAATCAACAATTCTATACTAAATCAGGAATTGAATATATTTCGAAAAGTATACTCTACTCTACATCAGAATAAGAGTGCTCACCTTGTGCATAAGAGTTTAAGAAAGTAATACTAAAGCTATAAAGATAAGATGAATAATGACTGCTAACTTTATTCATCATGAACTCGAACGATACTTCCTAATAGGATAGAAACCTTATAAGATATAACTCCTCCAATTCCAATTAATCCTGTAAGCGTATAATATCCAATACCTTCTTCATTTTTAAGAAGTAGATACAAACCAGCAAGAGTAACACATATACTAATTAAAAAGACTAAGATATTGAAATGAACACTATAGTTAGCACCACAATTAGAACAAATGATCCTTTTATCGAATTTATTATTTAATTTACCATTACAGATTGTACATCTCATATCATTCCTACTCTGGTAGATAAGTTTTAGTTCCAGCTCACTTTTCGTTTACCGTGCGTAAAGGAAATTAACCTAGAACTGATATTCATAACCTGTCTTAGGACTATATTTCTCTTAATAAAATCAACTGGAATGATTTTTGAGAAGGTCACCGTTTAAGTTCTTGTACATCGCTATGCTGCATTCTTTCTATTATTCTTCATCTTTCTTTTTTTCTTACGTCTTCTCCTACGCCTTTTTTCTTCCGCTTTAATTTTTTTATGTCTCCTATTAATAAAGAGTAAGAACAATAGAGCACCAATCGCCATAGACTCTTTCTTATAATACGTAATAAATATAAATATATAATCAATAAAGCCAGGTTCCTCAGATCCTGTTACAGAAGCAATCTTTCTCCTTTGTTTTACTTGAGCAATATTTTCAGGAGTGAATTTAGCAAAATTCTTTTTAAACCTACGTGCTGTAGATCTATCTTTTTTTGACTTCACTAAAGTTTCTAACTTCTTTGTTAATTGTTTTCCATATCTGACAGCATCTTCGTCAAATTTCAAGAAAGCATAGTTATATACTGTATTTACGATTTGACTAACAAGATAGAAGTCCTCGCGAACGGACTCTAACTTATAAAGTTCTTTCATTCTGTCATAAATGATTTCTAACTCATCAATATGGTTATTTTTAACAAAATAATAAGAAGCAAGGGCCATTAAATGAACTTGCGATTTTGAATTCTTATTATTTGGAGTTATAGACTGAGAAAACTCAAGAAGCTCTTTATTCTTTTTAAGCGCTATTAAAGTTTCAACAATTTCTTTATTAGTTTCATCTATATAATATTCATACTCTTCAATTTTTAATAAACGACTTAGGTATTCATAAGCTTTCTCATGCTTTTTTAATTTATTATATGAGCGGGCCGTATTTAACAGAGCGACCCCCGTAGTCCGAATTTTAAAACTTTCACTATACTGTTTTATAGCTTCTTCGTATTTCTTTTCTTGAAATAAATTATTTCCATAATAAATATAAGAAAAAGCATATGTATCGACACCATATCCATTCTGACTTATTTCATAAGTCTTCTTTCCCCACTTTATAGCATTTGCATAATCTTTTTCTTGAATATAAGAATCTCTCATGCGCATTGTACACATTTGGTTGTTTGGTTTTATGCTCAAGCACATATTAAGACTTTCGCGAGCTTCGTTGAACTTTTTTAAGAAAGTATAACTTCTCCCCACATTAAGGTAGACATCGTATAATATATCTGGATTTAAAACACCTTCGCTTCCTTTTGTGTAAAGTTCAATTGCTTTTTCATACTTCTTCTCATTATAAAATATCTTTCCAAGTAATCGATAAAAGCTTTTCTTCTGAGTCGGAAATTCACTTATCTTTTCTTCAATTATTTTAAATATTATTCCAAGGCCATTAATTCTATAATCAAGCCAGATCTTTTGTACTAAAGCATCTACGTACTCGCTATTTTTTTCAAGTGCTTTATTCACTAATAGCTGAGCATACTTAAGCTTCCCTTTATCAATATAGCCACGATGTTTTGCAAAGCCTTCAATAATCTTAGATGCCAAATACAGCGCCTCAATCTGAGAAGGATCATCTGCAATAACTCCCATTAGAATGTCTACGACCTTATCGCCTCCTCTACCTTTTCTTATTTGATTCTTTGCATATGCTAATCGCTCGGCAACAGACATCTTCGCTATTTTTACAGAGTCATTCTTTTTTATTTCTTTATCTAAACTTGTAAACTTAGCAAGCATTCCAATACGACAACGATCAATCTCAGTATTCACTTTACTATGGCCAGACTTCTTTATTTCAGAACGAGAGATGATGTTCTTTTTTAGCGTATAATTTTCAAAGAAATGAAGTGTTTTATCTTTAAATTCAACACCACTTCTATAATCGATCCACTCCGACTTAATATCACAAATCGAATTATGGTATTCTCCTAGCTTCACATTTTGAAAATATAAATTCTTTTCATATTTCATGATAGGACCAAGATACCTAGCGAATTTATTATTACTTTGGAATGCACTTGTAATAGTATTCAACGTAGCTAATCCACGAGAGCCAATTTCAACACCATCTTTATCTCGATCAGTAAAAACACCTTTATATTCGAAACTAGACTTAAGGTCATTGTATGAATATCTATCAACATTTATATTATTAAATGTAATATTATCGACTGGGTCTATTCCCTTTGTTAAGTTTACAAGAAACTTATTAACAACTTCACTCCCGCCTCTCTTTTGTAACTCACTTAATAACAAAATATTTGAGCCTGTTAATGTGAGGTTTCCTGAAACTCTGAAGTTTAAATTATTAGAAACATTATATTTTTTTGTAATTTTAATTAAATTGTCATCATATGAGACATTAGAAGTTCTCTTTAATTTTTCCTTCTTATCCCATAGAATAAGTGCTTCTCTATTCGCTATATCGTCTCTTAACTTAAGTCCATATGAACTCTCATTTGTTGGATCAATCCAATACGACTTTCCTTCATATTCTAAATAGACAATTGCATGATTGAATGCTGAGCTACGTGGTATAGACATATCAAAGTACTGAGTATATCCACTTACTCCTCTCTTTATAAATGCAGGATATGCTTTGAGTCCAAGCTCTCTTAGGATCTTAATAACAGTTATTGAAAAGTCCTTACAATCACCATAACCTGTTGATTCAATATCTTTTAATAAACGAGGAATGTATCCACTCTGTGCAGTTCGCCAATCTCCAATATAGTTATATTTTTTTGCAACTGAAGCTAGAATAAAATCAACTATTTTATCGATACCTTTAAGTTCTTTGGCCTTCTCCTTAATCTTCAATAAGCTTTTAGGTAATTTGTCAGATAATCTACTTTCATATTTTAACCGAAATAAATCTGCATATTCATCCCAATTCTTAACTGAGCTTAATGTCACCCAATGTACATCCTTAGACTCAACAATCGCACCTTGCTCACTATACGGCATCGATAAAACAGGCCTTATCTGCTTTATCGTGATTTTATGGCCATTATCATTCTTTGAACTCTCTACAAGAACAGAATTTGTTGGATCATTTTCTTTATAAAAAATTGGTTTTTCTGAATATATTTCTACTGTAGAATTTTGCTCTAAAACATTATAGCCATATGTAAAAACACTATCAAAATTCATTCTTGGTATTTTTGATTGTTTTGTATACTTTACAGTAAAAGTAGAATTGACAGCTAGACTTGGTATTGGAACAGCATAGAAGTATGTCGATGTAAGCCCATCATTACTTGCAGAAGCAGGAATTCTTTGTGATTTACTCAGATCAACAACGATTGTCTTATCACCATTTGATACTTTTATAGAATGTACGATTAAGTTATCACGTACATAATTATAAGGTATCTTAAAGATCTTATACTTTTCGACGCCATGAGAGTTTAAAACCTCATATGTTTGCTTTTGTTCTTCCTTCAAATGCCCTGAAGACTTAAAAAAGTATGTTGAATGACTATCAAGAATCTGAAAACTAAGATCTTTTTTAGTTGCATAACGAGCATTAGAATTTAACTGAAGAAGCGATAAAACAACTAACACAAAAAAATAAATTTTATTAATCAAAATAACTCCCCTATAATTACAGTCACTTATCGGCAACTAAACAAAGAAAAGTTAAAAATATTTTATATTTAGGCAGTTCAAAGAAACCAAAAATAAACACCTGAAATTCTTAAGATCTATACCAGTTACAAAATTAATAAATGAGACTCAAAACAACGTAAAAACTCTGAACACCTATAGTATTAATTTCAAACTCCCCCATGTGAAACGCTCAAAACGCTATATTAGAAGGATGAAGATAGAACAAACACACACAAATTCTGCAAATGTGGAGCTTGCTCCTGCCCCAAAAACTGCTCAGAAAGCGACAAAGAAGAGGCTGTCGGCCCCATCTCGTTTTGACTACTCTGAGGCAGCTCGTCTAAAGCGTATCGAGCTTCTAGAAGAGCAATGTGGGCAAGACCTTGATGCCATTGCAACAACGGACCTAGATGGCCTAAATTTAAAGGGAAATATCGAGTCCTACGCTGGAAGTATTTCAATTCCTATGGGAATTTGTGGGCCACTGAAAATGAATGAAAAGGGAGAGACGGAAGAGCTCTACATCCCTATTGCAACTTCAGAGGGTGCTCTGGTTTCTTCAATTACTCGTGGAGCACTTGCTGTTTCACTATGTGGTGGTTTTAAAGCAAAGGTCACAAGAAAGCGCATGTATCGCGCACCTGTTTTTACATTTGAAGATATTGATCATGCTGATGAATTTAAGGCATGGCTTGAAGATAATTTTAATACAATCAAAAGTATCACAAAGAAATATTCTAATTTTGCTGATCTAAAAAAGATCAAGACGACTCTTATTGGTCGCAATGTTCACGCTAAATTCATTTATGAATGTGCAGATGCTTCTGGTCAGAATATGACTACAGTTTGTACTTGGCAGTCATGTCTATGGATTAAAGAAGAACTTCTTACTTCTAAGATTAATCTTATTGAATTTTTCTTAGAAGGAAATGGCTCAAGTGATAAGAAAGTTTCTGTTGGATCGGCCATGCAAACGCGTGGAACTTACGTGACTGCGGAATGTGTGATCACAGAAAAAGTACTAAAGAGAATCCTAAAAACTTCAAGTACAGACTTGATTAATCTATATCTTAGATCACTTCCAATCACACGCCTTGAAGGGATGATAGGATATAACGTAAACGTTGCCAATGCAGTTGCTGCAATCTTTGCTTCAACGGGACAAGACCTTGCTTGTATCCATGAGTCATCTACGGCGGTTTTAAATTTTGAAAAACACGAAAAAGGTTTATATGTAAGCTTAACTCTTCCATCTCTTGTAATCGGTACAGTTGGTGGTGGAACAGGACTTGGCCATTATAAGAATTGTCTTCAAGCAATTGATTGTGCAGGAGCTGGAAAGGTTGAGCGTTTTGCAAAAATTATTGCAGGAGCTGCTCTATCTCTTGAGCTTTCAACAATGTCGGCCATCTGTGGTGGACAATTTGCTTACGCTCACGACAAGCTTGGAAGAAATAATCCAAAAGATCAGCTTAAGACAAAAGATATAACAAAAGACTTTATCAAAGAAAACTTCTCTGATCTTTCAGAATCACTAAAAGAAAGTGAGACTATTGAACACGATGTAAAAGTTAACGTTGAAAATGGAATCATCACAGAAGCAACATCAAGAGTTGTAAATAAGTCGCTGGGCTTTACTGCACTTGAAGTGGATAAAGAAAAACAAGTTATTTTAAAATCAAAACCACTAGATACTGATGTTATTGCAGGCCTTGCAGCAATTGCTGGTTTTGCAGATAGTGATATAAGACGCAAATTCCTAAAGACTATTCGAGATAACGAATTTACAAAATGTCATATTAGAGAAATAGAAGCTTACCGTATGGTATCACGTGATTTTTCACGTTATATACCTACTCTACACGGTACCTATATCAATACTCAAAAAGAAGCATATTTAATTCTTCTTGAAAATTTAAACTTCTCACAAGTAGAGCTTATTAATACTGAAGCCTCTCCAGAGCTGTGGATTAGTTCAACGAGAGAGCTTATTTATGATGCCATTTCAAAGGTACACACAAGCTTTCTTTCAAGTGAAGAAGTTAGTAATTCTTCACTAAACTTAGGAAAGACGAAAGTTGACGCTGATTTAACTAAATCAATTATTACCTATATCCGTGCTCAGCGCTACATAAGTGCAGAAACAGAAAGTAAATTAGAAGAAATTCTTTCTAATATCAATAAATGGGCAAAGCTTATTGATGAAGGTCCAAAGACTCTTACACACAATGACTTTAACCCAAGAAATATCTGTTTTAAGAAAGGTCGCCCATGTTTTTACGACTGGGAATTATCAAGATTTAATTCTCCATACCGTGATCTAGTAGAGTTCATGAGCTTTACAACTCCAAGTGAGGAGATTGCAAGTGATATTGATTTATTCTTTGAAAAAGACGGTATTGAGCTAGCGAGAAATGAAAAATTAGAAAATATGTTGGCATGCTCATATGAGTACTTACTTAATCGCGTACTCTTCTACTATGTTGGTCACAGTGTAAATGAATATGTATTTATGCCACATATCTTTAATAAAACGCTTGAAATCATCCAATTCATTGAAGGAGAGCTTGATGCATAATCTAATTCAAAAGCTACTTTCACACTCGATTGAAGAAAGAAATAAGAAAGTCTTATTCTTTTATAAGAATTATAAGCTTGTGTCTTCTCTATCCATTAATGAGATGATGGAAAAAGCATGTCAGATTGCATCTAAGATTATTGAAAACGATATTAAAGATGAGAATATAATTCTATCTTTTGAAAACGAAGAAAACTTTGTCACTTACTTCTTTGGGATTATCTTATCTGGAAATACACCTGTTCCAATGGCCTCAAATGCCCTGATGCTAAAGAAAGACTTTGAAGAGCTACTCTTTCAATTTGCCTCTAGTGCAAAAACAAAGTATATCGCCGCAAAGAAGACACCAGCGGGATACACAAATATATTAAAATTAGACGAAGCAAAAAAACTGGCATCAAGCTTTGCAAACCCAACACTTGAAGATACTTGTTTTATTCAATACTCTTCAGGTTCTACTTCTGCACCAAAGGGTGTTGTTATTCGTCATAAAAATCTACTGGCAAATAATGAGCAAATTAATATTGGGATTAAGCTAACAGATAAAGACTCGATTTGTACTTGGCTTCCGCTTCATCACGATATGGGACTAATAGGAAGTCTAATGACAGCACTTCTAAGTAATTTAGAATGTCATATTGTGCGAACTCAGGATTATGTTATTGCCCCTCACAAATGGCTACACCTAGTGAGTGAAACGAAGTGTAGTGCCCTTTGTATACCAAATTCAGCCTACTATGTTTGTGCCACAAAGATTCCAGAAAGCAAACTAGAAGGTCTTGACCTAAGTCATATTCGTTTTGCTCAATGTGGAGCTGAGCCAATCAAGGCAAATGTTCTCGATGCTTTTAGCAAACGCTTTAAGAAATATGGATTTAACTCAAAGGCCATAATGCCTGTTTACGGACTTGCAGAAGCAACACTTGCTGTTACCTTTCACGAAGTAGGAACTCAGTATAGAAAACAGTCTCGTGATAATGAAGAGTATATCTCATGTGGGAAAGTCCTCTCTCCTACCGAGCTAGAGATAAGAAATAGTGAAAATGGAATTGGAGAAATCTATATTAAGGGGCCATCAATTTCAGACCACTACTATGGCCGTGCCACTCACCTAGAAGATGGATGGCTCAATACCGGTGATCTAGGCTTTCTAGATGAAGACAAAAACCTCTATATTACAGGAAGAAGCAAAGACTTAATTATCTGTAATGGAGTCAATATTTATGCCAATGATATCGAGTTTGAGGCCGCAAAAGTACCTCAAGTAAAATTAGGTCGCATCGTGGCCTTCAGTGTACCAGGACTAGATGGTGAACTGGCCAAAATCGTTATTGAAACAAATGAGAAGTCATTAGAGGGCCGCAATAAGATAAAGGAGCAAGTTATTGAAATCCTTAGATCTAAAATTGCACTAACTTTAGACAGTATTATCATTGTTCCAGAGTTGACCCTAAAGAAGACCACAAGTGGTAAAGTAAAAAGACAGGATGCGAGACAGCGCTTTCTTAAGGGAGAGCTAAATAAAGTTGAAAAACGCTTTGGCCTTAACTTACTTGCATCAAAGTGGATTAAAAATAAGTTTAAGTTTAATTTCTTATTAAGAGAAAAAATAGGATAAATAATGGCACAAAAACTTCTTACATATTTAAATGAAGCAATAGCAGAAGTTTCAGATAAAGAAGTTGTGCTAAGTGAAGACACAAAGTTTGCAACTCTTGGACTAGATTCATACGATGCCATGAGTTTTATCGCCAGACTTAAAGAAGACTTTGAAGATCTACCTGTTACGATCTTCTTACAGTGCCAAACAACAACAGACTTAATTAAATACTTAGAAAATAATCATAAAGAAGAGATGGAAGAACTATGGAAACAAGATTAGTAGAAAGACTGCAAAGACTTAATAAACAATCTGTGGACCGTGCTTTCACTGTAGAAGCTCTTGATTGGACAAAGCCAATTGATAAGAGTTTAAAGTGGACACCAGATGAGATGATTACAATCTCATATCTTCCTAGTTATGACTTATTAACTGATGCTCAAAAGCTTCGCTTTAACCAATTAATTGGCCTTTCAATTTGCGAGCAATTTATATGGTTTGAAAATGTACTTCTCAATCCAGCTCTTAGAAGCTGTAAGAGAATCTATAAGCTAAATCCAGAAATGAACGAGGCCATCGATCACTTTATGGAAGAAGAAGATAAGCACGGTGAAATCTTTCTTCGTATGCTAATGAAAGCTGAACCTGAGAATTACTCAAAAGAGAATCCTCTAAGAATTTTTAAGCTTTCTAAGACTCAAAACTTTATCATGAAAATTGTGACGAAATTTCCACAAATCTTTCTATGGTGGATTTGGATTGCCCTATTCTTTGAAGAACGTACATTAGATATCTCGAAGAAATATAATAAGGCCCTAAAAGAAAAAGATGTTGATTGGAACTTCTGGCAGTGCCATTACTACCACATGCTTGATGAAGTGAGACACCAACAAATTGATGAATGTTTCCTAGCAACTTTCTACAATAAGGCCAACCCTATTCTTAGAAAGATTAATGCCAAGGTATTTATCAACTTCATCTCTAGCTACTTTGGACCTAAGAGAATGGCCACTCGAATTCTTGAACTAATGCAAGAGGAATTCGATGACCTAAGTACTGAAACAATTAATACTCTAAAAGATGAATTTGATACTCTTCGTACAAATGTTGAGTTTCAAAGAAGTGCTTTTTCAAGACAAGGCCTTGGCCGTACTTATGAACTGCTTGCTCAATATGATGAAATGGATGACTTTTGGGATCTATTAATTGAGGAAAGTAAGGAAGACCACCTTGGTAAAAATCGCTTTGTTCGCGGTACTCACTCAACAATTCTAAACTAAAAAAAAGGCCCTGTTAAACAGGGCCTTGATATATCTATTGGCTTAAATCGCCTTTTAAACTCGTTAGTAATTCATCAAGATCAAATGGCTTATAGAAGAAGCGAGTTACCCCTTCTTTCATGGCCTCTTTAAGAGAAATATCTGCTTGGCCAGAGACGAAGTAGAAAACCTTATCTTTTTGTTCTTTGTGACTATTTGAACAATCAAGTACGACTTTTCCGTTACCATCAGGCATCTTATAGTCAGAAATAATCGCATCAAAAGTTCCACCACTATTGATTAGTTTAACAGCGCTATTTCCAGAACTTGCACATTCAGTCTCATAACCTTCAAACTGTAATTCTTCAGCTAAAAGCTCTAAAATATCTGGTTCGTCATCAACGATTAGTACTTTGTAAGGCATGTTTTAATTTCTCTTCTAAATGTATAAGTCGATAATAATGTAATGCATCCTATTATAAATACTATATTTTGTAAAATAAAATAAATTGATAAACTATACAGTTTAATAGTATAGGCCAAGGCTTTGTTTTCTAAGATATATTTTACAAACTTTGGCGCTGTTCCATAATAAAACTCGACAAATAATTGCCCTGCTCCAAAGCTCATTAAGTACTCATCTCGAATATGGCGAAAGTAATTTAAGACATAGTGATCATGGCCAAAGCCTGCAGTGACTAAATAACATTGATTCTTGGCCAATAATTTCTCAATTGGTTTAGGGTTAATATCACTACTTTCAACAAGTGTTCCGATAAAACCAAAATGATCAACGTAAGCGATGGCCGCACGATAATTTAATCCATTTGTCAGCCTAGAAACTTTTATTGTTCCATCTTCACCTTTTTCTTCAATAATTTCTCTGAAGTTAGCCTTTGCTACAGCGGCTGATGGATTAACTAAATATAAGGCCATTCTAGAAATATAAGAACCATTTCCTCCGTGATCACCTGTATACTCAATGATCCCCGTTGCATCCCCGTCAAAAGTTGCATTAATAACAAGAGAGGATTTTGTCTGAATATCTTCTGAAGCAGCACTCATGACTAATTTAAAATAAAGTGCTTGCCCGACAGTATCTGGAATGACGATATTATCTTCATTTGGTGGATAGTCAGTTCCATCAGGCTTTAAAAAGAAAACCAATTCGATCTCATCTTTAATTGTTGCAAGCTTATCTGTAAAACCAGCGCAATTTAATTCCGATGTTGAACATAGATCAATGAAGCTAACAAAAGGAGCCTCCACATCAGAGCTAGGAATTTGAGTCACAATTCTAAAGCTGGCATCTGATCCATTACTATTATCTTTTACAGCAACATATAATTCCTCATCGCTGTAACCTTTAGTATCGATATCCTGAAAGTACAATCCTCCATCAGTAGAAACGACATCCGGTAGATCACTTGAAGTATCAAAATAATAAGCTGCTTCTTGGCTGGCCGTAACTTTTACTGGAACATAAAGTGTAATTGCAGCCTCTGGAGTCGAGCTATCACCACCCATATTAATAAAAAGCTCATTAAGGTTGGTACCTGAATCACCTCTTAATCTAAAAATAGGTTCCTCTATGTCATCAAGTCCCAAACTGGCAGCGTGTGAGAGTTGACCTGCGATGAAGAATAAATTTAATAAGATGAGTGATTTCAATAATTTTTGCATATTAAAATTATGGTTTATCTTTTCTTCTTGGTCAAATAATAATAGATTTGATAAGAATGAAGTCACTTATAAGTTACTTAAATAACATAGATTCAAAGAGCAGATAGGAAGCACAATGAAGTATATTATCTTGTCATTATTATTTCTTACTTCGTGTATCGACACTGAAGGTATAAAGAACCAAAAACAAGTTATAACAAGTATGGCAACGGCCCTTGGGAAGAAGTACCCAAGTGTAAAGTCTGTGGACTGCCAATATCTTTCAAAAAGACTATTACGCCGCGACAACAGACTAGTTCTCGTTGATGCTCGAAATATCTATCAATACGATGTCTCTCATATTCAAAGGGCCATTCCCCTTTCAAAACTCCATGAGACTCACCAAAGCCTAGATGGACGCGAAGTTATCGTTTACTCAACGATTGGAACACGTGCAACAAAGGCCATTCTTGAGCTAGCAAAGTCAAATCAGAAAACGGAATTTAAAAACCTCTTTGGAGGAATTCTAGACTGGCTTCAATGTGGGGAAAAGATTTATAAAGATAATAAAGAAGTGAAAAAGATACGCTTTGAAAATGACGCTTGGAATATCGTTCCTAAGGGATATGAGTCGATTCTTCCATGAAAGTAATTAGTATCAATGGCCAAATTATTGATGAAGAAAATGCCAAAATCTCAGTATTTGATCGAGGCTTTCTCTATGGTGACTCTGTCTATGAGGTAACTGAAGTTCGAAATGGAAAGATTGGTTTTCTCGACGAACATCTTGAACGTCTTCGTAACTCAGCTCTTAAGATGCATATGCACCTTCAATTCACGGCCAAAGAGTTGGAAGAACAAATTATGAAAGTTGCCACAAAGCTTCATAAAGAGGGATTCCAGCGTTGCTATATCCGATTAGTTGTTACGCGAGGTGAAGGTGAAATTACACTTGATCCAAAAGCGGCCAGCAAACAAAACCTCATTATTATTGGAAAAGACTTACAAGAAAATCCAAAAACTTGGTATCAAGATGGTGTTGAAGTCATCGTCTCTTCAACACTTAGAAACCCAGTTAAATCAATGGACCCAAATATAAAGTCAGGAAATTATCTCAACAATATCCTAGCTTACAACGAGGCCCGTGAAGCCGGCTACTTTGATGCAATCATGCTCAACCAAGACGGTAATGTAACTGAATGTACAACAAGTAACCTGTGGATCGTTAAGGATGGCGTCTTTAAAACTCCCCCAATTGCGGCCGGACTTTTAAAAGGTATTACTCGAGAAAATGTCATTAAGATTCTAGGTGAAAATAATATCCCTTTTGAAGAGACAAATATCACTGGCTCCCAATTAAAAGAAGCAGATGAGTGCTTCCTAACTTCCTCTACAAAATACCTTGTTCCTATTGTAAAAATTGATAATCAGGCCATTGGCGGAGGGCGTCCAGGAGCAAAAACGTTACAAGTACTTGAAAT
Organism: Halobacteriovorax sp. DPLXC-1; assembly: GCF_036903125.1. NCBI lineage: Bacteria > Pseudomonadati > Bdellovibrionota > Bacteriovoracia > Bacteriovoracales > Halobacteriovoraceae > Halobacteriovorax > Halobacteriovorax sp. DPLXC-1. The sequence continues at coordinate 147,182 of NZ_JAYMCO010000004.1, forward strand.
CTTTAAAAAGCAACAAGGCATTCCTCTATAATTTCTTGTATTTACGAATTTATTCATTGACAAAAGTAATGACTATTAGCTATAAAGCTTCAGTTGCATCCGAAAATATTAGATAAGATTGATGGGCCTAAGGCTTTGTGCCTTTGAGATGTGATGCAACTTTATCCTTGTCCCACCCAATCTTAATTCATAAGGAGAGCCTCATGGCAAAGAGTACTACAGCGAGATCACGCTTTAAAATCCAAAGAGCACTAGGTGTTGAACTTCCAGGTCTTGGTAAAGGTGGAGCACTAGCTCGTCGTCCATACGGTCCAGGTGTTCACGGTAACAAAAGAAAGAAAATTTCTGACTATGCCGTTCGTCTAAAAGAAAAACAAAAACTAGTATTTCACTACGGTCTAAGAGAAAAGCAACTTGTTACTTACGTTAAGCAAGCTAAGAAGAACACTGCTGGTAAGCCGTGGATGGAAGTACTTCTTACAAACCTTGAGTCAAGACTGAACAACGTTGTTTTCAGACTTGGATTTGCACCATCAATGATGGCAGCTTCTCAAATGGTTTCTCACGGACAAGTACAAGTTAACGGAAAGAAAGTTGACCGTTCATCATACATCGTTAAAGAAGGTGATGTTGTTACTCTAACTGAAAAAGGTTACAACAACCAACTTTACAAGCAAACTCAAGAATCTCCACGTTTCGCAGCTGTTCCAGCTTGTTACAATGTTGAAGGTTCAGACAAGAAGAAAGCAACTATGGTTGCTGCACCTCTTGAGTCAGATGTACCATTTGACTTCAACTCTCAGCTAGTAATTGAGTACTACTGGAAGGTTAAGTAAGCACTCGCGGCATTGGTTGCCCAAAGGCAACCTATTGGACGCGATGCTAGCTCCCCTCGAAGAGGGCAAATTATCTATTCAACAAGCCGGGTTCAAGCCCGGCTTTGTTGTATCTGGAGCTATGGGAAAGCCTTAGCGATAGAAATAAAAAAGCTCCCTACAGGAGCTTTTTTAATTCTTAGCTTTAATTCTTAGCCTTAATTCTTAGCCTTAATTCTTAGCCTTAATTCTTAGCCTTAATTCTTAGCCTTAATTCTTAGCCTTAATTCTTAGCTTATTATAAACAATCTTCTCTTATTTATTTTCTCGAATCTCAGTAGAACTCAAGTCCTGAAACTCATGAGGCTCTAGATAAATTACGTCAAGCTTAGGGTTATATTCTTTAATAACTTTCTCAACCTCACGATATTGGGCCATCTTCTCTTCTCTAGGAACAACATAGACCTTGCTAAGCTTTTGACATACTTTCTCAACTTCATGCCATTGCAAGAACGAACCAAATGTATCATCACCCATAAGCCAATTAACCTCAGGGTAGTCGACTTCTTTTAACCATTCATACGTAGGCCGACGCTGCTTCTTTGCCCAAAAGCCCGTATAGATCTGAAAACGATCTTCAGTCATGTACTTAATCTTCAAGTACTCTCCATATGGATCGTCTTGCTCATTAGACTTCCAATGACTGTAGTCGAGAACAATAATGATATTATCCTCAAACTTAGAACATTGGTTAAGACATTCAAGATGTCCTTTATGAAATGGGTGAAAGCTCCCACCAAAGAGAGTTACTGAAGTTTTTTCTTTTGAGGAAAACAGCTCAACCTGATTTGCAATTTCTTCTAATTTACTCATTTATTAGAAGTCTTTATCTTGAAGAGTCTTGCGGCCACTTTGCATCGCGCGCTCAGCTGCTGCATCACATTTTACTCTAACAATATCAGATAGAACCTGCATCACGTTGGCCGAAGTATTAAGGCCATGCTTGTCTTTAATATATTTCTTAAGTTTTGAAGCAACAATTAAAATTTCTTGATCATTAAGCGGCAGAGTTTTCTTATCTCCACCAACTAAAATTCGTCGCGGCTCTCGCCTTTGCTTGTTATCCTGCTCGCTCACGTTATCTCCATTTAAGTCATCAGTATTTTGTGATTTAAGATAATCAACTTTCACATATATCTCCAAGTCTAGTATAATTATATTGTATAGGAAATTTAAATGTAATAAACCAACGAGCAAATTATGAAGTTCTCTTGCGAATTTAACGATATTGAGTATTTTTTCCAAACAGAAATTGGTGCAAATACTAATGATAAATACCATCTCTTTCTTTCTGGTTCGAAGCTTACCAAGTATCAAAATGAAGAAATGCGCTTTCACACACTTTACATCAATGCAAAATGTGAAGGTAGTGAACTAAATTTCATCATCACTGGTATTCCCCTCTCTTTAGAAGAAGAGGAACAAATTGAAGAATTGGAAGACTTCTTTGAGGCAAAAGAGATTTTTGAAAAGATTGAAAACTCATTTGATCAAATGTTATCTGACAGTAAGGCACCTCCATGGGCAACTAAGGAGTATAAGTAATGAATCAAAATACACTACCTAATAATACTCACAGTAAAGTCATGGGCTATATTCTATGGCTATTTGGCTTTATGGGCTCTCACCGCTTCTACTATGGTAAACCTGTTTCAGGAACAATCTGGATGCTAACTCTAGGTCTTTTTGGTGTGGGATGGCTTATTGATATTTTTCTCATTCCGGCCATGGATGAAGAATGTGATGTACGCTACTACGACGGAGTATTGGACTACAATATTGCTTGGGTTCTCCTAACTTTCTTAGGAGTCTTTGGTTTTCATAAGTTTTACCAAGGTAAAATTATTATGGGAGTTCTCTATCTCTTAACTGGTGGATTCTTCCTATTCGGGATTCTATACGACTTCTGGACTCTTAATGAACAAATAGATGAAATAAATAAAAAGGGCTTCTAAAAAGAAGCCCTTATATTTTTGCTTGAATATTTTTTTAGTCTAGTAAATAGCGCAATGTCCTCTATAAAGATAAACAGTATCTCTACTAACATCTGTTGAGCTAAATGTTGAATAAGTCTGACCTGCATCAGTAAAGTCTAGAGCAAATTCCTTAGTCACTGTATCAACACGATATTCAACGTGAGTACGTCCTGGGAATCGACGATAGATTGTACGACACTCTCCACGTCTGTTACAAACAACTTGTGGATGAGTAATTTCACAGAACTCACTACGATGACGGATTGGACCCGTTTCAACTTCAGTTGAAATTGTTCCAGCAATGTCATAATTTAATGAAGTATCAAGCTTGTCTAAAAAGAATTCACCATTTGATGGAAGCTTAAGCTTATCATCAAACTTAACTTTTAGTTTTTCATCTGCAACTTTAATAACCATTTTTCTCTTACCTACAAATTTAACCTTTGTACGGTACTCACCTGGAGCTAGAGTTAGGCTATCTTTTGATGTTTTTAAGTTTAATTCTGAAGTGACAGATAAATTACCCTTAAATTCCTTACAGCTAAATAAAATAGTCATAAGAAGGGCCATTTTTAAAAATTTCATTTCTCCCCCTAAGTTAAAATAAAAAATATTTATCAAACGTAATTTTGTTTGTCCATACTGGCATAAATACTATGAAATATGTACTCATTTTTAAAACTTCTGAAAAGATGACCTAGAGCATGTTTCAAAAAGTTAAGAGAGGTTAAGATATTACTAGACTTTATTTTAAAATTGTTTAATATATTCGGGATATCGACAACTTAAACCTACTACGGAGACCTTATGGCAAACGCTAAAGTTTACGAAACTTCTATTGTACCTAAGGGTGAAATGCTTGAGCCTGTTAGAAATCAAGAAATGATTGCTTCATCGATGACGATCGAAGTACTTCACATCGCAACTTTCTTTGTTATCTTTGCTTTTATTTTTGCAGGGATCTGGAAAGCAGCTGTTGCTATTGAAAGAAAAGAAAAAGCATCAGAAAACTCAAAAGTTACAGCATAACTTTTATCAATTCTTAGAATTCAATATGAAATGTCACTGGCCCGTCGTTATTTATGACGACGGCCATACTTTCTCCAAAAATACCAGTTTCTACTGGAACTTTTTCATTTAGTAATTTAACAAATTCATTAAATAAATTCTGAGCGACTTCAGGTTTGGCACTTCCATCAAAACTTGGACGATTCCCCTTCTTTCCATTCCAAGAAAGGGTAAATTGTGAGACGGCCAAAATACTTCCCTCAATATCAACAACGGATTTATTCATGCGTCCGCTTTCATCAGAAAAAATTCTTAAGGCGACAATCTTATCAGCGGCTTTTTTAAGAGTCTGCATTGTATCATCGTGTTCGATACATACTAAAAGGTTAAGACCTTTTTCTATTTGGCCGACGATTTTATTATTAACTTTGACTTGGGAACTTGAAACTCTTTGGACAACTATCTTCATTAAACTTTCTTATATTCTTCAATTTGTTTTAATTCATATTGTTTTTTTAAGTTTTTAATTTTTTCTTCGTAACTAGATACGAGTTGATCTCTAAGTCTTTTAGAATCACTCATCTGACGCTCTAATTTCTTTTGGGCCATATTTAGCTTTCGGCGCATATCTGTATTATGATCGGCCGTCATTTTCTGTTTTTCCATATTATGGTTATGAGTCATACGTGAAAGCTTAACTTCATTTTCTTGTTTCATCATCTTAAGCTTTGTGTTGAAATCATCACGAAGTGATTGGAAACGCTTCTCATACTGATCCTTAATATGATCAACACTATCCTTCATTTCAGCTCGTTGCATACGGCTTTGCTCTTGAAAGAACTCATTTTCAGCTTGTTGTCTACGCTTGCCTGTTTCAGTAAGCATATGAAGTTTCTCTTCTGTTTCAGCAAGTGTTTTCTTAAGCTGTGCCTGTTGGTCTTGAAACTTCTTTTCATAAGAAGCTTGAATATCACCGATCTTTTGATCCATCTCTTTTTGATGAGTCATAAGTGTATCTTCATACATACGACGATTACGAGCATTAATCTCTTCTTTCTCTTCTCTAAATGATTCCTGAAGAGAGTTTACGGTTTCCACACTCTTTTCTTCTGTACGAATAAGATTATCTCTAAAGTGCTCTCTTTGACTCTGCATTAGATCACGATATTGATTTTCTTTATGAAGCATATTATCTTCAGCAACTTTCTTTTCATGAGTGATATTGCGATTATATTGTGCTTTCTTTATCTCATGTTGTTTTTGAGAACGTGCCTGAATCTGATCCATATTCGCTCTCATATCATCTTTAAAATTAATAAAGCGCTCTTGTTGATCAAGGGACTGCTCTTTAATTCTCTTTGTAACACCAATATCTTTTTGAACTAACTTTCGTTCAAAATCATTAATAATATCAGCGTTCAATTGCTTTAAACGCTCAAGCTTTTGTTCGTAAGTATCTTTTATGCCAGCATCCTCAACGGCCTTCATTGATTGAGAACTTTTAAATCGAGCAATATCAACATTGTGGTTACTCTTAATATCCTCACGCTTATTCTTTTCTGCGCGAAGGATATCACTGACTTCAACTTGATGAGCAAGCCTTTGTTCTTGAAGATTTTTTTGTGTTTTAAGGTGTAGGTCGCGAGCAATCTGATCAACGCCTTCTTGCTTCTTATTTAATTCTCTAACATATGATTCGTTGGCCTCTTCTAAAGCTTGCTTCTTCGTTTCAACAAGGAAGTCTTCACGTCTTTTGCCTTCATCAACTACCTTACGTAGTGTTTTATTAGCATCATTCTTTAACTCATGATTTTCTAGAGTGAATTGAGACTTTAATTCATTTAATTCTTTTCGATTCTTTCTAACTTGCTCTTTTTCAAGTTTAGCAAAGTCATTATTTAACTTCTCAGTCGATTCTTCACTATGCTTATGAAGTTCCTTAATCTTATCTTGAAAGCGGTCTTGGTTTAACTCGACACGCTCATCTGCTCTTCTTTTTTGAGAAGTTAGGCTATTAGAGAATGTCTTTTCTCGCTGCTCAATTGTATCTGAATATGACTTTTTTAAAGTAGATAGCTTTTCATCAAAGTTTGTTTTTTGCTCTTTTGAAACTTTACGAAATTCTTCTTGTGTTTGCTCATTCTTATTACGAAAGAATTCTTTAGATTTAGCGATGGCCTCTTTGGCCTTTTTGGCAGCAATCTCTAATTTCGATTGATTATCTTTGATGAGAGCATCTTGTTTTTTCGAGTATTCGTGCTTTAGAGTATTTAACTTCTCTTCGTTATTATCCTCTAGGTTCTTAAGATTTTCACGATATCCTGAACGAATACGATCAAGCTGCTTACGCTGCTCACTATTCATCTGTGAAATTTTCTTAGAGTAATCTTCTACTTTCATAAACCTATATGCGATAAAAATAATCGCCCATTAAAACACTTCTTTATTATACCTTCTTTATAGGATGCTTTTTACTAGGCAAAGTATATCCTCTATAAGTCATTGAATTCTCAATTATGTTAGTATTTTTATATGAATGAGCTAACAGATACAAAGAAATACGAAAGTTTCCTTAATATGTGGAGAACCCTAATTGCGGTCTCTCATCTCGATAATATTGTTTCCGAGCAAGAAAGAGAGCTTATTCAGGAATTTATCCATAATGCAAAGTTAAATGAAGAGGATAAGGAGATCTTACGTCAGGATCTTGAACAACGTCATCGACCAGACGAGTTCATTGGGCATGTTAATTATCCGGCCCACCTCTCTCAACTGCATCACTTAGCAAATATCCTATTTCGTTCAGATGAGCTCGATCCTAAAGAAGAGGCTTACCTAAAGAAGATTCTTGCAGAAATAGAGACTAAGATTGGTATTTACAATGCCACGACACAAAGCGCCGAAGCACTGAAAAAGATGTCTCAAAGTGAGATTGAAGTCAAAAGAAAGTCGGCCTTTGCTGAAATCATCAAGTTCTTTACCAAATAAGATTTGAGCTCCTATTTACTTCCTAGTTAATTCTCTTTGTGCTAAGTTATTGGCAAATATTTTTCAAAGGATTAATAATGAATAACGCAGAGCTAAATGAGTTTTTAGAAAAGTACGGACAAATGTTTAGACCAAATCCATGGCATGGTATCAAGACATGGGATGACGAATCAAAGAGAGTTCTAAACGCATATATTGAAATCACACCAAATGACCGTGTTAAGTATGAAGTTCATAAAGAAAGCGGTTACCTAATGGTTGATCGTCCACAAAAGTTCTCAAATATTATTCCACAACTATATGGATTAATTCCACGCACTTACTCAGATAAGAAATCTGCTGACTTTGCTGAGTCAGAAACAGGAAGAACAGGAATTGTTGGTGATCTAGATCCAATTGATATCTGTGTTCTTACAGAAAAGAATATTAAGCAAGGTGATATCCTAGTTAACTGTGTACCTATTGGTGGTTTCAGAATGCTAGATGGTGGTGAAATTGATGATAAAATCATTGCTGTTCTAAAAGACGATGCAATGTTTGGGCACATCACAGATGTAGATCAAGTTCCAACTGCTGTTTTAGAAGAACTTAAGCACTACTTCCTAACTTATAAAGAAATTCCTGTAAAAGAAGGTGAAGCAAAAGTTGAAATCACAGACCTATACGGTGCTGAAGATGCAATGAAAGTAATTAACCTTGGAATTGAAGATTATAATGAAAAATACGTTAAGTAAGAAATATAAAGGGTGCCAAATTTGGCACCTTTTTTTTGCACTAATTCTTTGCCTGTCTTTTGTAAATGTACAGTCAGCTTCATATATAGTTAACAAAGAGCATTCTAAGTTAAAGTTCAAAGTTAAGTATATGGCCCTAACAGACGTTGAGGGACAATTTGAAGATTATAAAATCTACTTTGATATGAAAAATAAGACCATCTCAAACCTTGTTGGCCAAATCAAAGTTAATTCGATTAATACTTTTGATAAAAAGCGTGATCAACACCTAAAAAAAGACGATTTCTTTGATGCAAAGAAATATCCTGTAATTAAGTTTCAGTCTGTACAACCATTTTCAATAAAAGAAAAAGAAGTAAAAACTGAGATCCAGGTCAAAATTAAGAAAGTTCAAAAAACAGTACCTGTAAAAATCACTTATCTTGGTAAAAGAAGTGATCCATGGACAGAAAAAGAAGGACATTATTTTCAAGGCAGCTTTATCATTGATCGTTTTGATTTTGATATCAACTGGAGCAAAACTTTTGATGGTGGTAACGTCGTGGATAAAGATGTTCATATCAATTTTACAATTGAGGCATACCAGTCCAATGAAAAGCCTGCATTTTCGAGGTTTTATCTACCAACAAACTCGGTAAAAAGAGAAGTATCCCTTGATGCTAAAACATCAGGGGGAGATCTCATTATGCCAGAAAAGAAGGCCCCAAAGTCCCCTGCTCCACAAGAGTCTAGTAGCTATTCAGCACCTATGAATATCACACTCACCCTTTTTTCAACGGCAATTGTTTTTGCATTGGCCATTGGTGGAGGCATTTGGGGTCAACAGAAGCTTGTAAAGCTGATGGAGTCCAAAAATATCTCAGATAATTTAACGTTCTTACTATCCACAGTTATCGTAACAACTTTTATTGCAGTTATCTTCTATATCACTACTAAATACACAGGGATAGGAACGCACCCACTTTTTAACAGATAACAAACCTTAAGAAATCCTTTAGAACTCCTCTATCACCGGCTTTCTTAAGAAAAACTTTACTTGTTCTTAAACTTTCAAATTATTAGAATTCTTCAATGAAGAAGATTGAAAGGGAGGTTTCTACCATGACGATAGAAACAGTAGAGTACCAAGTAGTTGACGGGATCATTTTTACAAAAGATATCGATGGCCTATTTCGCCAGGAAATTGATATTCCACTTGATCATATAAGAACATTGAAATTCGCCTATCAAGATATCGAGTTTGATGATTATAACTGTTATTAATTCCTAATATACAAAAGTTAGGATCATCCCTTAAAATGTCATTATTAATGACTTAAAATAAGGGATTTATTCATGTTAAGAATTATCTTACCTATTCTTGTACTCTTAATATCATGTACAAAGAATGACTCAGAATTTAAAAATAGCTATCACATAGAAGAGAAGAACCCCAATGCTGCTTCAGTCGAAGAGCTTCAAAACATCAACCCAGTTCTTCTCATCTCTCTTGACGGTTATCGTCACGACTATACTAAGAAATATTCACCGAAGTTTCTTTCTCAGTTTGCAAAGAGTGGGACACAATTAAAGAGCCTTGTTCCAGCATACCCGACTAAGACTTTTCCTAATCATTTATCTATTGCCACTGGCCGATATCCAATGAATCATGGAATTGTGGCCAATCACTTTTATGCACCTGATTTAAACCAAAGTTACTCACTTAGAGATCGCAAAGCAGTTAAAAACTCCGACTTCTATCTTGCCACTCCAATCTGGTCAGCTGTAGAAGAGCAAGGACTTAGGTCTGCGACTCTATTTTGGCCAGGGTCTGAAGCCGAGATCAGTGGCCAAAGGCCAAGTTATTGGTATGACTATATTCACACAATGCCACATGAGGCGCGAACGAAACAAATCATTGAATGGCTAAAACTTCCTCAAAAGGAAAGGCCATACTTTATTACACTTTATTTTCCAGACGTAGACTCAGCAGGACATCACTATGGAACAAACTCCAAAGAAGTAAAAGAAGCGATTTTAAAAGTAGATAAAACGCTAGAAGGTTTTATCGCCACTGCAAGAAAGATTGTCCCTAACTTAAATATCATCATTGTCTCAGACCATGGAATGAAGGATGTAGACGAAAATAAGAAAGAATTAATTCTTAAGAATGAGGAACTTCTAAGCATGAAAGAGGATTATCGAATCTACGGTTCAGGTCCGATTGTTCAATTCTATTTAAAAGAGAACAAAAGAAATATCTCCCAAGATATTAGCTCTATCAATAAGTTAGCACAGAATTTTAAATGTTTTGATAAAGATTCAACTCCAGAAAAACTACACTTCAGATCAAGTCCAAGAGTTGGTAATTTTGCCTGTATCGCTCAAGATGGATATTGGATTGCCGCAACAGAATTTAAAATGCCTAAGGCCTCTCATGGTTGGGATCAATATTCAGATATGGATATGCATGGAATATTCTATGCAAGTGGCCCCGACTTTAAAGAGAGTTACTTAGGAGAATCAAAAGAGAATATTCATATCTTCCCTCTTATCCTTAGAATCTTAGGTCTTGAAAATCAATATACGATAGATGGAAATCTAGAAAAAATAAAAGAAGTTCTAAAATAAAAAAAGGCAGGTTTTCACCTGCCTTTCTTTTATATCAATATCTAACTTAATAAGAAATTACATATTTTTTGGCTTATACCAACATAGTGGTCTAATACCTGTTTCGTAATTATCGATTCTATTACAAGTACCAATAGTTGCATCTCTTTTAGATACATCTTCATTTAGATCTTTATCACAAAGAGCTCCTTGGAAGTAAGTATCTAGACGACACTGACCTGCTGGGTGCTTATCATCTGTTTTTCTAACTACTGATGAATCTGGAGTTGTAAAAGATACTGGACGTCCAGAGTTTAAAAGAGTTGCTAAACCTTTAGAAGCTTGTGCCATTCTCTTACATAGTGCATTTTCATTTTCATCAGACCATACTGAATCACACTTCTTTTCAACTTCTGGATCGATTTCCATTTTTGAAACGATACGAGCATTATTGTCATCTTGGAAGATTCTTCTGAAACACTTAAGTGATGCCCAGTAATCAGATTGACCTTCGTTTGATGCCCATGATGGGATCCAAAATCTCTTGATCTTTGGAGCACCTGCTAGGTGGTGTCCTAATTCGTGACATACTACTAGTGCAAATCCATCTGGAGTTACAAGCTCATGACGAGCTAGACCACCAAACATGTGAACATTCCATACTCCGCCAGCTTGGTTAGCGTATGCATTTACTGTTCCGTCTTCCCACTTACGGTGAAACTTAAGAGTTGCACCTTCTGTTTCTACTACTGGAGCATAAACTTCATTTGCACGATCGATAATGATATTGAAAAGTTCTTCAGTCATTCCATTACCTGTTAGAGCATCAACTCCACGATACATATCGTTTGTTGGCATGAAACCTGTTTTTCCGTGAATATCACAAGAATAAGATTGAATTGAAAAGATTGCAGTGATTAGTGCAATCAATAGCGTTGATTTTCTCATCTCTTTCCTCCCTGAAAGTATATAATTAAATGTAAACAAGTCATTATAGAAATTTTGAAAACTATTTGAAAAGAAAAAATTTTTATTTGCGAGTTTAAGTCAGAAGCATTTTACTCAACTATTAATCTTTTTAAGAATTTGAGCTGAGTAAATACTCTCCTTGCCTGAAACAATTTGAGCAATAATCATGGCAACGATCAGATAGGGTAAAATATGATGGCCAAATATTTCAGCTCCCATAACGATACAAGCAAGAGGTGTATTTGAAGCTGCTCCAAAGACGACACAAAAGCCGATTGCGGCCAAAAGATTAGGGTTTATCGTTAGAATTGATGAAAGCCATGAACCAGCAGTCGTACCAATATATACTAAGGGAGTAAACTCTCCCCCTTTAATTCCAGATATTAGGGATATTGCAGTAAGTAGAAATTTTAAAATAACATCCTTTATCGATACGAACTCAACAAGGGCCTGCTGAATAACTTCGATACCAAGGCCTGTATATCTTTGCTTAGAGATGTCATCTAATACGTAGTAAATCATTATTAATAATAAACTACCTAGAAAAGTTATAAGTAGAGGCTTACCAAAGCTTTTAATAAATGACTTCACATTATCGATCAGTAAAATAAATCCTCTAGCAAGAGCACCAAAGAATAGCCCTGCAATGATTGAATACCAAAGCCAATGCCAATTAAAGTCCAAACTTGTAAATCGTATATAAGTTGAATGAGGTGCATATAGTAAATGAGTCGTGTAAAAGCCAATATATGAAGCGATCAAACATTCTAGAAATGTTGAAAGCTTTATCTTTACATTTAAATAAATGGCCTCAATACCAAAGATAGCACCTGCCAATGGTGCACCTATGGCCGTACCAAATCCGGCCCCACATCCGGCCATTAATAAAACGGCACGCTTTCTTTTTGAGTGCTTAAAGAGTTTTGCCAATTGCTCGCCGATGGCGCCTCCCATTTGCACAGCACTTCCCTCTCGTCCAACACTTGCTCCAAATAAGTGGGATATAAGAGTTGAAAACATAATGAGAGGAATCATAATAAATGGTATTTTTCTTTTAGGTCGATGAACCTCATCAATGATCAGATTATTTCCTTGCTCACTAAGTGGAGAAAATTTTTTATAACAAAAATTTGCAACGACCATTGCAATAGGTAAGAAATAAATAAGAGCTGGGTATTTAAATCGAGTTGTAGTAACTAACTTTAGAAGATGTAGAAAAACTGAAGAAGCAATTCCTGTTAAAACTCCCAATACCACGAAAGTGAAATAGTATTTTAAGTCTCTTTTTTCATTTAGTTCATCATCTGAAATTGCCATAATTCCATTGTAAGTAGGAATCATGGCAACGTCTATTTATAATTCTACCAAGTTCCAGTGTTTTCCATTTCTTTCCAAGGAGACTTTGGTTCAAGAGCTTCACCTTTTTGAAGTAGCTCAATTGAAATATCATCAGGAGATTTTAAAAACGCCATATATCCATCACGAGGTGGACGATTTATCGTTATCCCCATTTCTTGTAAACGCTCACAAGTTTCATAAATATTTTCAACTCTAAATGCTAGATGTCCCCAATTACGGCTACTATTTGGCATTTGCTCAAAGCTTCCATCTTCATTTGGCCAATTATATGTCAGTTCAATAAGTGGAGACTCTTCTTTCTTTGCTCTTTCAACATCACCAGGAGCACTTAAGTAAACCAGTGTAAAACGTCCAGCTTCACTCTCAATTCGATGGACTTCTTTAAGCCCTAATTTATTGCAGTAAAAGTCCATACTTTCATCAAGATTAGTTACACGAACCATTGTGTGGAGAAATTCCATCACGACCTCCTATTTTATCCAATTTTTGTGGTCAATTTTAAACTCATATTAACAAGAAAAATGGCGATAACGTACTAAAATTTCGTAAGGTTTTTGTAGGCCCTGGACCTTATCGTATAATTTTGTGAAGTAAAAAAAGGATACAATATGAAGTGTTTAGGACTAGTTGTTTTTGGCCTCTTATTTAATTTCTCACTACAGGCCAGTGGTGTTGATAGAAATATGACGGCCTCCATGATTGATAAGATGGTAGCAAAAGGAATTATTGGCCCAGAAGAAGCAAATAATGCAAAGTCTAAACTTGCGGCGATGCCTGATCAAGAATGGAATCAATTATCAGACTTAGGAAGAAAGCTTGCTTCAAAGCAGATGAATAACAAAAATGTTGATTTTGATGTAGAAAGCGCGGCAAAGAATATTGATTTTGACTCAAAACAATTCAAAGATATCCAATCTCAAGTAAAGAGCATAATGAATAGTAATTAAATAAAAAGGCCACTATAAAAGTGGCCCTTGTTTAATCTTCTCTAAATTTTTTATCGTGTATTTCTGGATGAACATATTTTTCAAAATAGTCTCGAGATATCCTTTGGCGAGAGTCATCCTTCTCTCTTGAATCTTCAGGAATCTTGTCTTCGACATAAGCCGCTGAGTTTGAGTAACTACCTTCATTTCCTACGCTTGAAATATTTCGATCTTTTTCAGCGTATGAAAATAGCGAACTAAAAATCATGGCAAACAATAATAAACGCTTCATAAATAACCTCCCATTTCCTTCGGGAATTGAAATGCGTTAAGTTTCCCTACAAGTTAATAATACTGCACCTTGGGAGCATTTTAAAGGGCCCGGCAAAATAATGATCAAATCTTAACATTAAGTTTACATTGAATTTATGCTGCCGATTTAAGTTCCTGATTAGACAAGACTTCATTGATCTTTTCAATCAACTGCTCTTCAGTAAATGGTTTATAGATAAATCCATTTACATATTCATATACATCCTTGTCTGAACCTTCAAAGTTTAAGTTTACACACCCACTAGTTAATATGAACTTGGGTTGATCAAGGTTCTTATGTGAGCGAATTTCTCTCAATAACTGTGGGCCATTCATATTTGGCATCTTTAAATCAGAAATGATGATATCGAATTCCTTTGGATCATCTAAGTACATCTCTAAGGCAACTTTTCCATCTTCAGCAGTCTTAGTATTAATTCCCAAGTCCATTAACATCTCTTGTAATAATTCTCTAATACCTTCTTCATCATCAACGACTAAGGCATTACATTTTACACATTTAATTTCTTTAGCTTTAACTTCGACACTTTGATTCATCATTTCTTGCTTTATCTCCTCTTTCTTGGACTCGTCCATATATGCAGGAACGACAACTTGAAACTCAGTCCCCTTTCCAATCTCACTACTAACATTTATTTTTCCATGAAATATATCCTGGACGAATTCACGAGTTAATGAAAGTCCAATACCTGTCCCTCGTCCAACGTCTTTAGTTGTATAAAATAGATCAAAAATCCTTTCCTGATCTTCCTTAGTAATACCAGCTCCATTATCTAAAACTGAAACAGCTATGTTTTCGCTATCTGACTTTACGATAACTTTTATGAGTGCATTTTTTCGATTTTCAACGGCATCTCTTGCATTAGAAATTAGATTAATCAGCACCTGTTGAAACTTACCTCTATCTCCTTTGATATAGAGGTCTTCATCAATTGATAGTGAAAGAAGAACTTTAATCCCATCTTTTTCATACAACTCCTTAAGCATTGAAACTGTATCAATAAAAAGTGCACTTACATTAAAAAGTTTTTCTGACTCATCAGCATCATCTCTAGACTGACGTGAAAATTTTCTAAGTGCAGAAACGATTTTCTCAATCCTTTTAACTGACTTATCTACCTTAAAGAGTCTTTCGCCGACATCAGTTTGACGATTAACTAGCTCTTTTAATTTCCCTAGTTGTCCAATAATAATAGATAAAGGATTATTTATCTCATGACCTATTCCAGCTGCTAAAACTCCAATTGAGGCAAGCCTTTCATTCTGACTAGCTATTTTCTTCTGTGTCGCAATTTCATCAAATTGTCTCTCAATTGCTCTTTTTTGTTTTTTAACTTTTAGAGAAATTAATTTCTCTCGTTTTAAAGCTGATTCCACGTTGTAGATAACTAGTCCAAATAAGGCCGCAAATAAAGTAAGAATTAAAATATAGTCAAAAGATAAAGTTAGAGAAGAGAAAGAAACAGGTTTTGTGACTTCTATATAGTAATTTTGATTACCGTCAACAATAAAGACTTCTTCATTAAAGTAATTCATCATTCCTGAATCTAGATTACTTTGACTAGTTCGTAAGTTAATCCTAATCCCTGAAAGACCACCTTCCATAAGGTCTCTAGGTATTAAAGAATTAAATTTAAAAACCATTAGAGCGCGACCTTTCGTGCCGTCAACAGAGCTTACATCTTGAAAGATATAAACGTTAGAAGTGTCTTTATCGAAACCAGAGGAATTTTTACTTTGATATTTACCGCAATTATCTCTTCTACTATTTAGAGTTTTATATGTTGTTCCATCTTCACCAAAATAACAGATTGAAGAAATATTTAAATCTGAGAGCATATTATTTGTGAAATTATGAAATTCCCACTTATTCACATTTAGCGACGATGCAAAAAATTGTGCAATTGTACTAAGAACTTCACTCCTTAAATTTCGAGCGGCCACTATCCCTGCAGACAGTTTCCTTGCATCACTTTTGAACTCTTCATGATACTTCTCCCTCAACACTCCATCCCTTTGAAAGTAGAGAATGACAAGGAAGGCCAACCCAGAGAGTAATAACACAATGGAAATCTTAGATAAGCCACGCATCATTAAGGACCTTTTTTATTTTCACCTAACTCACATCGTCATCTACATAACATTCTAAACTTAATTATTTGTTAACAAGTGTTGTCAAAAAAAAGGCCTTCAAAATATTAAGATAAGTTCCTAATATTTTATTACATATAAGGGGGTCTAATTTTTCTTATTAGACAGATTAATTAAACTGGCCTATAAATTAAGTACACACACAAAGAAAAAAATGACCACTGGAGAAAAAAATGAAGATGAAACTACTCTTCGTAACCCTACTGTCGTTCGCTGCGACAGCAAGCTACAACCCTCAACAACTTAAAACCTTAATTTCAAAATCTTATTCAAATTCAGACTTAAAAAATAATTTAAAAAGAATGACTTCAGATGGTCACTACAGAAACTCTTATCGTACGGCCCGTGAATACCTCTTTGGAGAACTTCACTTAAAAAGAGATGGAGGCCATGGACAATATATTCGCGATGTTTATTGCGATGAGGTCTACACGAACTCAACACCAAATATCGGAACAATTGGAAGAAATAGAATACCAAATCACCAAGTCGTAAATTGTGAGCATACATGGCCACAATCAAAGTTTGGAGGAGCTGATCAAAGATACCAAGTGTCTGACCTTCACCACCTCTTTCCTACTCAAAGTCGTGCAAATAGCATCAGAGGAAATTATAACTTTGGTGAAGTTGATAGTAAGAATGCAAGACTTGATGATTGTCAGGTATCAAAATTTGACAACCACACTTTTGAGCCACCAGAATTTCACAAAGGAAATGTCGCTCGTGCAATGTTCTACTTCTCAGTACGTTATGGCCGCAGCTTAAACTCTCATCAAGAAAGACTATTTCGCCAGTGGCATAAGCAAGACCCTGTGGATGCTGATGAAAGAGAAAGAAATGAAAAGATTGAGCGTATTCAAGGAAATAGAAATCCATTTATCGACGCTCCTGAACTTGTTTCAGAAATCCAAGACTTCTAATATATTTTTAAATTATAGAAATATGAAGGGCACTTTTAAGTGCCCTTTTTTATTATTTTGAATAATAGACTTGGCAATGAGATGAACACTCTTCGAAGTTTTGAATATCACCGCGCTGACTTAATCTCAATCCTCTTAAATTTGCTAAGAGATCTTCTAACTCCGGTGTCCCTCCACCAAATAAGTCATAAAGCTCTTTTGCTACACCAATCATTGCCGTAGGCTTAACTCCACATTCAATTCCAACAATACAAGAAATTGTACAATGCTTATACTTATCAACTTCTAGATTCTGTGTTTCAAGAACTCTTTTATAATATGTAGCTGATTCAATTGCACAGATTAGTCCATCAGAAGCAAATGACGGAAGTGAAACGCAAATTAATACAGATAAGAATAGGTTTTTCATACCTAAAAACTTAATGCATATCCTATGCTTAGGCCATCTAAATTCTCAGTAGGAAGTACTGTGAACCAATATGGTTTTCCATAATCCATATTATTGAAGTAAATCCCCCATGCATAGCTCATCCCAATGGTCATACCTGCTGTAACATCATGAAGATAATGCCATTCGTCGTTTATACGACTAAAGGAAATAAATATTGCAGCGAGATGGGCCAAACTCCCCCACAAAACACCATCCTGCGCTAAAACGACAGAAGCAAATGCAAAAGACGCCGAAGCATGCCCAGAAGGAAAAGAGTCATGCTCTTGAGGATAACCAGGTCTCGTTTCATGAATCATACTTTTTAACGCTACTGTTGTCCCTACAGTATAGAAAGTGGCCTGAAGCATATGAGAAGCTTTTTTAGCGCCTCTAGCACCACCTAATAAGTAGTTGCCTAAGATATATGTTCCATTTAGATAACCATAGCCAATATCCCCGCCAAACTCACCTAAGCCTTTTAGGTGATTCTTAGCAACTGCTCTTCTTTGGATTTCATCAAAGCCTTTAATTTGTTTAAGTAGACGAAGACCAGCAGTAATTGTTGTTCCGGTCCAAAAAATATACTTAGCATCAGTACAAACAGGTGAAGTGAAATCAGATAGGAACCAACCACACTCATTCGCACGAGAGCTGACTGGATTATAGATAAGAAAAAAGAATAAAATTAGAACTCTTTTAAAAAATGTAGACTTAATAAATAGCAAACTTAAACTTCCTTGTTTTTAAGCTTACTTATTTTACAGCGTATTTAGGATGTTTGCCTACACCTACATTTGTTTCAATTAAAAGTCTTAAATACAATGAACTAAATCACCTAAGAAGCGATTAACTTTTTGATTTCACGATCAGAGCGTTCACCAAAGTCCTTATTTGTATATTGAGTGACTTGCTTGCCTAGCTCTTTATCTAAGTTCTTTTTAAGAATCCCTAGAAAGGAAGGTGCCGCTACAATTTCAAGTTCATCAAATTTATTTCTTGTACGATTCTTTTCAAGAAAATCATTGATCTCTTTTGCAAAGCTAATTTCATTATGCTCTTTAGCAGTTGTCTTTGGGGAAAATGATTGTTGCCCATGACTATGACTTTGGGACATTGAACCTCGACGATCAGAAACCTGTTCAGACTCACTTCTTTTGGCCGTAGGATTTTCTAAACTTTCTATTAGTTTTAAATCTTTTCGTTTAATACGCTCATAAACTCGAGCACTAGATTTATTGGCGACAATTACCCATGAACGATTCATAGAGACCTCCTGTATGAGACTATAACCATCATCGCCTGATTTTATAAAAACTACTAACTAATTAAGGTAAAGAATAAGCTTTTTACTTACAATGTGAACATATTTGGAAACTTATATTTCCTTTTCCATGATGATTTGCTCGATACCATCATCTTTAAAACGCTTTTCAAAAATATAGAAACCAAATTTTAAATTAAGACTTATCATTTCAGGAAAACGATCATCTGTATGAGTACGCAATTTTTGGAATCCCTGCTCTCTTACCCATTGATGCTGTCTTTCCATCAGCTTTGTTGCTAACTTTTGTCCACGATAAATTGATGAAACACCACCAATCCAACTATAGAAATAATCCTCGCGATCATAACCAATTTTAAAGGCAATAGGCTCATCACCATCAAAAAAGAACTGCGCAAGAAACTTCTTACAATGACGAGTTTTATCTCGCATTTTTTCTATACTATATGGAAGACTAAAGATATAGCCATTAACCTTTGAAACGATTTCAAAAACTTCATCGGTATTCTTTGTATATTCTCGGTACTCATAATCTGACATATTTATTCAATCCAAACTCGATATGATTTTTTAGGGTCATTAATCTCAAAAAGTGTTTGAGGCCTATAATCACTATCTTTAACTTTTTTGACAATATTCTTAAGATCAATATTTCTTTCTTTTAATTTAACTAATGCAACATCTGGCATTAATGTTTCGATATGCTTTAGAGAATAAATAGGAAGTTTTATATTTGCTTTTTCTTTGCCATCTCTTTTTATGACAATTCGAAGTTTTGTTGCCTTCTGCATATCTCCTCACTAAATTAACACTTAAAAAAATTATCATAGGGTATTCTTTTTGTTTAGGGAATATAGCGACTTAGAATATAAGATAATTTTATTCTACATATACTACACTTGATCATTATTTAGACACAAGACTCATGTAACCTACTGAAATAACGATCGTTTTTTTGGCACCTCATCTGCATCTAAACTAATGATGATAAGATTCTTATTTATACTATTCACATTCAACCTCTCAGTTTGGTCAGCAGATCTTCATCTGTTTAATTCAGATGATGTCTTCAATGACAACTTTGCACAAAGTATTCTTTCAGGGGAGCTTAAAGCTGGCGAAAGTATCCATCTACGTGGAAAGAGCGTCATCTACAAAGAAGTCCTTGGAAGTGGGAATACGACCTTAATATTAAAAGTACACGACAATGAAATGGGACAAGATTTGGCCCTTAGACTTCCCCATGGAAACCAAGAAAAGAATTATAATATTCATGATGGGAAGCGATATATAAATCATTCCTTTGCAGGATTTAGTGAGCTAGAAGAAACAAAACTTCCAATTCCAATGATTCATTCATATGAGGATAGCTCTTACCTTCTTGTAGATGTAATAGAAAATGACTTTGACTTGAAAGACTTTCTTACAAATATCGAATCAATACCAGATGTAGAAAAAGCTCATATTGAAGAAGCTCTTTTTGACTTTGCAAAACAAAGTGCAATTTATCAAACGATTGGAGATTTCCATGTCGAACAACTTGTCTATTCAAAGGCAAAAGGTAAATGGTTTCTATTAGATTGGTCATCTGGCCATGAATTAGCACGACTGCCATCATCACCAACTCTATTTACTCAACACTTTTTTACAAATAGCAAACGTCCTATCACAGAATACGAAACGAATTTACTAAATAGCTTAAACGAGATTGTCAGTGAAGAAAGAACGAAACAATCAGAACTAGATACAATTGAGCTTGAAAAAATAAAGCAACAACTTAGTGAAATAACAGATTACAAGAAGATCTTAGAAGTTTACAAAGAAATTGAAACAAAGCATTTAATGTCTTTTTACACCTTATTACAAAAGGACTTTATCTCCAATCACTTAAACAAATTCCCATCTGGTGAGTTAAAGAAACAAGAGTTAGAACTACTTCTTAATCACTTAGGAAAGTTTTCTCCTTATTACTTTTCTCAATTTGCAGAAAAAGTCATGGCCAATATTTATGACCTTGATGCATTTATGTTCATCTATAAGAAAATGAATGAAATTGGATTAGACGAAGAACTTGAAGACGATATCTCAAATATTATCTCTGATAATATTCAAAGAATACTCTCTAATACAACAGAGTCGCCAGAGGCCACAGAAACAATTAAAAAGCTTAAGGGTGATTTTGGACTAATCAGCTATCGAACTAAAGATATTCTTGCAAAAGCCCCCGACTTTTTAAGGCCGCCCCAAAGCTGCCAAGAAGTACTAGCGGAAATTCTCAATTCATAAGAATCATAAACTTAGCAACACTACCTAGGCAGCCCTTCAAATGAAGGTAGTTTATCTAACTCATCTTCCCAATTCGCTTTACTTCCAATAAATAAATGAGCATTAGGTTTTATACTAACAGGAACGTCCAAACTACCTGCAGGTACTACAATCAAGCCACCATTATTTTGAATGCTAGGAACAGCTGAGCCACAATTAGTACAAAAACTTTTAACGTGTCTTGTTTGAGGCAAATTAAATGTCTTAACGAGGTCTTCTCCAGATAACCAACTTAGCTTTGAATTTGTCGTAAAGAGGTTTGCCGCATGAGCAGATCCTGTATCTTTTTGACAATACTTACAATGACAAAGAAAGAAGCTTTCAAAACTTCCTTCAAGCTCAAATTTAATCTTTCCACATAAGCAAGACCCTGCATTCTTGTTACTCATACTTATCCCTATTAAATAGTTTGAAAGTTGAACAAATGGTATTTATGGCCCTTGTTCTACTATAGTATGCAATAATTTAATAATTGTTGGCAAAAAAGTACTGAAACGCAGTTATTATAAGGAAAGTTAAGAAATTACTTAGATTAATGTGTCATATAGCGTATATTCATTGCTATGACAGATAATATACCATTTGAAGACTTTAATTTAAGCGCAGGCCTCCTTGAATCCATTAAAAAATGTGGTTTTACAACAGCAAGCGCCATCCAAGAACTTACAATTGATCCAATTTTAGAAGGTAAAGACATACTTGCCCTTGCTGAAACAGGCTCTGGAAAGACTGCGTCATTTGCCATTCCTATCATCGAACACATCATTCACGATGACCTCGTGAAAATTGATGATGTTCACTATGTTGTCCTATCTCCCACAAGAGAATTAGCGCAGCAAACTGCAAAGGTCTTTAACGATCTCGGTAATGACTCTGGAATTAAAACGATTTGCGTTATTGGTGGTGAAAGCCTCGCAAAGCAAAAAGAGCAAATAAATAAGGGTGTGCATATCATTATTGCAACTCCTGGCCGCTTAGTGGACCTACTTAAGCAAAAGGCCGTCCTCATTGATCGCACTTACGGAATCGTATTTGATGAAGCTGACCGTTTATTTGATATGGGCTTCCAAAAAGATATCGAATACACTCTTGCTCAAATGCCAGATGACAGGCAATTAATCATGGTGTCGGCCACGACTAATATGGCAGTTTTAAATACGGCCTATAAATTTAACTCAACACCAATTGAGCTTAAGTTAAATGAAGATAATATGGTTGTTGATCACATTGATCACAAGCTAGCGATGGTTAACGAAAATGAAAAGATGGGCCTTCTCGTAAACCTCATCCGAAACCACGAAGATGCATATGCACTTGTCTTCTGTAATACAAAGTTTCAAACACACTTAGTCGCTGAGTGGCTAATCGCAATGGATTTCAAAGCAAAGGCAATCTCAGGTGGCCTTTCTCAAAGTAAGAGAACAAAGCTAATCAAAGATTTTAGATCGAAAGAGACGACAATTCTTGTTTGTACAGATGTTGCAGCACGAGGGCTTGATATTAAAGATGTTAACCTTGTTATCAATTACGATCTTCCTCAAGATGCTGCTAATTATGTTCACCGAATCGGTCGTACTGGGCGAGCAGGCTCAGAAGGTGAAGCAATAAGCTTTTGCTCTTTTGATGACTGTGAATACCTAGACCCAATTCAAGAATTTATTGGCGATAAAATTCCAAAATTTGAAGTTGGACCAGATGATATTTCTAAGCAGCTTTCAAAGAAGCCATTCATTGATCGTAAAACTTACAAAGTTGTCGATAGAACGACTGGCAAGCCTCTAACTCAAGAGGAAAAAGATAAGCGAAAGAAACCTGTACGCAAGAACGCCCAAAATAATTCAAAGAAGAGAACTCAAGAAAGAGTGAAGAAAACGCCTGCAAATGAGCAATCGACAACAAAACCAGTTAAGAAAATAGAAAAGAAACCAAATACACCAAAGTTTACGATTCAAGCAGACTCTCAAGAAAGTGCAAAAAAAGCCGCTCTTGAATTCTTTAAGATAAAGTATGATTCTCAACTAAGCCTTGATGAATCGACACCAGGACGTAAGAAGTTTTTCTTATTTGGAAAAAGGCTTACAAAGTTCACTTATAGTCTTAGACCAACGTATAAGAAGATCGTGATGCCTTTCTTAATTGATGTGATAAAGAAGGCAAACTTAAAGCTATTTGCAAAATTCTCATTTAATGGCAAGAATATTAAAATCTTCTTTTCAGGAAAAGATGAGAAGATGTTAACACGTGATAATAATGAGCTACTCCAAGCTCTTGAGCACCTGACAAGACTACACCTCTACAACAGTGTTGAAGTCCCAAGAGAAGTTAGACTAAACTTCAAGTGTAAGGGTATTAAGAATCAAGAAGACTATCTTATTAAGATGGTTGAGCGCGAGACAGCTAAAGTGCTAGACACTCGTGAGCCAGTCACACTTAAAGCATTAAACTCTTCAGATCGCAGGCTTGTTCATCAACACCTTGATAAGCACAAAGAAGTTAAAACAGTCTCGATCGGTGAAGGCCGAATGAAGAAGATCCAAATAACACTAGTGTAATTTTCTAATCCAGGTGCTACTTCATTTACCTTACATTAATGAAGTCTAGCACCATTTGGAACGTCTTTATCTAAATCGAAAAGAACAATATCATTGTTTTTGTCTGAAAATCCCATAACAAGAACTTCCGACATAAACTTTCCTATTTGCCTTGGAGGGAAATTTACTACGGCCAATACTTTTTTACCGAGCAACTGATCTTTTGAATAATGTACAGTGATTTGCGCACTTGATTTCTTTATACCTACACCCTCACCAAAGTCTATTTTAAGCTTAAAGCTTGGTTTTCTAGCTTCCGGAAAGTCTTCAACTTCAACGACCTCTCCAATTCTCATATCAACATCAAGAAATTGATTAAAATTGATTTCAGCAGCTGGCTCACTATTTGGATTAAAATCAAGGTGCACTTGCTCTCCCATTCTAATTTAATTTGAAAACTTATTTTAGGGTATAAAAATGCCCTTGTAAAAAATAGTGTTTTGTAGTGTGCAATGTTTTGATGATTGAAGGTAAAAAAATACTCGATGCAAACTCCCCCGCATCCTGCTCGTTGGACACCTCCGCCCATCGTGGGCTACGGCCTGCCCGAACTCGCACTCATATAGATCATCTTTTTACTTGGTACTTAAGAGATAAAAACGTGCACTTTGGGCACGTTTTTTCGGTCAGGTTGCTCTAACGAGCAAAGGCCAGAAAAGTCCTTGTAGTTTTTTAGTGTGCAATGTTTTGATGATTGAAGGCAAAAAAAAAGCTACTTCAAAAAAGTAGCTTTTTATGGTGCCCCGACGCGGATTCGAACCACGGACACAAGGATTTTCAGTCCTTTGCTCTACCAACTGAGCTATCAGGGCATAAATGATTTGGTTCCAATAAATTAATGGTTTATGCCTTCTTCGTCAATAGAAAATTAAAAAGTTTTTTAATTTTAATTTGAGATATCTTTAATTATTATGTCTTCTATGAATGAAAAATTTTTAAGTATCGATAAAATTATTTTAACAGTAAATGAGACTACGGTTAACGCCCTACTCTTTAGACCACCACAAACTAAGCTAAAAAATACTGGTTACGCTATTTTTACTCATGGATATACTTCTCACAAGATAAGTATTTTTTCATGGGCACAGAAGCTTTGTGACGATGGAGTCCCAACTTTAATCTTTGACCAACCGGGTCACTTTACTGGATCTTTTCACGATGTGAACTCATTTGAAGACTTTAAAAATGACGCACCGGAACTTTTTAAAGAAGCAATTGCTAAATTAACTCAAGCCTATCCTAATCAAGAAAAGAAACTTCTAGTTGGTGGCCACTCACTCGGAGCTCTTACATCTATTCTAGCAGTTCAAAATAACTACTTTGAAGGCTTTGACATTCATCATGTTGGTGTTGGCTTTGGTGTTCCACCAGAAGGTGTCACACATGTATTTGATACGCCTTTTTATCAGGCCACAGTAAGAGCAAGAGCAGAGCTTGTCTCAACTCATCTTGGCCCAGATACAATCTTTCCTTGGATCAAGGATCAAAAACACAATTTAACCTTATCAGGTCACAAAATTCACCTCATCTCAGGTGAAGATGATGTGGTTGTAGGTAAAGAGGGAATGGAGAATTTTGCAAAGATCTTAGAAGAACTTGGCAATACAGTGACAATGGAGAAGCCTAAGAAGCTTGGCCATCACCTACCAGATATGGCCGGAAGTTTTATAAAGAAGTATGCAAAGAAAATTGATCTAATCTAGATAATAGCGAAGGTTTTTTAGCATCCCAACACGTCCAGTGCGCTCAAGAGGAGTGCCTTTGAATTGACGTCGATACTCACGATTACTCATGGCCTCAAGATCATTAATAATCTCATCCACAGGCCTTGTTAAAAAGAAGTCGATAAATTGCCTTCCACTTTCTTTAAACGCTTCAGAGTCGCTTTCTAGCTTTCTCTCAAGCCTCTTATTCCAAGGACAAACATCCTGGCAAATATCACAACCAAAGAATTCTCCGCGGGCCTTATCAAAGCCTTCAGGTGCTTGAATATCTTTAAAATGTTCGATGGTAAAAGTTGATATACACTTATCTGCAATAATTGTTCGCTTCTCTAAATCAATAGCATCTGTAGGACAAGCATCCGCACAACGTGTGCACTGGCCACAGTGATCCGTTTCAAATTTATCATTTGGGGCCTCCACTTCTTTATTAAGTAAGAGTGAGCCGATTATGAAGTAGCTTCCAATATGACGATTAATAAGCATGGAATTCTTTCCATACCAACCAAGCCCTGACTGATAAGCAAAGTCACGCTCAAGAATTGGTTGTGTATCAAGAGAGAACTTAAATTCAAGATTCGGGTCAAGCTTTTGTAACTCTTCCCCTATGGCCTGTAATTTATCTCTCACCTCATAATGATAATCACGACCTTTAAATCCAACAACGTAATTGGCGATTTTTAGCCCATTGCTGTCGCTACTTTCATAGAACTTCTTAGCACTACGAGCGATATGAGAGTAATCAAAAGCGATAACTAATGTTGACTTAATATCAGGATAGTAATTTTTAAGATCTTCTCTTTTTATAGCACGTTCATCCGCAAGATAGCCAAGGGCACCATAGAGCCCATCACTTACCCACTTTTTGAATCGATCAAGAGACTTTGGTTTTGATTCAGAGACGACACCCCATACTTTAAGGCCTTGGCCATTTAGGATATTTTGGATATCATCTCTTTTAATCATGACTTTTCAATAATTTCGATAGCACCTGTTGGACACACTCTGATACATTCATAATCAAGAGTACAGTGCTTAATATTGTCTTTATTAAGTTTTGTAAGCTTTGTTTTCTTATCAGCTTGCCAAATCTCATGCGGACAAATTGAAACACAGTTTTGACAAGTTGAGCAGATATTATGATCTAGTAAAATTCTTTTTTTTTTATCTTCTGCTATATCAAAAGGTTCTTCACCAGATTCTTCATGATGCTTTGCTTGTTTGATTATTTCAACTTTCACCGAGTTAGAATAACCTTTAGAGAAGATCTTTCCATCACCTAAGGTAACAACGATCTTATCTCCGTTAAAAAGCCCCATCTTCTCTTTTGCATGATTCACAATATACTTAACGTAAGAGCCTGTATCTTGTACTTCTTCTTCTACAAGATATGGAT
Organism: Halobacteriovorax sp. DPLXC-1; assembly: GCF_036903125.1. Taxonomy (NCBI): domain Bacteria; kingdom Pseudomonadati; phylum Bdellovibrionota; class Bacteriovoracia; order Bacteriovoracales; family Halobacteriovoraceae; genus Halobacteriovorax; species Halobacteriovorax sp. DPLXC-1. The sequence continues at coordinate 173,755 of NZ_JAYMCO010000004.1, forward strand.
AAACACCCCAGTATAAACAAATACGACGAGCGGTACGAAGATTATGAGTCACACCTGCAACTGGTGTTTGTGGTCTAAACATCGAGACCTTACGACAAGAATTACCACCTTCAGTTACTGCAAGAATTCTCTTTGCTTCGACTTTTTCAGCAATCATTGATGCTGCAACCATTACTGATGAATTTACAGAAGAAAGGTCAATATTTCTAAGAAGAGGTCTCTCCTTTGGAGTCTTCTCTGCTTCATAAATAATATTACTCATCATAGTAACTGTTTCAACTGGATACATACCAGAAGCCGACTCACCAGATAACATAACAGCGTCTGTACCGTCCCAAATAGCGTTGGCAACATCACTTGCTTCTGCTCTAGTTGGTGTTGGTGCATCTGTCATACTCTCAAGCATTTGTGTCGCAGTAATAACAGGAATCATACGATCATTACACTTTTGAATAAGCTCTTTTTGAATAGAAGGAACAAGGTGGTTACCTACTTCAACCCCCATATCACCACGAGCAACCATAATGACATCTGTAATATCAAGAATTTCTTCGATATTATCTAGGGCCTGTGGTTTTTCTATCTTAGAAACAATAGGAACTCTTACTTTTAGCTTATGAAGTAAGGCCTTCACTGTTTGAATATCTTCTTTTTTACGAACAAAAGAAAGTGCGATGTAATCGATATTATGTTTTAGAGCAAACATTAAATCTGCTTCATCTTTTTCAGTAAATGCAGGAGCAGAAACTTCACAGTCAGGAAGATTAATTCCCTTATTAGACTTAAGCTCGCCACCTACAATAACTTCGATTTTATAAACATCACGATCACGCGTTGTCGCTTTTGCTATTAACTTTCCATCATCAAAGAGGATTCTTGCACCATCATGACAATCATCAACAAGCTTTTCGTATATCGTAGGAATATAGCAATCTTTATACTCAGGATAATCTTCTTGCTTAGACGAAGGACCTATTACCCATGTTTGGCCTTTTTCTAATTGAAGGCCATTTGGTAATTTATCTGTACGGATTTTTGGACCTTGAAGGTCGATTAGAATCGCAATTTCACGTCCAAGGTTCTTAGAAGCCTGACGTATATTTGAGATAAGCTGTGCATGTGCCTCATGAGTACCATGGCTCATATTTACACGAGCAACATTGATCCCTGCTTTGATGAGTTTTTCAATCATCTCAACAGTGTTTGATGAAGGACCTAAAGTCGCAACAATCTTCGCACGACGGACTCTGCCCATTCCCATTATCTCTCCCTGAATTCTTATATTTCAATTCTTTCTAATTAAGCTTTTCGACTTGCTTGCTGCTCTGAGAACATTCCCGAGCTAATCTCCTTAGATCTTTCTTCTAAGGCCATTGCATTTGCAGCGCGTACCTCTTCAATACGGTTTTCATATTGATTAATAAGGTTTCTTCTTTCAAGCTTAGAGTTCTCATATAAAGTATTATATTGATTTTCAAGTTCTGTCACTTTACTCATATACTTTCTTTGAGACTCATCACGTTCACGTGCAAGCATATCTTCATAGTAATCTACCATTCTTTTTACTTGAATGTCTGCTCTTTGTTTAACTTGAGATAAACGTTTATCAAAGTCACCTCTAACTTCTGCTAGATGATTTTGATTTTCTCTATCTTTAAGAGCAATAGCATTTCTAGTCTGTTCTTTCAAATGCTCTGCTTGTAAGTGGTTTGTCGTTTTTATACGCTCAATCTCTTTAGCATTAGCTTTCTTAAGACGACTTAACTTACCTTCATAAGAAGAAATTAACTTTTGGTTTTGTTCTTCTAGTTGTTCGATTTTTTGCGTCATAGACTTAGTAAGCTTCTCTTTATTTTCCAGGAAGCTTTCTTTAACTTCTTTCATCTCTTTTGCATGCTTGAAACGCGTCTCTTGAATAAATTCTTTTGACTCATCAGAGAAGTCTTCTTGCATTTGAGAAATTGCCTCAGAGTTTCTATTATTGATCTTTTGAATCGTTTCACTAAATTGATTTCTTTGTTTTTCATTTATCTTTTTAGCGTGTTCTTGTTCGTTGTAAGCATTGACATCTTTTGCCATAAGCTTTCTCTTATAACTATCATGAAGCTCTTCAATGTCATTATTAACTTCAACATTGATTTCACTTAGCTTATCACTCTTAAATTCGGCCATATCCTTTTCAAGAGCTGCGATATAATTTGATGCTTTTTGTTTTTGATTTCTTAAAACTTCTTTTGTTGACTGGGTACGACGACGTTCTTGAATATCTGCATTAAATCGATCGTCTTCAATTTGATCGCGAATATTCTTAATACGAGTTTCGTAACCACGCTTTGTTTGATCTAATTTATCATTGAAAATATCTTCGCGATTACCACCTGAAAGTTTTTGGTTCATTTCACGACGTGCTCTATCTAGAGAACGCGCATGTTGATTTTGAAGATCTGTTGCAGCTTGCTTATTATCACGTTGTTCAAGTTTTCTCTTTCTTGAGTTACGAATATTGATATCATCAATAGAGGCCTTAAAGCTCTTTTGATTTTCAGCAAGTTGTTTATCTTTTTGATCTCGCAAATCCTCTATTCTTTCATCTTGATATGATTTAAGAGATGCTTCTCTTTGTTTATGAGTTTTACGTAGATTTGTTACATCATCATTAAATTCTTCGTACAGTTTTGCTCTTTCACTACCATGGGCCTTATTTGATTGTCTGATCTCATCTTCAAATCTTCCAATCAAACGACGACGATCATTCTTTGTTGCTAATTCATGATCATGAGCTGTATCGCGGGCATTAGCATAAACATCTTTGATCTTTTCGTTAAAATGTCCTTCCATTTTATCGATAGTATTTTCAAAACGTCTTTGATTCGTTGAAAGTCGATTTCCCATCGTGGCCACATCATTCTTACCTTTGGCCTCATATGCTTCACGGATATTTTTAAAGCGATTATTAAAATCATCACGTATATCTTTACGTTCTCTTTCAAAGTCGCGCTTATTTGTATTTAATTTACTTAGGTAATCTTTTTGCTGCTCTTCAATTTTCTTTTTAGTATCTTCCGTTGAGATTTCTCTGAAACGATCTTGAGTTTCTTCTAGCTTCTGAATTGAATTATCATAAGCCTTTCTTTGCTTATTAAGACGATATTCTTGAGTTTCTTTTAACTCATCTAACTGACGATCATAATTTTGGCGCTGCTCTTCGCGCTTACGATTAAAATCCTCTCTGCTCTGTGACAATCTCTTACTATAGTCTCTAACGTCCATAAACTTTCTTCCAATTACCTAAAATATGAAGATTAAATAGGCCAAAATTGGCCAGATTACCTTACTATTCTATCAATTCTGAAGAATTTAAAAAGGCCGGGAATAAATGCCCGGCCTTCTTTATATAGTAAATATCAGAGTCTTTTACTTTGTCATTTCTGAATCAATAAGCTCTTTAAATACCTCAAATGGTTGAGCTCCATTGATTAACATACCATTTACGTAGAATGTTGGAGTTGATTTAACACCAACCTTTACACCTTCTTGTACAGTAGCATCAACTTGTGACTTCATCTTTCCAGAATCAAGACATTCATTAAATTTCTTTTGATCAAGTCCAACTTTCTTCGCCTTGGCCTTAAGTCCATCAACTGCTAGACCTGACTGATCAGCAAACATCTCATCATGTAATTTCCAAAATTTTTCAGATGATTGTTCATTTGCACATAGTGCAGCTTCAGCAGCTTTTGCAGCATCTTTATGGAAGCTAAGTGGAAAGTTCTTAAATACAATCTTAACCTTATTTCCATAAGCTTTTTTGATTTCGTTCATAATCTCAACACCCTTTGCACAGAAAGGACACTGGAAGTCAGAATACTCAACAATAGTTACTGCTACATCTTTTCCACCAAAAGTTGGCTCATTTCCTGTAACAGGAATATCGAAGCGAGGTCTCTCAGGCTTTGCAAGATAGATCTCAACTGGTGAGTCCTTTGTTTTCTTAGCGATATAAGCTTCAATAGCATCACGCTTTTTTGTATTCTTTAGGAAGTCGATAATTCTCACTTTTAGTTGTGGATTCATCTGTGGAATATTTCTTTCTTTTGCGAAAGCATTGATTTCTTCTTCTGTGATCTCAATATCTTTAGCAACAACTGTATCAATAAAGTTTTCCATATTCATTGAAGTACGAGCTGGGTCTTCATTCTTATATTGTTCAAGTAGGTAGGCTTTTACCTTCCCTAGCTTCAGCTCATAAAGCTTTTGCTTCATTTCATAGATTTCGGCCTCTGAACCTTTGAATAATTCATCGTGACTTACTTCTTTTCCATTGAATTTAATTACAGCTGTATCATTTGGAGCCTTCTTAAATAGAAAATTAGGCTTTGAATTTACATCACTCGTACAAGCAATTAGTCCCATTGCAGAAATAGCAATCAGACCAAGAGCAATCTTGGATTTTTTGATCATGTTTGTTCTCCTTCACATCAATTTAAATTAATTATATGTAAAAAAGAGAAATAATGCATTAAGGAGTACGTCATTTTTTTGTCAATTTGATAATTCTTTAACAAATTGATCATACTGCGGTGAAGTATTTTTCAACTCTCCGTGTGTTCCTTTAGCAACAATACGTCCACCTTCCATCACAATAATTTGTTGTGCTTCTAGAATTGTCTCAACTCTGTGAGCGACAATAATTGTTACCGCTTGCTTTTGTACAAATAAAATCATTCTACGCAATGCTTCTTCAAGATCACTATCTAGAGATGATGAGATTTCATCAAAGAGAACAATTGGCTTTTTTAAATAACAAGAGCGGATAGCTGAGATAAGTTGTTTTTGTCCCAAAGAAATCTCATTTTGGTCTAATACTGTATCTGGCCTAATTCCCCACTTAGAAATATATGAGATCTGTGTACAGACTTCATTCCAGAAACTATCGAAGTCACCAAATCCAGGCTGACCCATCGTAATATTAAACTCAACACTTTCAGAAAAGATATGTGAATCTTGTGAAACTATTCCTATTAATTCACGATACTCGTTAAAGTCATCGATATAATCGAAATTATATTCTTTTTTCAGTCCATCGTGGTTTTGAACATAGACCCTTCCTTCATCAGGAATAATATTTGCTGCCATAATATTTAAAAGAGTCGACTTTCCACTACCTGATAGGCCAACAATACCAATGAGGTCACCTTGGTTTGCACTGAAATTAATATCTTCAAGAGTAAATGGCGTCGAATTCTTACCCTTTGCAGGATAAGTAAATTTTTGGATATCAATATCCATTGTATCAACATCATATTTGCGTCTTTTTGCGTCTATATCTGAAGACTTCTCTCTTTCTAGATCAGTTAAAAATTCGTCAATTCGCCCAACCCCAGTAGCTGCCCTTTGTATATTTGCAACCTTAGATGAAACGTCTTTAATTGGGTTAATTGAGCGTTGAATTAAATCAATTAATGCAAAGATTAAAGCAACCTGAGTTATACCACTATTTGGAATAATGAAAATTGCACAGGCCAAGAAAACAGGAAAAAGAGATTCAGCAAATGAATAATAAGAAGCATCCCAAACATTTGAAGAAAGAATTTTTCTTAAGAACTCATCAAAAACCACTAACGACTTTTTTGAAGTATATTGCTTTGCCGGATTATAATAGTTTTCACGAACCCCACCGATTAAATCAGCAACGACGCGATAAAGCTTAGCTCTTGAGTTTCTAACACTCAAAAATACTGCTCTCATATACTTAGAGCACCAAATAAGAACTAAGGCTGCACCAAATTGAATAGCAGCAAGATATGCACCAGCGATGGCATTTAAACTAACAAAACTCACCAAAGAAGCTAAAACGAAGAAGATATCAATAATGATTCCAAATGTTCCAGACGTTACAAGCTCTCTTAAACTCTCTGTATCACTCATGATACGTGCAAGAACTTCTCCTTGAGGATAACGATCATTACGATTTTCTTTTGACGTTTGAAGCTCTACACTTGATAGCCACTTCGAATAACAATGAGTTCTAACAAATTGAACCATTCCCACAACATAGCGATTTATAATCAAATTATAAACAGCGCGGTTTATAGCTGTCCCTAGAAAGACAAATGTCATGATTAGAAGGGTCTGGCGATAAATAGCTTCATTATCATAATTTGCCGTTAATTTATTTATTAACTGTGGCAAGGATGCTCCAAGCGCACTTGAGATAACTAGGCATAAAGTCATACTTAGAAGATACTTTCCACTACCTTCAAAGAATAAAAACTTAGAGGAGTTGTTTTTTGAAATGTTCATATATTTCTCCTTCTAAATTACTGTTTTCTTCTTTTTTCTTAAAGGCCTCAACTGTCATTTCTTCTAAGAGACCACCATCATCACAAATAAGAGATAAGTGATCACACTGCATGGCCGTTGTATAGCGGTGAGTAGACATAATAAGTGTTCTGCCATCAAAAACGCCCATATCGTTTAAACGCTTTAAAATATCTCTTTCGAGTACAACATCAATCGATGAAAATGGATCATCCCAAATAATAAACTCACTATCAAAGAGTAGAGACTTTATGAGTGCAACACGTTTAATTTGTCCACCTGATAATCTCTTACCATTCTCCCCTACAACTAAATTAAATAAGCTTTCACGGTCCTGGGCGAGATAATCTAATCCAAATATTTTTAATAACTCGTAGGCTCTTTTAGACTCCTCTTCGCTAAAGTCTTGGCCCAGTGATAAGTTTTCAAAAATAGTTCCGTTATAAAGATATGGATCTTGTGCGACATAACTTGTTGTATGAGATTGTAGTTTTAAAAGTTCACTGATCTTTATTAGTAGCTCAGATTTCCCACAACCAGTCTTTCCAACAACTGCATTCTTTTGTCCCACATGAACTTTAAGCGCTAAATCACGTTCCCAAAATGGAAGTTGTAACTCTACAATTTCCTCTTTCTTCTTTAATGAGAACTCTCGTTTCAAAGACTTTTCTAAATCACTTTCACTATTCATGGCACCAACGAGCTCTCTTACTCTGGCCCATGCACCAGCAGAACGAGTAAAGACAACTCCAATCCAAGCTAGGAACATAATTGGTTCTAAGAATAGGTAAACAAAACCAGAAAATAAGATCAGTGAAGATGCACCAAGCTGTTCCTTATAAATAATAAAAGCACCCCAAACAAGCGATAGCCCCACACCAGTAGGCATAAGAGGAATCGAGATACCGACTCGTTTACCGGCTTCATAGAAGTTATCTAATTCTTCTTGAGACTTCTTTGAGAATAAATCAATAAATGCTTTTTCTGCATGAAAGTTTTTGATTGTTTTCTTTCCTGCATAAGTTTCAATAATTGTATTTTGAACTTCACCTTGTAGGTCTTGAGTTTTTCGATAAAACTTTCTATTTGTAGAGACAATGACGCTGAAGACGATGAAAGCAAAGAACATCGGCAGTAAGGCAACAAATAATTCTTTATTAAAACTTAAAAGTTTTGGAACAAGAATCGAAAGTGCAATAATAATATTTGCAATTTGAAGTAGAGCAAAACCAACGAGGGCCCTAACATGCTCTAAGTCCCCTCCAATAATTTGAAAGATTTGTCCTTTAGAAAATTCTTTATAACGAGATGGACTGACTGTCTCAAGCTTCTTCATTAACTCAAATCTTAAGATTTTTTGCAGGACTCGTGCTGGGTAAAAGAAGAGAAGCCTAGATGAAGTTCTAAAGATAATAATCCCTAGAGCTAATAAAAATAAATGCCCCACAGGAATTGAAATTCCCTCTGATATTTTCTCTGCCAAATCTTTAGCAATAAATGGTAATTCACTTTGAATATTATGAGTTAAATAGAGACAAATAAAAGCCCCTATATAGTAATACCAGTAATGAATAAATTGGCTCACAACTAGTGAAGTTAATTTTTTATTAAGATAGCTTTTCATTGCGCACAGTCTACTTGAATAAGAACTATCAGTCTATACAAGGGTTTATGGTGATTTATATAATGAACAATCAACAAAATATGAAGATACCTTCTTAATTTAAGTTAAGTTTAAACCTGCCGTCTTTTTATTGAATAACTTTACAGTTAATATCCATAAAAATAATTTAAACAACAACACTTCTGAAAGGAAACATTGTGACCTATATCGCCGCGATTCTCTTAGTATTACTCTTAGTATCCATGGCAACAACAATGCACATGGTCATTAAAAATAAACAGCTTGAGGTCGATAAGAACGATCTTTCTCAAAGTCTTGAAGAAAAGCAGCACTTATTATCTGTCCTCTTCCACGACCTCTCTAATTCAACAACATTATTATCTCTTTTAAGTGACTCAACAATATTGGCAATGAAAGATAAAGAAGGGATTCTTAAAAATCTTGGTCGAGTAAGTGGCGTGATTGAGAATATGAGTGAATTAATTCAACATATAAGAAAAATCCAGTCCATCGAATCCGGAAAATCCACAATCAAATTAGAGCCTGTTAAATTAGAAGATACAATAAAGAGCTCAATTCAGTTAGTGCGAAAGAGGCTCGATAAGAAAGGACAGCATATTAGGCTTGAGATTCTTAATAAAAACCTAAAAGCAATGGCCGAACCATCTTCCTTAAATCAAAGTGTCTTCACAAATCTTATTACTAATGCTTCAAAATTCTCTCCACAAGGATCAGAGATCCTAATCAAAGTCAGCAACAGAAACTCAGCAATTCAGGTTGATATTATTGACCAAGGAATAGGTATTCCAGAAAGCATGCTAAGTGGTCTTTTCTCTTTTACAAATGAAACTCATCGAGAAGGAACTCATGGCGAAGAAGGCTCAGGCTTTGGTCTTCCAGTGGTTAAGAAGTATATGAATTTCTACGGCGGAGATATTAAGGCATTTAATAATCGAGACGAGATAGGATCGACATTTCGCTTAAAATTCGTAAATGCAGCATATGTTGACACATCAATTGATACACAAATTGTAGCAAAAAGAAGCCTTAGCAATCGAGATAAAGACGTATTAGAAATCCATCATTAAATGTCATGGAGATTAAAGTTGAAATGTACTGGGTATAAGAATCGAATTGTACTAGATCAAATCAAAGATGGTAGGACTATGCAGATTCGAACTGCAGACCTCTACCATGTCAAGGTAGCGCTCTAACCAACTGAGCTATAGTCCTAAAATCACTCAGAATAATATTAAAATTCTCAAACAACGTCAAAAGATAAAATTGACGCACAAACCTAAGCCTCATTGTTTCTGATTTGCTAATATAACCAAAATTCGTGGAGGATATATGAAATATATTTTAATGATACTACTACTTTGTAGTTGTGCCGTTTCAAAGACAAAGCTTACAGAAGAAGGAAGCAAAGTTAAGGTTACATACCAAAAACCACGTAAGAACTGTACTGTCTTCACTTCTGTAATCGGTGAAAATGAAAACGGAATAAAAGACCTTGCAATTAACCACGCTATCAATCAAGTTGCAGATAAAGGTGGAAATACAATCTTTATCAAAGAAGCAGTTAATGAAGGCGGTCGCTGGAAAGTGACAGGAATGGGTTATCACTGCAAATAATTAATTGAGGAGTATTATGAAAGTTTTAGCAAGTGCTAAAGAGGCCATCGAGAATTTTTCGATGCCTGATAAAGTAGGATTTGGAAAAGTTCTTTTACCAATTATGGCAACGTGTGAATTCAAGCGTGGCGAATGGGGCGAGCTTGAGATTAGGCCATATGCAAAACTTGAACTAGATCCAACATGTAAAGTTCTTCATTACGGACAAGAGATCTTTGAAGGAATGAAGGCATATAATTACAAAGGAAATGGACCAAACCTATTTCGTCCATTAGAGAACTTCAAACGCTTTAATCATTCAGCAAGAAGAATGGCCATGCCAGAAGTTCCAAATGAGATTTTTGTAAATGCGGTAAATACAATTACAAAGATGGGTGAAAACTTCATCCCAAAAAGAAGTGGTGAATCTCTTTATATAAGACCGTTTATGATCGCAACAGAAAATAACCTTGGGATAAAGCCAAGTGAAGAGTTTCTCTTCATGGTTATCGCCTCACCTGTTGAGTCTTATTTTTCTGGTGGTAGCTATAAAGTTTTAATTGAAAGACAAATGGTTCGTGCCTGCCCAGGTGGAATGGGGACAGCAAAAACAGGCGGTAATTATGCAGGAGCTCTAAACTCTGGTGTACGCACGCAAAAGCTTGGCCTTCACCAAAGTCTTTGGTTATCTGCAAGTGATAGAAGCTCTATTGAAGAACTGAGTGGAATGAATTTCTTTGCTGTCATTGATGGAGAAATTCACACTCCAGAATTAACAGAGACAATTCTTGATGGAATCACACGTCGCTCACTCATTGATATTGCACGCTCAAAAGGACTTAAGGTTATTGAGAGAAAGATGAGTATCGATGATTTAATTGAAGATATTAAATCAAATAAATGCACGGAATGCTTTTCTTGTGGAACGGCCGCTATTATCACTCCAATATGCTCTCTTCATGAAGAAAGTGGAGAAAGATATAATGTGAAAGAAGAATTTGGTCCAACCACAAAAATGCTAAGAGAGACTCTTCTCGGTATTCAAGAACAAACAGTGGAAGATCAATTTAACTGGGTTGTAAAACTTTAGATCAAATAAAAAAGGGCCTCAAATTGAGGCCCTTGTTATATCTACTTTCCTAGATTAGGAAGAATTTGGAAGAATACCATTGCTAGGATTGTTGGAAATAAGGCTCCAAGAAGAAGCTTTCCAGGATTAATCCCATCTTTACCAAATGTCCCCTTAAGGATTCCAAAACCAGCAGGGTTTGGAGCATTGGCAATAACAGTAAGACCACCACCGGCAACCGCACCAGCGACAAGGTTATACTTAGCCGAATCTGTAAGTTCAACAAGTGTCCCTAGATAAGTAAGAGCTGCGTTATCAGTAATCGCTGTAAGTGAAGTTGCACCAACAAAGAGAACAAAATCACCTAACTGAGTTAGGATCGGTTGTAGCCACCAACCTTGTTGTCCACCAAGTGTAACAAGACCACCAAGGAAGAAACCAACAAGAAGTGATTCTTTTAGTTTGATTTGATCTTGGTATTCGTTAGTTACTGTTGTGAAACCTAGGAAGAATAGGAATAGACCTAGGAAGAAAACCATATGGTGAGCAGAGAAAACAACTAGTCCCATGAAGATGATATGAATTAATGTCATCCACCAAGTTGGAGCAAGCCAATTTTCACTCTTTTCTTTAATTTCAAGCTTTCCTGCAAGTTCATTTTTAAATAGGAATGCAATAACTAATGTTCCAATAATAATTGAAATCGTTGCTTTATAACCGAAGTTAGTCAGCATGTGCATGAATCCCCAGTGCCATTTTCCAGCAACCATTAAAACAGGTGGAGCAGCAAAGTGAGACAGAGTACCACCGATTGAAACGTTTACAAATAAAAGACCAATCGTTGCATACTTAAACTTCATACTCATCTTCTCATCTGTGAAGAAGTAATCAAGAAGGATTAGTGCAGTAACTGTCATTGCCGCAGGCTCAGTAATGAATGAACCTAGAATAGGCCCAATGATAAGAGCTGAAATATAGAAGGCCATCTTTCCTGGGAAAGGTAGAACCTTAGCAATCATACCAATAATTTTTTCAGCAAGAACGATAATTGGTCTCGTACCGGCCATACACATAATAACAAAAACAAAGGCTGCTTCTGTGTAGTTAACGTCTTGTTCAAGATACTTTAGAGCACCGCCAACAACCTTGTGGTGATCATCGTAAACAGCAAAACCTTGAGTTGCACTGTAATAAACAATAAAAGCAGCTGCCCACATTCCAAAAACCGCTTCAACTTCACCTAAGAAGTGTAAAAGGTTTTCCATCATCGACCCTTCTGGGTACTTGTGTGCTAAATGTTGAATTTTCGAAACTAGAAACGTGTGCAAGATGGCACATGCAAATAGAATCGTACCTACGAGCTGTAGATTAGTTGGATTCATGTTACGTCCTTTGTAAGTAAAAATACTCTTTTATTTTATTCCTGTCGGCAAAACTGCGCAAGTACTGAAATTTTCATCTACATTAATTTATTTTAGTATTTTCCTAAAGTTTTTCTAAACCTTCATTCTATGAAAACCGAATAGATATCGTGTCACTAAATAAAATTAGCATATTCCTATTTTCATTTATTCTTGCTCTCAAGAGCATTGCAGGTATCGATTCGATTTCTAATCAGATTATCAATATCAACGGCACTAATTATCGAGCTAAAGATGTTATTTCAGATATTGTTCGTATTGCCAGGGCCAGAGATCCAAAACACGTCTCACCTCGACTAATACCTCATGAATACGGTGAAACCCCTGTTAGAAATGAAGGTACTAGAGAGATCTGTATCGAATGCCAAGACATGACAAACTTTACATCTCAAATTGTCGACATTGTTCAAAAGTTTAATGAAGACAACCCTACAAAAGACAATGTTGAACTCTCACAGGAAAGCTTTAAATTACAAGCAGTACTAGACTATACGAAAATAACTGACAACGATGGTCAGCCAAGATGTATAACGAATACATTTGCCAGTAAAGAGGCCTTTTACAGACCTGAGCTGTTTGAGGACTTCGAACTTGTTTTTACATCTGAAGCAGATTTATCTCAGTTTTCTTCAATGACTCTTCAAAGTAGCTCAAATATCCTTTCTCATATCACGTGGTTTAGGGCCACGGATGAAGTTGGCGAAGATATATTTGTCAAAGTCGTTAATATTAAAGATAAGAGGCCATATTTTCAGATTTACTATGCAGGTGAATCCTTTGTTGATCCCATCGCTCATCGAAAGCTTGCCCTACCAGATCTTACAACTTCAGAAGAAGAGATCATTCCTCGAAGAAGAGAGTTGTCTGCATTAGAGAATCGATCTTACGAAACAGGCCTAGGTTCTGTAAGAATTAATAAGGCCCTCCATCTTAGACAAGATTACTATATTCCAACATCTCTCACTCTGATTAATATGGAGACTGAGAGTAAGCCTTTTGAGAATACAACGATTAGAAGTAATCTAGATATTTCAGATCGTGATCAAGAACTAAATATCGGTGTGGATAATAAACTAACAGAAACAATTGATCTCAAAAGTAATCTTGAGCTCTCTCCAAAAGATCAGGAGCTTGATATGGCCTTAGAAGTAAATGGCCGTAGACGTGCAAGTGCTCACGTCGAAGCAGATGGAACTTATCGAGTCGGTGTTTCAATGGCCTCACCTCGATTCAAGAACTTTGATTTTGAAACTGATATTTCATATGACTCAAATCGAAATACTCGAATTGATAATAACTTTCGTTTAAATGGCTCAACGATTATTCAAACAGGTACAATTTTAGCAGAAAATGGCGATTTCGATTTTGTTGCTGGAAGATCAATTGATGTATTTGATGATGCTATCGTTACTTTTGAAGTTAGAAAAAACGGCATCGCTCAGAATGCAACAGATAACGACAGTCTGAACAGACTAGCTGATCAGACTTCCGCATATATTAGATTTGATATGAAATTTTAATTATCCGTCATCACCGATTGAAGCAACTGGACATGCATCCATTTGCTCTTGGCAAAGCTCTTCATCTTCAGGAGTTTCAGGCTGCTTCTTAACATAAGCATTTCCGTCCTCATCTTCAGCGAAAAACTCTGGTGCACCTGTGTAACAAACGTTACATGCAATGCATCCTTCTCCATTATCATCATCAGGATCTGTACAGTACCACTTACCTGCTACATTATCCTTATGCTTCATATCTTTGTTTGCCATGTTAACTCCTTGATTTTATTAACACACAACGTAATAAATTGTTGATATTATTTTGCCTAAGTCTACTAGATTTGAGAATATAGCACAAGATACTCAATCATAAATTTCACAGGAGATTTTCAAAATGACAACGAGCCTTGAAAAAGCTAATGCTTGGGCCAATAACCCTTACTTTGACGACGAGTCACGCGCTGAAATCCAAAAATTAATCGACGCTGACGATATGAAAGAGATCGAAGAAAGATTTTATAAAGATATCGAGTTCGGTACAGGTGGACTACGTTCCATTCTTGGGGCCGGGCATAATCGTATTAATAAATACACTGTACGTCGTGCCACACAAGCTCTGGCCGGTGAAGTTTTGGACTATAGTTCTAAAAACGGAATTGATAATCCATCAATTGCTGTTAGCTACGATTCTCGTAAATTCTCTTTTGAATTTGCAAAGGAAGTTTGTGGCGTTATGGCGGCCAATGGAATCAAGTCTTATATCTACAAAAGACTTAATCCAGTGCCAATGCTTTCTTACTCTGTAAGATATCACAAGGCCCAAGCAGGAGTTATGGTAACGGCTTCTCACAATCCTCCTGAGTACAATGGCTACAAGGTATACTGGAATGATGGAGCACAGGTTACTCCTCCAAATGATAAGAATATTATTAATCGCTACTACGATATTACTTCTTATGATGCAGTTAAATTCATGGAATTTGACCAAGCTGAAAAAGAAGGATTTATTCACTGGGTTGGCGAAGATGTTGAACAAAGCTTCTATAACGATATCTTATCAAAAACAGTAAATCCTGAAATGTGTAAGAAAGATGGGAAGGATCTAAAAATCGTCTATACTCCAATTCACGGAACAGGACTAATTCCTTGTACTACGGCCTTAGCACAACTTGGGTTCACAAATGTTGAAGTAGTAAAAGAGCAGGCCCAGCCAGATTCAAGTTTTCCAACAGTAAGCTCACCTAATCCAGAAAATCCATCGGCAATGAAAATGGCCGTTGATTTAATGAAAGAAACTGGAGCTGATATCGCTTATGGTTCAGACCCAGATACAGATCGTCTTGGAGTTGCTTTTGAACACGAAGGTGAAGTTCAGTATATCAACGGAAACCAAATCGGAATTCTGATGCTTTACTATATGTTACATAGCCTAAAAGAAAATGGAACAATGCCTGCAAATCCATACTTTGTTAAAACTGTTGTAACAACTCCTCTACAAGAACTTATTGCAGATAAGTACGGAGTTAAATCATATTCTACTCTTACTGGGTTCAAATGGATCTGTGGACTTATGAATAAGATCGAAAAAGAAGATCCATCTGCAAACTTCCTATTTGGAACTGAGGAATCATTTGGTTACCTACCTCATGATTTTGTTCGAGATAAAGATGGTGTTGCTTCAATAACATTCATGTCAGAAGTAGCTCTCTACTTCAAAAAACAAGGCCTAAACTTAATTGAGGCCCTCGATAAAATCTATGAAGAATTTGGCTTTAGCCAAGAAACCCTTTTAAATCTTGTTTACCAAGGTAGAGAAGGGGCCGAAAAAATTACACGAATTATGAGTCATTTTAGAGACTTAGCTCCGTCGAGCTTGTGTGGTCAGGATATTCACGTTATAGAAGACTATCAGACAGGTATTGTTAAAGATCTTGAATCTGGTGAAGAATCAAAGCTGGAGTATCCAGTAAGTAATGTAATTGGTTACCACTTTAAAAATGGAAACCGCCTGTATCTTCGCCCATCTGGAACAGAACCAAAAATTAAGTTCTACATAATGATTCAGGAAAAAGAAGGAAGCTTAGCAGATAAAAAAGCAAAAGCTTCAAAAGTAACTGATGAGTTCTTAGCGTTTATTAATAAAACAGCAGAAGGACTATAAGGTTAAGGAGTAAAAATTTTGAAAAGTGATAAACTTGCAGTTGTATTAGTTAGTGGTGGTATGGATTCGTTAGTTTGTGCTGCAATTGCAAATGAGAAGCATGAGAACCTTGCATTTCTTCACCTTAACTACGGACAAAAAACTGAAGAACGAGAGCTTGATTGCTTCCAAAAAATCGCTGATCACTACGGTGTAGATAAATCTCTTCGTAAAGTAATCGACGTATCTTTCTTAAAGCAGATTGGTGGAAGCTCACTGACTGACGATGGAATTGATGTAAAACAATACAAAGGTGACTCAGAAGAAATACCTGATAGTTATGTACCTTTTAGAAATACTCACATCATTGCAATGGCCGTATCTTGGTCAGAGGTTGTTGGTGCAAAGAATATCTACATAGGTGCTGTTAACGAAGATTCATCTGGTTATCCAGACTGTCGTCCAAGTTACTACGCAGCTTATAATGAGCTAATCAAGCAGGGAACAAAAGATGGTGATATTGAAATCATCACTCCAGTAATTGACATGGCAAAGAATGAGATTGTCCAAAAAGCGGTAGACCTAGGTGCTCCACTTCAATTTTCTTATTCATGTTATGCTCGAGGGGACAAAGCATGTGGAGTTTGTGATTCATGCGCTCTAAGACTTAGAGGCTTTCAAAAGGCCGGGATTGAAGATCCGATTGAGTACGATCAAAGACCAAATTATCTATAATAAAAAAAAAGCTCCACTAAGGAGCTTTTTTTATTGGAATTATTCAGCAGCAGCTTCTTGAGTTTCTTCAGCAGGAGCTTCCTCTGCAGGTGCTTCTTCTACTTTTGGAGCAGGAGCTTTAATTAAGCCTGCATCTAAAAGGATTTTTACTTTTTCTTCTTTGTTGATAAATTTTCCATTTGCATCTTTAACAGCAAAACGGCCAGATCTTTTTTTAACGATTGTATACTCGCCTACTTTTTTAACAACTTCCATGAATTCTCCTATAATAATTCTTTGCGTTTGTTATCTTTTAAGTGTTGAACAATTTCTTTCACTCGTTGCGAATCATCCTTTGGCACAATCATTACGGCCTTATCATTTGAAACAACAACAAGATCTTGAACATTAATTAAAGAAACATGCTTATCCGGTGCATAAATAATATTTCCCGTAGCGTCCTTTAAGAAAGTTCCGTTACTATCAATTATAGTGTTTCCTTCCACACGGTCAACTACTTGTTCAAGTGCTTCCCATGAACCAAGATCATTCCAATCAAACTCGGCCTTAACTAGAGTAATGCGGCTCGACTTCTCCATGATGGCATAATCAATAGAGTCTTTTGGAATTTTATTATAAACTTCTTCCAGTTTGGCCTCTTCATTAAGATTGGCCTTTAAATCTTCATAAAAATTAAACATCTCTGGTGAATGGGCCTTAAATTCTTCTTTGAAGACACCAAGAGGGGCCATAAACATTCCGGCATTCCAAACATACTTACCAGTCTTTAGGTAAGCCGTGGCCTTTTCAAAATTTGGCTTTTCAACAAATTCTTCAACCTGAAAGCCATCACCAAGAGCATCCGCAACCTTAATGTAGCCGTATCCAGTATGTGGAAAGTGAGGCGGAATACCAATTGTTGTAATGGTTTTTGACTCACTTGATAGCTTAACAGCTTTTTCGAAACTCGAGCGAAAGCCCGTTTTATTTAAGATGACATGATCTGAAGGCATAACAGCTACGATATCTTCATCTTTAGCTCCTGCTGCTTCTATTGCTGCAAGAGATAAGAGAATACATGGTGCGGTATTTCTTCCTGTTGGCTCATAAATGATATTATTCTTATTAACTTGATCCTTAGAACAATCGATGGCCAATTCACTTTGATCACGCGTTGTAATTATGAATCTCTTATCAATATCAACTGCACCATCAAATCGCTCAAGAGTTTGACCAAGTAAAGTCTCGCTACCAACTAATGAAAGATACTGTTTCGGTTTAGATTCAGTTGATTCTGGCCACAGACGAGTTCCCTTGCCACCGGCCATGATAAGTGTATAAATATTCATAAAAAAAAGCCCTTAATTATTAAGGGCCATCATATCATAAAAATTTTAAAATGCTGAATTAATCAAATTTGGTAAAGAAGTAATCACGCCCTGCAAAAAGAGAACGATTTTTCTTAACATACTGCTTCGCTTCAATAATTCTCTCAAAAGCTCCCAAGCTTACACGAAAGCGATTCCCCTTTCCTGGAATATCCTTCTCATTAATAATTGGACTAAAACCAAGAACTCTAAAGCCTTCAGCAAATTCTTTAGCATCATCAATTGACTCAAATGAACCAACAACAATTGTGTACTTACCTGTGTACTCATCTGTACCACTTGATGTCTCTTGAATTTGAGTCGTCTCTGTTTGAGCTTGAACAACTGGTTCGGCCTGTCTTTCTTCTACTTGTTCTTGAACAGGTGGAGTATCTGCAGCGAGGTCATTGAACTCTTTATTCTCACTTGAGAACTCCTTAACCATTTTCTCTTTCAATGATTCCTCAATGCGCTTGTTAAGATCTTCTTTTGAAACGTCTTTTGTACGTTGCTCTTGAACAAGTTCTTGAACCTTTTCTTCTTCTGGTGAAGTTAATTCGATCTTCTCTTTTTGTGTTACCGGTGAATCTAAAACCTTTTCAGCTTCTTGATCTAAACCAGACTTTTCAAAAGCATAGTTTGAACCAATCTTTAAACCAAAGAAGAAAGATGTTACCGCTACTAAAATAACGAAGATAACAACCAATAGGATTTCTTTTTTCTCAAAAACGTAGAAGTTACTTTTATCATTCATAAGGATATTTTAATCTCTCCCAAATTATTAGCAACTTGCTGAAAATACTAGGAAAAATAATCCTTTATTTCATAAATGAAATAATCCCCGAGTTTTTCTCTCATCTTAATGAAAACATTCATGCAATCATTTATAACGCCTCTAACTTAATTTTCGGAGGTACAAAGTGAAAAAGATTCTAAGAAATAATAAAGGCCAAGGTGTTATGGAATATATGATCATTACAAGCCTTGTAGGAATCATCTGTATAACGGCAGTAAAAGGCCTAGGTAGCCGAGTTAAAACAAGACTTGAGGATGCTTCATCAAAGATCACAGAAAGCATTAAGATCGACTAATGAAAGTCATTCCTTTTTTCATATCAACTATTCTAATTTTAACGGTATTTCTTGCGGGTATTTCAGTTAGCGAGAAATACCGTTGTAAAAATATGATGGTATTTCGAAGTTATGTTCACACCCTAGCAAATACTCATCATAAAAATGAACGATTCAAACATTTCTCATGTGAAAGTCTTATTTCTCTTAAGAGATGGATTGATCCAAATTCACAATTAACTTTCGTGAAAACAAAGACAGAAAAATTTCTTATCTATAAAGGTAAAAAACACTACCTAAGGATGAAAGATGGACTTAAACCATAAGAAGATTCTAAATAATGAAAGAGGTAGCGTTAGTCTTATTGGTGCTTTCTTCTTTATGACTTTTATAGCTATCACTTTCTACAATATGGCAAAGTCTTATGAAGAACTTCATATTATCAAGCACTATAACAAATCATATATCTGTGCAAAAAAAACCGTTAAACATTACAATGACTTTTACAAGTTTATCTCTCAGACGAATATCGTTATTCGCTCCTTCTTTTATGGAAAATTTATACCAATATTAAGCTGGCTAAGGCCCTTTCTTTCATATGGAGAAAAAGGATTAAAAATCCTACAAGCAAGTTATCGATTTTATTTTCGATTAAAGTTGCTACAAATCAGTGAATGTAACTCTTTAAATATTGTTTCTCTAATGAAGGATGATCCTCTTGGACAAAAAGTCTGGAAAATTAAAAGGCAATTCGATGGAGGTGCAATATTTCAAAAAGAATGGAAGGGATTTATGCCTTTTCACTACAAAGGAAGTGATCTATCAGAAAATCATTCGTTCGTAATTACACTAAAGTTCAAGTTAAAGAAAGGCTATGTCTTAGACGATTTCACACTCAACTCAAGACATATGGCACCAATGGGTTTTCAACAATTGAAGGAATACTATGGTCTTCAATTCTTATAAGTACCCTCGTTTTAATAATTAACCTGGAGATTAAAATTGAAAATTCTAAACAACAAGAAATCAAAAACTTTACCAAGCAATGGAACGCAATCAAATAACTCTTGTACTTCTAAGCTTTTATTTAATAAAGAAAAAGAACAACAATTAAAAAAATCACTCTATCTTAGATTTTGGGTAGCACTTGTCCTAACTAATATCTTCACATTCATCCTATCCCAACCCATGACAAAGGCTACAATTGAAAAAGAAATAAATATTGCTAAAGATGAAAGACTTTTAAAACTGAGAATTAATGAGATGACTAATCTTGTTGGAAAAGACCAATATGTTGCCCTTTATTCGGGAAATAACCACCTTACAAACAAGGCAAAGATTGTAAAAAGGCTTGAAGACAATACGAAGTCCATTTACTTAGTAAAAATATCTATTTCAGAACTGAATAAAATAGCTCCATATAAGGCACTTGAGTTAGATTCCTATCCAGTTACTAATCAACCAAAGTCTATTGGAGGCGTATATGAAATTGAAATTTAGCTTACTACTTCTACTTATTTCCCTAAACACTAATGCACGAAATGTCGTTGTCTATACTTATGATATTAAGGACGTCATGTTTGAAAAAGTCATGAAACTTGTTTTAGATGAAAATGCTGTAAAGAGTGAAGATATTAAGTTTATTCAAAAGAGTAATCCATGTGAAGACATCTACAAAGATGCTCTTCTTCATATTTGTATTAGTGAGAAAAATGAAGAATTTAAAGTTGTTCGCCAGAACAGAGTCGCTTTAAATAATACTTTTAACAAATAGCAAAAAGGACCCTGAAGAGGGCCCTTTTCTTATATCTAAAAATTAATTTATTTATTAATCTAGATGAATTTTAAACTTAGGAGTTGTTCCCTTGTTTCTGTTTTGCGCTTTTCTTCTAGCACCCATTTTTGTTTTTTTAGCATTACGCTTATTTCTTGTAACACGAGTTCTTGATACCATGATAAATCTCCTCAATATATTTAAAACTAATCTGAAAACAGTTTTCGAGTATAGCTTTATACTAACTTTCATGCCGTTTGTCAAAGTCATTTGCTTAATGTTCTTAGTAAATTTAAACGTTTACGCACAAGTTCACAAGCAAATAACACTCAGTATCGGTCAAGTATCTGAAATTTCATTAAAAGATGCTGAGAACTTCAGTGTTTCCAATAAAGAGATCCTCTCTTCCAAGGTCATAAAAGCCAAACAAAAATTATATATAAAAGGCAAAATGAAGGGACAGTCACTAGTTACAGTCTGGAAAAGCAATGGAAAAAAAGTCGTCTATACAGTCTATGTATTGTCTAAAAGTGGCCAATTTAAAATCCTTGAGACCTTATCAAATTTAAAAAACTTTGGCATCAGAGGAACAATAAAAGGAGATAAGCTTCTCATCTATAGTGATATTAAAACTATTGATCAATATCGAATAATCAAAGAACTTTTAAAAAGTAATGAGGACATAATCTATAAAGGAGAGCTACAAAATAAAGTGGCCAAGAAGATTATATCTGAAGTTCACCATCGTTTCTTCCAAAACTTTTATGATGATATTCGATGTCAAAAACAAGAACTTGATATTATATGCTTAACAACTGAAGAGATCCTTTCAGATGAAGGTTTTCTCTCACCTATCAAGGATAAATTCAAAGTTAAGTTTAGAACATCTCAACGGTTTAATAACTTGAGAAATCACAAATTAGAGATGCGAATTATTCAAATTGAGCGTCTTGATGGTAAGGAAATTAACTTTGGACTTGATCAAATTGATGTAGGCTTAACTGATCTTCTCGACAATGGAGCAATAGCACTTACTCGTAATCAGAATATAGTGTTAAGAGATACTGAATATAATGTTTCAACACTAGCAACGCAAAAGATTCTTCTGCGTACAAAACAAAAGTCGACGGTACAGATTGGATCAGAGATCCCATTTACAACGACAACGGCCAACAATGGAAATAATACTCAATGGCGCTTTGCTGGTTTAAAGATCTCAATGACACTTGAGAGAATTAACAATCGATTTAAGATTGAATATCAAACAAAACTAACCAGACCCATGGCCCAAAACAATGGCGACACTTATATAAATGGAAGCGCTCAGTGCTCAAGTTTTCTAATTCAAAAAGATTCACCTATTCAAATGTTTGAAATTGATCTCACAACAGATGATCAAAGCGGCAGATCAATTCCATTATTTGGAAAGATTCCAGTTTTAGGAAAGCTCTTTTCTTCTTCAGCAAAATTTAAAACTTATAAACGAATCATTGCAATTGCAAAGCTTAAGTAAGGATATAAAGATGGAAGATTTAAATCAGTTTTTCTTTAATGAATTTAGAGCTTTATTAATTGAGAAGTCAAAGAAATCAAATCTCTTAAGCTTCGATTTAATCGTAGAGGAGGCTCTATCAATTAATAATCTTAGGCTATCTGACTTAGATAATATCGATCAAATAAAGATTTGGTTTGAGCATGTATACAATCAAAGCTATATCGATGATCTTCTTAAAATGTATGATGCAAGAGAGTTCATTATTCACTCTCCGAGCGATATCGAGGTTCACGCAAAAACAAATGAAAAGCTTAAAGTAGAATTCCTATCTAACGAAGACTTTCAATTAAGTCTGACTTTCTTAACAAGAAAGTTAAATATTGAATGGAGCTTTAGTTCACCATTTGCATCATTCAAAGTCTCAAGAATAATTACAGAAAAACCAATTGATATGAGAATAAGTTTAACACATCCTTGCCTTTCCCCAGTTAAGCAAGCGAAAGCTTTTATTCGAGTTCATAGTAAAGAAGTTTTTAATTTAGATAATTTCACACAAGACAATCAAGTTAAGTCACATATATATAAATTAGTTAATGAATATAAGAATATCGTAATTGCTGGCTCGACTGGAAGTGGAAAAACGAGCTTTCTAAAGGTTTGCAAAGATATGGCAAACTCAAATGAACATCATGTCATTATTGAGGATGTCGCTGAAATAGATGGAGATATTTCAAATACCACTCACCTCCTTTCGCACTCGAGCTCAGGAAAGAGCTTAAATGATTATTGTACCTATGCTCTTAGGATGTCGCCAAAGAGAATATTCTTAGGAGAAATTCGTTCTGAAGAGATTGTTCCCTTTATACTAGCGATGAATACGGGACATAAAGGAATGATGACAACAATCCATGCAAATAATGCCAAAGACACTCTACTAAGGCTTAGTACTCTATTTTCTATATTCTCATCGAGTAAGAATGGTATTGAATTTAATCAAGTCTTAAAGTTAATCTGCCAATGCGTGGATAATGTTGTCTTTGTTGAAAACAAAGAAGTCACTGAGATTATAGAAGTCTATGGAAGTGAAGGAGACAATCCTATTTACTCTACTATTTATGAGAAGAAAAAAGATGATCACCAAAAAGGTTTATCAACGCCGCCAAATCTTGCTGTCTAACTTCCAAGCTAAAATAGTCATCATTATTCTCATCAAGTTCATAAGGATGCTCATTTGTAACCAAGGACTGATCATAATCGAGTCCAAAAACAGTTAATAAAGCTTTTGCCCCATCGATCTCTTGAGTTGAGATTGCCTTAAGTTTTGCAACCTCACCTTCACTAATACAACTTCCAGACTCATCAGGAAAAAAGACACTCTTAACAATTAGGGGCAGATTCTTTTCTATCAATGGATTCATTGTACGGTGAAAGAGAATCTTTGCTCCTTTATTTGTTAGAAGTTTAGTCTGACGATAGCTAAGATTTGGTATGAGTGGCGCAGAGTCTAATAACTTTGGATCATGGCCGTAAATCCCTTTTACATCCTTCCAAATCACAAGTTCTCGAACATCATCTAAGGCCCAAGCAAAAATAGCAGCAGAATAATCAGATCCTTCTCGGCCTAGCGTAGAAGTTTCCCCGCTAAGTGTTTTTGCAATAAATCCCTGAGTAATGATTAGTTCTTTCTCATTTAATGGGTGGCACTTATCTTTTGTATTTTTAAAGAGAACCTTAGCTTCATTAAAATTACGATTAGTTGTAATATAGTCTCTAGCATCTGCAAGATGATTATGAACTTCCCTCTTTTGAAGATAATCTGAGAGAATCCTCGTTGAGACTCTCTCCCCAATACTATAAACACTATCTAAAACAGACTTAGTCTTTTCATTTTTAAGATAAGACTCAAGTTCACTTTGGAAATCAGATAGATCAGTGGATGTCTCTAATTCATCAATAATAACTTGATGCTTATTAAAAAAAGTTTTAACGAGATCAAGACTAGAAGTTTCAAAGATCTCTTCTAGCTCGTTTGTGGAATTATAAGTTGCAGACAAAACCACCAAGCAATTATTTGGGCACTTTATAATAAGGTCTGCTATTTGTTTTATAGTGGCAGCACATTTTATCGAGCTGCCACCAAATTTATAAATACTACGCAAAAAATTAGTCTCTTGTTAATTTCTTATAAGTGTAACGTTTTGGATTAAGAGCGGCATCACCTAGACGCTTTCTCTTATCTTCTTCGTACTCATCAAAGTTACCTTCAAACCAAACAACTTTTCCTTCTCCTTCAAAAGCAAGAATATGAGTTGCAAGACGATCTAAGAAGAAACGGTCGTGGGAAATAATTACAGCACAACCAGCGTAGTCTACGAGGGCCTTTTCAAGGGCCTGAAGCGTATTTACATCAAGGTCATTTGTAGGCTCATCCAGTAATAGAACGTTTCCACCTTCTTTTAAGACTTTTGCAAGGTGAACTCGATTTCTTTCCCCACCAGAAAGTTCAGAAACTTTCTTCTTTTGGTCTTCACCAGAGAAATTGAATTTTGCAATATAGGCTCGAGAATTAACTTCAGTACCTGCAACGTTAATGAACTCTGTCCCATCAGCAACAACATCATAAATTGTTTTTTCTGGATCTAAGTCACGTCCTTGATCAACATAAGCAAGCTTAACTGTTTCACCTACATCAAAAGTTCCTGATGTCGGCTCTTCTTGTCCGGTAATCATCTTAAATAATGTAGTTTTACCAGCACCGTTAGGGCCAATAATACCAACGATCCCACCTGGAGGAAGAGAGAATTCAAGGTTTTCATAAAGAAGCTTATCGCCAAATGCTTTTGAAACACCTTTTGCTTCGATTACTTTATCACCAAGTCGAGGACCTGCAGGAATAAAAAGGTCATTTGTTTCATTTCTCTTTTCATTAGATAACTTTGCTCTTTCTTCATAGTTTTTAATACGAGCTTTTGACTTAGCTTGACGAGCTTTAGGGTTTGAGCGAATCCACTCAAGTTCTTCCTTCATGGCCTTTTGTCTTTTAGACTCAGACTTCTCTTCTTGAGCAAGACGTTTTGCTTTTGTCTCTAGCCAACCAGTGTAATTTCCTTCAAAAGGAATCCCTTGTCCACGGTCAAGTTCTAGAATCCAGCCAGCGACATTATCTAAGAAATAACGGTCGTGTGTTACGGCGATTACTGTTCCTTTATATTGCTGAAGATGTCTTTCAAGCCACCATACTGTTTCAGCATCAAGGTGGTTTGTCGGCTCATCTAGAAGTAAAATATCTGGTTTTTGAAGAAGTAGACGACATAGCGCAACCCTTCTCTTTTCCCCACCTGATAAGTTTCCACACTTTGCTTCTGAAGGAGGACAATTTAGAGCTTCCATTGCAAGATCAAGCTGGCTATCAAGAGACCATGCATCAACTGCATCAAGTTTATCTTGAATTTTGGCCTGCTTATCAAGAAGATCGTTCATCTCATCGTCACTCATCGGCTCAGCAAACTTTGCAGAGATCTCATCAAACTTAGCGAGAAGATCAACAGTCTCCTGGCAACCTTGCTGAACAACCTCTCTAACAGTTAACTCAGGATCAAGCTTTGGCTCCTGTTCCAGATAACCAACAGAATAGTTCTTTGCTAAATGTGTCTCACCTAAGTGATCTTCATCTAGGCCGGCCATAATCTTAAGTAACGTTGATTTCCCTGATCCGTTAAGACCAAGTACACCAATTTTGGCACCATAGAAATATGAGAGAGAGATATCTTTTAGAACGTGCTTTTGCTTATAAACTTTTCCAACACGGTTCATTGAATAAATAATTTGCTTATCGTTTTGATAGGCCATCGAGTAACTCCATTTGGTTAAATACTTACACAAATAAAGTACCTACAAAAGTATGGAATATCAATCACTCAGCGCGTTCCAATCTAAAGATTTAAATGACTTATCAAACGAAAGAAGTTTCCCACATAAGGAATGAAAAAGAAGACAACCAGCCAGATAAACTTACATATTTTAATTCTTGATAGTAGTTGTTCGTTTTGTGACTTGTATTCATCCCATAGTCCTATTTCAATTGACTCAAGGTCATCCCCAATATCTAGTCCTTGTGCCTGTTTCATCTCAACGAGGGCCGTTAGACGGCGAAATAACTCCTTTGCATAGGACAACTGTATATCTACTAAGGAATTGATTCTTGAACTACTTATTAACTGATTAAGAGGTGTTCCAACATCATACATAAGCTTGAAAATTAAAAAACTGTGAAGCACATGGCCAATTGGGACAATTTGCTTCTGTGCTAATTTCTTAATTAAATAATGAAAAGTTATAATTCCTATTAGATTGTAAGCAAGGGCACAACTAATAAAAAGTGTATCGATTTCAAAATCGAGAATCTTCGTCGAGAAAATATTTAGGAATAAGGTTAAGCAAGCAGCAAGAAGAAATTGGAAATAGCTTTCATTCATTACACCAGAGCTCTTCTTCTCGATCTGTAAGTCTGTAGACAATGAGTGCCTAAGCTTTGAAAGTGTTTTACTTGTTGCAGCTCCAAACTCCTTAGCAACTTGTGAAATTTCACAAATTAACTCATCAAAGAACTTATAATGAGAGAGGTGCGTCAAATCTCCCATTAGGTTTAGTTGCGACAAGTCAATTAGCAGATCCTTTCCTCTCCGATATTGACTACGATAACGATATGATAAGTTACTGGTTTTACGAATGAGCTTCTCTGCAGGAAGTAAGAAGACCAAGATTGAGATAGAAAGGAATGATATTATTGCCAAAGTGAACCTCCAATATCTTGACGTAACGCTATGTATCTGAAATAACAATTACTAATGGATAATAAAGAAGAGTTATTTCACATTCGAAATGAAAACAGACAACTTCAAGCTGAAAGCGAGAAAGTTTCTCATCCAGACTTCTATCTAAATGATGAGACACTTGAAGAGCTTCAGAAGTTCTGCCAAGACTTTGACCCTTACCGAGACCTAGATCTTGAGACAAAATTCCGTCTACAAGAATTTGGAATAATTGATCTTTCTAACCCATTTGATATCACAAATAAATTACTACTCTTATTAGAGAACAACCTTCAGTATCGTATAAAGTTACAAGAGAACAAATAATCATGAATAAAAAGACGTCAGCATCCTCTGGAAAATCCAAGGGGAAATCAACAGGGCGCTCACGCATCCGTACACCACGAGTCGAGCTACACCCTGCAAGTATCAAATATCTTTATAAAGGCCATCCTTGGATTACAAAGGATCGCTTCTCAATGAAGTTTCCTCAGGGATCTCCATTTGTAACGGCAAAACTAGAAGAAGGTAAATTTGCCATTTTATTAAATGACCCTACTCACGATAGTGTGCTAGCTCGCTTATGGAGAATTGGAGAAGGCTCACACCTTGGCCCTAAAGATTTCTACTTTGAATTAAGACAAAGAATGCAAGATAGCTTTGAGGCCCGCCGAGGAATAACAGACCGTGAGAACTACTATCTGGCGTTTGGTGAAACTGACTTCTTGCCAGGTCTTTTCATAATCAGACTTAAAGATCGTATTCTTGTTCAATTCTACTCTAACTTTTGGAATCACTTTGAAAAAGATATTCTAAAGATTATCAAAGACTTTTATCCGAATGATAAAGTTTGGGTACAAAAGAGAAACTTGAAACGTAAAAAAGAATTTTACTGTGCAAGTAATAAATCGATTCAAGAAGATGAGTTCACTGTAAATGAGTTTGGAGTCGATTATATAATCCGCCTCAATCAATTTTACGATATTGGTCTCTACACTGATATGGCAGCGATAAGAAATAGAGTAAAGGATGACTTTGAAGATAAGTCAGTTCTAAACTTATATAGCTATACAGGTGCATACACTCTCTTTGCTCTAAAGCAAGGAGCAAAGGATGTTACAAGTGTTGATCTTTCACAAAAATACCTGGACTGGCTTGAGGAGAACTTAGAATTAAATAAGATGGAAGGAAATACTTCTCTTTGTATGCCTACAATCAAGGCATTAGAAAAATTTAAAGAAGAAGGTCGAAAATTTGATCTTATTATCTGTGACCCTCCTAGTGCTTCAAGTGATGGAAAGAAAGTATCAAAGGCAATTGATGCATATAAAGATATGATCCCTTTATTCGATATGATTTTAAATAAAGGTGGAAAAGCACATATCTTTTTAAATACTCACTCAATTACAAGAAAGAAGTTTGAAACAAAAGTAAAAGAGTATATTGGAAAAAGAAAGATAAGTATCACAGGAGCTTTAAGACTGACAGGCGACTGCCCTTCTCTAAAAGGCTTTATTGAAGGTGATTATCTAAAAGGTTTAACGCTTTTAAAGAAATAGGAAAATAAATGACAACAAATATATATGTACTAGTACCTGTATTAATTGGTTTTATTGGTATCCTTCAAGGAGCACTAAATCGTGTAATGACCCAAGACATTGGCCTTACTTGGATGGCCCTTCTTGGTAACTTTGTGACTTTAGTTGTTTGTATAGGATTCTATTTCTTTGCAAAGGCCAACCCAGAATTCTTTCCTGATTTTGTTCGTCTAAAAGAATTTCAATTTAAATGGTGGTATGTCATTCCTGGTATCTTTGGATTCCTCTTCGTAGTCGGTCTTCCAATCGGCATTTATCAAATTGGAGCTGTTAAGACGACAGTTGGACTTATTGCCGCCCAAATGGTGACGAGTGTTATGTGGGATTTATTCATAGAGAATATACCAATGACTGTCCCAAAAGGACTTGGTGTTCTTATGGCGATAGCTTCAGTTCTTCTTATTACGCTATTTTAACATTTTTAAAAGATTGCGTTAAAATAGAATAAATTTAACGTAAGCACCGCTAAAATATTATGCTATAAGAAACTTATGGTTTTAGCTTATTTAAGATTACTCTTAGTTGGTATATTTCTCGTTCTTGGAACCCTTGTGTGGATTCCTATATGCATGCTGCGTCCTGCAAATCGTGGAAATACATTCTTTATTGCTCGTTACTATTCATGGCTGACGAGAATATTTCTCAATATTAAAATCGAAACACGCCTACCAGCAGGTTACAAGAGTACTCGCAATGCTGTTTTTATCTCAAATCATCAATCAAACCTAGATATATTCTTTGTAGGCCCGGCCCTTCCAAGACGAACTGTTTCACTTGGAAAGCAGTCTCTTGTTTGGATACCAGTATTTGGTCAAATGTACTGGCTTGCAGGAAATATCCTGATCAATCGAACAAATAAGAGAAAAGCCTGGTCTGTTATGGAAAAGGTTGCTCAGACAATAAAAGAAGATAATTGCAATGTTTGGATCATGCCTGAAGGTACGAGATCAAAAGGCAAAGGACTTCTTCCTTTTAAAAAAGGCCCATTTATTGTTGCTATTAAAGGGCAAATGCCAATTTACCCAGTAGTTTTTTCTAAATATGAGGATTCATTTGATCTTGGAAAGATAGTACCTGGTAAAGTTATTATCGAAGCTTTGGAGCCTATCTCAACACAAGGGTTAACTGTTGACGATATTGACGAGCTAATGAATAAAACTCGTAATCTTATGGCCGCAAAGCTCGATGACTTAACTAAAGAGCTTGCAAATTAAAAGATATTTACGCGAGTCATATAATCAACATCTCTAGCACTTGTTCTTCTTAAAGGGCCCTTTGTTCCAGGTGTAGTTGTTCTTCTTCCATCATTAACAGCAACACTACTTGTT
Source organism: Halobacteriovorax sp. DPLXC-1 (assembly GCF_036903125.1). Classification (NCBI taxonomy): domain Bacteria; kingdom Pseudomonadati; phylum Bdellovibrionota; class Bacteriovoracia; order Bacteriovoracales; family Halobacteriovoraceae; genus Halobacteriovorax; species Halobacteriovorax sp. DPLXC-1. The sequence goes on from NZ_JAYMCO010000004.1 coordinate 203,600, forward strand.
GGACAATCCATTCCTAACCCACAAAGGTCTTTATTATTTAAATATAAAGCTGCCTCAAGAAAGCTATACTTCTTACCTTTATACATTAGTCTTAGATCTTCAATTTTTCCTGAGCTATTTGGAAGAACAACAAAGTCCCCCTTCTCTAAAATATCAAGCATGAATTCTTTGTATGGTTGGTACTCTTCAGTGATTTTAAAAAGGACGTCATTATATTGTCTACCATTCCTATTTTTAGAATATGCGCTTACAGTATCTCCATAAACTCTAATTGAAAGGATCTCTTGGTCACCATAATAAGGTCCTCTTATTTTCAGGTCACCTGTTGTTGCAAAGATTTGATCATAAGAAAATGCGTTTAAAGTGATAAAAAGTGCAATTGTAAGCTTAAGAATAGTCTTCATATTTTTCCCCTTGTGACTTATATATATGCACTTTGTATGCCAAGTATTTTACGTATTATTGGGGAGATAGAGTGTTTAAAAGATGAGCAGTGTAAACAAAATAACTATTCTACCTTTTGGCTTGGCTTGGCTTGGGTTGGGTTGGGTTGGGTTGGGTTG
>NZ_JAYMCO010000005.1:0-3267 GCF_036903125.1 Halobacteriovorax sp. DPLXC-1
TGATCTGGCTTTTTATATAGAAGGTGCATCTTCCTAGTCTCACACCAAGTTACCCTGGCACTACCTTTGGCGCTAGCGGGCTTAACTGCTGAGTTCGGGATGGTATCAGGTGTTTCCCCGCCGCTATCGACACACCAAAAATTTAATTCTTGGTATATTTAATTCAATCTCTAGACTTTTTCAAGTCTTTTAAAGTTTTTACACTTAAAAAACAATATCAAATAGAAGTGAACTTAAAAGTAAAAGTTAAATAAAGCAAAAAGACTAATTAGTATCGCTCAGCTCAACACATTACTGCGCTTACACATGCGACCTATCAAGCTCGTAGTCTACAAGCTGTCTTATAGAAATCTTATCTTGTGATGGGCTTCCCACTTAGATGCTTTCAGCGGTTATCCCTTCCGAACTTAGCTACTCGGCAATGCAACTGGCGTCACAACCGATACACCATAGGTTCGTCCAACCCGGTCCTCTCGTACTAAGGTCAGATTCACTCAAATTTCTTGCGCCCACGGAGGATAGAGACCGAACTGTCTCACGACGTTCTGAACCCAGCTCGCGTACCGCTTTAATAGACGAACAGTCTAACCCTTGGGACCTGCTCCAGCCCCAGGATGCGATGAGCCGACATCGAGGTGCCAAACCTCCCCGTCGATGTGAACTCTTGGGGGAGATCAGCCTGTTATCCCCGGAGTACCTTTTATCCGTTGAGCGATGGCCCTTCCACTCGGAACCACCGGATCACTAACACCGTCTTTCGACCCTGCTCCACTTGTTTGTGTTGCAGTCAAGCTCCCTTATGCGTTTACACTCTACAGCCGGTTTCCATGCGGCCTGAGGGAACCTTTGTGCGCCTCCGTTACTCTTTAGGAGGCGACCGCCCCAGTCAAACTGCCCACCAGACATTGTCCCCCCACCGGATTACGATGGTAGGTTAGGATTTCAAATAGCAAAGGGTGGTATTTCAAGGATGCCTTCTTGTACGCCGGAACGCACATATCAACAGCTCCCACCTATCCTACGCATTACTATTCAAAAGCCAATGTCAAGCTACAGTAAAGGTTCACGGGGTCTTTTCGTCCTTCCGCGGGTAGCGCGTATCTTCACGCGCACTCCAATTTCGCTGGGCCTCTTGTTGAGACAGTGGGGAAGTCGTTACGCCATTCGTGCAGGTCGGAACTTACCCGACTAGGAATTTCGCTACCTTAGGACCGTTATAGTTACGGCCGCCGTTTACTCGGGCTTCGATTCAAAGCTTCTCCAAAAGGATAACCTCTCCTCTTAACCTTCGAGCACCGGGCAGGCGTCAGACCCTATACGTCCACTTGCGTGTTTGCAGAGTCCTGTGTTTTTGATAAACAGTCGCTACCCCCTTTTCACTGCGGCCCCCGTCAGCTACATCGGCAAGCGATGTCACCAGCAGGGGCGAGCCTTATCCCGAAGTTACGGCTCCAATTTGCAGAGTTCCTTAACAAGAGTTCTCCCAAGCGCCTGAGGATTCTCTCCTCATCTACCTGTGTCGGTTTACGGTACGGATTGATTACATTCTTCATACGAAGTTTTTCTGGGAAGCAGAGGATCACAAACTTCGGGCAAGCCCTCGTCATCACGCCTCAGCCTTCACGAGATGCGGATTTGCCTACATCTCAGCCTACACGCTTAAACCCACATCCAACAGTGGGATTTGCTACCTTTCTCCGTCACTCCTCATGTCAAACGAATATAACCAAGTACAGGAATATTAACCTGTTGTCCATCGATTACGCCTTTCGGCCTCACCTTAGGATCCGACTAACCCTGGGCGGAGTCACCTGGCCCAGGAACCCTTAGATTTTCGGCGGGAGTGATTCTCACACTCCTTATCGCTACTCATGCCATCATCAGCTCTTGTGGGATCTCCAGCGCTCCTCGCGGTACGCCTTCATCGATAAACACAATGCTCTTCTACCAATGAACAAAGTTCATTCCATAGCTTCGGTACGTATCTTTAGCCCCGTTACATTTTCGGCGCAGAACCACTAGTCCAGTGAGCTATTACGCTTTCTTTAAAGGGTGGCTGCTTCTAAGCCAACCTCCTGGATGTCACAGTAGTTCCACAACCTTTCCCACTTAGACACGATTTAGGGACCTTAGCTGATGGTCAGGGCTCTTACCCTTTCGACAACGGACCTTAGCATCCGTAGTCTCACTGCCTGATATTACTTAACGGTATTCTGAGTTTGATATGGTTTGGTAAGCTGGTAAGCCCCCTAGCCAATTCAGTGCTGTACCCCCGTCAGTATTCGTCAGACGCTGCACCTAAATGCATTTCGAAGAGAACCAGCTATCACGGAATTTGATTGGCCTTTCACCCCTATCCACAAGTCATCCCAACAGTTTTCAACCTATATGGGTTCGGTCCTCCACAAGGTGTTACCCTCGCTTCAACCTGCTCATGGATAGCTCATCCCGTTTCGGGTCTACGACCTGCAACTAAACGCCCTATTAAGACTCGGTTTCCCTACGGCTACACCTGCAACGGCTTAACCTTGCTACAAATCGTAACTCGATGGCTCATAATGCAAAAGGTACGTGGTCATGCCTTACAATAGCACTTCCACCGATTGTAAGTATATGGTTTCAAGTTCTATTTCACTCCCCTCATCGGGGTTCTTTTCATCTTTCCCTCACGGTACTTGTTCACTATCGGTCAGTAAGTAGTATTTAGCCTTGGAAGGTGGTCCTCCCAGATTCAGACAAAATTTCACGTGTTCCGTCCTACTCAGGATACTGCTAGCGCTTATCAACTTTCAGATACGAGGCTTTCACTCTCTTTGGCGGGACTTCCCAGACCCTTCTCCTAATCTCAAAGCTACATATTGCAGTCCTACAACCCCGCTAAGTAAACTTAACGGTTTGGGCTATTTCGCGTTCGCTCGCCGCTACTAGCGAAATCTCAATTGATTTCTCTTCCTCAGGGTACTTAGATGTTTCAGTTCCCCTGGTTAGCTCCAGAATGGCTACTTTACTCACCAAACGGTAACTTATGTCTCCATAAGCTGGGTTCCCCCATTCAGAAATTACCGGGTCAAAGCCTGCTTGAGGGCTCGCCGATACATATCGCACTCTAACACACGTCTTTCATCGCCTCTTACTGCCAAGATATCCACCATATACCCTTAGTAGCTTTATCTAACCAACTAAAAGTTTTGTATAATCAATATACTTGTCTTGTTTTGTATTACTTTTAAGTTCTCGTCTTCTATCTGATACTGTTATTTAAATATA